>CAYGGY010000004.1:38297-137942 GCA_964349405.1 uncultured Ohtaekwangia sp. | reverse complement strand
TACTGCAAAACTTCGTGCCTAATATCAAAGAGTATAAAAGCCAAAAAGATTATACAATCCCACTATTCATTGCAAAAGTCATTAGTTCGGTAACGTGATGAATTTTAAGCTTCTTAAAGATGTTTTTTCTGTGTGTCTTAACCGTTTCCTCTGATATGAATAGGAGTTCAGCAATTTCACCACTGGTCTTACTATTGATAATTAACTTTACAATTTCAATTTCCCGTTCACTTAGTTTCACTTCATCGGAATCCTTGTCGGTTTTAAAATCAGTAATCCAATCAAAATAAGATTTCCCTAAAGTAACTCGATCAATAGCTTCCAGAAGATCACTGCTACCTCTACTTTTTAGTAAACAGCCATCAGCACCTACTTTTAAAAGTTGATCGATATAAGTTTTTTCAGGATACATAGTTAAAATGATGACTTTAATATCTTTATGATTTTCTTTAATCCATTTGGCGCATTGAATACCGTTCACCTTGGGCATGTTGATGTCTAGAATCACCATATCCACTTTGGCTTTTTTGATTAATTCTATTAATTGCTCCCCATCATGAGCGACACCTTGCACAGTTAAAGTAGGTTTTGCTTTTAAAATCTCTTTTAAACCATCCACTACTATCGGATGATCATCTGCAATGTAGATGGAAATATTCTTACTCATTAGCGGGATGATTTGGTATTTCAATAATAAATGTCGTTCCTGTTCCAGCAGAGTGAATAGTTAATTCGCCTTGAAGGTGATTTATTCGTGAACGAATATTTTGCATGCCCAGGCCCGACATTGAATTGGAAGCCGTATCGAATCCTATTCCGTTATCTTCAAAAATAATGCTTATTTCCCCATTCACTTGTGTAATTTCTAACCTCGCTTTTGTAGCCTTCGCATGCTTGAGAGTATTTGTGATTAGCTCCTGAATAATTCGGTAAATGTGCAATGAAGTTTCACTAGTCAAATGCTTAGTTAAATCGTATTGGGTAGCAAACTCAATTTTACCCGAATTTTGCACGGCCTCACTAAGCTGATCAATAGCTGCTTTCAGTCCAAAGTTCTGTACAATGCCAGAATCAAGACTGTGAGATATTTTCCTGACTTCAGATGTTACAGTTTCTATGATGTCATTGATCTTTTGATTTAGCCGTCTCATTTCCTGGTCTTGATCTTTTCTAAGGACTAGGTCACTATATATTTTTAAGGTTGCCATGAGATTCCCGACATTATCATGAATATCTGTAGCAATCCGTTTTCGCTCTTGCTCCTGCCCCTCAATTAATGAGTATGCTGACTTAAGTTCTTGGCTTTGCAATACCTTCTCAATATCACGATAAGCCTTTTGCTTCCGGATGAGTCTACGTTGAAAAAGGTAAGCCATCAATATTAGCATGAAGGCCATCAATACCATAGCCAAACTTCCAGAGATGAGTATGAATGCGTTGTCTAGTTCGTTCGAGCCATCCATAAACCAATAGAAATAATTATATCCTTAGAAATGCTTGAAAAAGAGTACACTATCCATCCATTGGAAAAAAAATCACCCAACTCTCGCGCTAAAATGCGTGATCCTAATATGTAAGTAAACAGTGAACCTGACAGATAGATTAAGAAGCCAGATAGGATAACAAATTCAAAAAAACGCACTTCCTCTACTTTAAAAGCATGATATAGACAGTAGATTCCAATAACAATTAAGAGAAGTGTATTAATTGTCCATGAGAATGAATTGAACTCATTAATTGTCTGAAGAAAAAAAGTATTTGTCAGATTAAGTATTATGACGAATACGAGAAGAGACCATTTAATATTTATAGATATTTTCTTTAGTTGAGTGAAATACATGAACAGAAGCGCGAACTCAATGATGGCAAGTAGGTGATAGAAAGGAATGGTATTCCGCTGATCTGTTGCAAGAAAAAATGTTGCGACTTTTAGCAAAAAGTTACAGAAAAAGTAAAGTCCAATTACACCAAGTTCCTCACGTTTAGACATTGGAAGCAACAAAAAAACAATCAATGGAATACCGTCCGAAAAATCAGCTATATGAGACAAATGAGTATTTAACTCGCTTAAAGACATAAGGTACTTTCATGGGCAATTTATGCTTTTACCGTTACAAATATTCGGACACGGAGTAGATTCCGCAATAATTAGGGGGTAGAAAGCAGTCAAGGATTTTGGTCGCATATACACCATATGATAATCAGAGTTATCGTCCATCACTGGTACTATAACAAGATCTGATTCATCTTTTGTCATCGCCCCTCCACGATTACTTTTGGCGTGGTAAATACGTATGGCATCAATCTTTTCACCCTGATTTCGAAGATCGGCTACAGCTTGGACGAAGCTTTCTAGTAAATCGAAATCAAATAGATGTCCTACAATGAGATCCTTTTCAGGGATGTTGTATGGCGGATTAGTGCGCTCACTTACGTATGCCTTCACATAATCTCTGGCATCTTTAACTAAAATCGGTTTTCCTCCTTTTCCCATAAAAATCAAATGTTATTTAATTGCCTACTCTATAAAAGGTTTTCGGCTTCCCCTTTTTAGTAAATGTACTAAGGACAAAGTGTATCCATCAGGGCAATAAATGTTTTGATGGCAGTTCTCCAATTTCCAGGAATCAAGGGAAAATTAGAAATGGCAACTAAGATTGGCCTTACCACTTTGTAAATTCCACAGACCTTCTGAAGTACTTGACCAGGGCTTGCTGAAATAGCATTGGTTGTGAAGTGGGATTCTCCTCCCGGCTGAAATTTTGCTAAGTCTGCATTTGCGATGTGTTGATTGATTTCCTCAAAACTCATTTCATCAGTTTTCATAAATTTTTATTTAATTTGTTTTGCCTACTCTATTATAAAAGGTTTTCGGCATACCCTTTTTAGCGCCTGCTAATCATTTCTTTTTTCAATCTTAGTTGTCAGATTATAGGTTATGCCAAGAAAGAAACCTGCTTTGTTAACGGATTCAACTAAATCTGATACTTCTGGCTTGCTACTGTCATCTAAAAGTTGGCCTTCCACATATTTTCCTTTCAGAGCATTAGTTGGTCGAAGGGCAAGGCCAAGGCTGATTATTGCACGTTGTCGATCACCAAGAAGCATAGCCGGCCCAAGATAGTAGCCTGCTTTGCCAGAATCATCAATATCAAATCCCAAGCTAAAGCCAGGGCTGATCATTCCTTTCGCTCTCCAGTAAACATGTGTAAGCACAACAGGGAATAAAGGTTTTACGCTCCCGGTTTTCTTGTCTTTTGCAATGCTGGATTGACTATTTCCCGCAGCAACATAATTATAAGATTCATCAAATAAATTATGAAAAAGGACGCCTGTACTTAAGTCAATCTTTAATCCGCCATAGACTTTAGCATGCGCAGTTGTGATGTGTACAATTTGATCTTTATCTGTGATTGTAACAGTATACTCTACCTCATCAGAATCGACAACCTTCATTGTTTGCGCATAATGTATCCTTGTATCTTCTCTATCTAAAGTTTTAATTGATTCATCAGTCTTTGGTGTAACATAAAAAAAAACCTCGTCAATCTTCACTTTAAAGTCAGCAGAGGGAAGATTACGAACAAGTATCGCAGGTTGAGATTTATAAGGGATCAGGAAATACATCTTTCCTTTTCTGTACTTTGATTCCTCGCTGTATGTCCAAAGCTTCGTATTGAAATCAAAAACAAAAGTTCGTTGTAAAGAATTAATTTCTTTACTTTGCCCTTGAACTAGGAGAAGATTTAAAAATAGAACCGAGACCAAGGATACAATTATTTTTTTCATAGTTTGTTTGTTTTCATGATTCAAAAGTCGCCTTCATGACTTTTTCTATCAATCCCACCATAACGGCATTTTCAATACCCCTTTCGTGGTATTTGTTCATAAAGTATGACCCAACCATCTGTTAAAGTCATAGTCTGTTGAAGTTGGAATAATTCAATTCAAAGACGTTCGTTAGTGGAGAATGTTCAAATCTTTAAATTCAAAACACAATGGCAAGTACCACAGAAACAGATCACGCTAAAAATGTAGCGACCTTCGAGAACCTCATTAGCTTTTGTACGGGCTATGGAGCAAACTACAATCCGTGAGAATTGCCGGAAGTTTCGGTGTTTCAATATTCTGGATGATTATAACAGGGAAGCATTACAAATTGAAAATAACTATTCAATAAAAAGCAGCCGGGTCATCTGGATTCTGAATCATTTGCTTCACTGCAGCAAAAATCTGTACGAATCAGGATGGATAATGACCCTGAATTTATTGCATTGCCAATCATGGAATGGAGCCAGATGCAGGGTATTGAATTTATTTATATTCAGTCAGGCAAACCAACTAAAAATGCTTACATGGAAAGGTTTAATAGAACTTATCGGGAGCATGTTCTGGATGATTACTTGTTTGAAACCATTGATGAAGTAAGGGATGAAACAGAAAGATAGTTGTACAATTATAATAACTACCGGCCACATGAAAACCTTAACGATAAGAGTCCAGCGATGTTGAAATTTGGTCAACTCCCTAACACATAAAGGCAATCAAGTAGACCGCATCTCAACATCAGAAGTACAGTAATTATGAAAATGAATTTCTACTTTTGGATTGTACTAAAATGGGGATGCTTACACACGTTCAACACTTCGTTTAGCTTCACGGTATTTCCCGGAATGGGCCAGGTGCAAGATGATTGGATCATCGGAAAACCCCAACGCAGTCATAGGGTTTAGATATAGCCTGCTTCCTAAAGAGCGTTTGAATTTGCGGCTCGACTTTGGCGCTGGGCAAAGCAGTTCAAATATTTACATAACATTTTCGGAATCGTTTTAAGTGAAAGTTGTTTCAATGTATAGAAACCAAAATTCATATTCGATACCTCGACTTATTTACAGATATTACGGATTCAAATATTTTTTTATAACAAGCCTTCAAGAGTTATATTGAAAATAGCACCAAATTCTTGGCTGTCTCTATACATTTCTCTAGAAATTTCAATCAGGGCGAGCCTTAATACCGCCTAACCTTTCTGTAATTCCCCGTGAAGACTTCAACAAAGAGAAGTACAACGCTCACTCCCCACACATATAAAGCCAATCAAAGAGTGTGCTCTGTGTAGTGTAAGTGGACAAAGTTGTAAAGGAAAAATGCCCCACCGCACTGCTGTGAGTTGTGTAAGCATCCTTGTCCTTCCGGAACGGTGCCAGAAAACCATCCAGTTGCGCAGAGAACCTTTCCAACGGTGAAATTTGCCAGCCGCATGAAGATCAACGAACGAACAGGCGGGCTTTACATTTTCAAAGCCTACAACCATCTGCGTGAATCATACCCCAAGATTTACAGAGTGGCAGAATAAATCACCCCCCTGTAACTTGCTTTAATCAGGCCTTATTTAATGCCTCTCGGCAATATGTAAAGGTGCAGATACCGTCACTTTTTAGTGTAAAGAGACAAACTCCTTGCTTAAATTAGTAGATACGTTATAAAACCACGGTTGCCATGCAAAAAACAGAATTTGACCAATTAATGGAGCGTTATGTTACGGGTAAAGTCTCCGAACAGGAACGAAAAAAAATAGAGGCCTGGCTCGATGTGATGAAAACCGAAGACAACACCGACCTGGAATTGAGTGACGTGGATGAAGCACGGATATTCCAGAAGCTGACCAGCAGCATTACCACCGTTGAAGATGTAGTGGCAATGAAGCCTAAAAGAAAGATACGCCCCGATCAATGGATGATCCGTATCGCGGCATCACTGGTAATGGTATCCCTTCTGTCGTATGCGGTGTGGTACTTTACAGCTTCAAGAGAACATCTGCTTGAAGTGGTTTCTAAGAATGGTGTTGAAAAGATCATCCTGAACGATGGATCGCTGGTGTGGCTAAGGGGCGAAAGCAAAGTGATTTATTACGAAAAACCGGACGAAGGCGCCCGCTATACCACATTCCAGGGCGAAGCATTGTTTGAAGTAGCGAAAGATGCAAGCCATCCGTTCATTGTGCAATGCGGTGATGTAAAAGTGAAAGTACTCGGCACAAGTTTCAGTATTAAGACTGGCACCGAACAAGTCGAACTGACCGTGCTTACAGGTAAAGTAAATCTATCATCGTCCGCCAATACCGAAGGCATTGATGTGCAACCGCAGGAAAAGATTGTTTACAAAAGCAACGGAGAGTTTGAGAAACTCACGGCAAGTCACCAAGAAATCACGTCCATTACGGTGAACACAGATTACAACATGCAATTCACCAACGCGGGCATGGATGAAGTTGTGGACAAGTTGGAAAGCAAATTTAACGTGTCTGTCAAACTTTCCGACAAGCGTATCCGGAATTGCAAGATCACCATGGACTTTACGGATCAATCATTGGAGAAGTCCTTGCAGTTGATTTCGGAAGTACTGGACGTGACCTACCGCATCCAGGATAAGACAGTAACAATTACCGGTACAGGATGTAAGTAAGACCCTAGACCTGACAACCATGAAACAGAGCTACCCCATTCTTTTCGATTCCACATAAACAAAACAGGAGTGATGCGATCACTCCTGTTTACCCTGGCTATGGTCTGACTCACCTTAGTCAGGATTTGCCCTCTTGCAAAGACAACCTTTTTCGGGATTGACTTTTCCATCCGTAGATGGAAGCGAGGGAGCTTTGTCTTATTTCAAATACAGAAACAGAACAAAACCAATGAAAGTTATGAAAAAAAGTTTTACCGCAAAACTTTGGAAGGTTATGAGAATATGTGCGGCACAGGTAGTAATAGCCATTACCTTATGCGGGGTAACATCAGCCCATCCGAACTACGCACAAGTGTTGGATAGAGAAATATCCATCACCATAACCGATTTACCTTTTGAAAAAGCCTTGCACGAAATTGAAGTTGTTGCACAGGTTAAATTTGGATACAGCATCAACCAGTTTCAGGAAGAACCGAAAGTATCACTTTCTATCGAGAAGAAAACACTTCGCACGGTGTTAGATGAGTTATTTAATCCTCGCAAAATCCGATACAAGGTGCATGAAAAAGAAGCAGCCATCACACTCAAAAAGATAACTATTGAAAGTACGGATGGCCAATCATCTATTCACGGAGGGTCCAATGGAGCAGCACTCCATACCTTGATTCAGGTTACCGGAACCATCACCGAGGGCTCAACACAAACACCAATGGCCGGTGTGAACGTCCTGATCAAAGGAACGACCAATGGAACCACTACCGATGTCAACGGTAAGTACACGATCCAGGTCGATGATAAAGACATACTGGTATTCTCTTTTATCGGCTATTCCCCGCTGGAGATTGCTGTAGGCGGTCGCACCGTCATTGATGTGACCATGAGCGAGGATGTGACGAGCCTGAAGGAAGTAGTGATTAATGCCGGTTATTGGGAGGTAAAAGATCAAGAGCAAACGGGCAATATCAGCCGGGTTACTTCTGAAGAAATACAAAAGCAGCCAGTGAATAATCCACTTCAGGCGTTGCAGGGAAGGATGCCGGGCGTTTATGTTCAGCAGAACACAGGTGTGCCCGGAGGTGGATTCACTATTCAGATCAGGGGGCGTAACAGCCTGCGTGACGAAGGCAACGATCCTCTTTATATCATTGATGGGGTACCATTCACCTCAACTTCTCTCACCTCCGTGGGAAGAACCATTGTTGGAATGGGCAACCCCTTGTCTGCTATAAATCCGAATGATATTGAAAGTATTGAAGTGCTAAAGGATGCCGATGCAACAGCTATTTACGGCTCAAGAGGTGCTAATGGAGTGGTATTGATCTCTACAAAAAAAGGTAAATCCGGTAAGACAAAAGTTGACTTTAATTTTCTGTCAGGTATTGGTAGGGCCGGGGCAAAAATGGATTTACTCAACACTCCCCAATATGTTCAAATGCGAAAGGAAGCCTTTAGGAATGACAACCGCTTGATGACTGCATTGCGTGCACCTGATATTTTGGTATGGGATACAACCAGGTATACAGATTGGCAAGAGGAACTAATTGGTGGAACAGCCAACACAATAAACACATCGTTATCTGTTTCTGGAGGAAACTCAAATACACAATTCTCATTTAGCGCGGGGTACTATAAGGAAACCACCGTATTCCCGGGTGATTTTCACTTCCAGCGATTTTCCGGTTCGTTGAATATTAACCACACTTCTACTAATGGGAAATTCAAATTCAATGCAACAACCAACTACACCGGTGGTGCCAACAATCTTTACAGCCAGGACTTAACGGGAATATCAATTACCTTACCTCCCAATGCACCGGCACTTTACGACTCAACGGGGAATATTAACTGGGATTGGAAAAACACAACAATACAGAATCCGCTTGCCCGCCTCGAACGGAAATATACCAGCAACACGGATAACCTGGTAACGAGTACTCTTTTGAATTACCAAATCATTCCAGGACTTCACGCAAAAGCAAACGTTGGCTATACGCGTATGTCAGTAAATGAAATCTCTACCAACCCATTAAGCGCCATCCCTCCTCAATTTTTATCCAGTCAAACCGGATCATCGAATTTCGGCAACGCCTTGATTGAGACATGGATCGCTGAACCTCAACTCGACTTTTCCAAAGAAATTGGTTCAGGTATACTCTCTGCTTTGGTGGGAACTACGTTTCAGGAATCTATTCAAGAGGATAAAACGATTCAGGCAACCGGGTATACGAGTGACGCATTATTGGAAAATATTTTAGCTGCCACAGATGTAGCAGTAGTTGGGTCAACCTATAGCCAATATCGCTATTCGGCTGCCTTTGGCAGAGTCAATTATACCTGGAAGGAAAGGTATATCATGAATTTGACCGGACGGAGAGATGGGTCCAGTCGTTTTGGTCCGGGTAAACAGTTTGGCAACTTTGGGGCAATAGGACTTGCATGGATTTTCTCAAATGAAAATTTTATCAAGAGCAGTGTTCCCTTTCTAAGTTTTGGAAAATTACGAACAAGTTACGGAAGCACGGGGAGTGATGCCATCGGCAATTATCAATACCTCAACTCCTATTCATCCACCACATATCCCTATAATGGTACCAGTGGATTGGTCGTGTCCAGGCTGGCTAATCCGGACTATTCGTGGGAGACTAACAAAAAACTAGAACTCGGTATCGAAATGGGTGTACTTAAAGATGCCATCACTTTTTCAGCAAGTTGGTATAAGAATCGGTCATCAAACCAGTTGGTAGGCTTGCCGCTGCCCGTCATTACGGGGCAATCCAGTGTGCAATTCAATTTGCCGGCAACCGTAGAAAATAAAGGATGGGAACTGCAAGTCAATACGGTCAATGTAAAGCGAAACCGGTTTGAATGGATGACATCTTTCAACATCACAATTCCGAAGAACAAGCTGGTAGAATTTCCCAACCTTGAGGCGTTTCCTGCCTACAATAACATATACCAGGTGGGTAGTTCACTTTTCTTGAAAAAAACACTGCAATCAGAGGGTGTTGATCCCCTAACGGGTGTATATACCTTCAAAGATGTAAATGAAGATGGTGCCATTTCAGCTGATGAAGATGGTGTGTTTTTGAAGGAGATTGCTCAAAAGTTTTATGGAGGAATTAATAATAGTTTTCGCATTGGCAGAGTTCAGATAGACATTTTCTTTCAATTCGTAAGTCAGACCGGCAGTAACTACATGAAATCGTTGGCGAGTCCCGGGATGCTTTCCAACCAACCAATGGTAGTGCTCGATCATTGGCAAGAGTCTGGAGATGTAACTTCGGTTCAACGCTATTCTTCACTCTCATCAATTCCATACATCTATAACCGATTCTCAGACAATACTATCTCGGACGCATCCTTTATCAGACTAAAGAATGTTTCATTGTCTTGGCAATTGCCGGAACAGTGGATGAAAAAAATCGGGATCAGCGGAAGTAAATTGATCATTCAAGGACAGAATCTTTTTACGGTAACAAACTTTTTGGGGATGGACCCTGAAAGTCAAAACATCTCGTTCCTTCCACCCCTCCGCATAATAGCTGCTGGTTTTCAATTAAACTTTTAAATCGCTTCGGTATGATATCAATAATAAAAAATAAGGTAACAAGAATAACTACATGTGGATTTATACTGATGACGCTTATCCTTGGTAGTTCATGCGAAGAATTCATCGAAATCGATCCCCCTAAGACGGAGATCATTTCAGAAACGGTTTTCTCAAATGACGCATCAGCAATGGCTACGGTAAGAGGAATTTACAGCCTGATGATGACCAACCAAAGCTTTACCAATGGATACATTGAGAAATACTGTGGTTTATCGTCTGATGAATTAATTGATTTATCTGGAAGCAACGAACAACTGGAGTTTCAGTTGAACTCGCTGTCTTCAACCAATCAGGTTGTGTTAGGTGTGTTCTGGCGTGAAGCCTATTCCTACATCAATAATGCAAATGCTATTTTGGAAGGAATAGCTAATTCAATAACATTAAGCCCGGAGACAAAGCAACAAATAGAAGGTGAATCAAAATTCATCCGGGCGTTTTGTCATTTCTACCTGGCTAATCTGTTTGGGGATATTCCATACATAACTTCGACTGACTATAGGATTAATTCGAAGGCAGTTCGCATACCGAAAGTCGAAGTATACGAACGAATTTTGGAGGATTTGCAGGAGTCCGAAAGTCTTCTTGCCGAAGACTATTCCTTTTCTAATGGGCAACGGATTCAACCCAATAAAGCTGCCGCAAGCGCCATGCTTGCACGGATTTACCTATACCTGGACGATTGGGCAAAAGCCGAGATGTATGCAACGAAAGTAATTGATGAGGCAAGCACCTATTCGTTGTCTGATAATTTAGAGGAAGTGTTTCTCGCCAATAGCCCTGAAGCCATCTGGCAATTGCAGCCTGTTACTCCTGAATTGAGCACCGGACAAGCGAGGTTATTCATATTGCTCGCCTCACCAAGTGATGTGGTACTCAACGATCAAATTGTGGATTCATTTGAGATCGGTGACTTTAGGCATGATGCCTGGATTGGATCTTTTGAAGAAGGCAATCAAACTTATTACTTTCCTTACAAATACAAGGTATATGCAGCGGAAACAATAACCGAGCATGCCATGATTTTGCGTCTTGCTGAGCAATATCTAATTCGTGCCGAAGCCAGGACTCAACAAGGAAAGTTAACGGATGCGATTAATGATCTGGACCTTATTCGAAATCGTGCTGGCCTTTCAAAAATAGTGGATACAAATCCTTCAATACCTAAAAGTGATCTGTTACTGGCCATTGAACAGGAGAGAAAAGTTGAGCTATTTTCCGAGTGGGGACATCGCTGGCTGGATCTTAAGAGAACTTCTCGCGCTGGTCAAATCCTTGGCGTATTGAAAGTCGATTGGCAAGATACGGATCAACTCTACCCAATACCTGAGTCGGAGAGATTGGTTAACCCTCAATTGACGCAAAACCCCGGTTATTAAATGGGAAACTTCTATAAACTTAAATCATTGAACTGACCCAGAGCAGGTGAATCCGCTCGTCTGGTTCGTCATCTAAAAATTTACGATCATGAAATACACAATATTTATCATATTGATAGGGCTGGTCTTTTGCCTGATGAGTCCTGGCTACGCCCAACAAAGCAAACAAAAAACTAACCTAAGTGTCGGTGACGCAGCCCCGGCACTCAAGCCCCTAAAGTGGATAAAAGGGCCCTCTGTCACGAACTTTGGGAAGGGGAAAATCCACTTGGTTTCCTTCGGTGCGACATGGTGTGCGCCATGTGCTGCGGCCATCCCGGATCTTACAGCCATTGCTAAAAATTACCAAGACGTCACCGTGATGGAGGTCTTCGTAATGGAAGAACAAAATGATCCTCCAAATACAAAAGTGCCCTCGTATGTTTTAAAAGTTGAAAAGTATGTTGAGAAAAAGAGGGATAAGATGCAGTATACGGTAGCTGTAGATGATGCTGCTGGAACAATCGAGAAAGATTGGATCGATGCTGCCGGCAAAGTCGGTGTGCCTCATATCTTCATAATTGACAGGAACGGATTAATCGCCTGGATTGGAAGTAATCCGAAAGCAGCAGAAAAAGTTATCATAGAAATGCTGAAGTCTAACTATACCATCTCATCCATGGTAAAGAGGGATAGCCTTATCAATTCAATGCAAGTGGAATATAACCCGCTGCAGTTAATGGACAAGGAGTCTCTGGATCGTCTTCTTTATTTTTCACATTTATCTATTTATAAAAATGGTCAGATCGGAATACCAAATTACCCGTTCATAGAGAATTTTCAATGGGCACAAGACCCTGAAATGAAAGACAGACAGGGGAAAATTCAGGTGTTAGGTGAGAACTTAAGAAGACTATACTACATGGCATACGGAGACACGCTTTGGAATAAACCGCCACAGATGTATCCACCTTACTCCGGTATTTATCCAGACACCATAAAATATCCGCATCAACGCAGGTCGTATGGCAAGTATTGGTATAGACCAATTCTGGAAGTGAAAGACTCCTCATTATTTGAAGCAAACTATACTTCACCAAATAACAGGTTCAACTACATCGTCAAGGTTCCTTTAGAAAAAGCCTCTTCATCTTTTTTACAAAAGATAATGCAGCATGACTTAAAGACATGTTTTGGCTATGAAGTATTGGTAATCGAAAAGATGATGCCAAGTTGGGAATTAACAGTGCCGGAAAAGAACATGGAAAGACTGATAGCCAAGACTAAAGGGAAACCTTACAAACGAACTGTCAATCAAAATGGGATCACCCAGATTACCAATGCACAGGTTCGTGACATCCTATTTCAATTAGAGAATCGATTTGGAAATTCACCGCTGGGCAATCTGACGCATCACCCGGATAAACAGCCTCCATTTTTTGATGCCACGGGGATCACAGGTGATATTGACTATTCCTACAACGAAGCGTTTGCTACAAAACTTCTGGAGGAGAAAAACATTCGGGATACATTCCCTGATTATAAAAAATGGCTGGAAGAAATTGGGTTTGAATTGAAGCGATCAGAGAGAAAAATGAAAGTGGTTGTAATACGCGATCCGAAAGGATAATCCCCAAAAAATCAGTCGCTCTTTGTTAAGGTATGTAAATTATAGGTTACCAGATAGTGCCCTTGTATGGCTACAAGGGTGCTATTAAAAACCTTAAACTCTTTTAATTTATCCCCGCGGAATTCGGGTATGTAGAAACTTTGGATGTATGACCCATTTAGCAAACTGTAGACATCGACAATCGATGTTTCGTTGAAGAGTTCTGAATCATCATTCTTAGCTTTGATTTTAGAGTTAATGAATAGGTAATCACCATTGGTATGGCTTCGGTTATTCACAAGGTAGGGTGGAGAGGCTAATGTTACAGATCCGTCTTTAAGGCGTGCTGTTTTAATTCTTGCCGTTGTCACTGGATCGATTGTAGTCCCCTGATACAAAAGGTTTAGGCTGGTGTCCATGGTTATGAACTGATTCCTGTAATAATAGACATAAACTACCTGATTGGTTTTTTCATTGAAATGCAGCATGCCGTCTGTGCAGAATAAACCATCAATTTGCTTCTCGAGTAACGTGGTCTTGTATTCCGTGAAGGGTGGGGATTTCGTCTTTTTTGCCAGTACATATTCTCTGACAGTATCTCGAAAAGTTCGCACAATGATCGTGTTATGATGAATAGGTACGGCCTCGGCAAAAAAAGAGCTATTGTTCATAAATCGCGTTGCCTCCCAATCCAGAGTTGACCCTTTATAAACATGATATGATACTAAATCAAACACAGTGAATGCGTTTGAATCGACCGTAATGAATGAGGCTTTTCTTAAGCCTTCTGAAACTTTGATGGTGTCTTCTTTGATGGGTTGGTCTGTATTGGTTACGATGACCGTGATCTTCCTCGGTGACAGGTTATCACCTAAGTATATCTTATTTGAGACCTTTCCCGCTATGTAGTGGGTATTGGAGCGTAGGTCCCAATACATTTCAGGTTTGATAACGGGGTGAAACAAAGTTCGAACAAAATTATACTCCGCCTTCTCTTTGCTGATGTAGTTAATACAAAGCATGAAAGATATGCTACCGATAAGGATAAGGATCAATACAACTGGCCGTCTCATAGCGATAATGGTTGAAGCATTTAAATGACTTTGTGCTTTGGAAATTGAGAAATGACGGCCTCCAGGCCGCCATTTCCAAAGAAAATTAGTTGTACCGCAACAACCCGGCTGGGTTGGCCGATTCGGCATTAGCTTTTGTGTTAAAGGCTTCGAATTCGCCAATCATGCACTGATGACTCGTGGCACTTGTGGAACAAACAGGAGTATTTCCCGGAGGATCTGTGATACTTCCCTGCAATCCACCACCAGCTTCCGAGCCATTTGAATCATACCAACCCGTTTGCACAAACATCGGTGTCGCCAATGCTCCAGCCACGGCAAACACAACCGCCAATAGCGGTAAGAAAAATTTGTTTTTCATAAATGTTACTGCTTTTATAATTCAAAAAGTAATTGAAAAACTTTAAGGTTGAACATTTAATTAAACCAACACCCGCTGCAACCTGGGTGTACAAAAAGCCGACAGGTAGTTGCAGTACCTGCCAGTGTCTTACAGCCATTACCCGACTGAGAATATTTTTGATGTGCATTATCATGACACAGAAGTAGAAGTGTCAACTTTGCGAATACTTGAATGAAACAGGATAGCGGTCAATGCAAACAATACAAAGACAACATTAAAGATCAGATGCTGAGTCCACGTCATTCCTTCAAGCACCCCGCCACAGGAGCATGGCACATAATCACTAAAACGTGAAGCGAGGACGATGTAGGTAGTGAACATTGTCATTAAACTGAAAGCTACGTATAAGCCTAGGAGGCGTGTCCTTGAAAAGAATAGCATAATGGTAATTGCCAGTTCGATAAACGGAACCACCATTGCAAGCACATCGGCATAGTCAGTAAGGATAGGTGATTGCCCGAGTTGGACAACAAACTTTTGATAGTCCAGCAGTTTGGTAAGCGCTGCATACACGAGCATCAGGATGTATAAGAAAACTACAATATCAACGGCAATCTTGCGGGTCATTTTCGAGTGTCTGAATTAAATAATAAAAGTAAATCACTCTTCAGAAATAATCCATTGACCATTGTTCATACTTACAGCAACAAAGGTTCACACCTGTGGTTAACAAATGTTAACGCTTGGTGTTATGCCTTTTTATCCTGCTAAACGACTGCGGTGCAATGCCCAGGTACGATGCAATGTGTTTCTGCGTGACATGCTGCTCAACATCTGGAAAATGCCGGATCAGTTTCTCAAAGCGTTCCACCGCAGTGAGGTGTTGCAGATCACGTGTTCGCTCGCGACTGTGTTCATAGTATTGATTCATGATGACGCGGTAAATGAAATTTGCTTCAGGGAATGTCTGAAACAGATTAAGCACGCTGTCGTGAGTAACACAAAGCAATTCCGAAGGAGTCCGTAGCTGTATGAATTCCTGTGAGGGCACTTTTTCGAAGAAACTTCTTGCTGATACAATAATATGTCCGGAGTTCCAAAAACAATCCACTTGTTTCTTCCCTTTCATAAACGTGTATGACATGGCAAATCCTTCATCAAGAAAATAGGCACACTCTGCAATTTTCGTTGCTTCTAGCAACAGGTAGTGTGGAGGAAGTGATAACGGGGTGAGAATTCGTTCAATGGCCTTTTTGAATTCAAAACTGATCGGATGAATAGACGATAGGATGGAAAAAAGTTTCTCGGTTTTCATAGCTTAGATTCGGTTATAATAGCCACCCTTCGCTACTTGTTTCACCGGAACTACTATCTACAGATATACTCTGAAAAAAGAATTATTTTCCTACGTTATTAATCTTTAAAAAATCGCCATCATTCCCTAAAAGCAGTGAAGTACTGCCAGTCTCAAAAAATTTTTTCTTCCTGAAAATGAATACGTTAGAGGGGGTACTGGTACCCTTGTGACTGTTTTAAAAAGAACGTTCGCCTTTCCTTCGTGCCATGATCTAACAAAGACATGGCAACAACAATCATTACCCCGGACGATCTTCAAAAATTCAAGCTAGAGCTTCTTGAAGAGATACAAAAGATCGTCAATGCGAAGCATCCGACCCCGGTACGCAAGTGGCTCAAGTCACATGAAGTCCGCAGGTTGCTCACCATTTCCCCATCCAAACTTCAGTCGCTACGCGACACGGGAGCGCTCCCGTTCACCAGGATCGGTGCAGTCATTTATTACAACTATG
Source organism: uncultured Ohtaekwangia sp. (assembly GCA_964349405.1). Lineage (GTDB taxonomy): Bacteria > Bacteroidota > Bacteroidia > Cytophagales > Cyclobacteriaceae > ELB16-189. The sequence goes on along the minus strand of CAYGGY010000004.1, from coordinate 121,679 downwards.
AGGACATTGAGAGTATGCTCCTGACCCACAGCAAGGTTGGGGAATCTTCCAGAAAATCAATCAACAAATTCCAACCCAAGTGACCCATATGGAAAACGTATTTAAGAGCCTGCAAACTTCATCGCCCGCGGCTTTTGCGCGGGCAGCAAGATGTACGAATGCTGCTGCATTCGTACACAAGACTCTGACAAAGTCAGTGCCGGAAAGCCTCGGAACTCGGCTTTCTGAGATGTTTCAAAATCTGCCCACAGCACCATGACGCGCAGGAAAGTTGACACAGCCGTGAAGATCACGCATAAGGTGACAGTCCATCTTTCACAATCCTACTTTGAGAAATTACAACGATGGATGTCACATTCAAACTGCCGGTCAGTCTCTGAACTTGCTCGCAGTATTTTATATAAGGAGCAGATCAACTGGTATCACAAAGACGCCTCCCTGGAATCACCCGCACTTGAACTGGCACTAATCAGAAAAGAACTAAATGCCATCGGTAAGAACATCAACCAGATCACACATTACTTCCACGGCACAGCTATCCCCAATCAAAAAATGTTTCATGCTCTAAAAATATCCGATGAATACAAGAAGGTGGCTAACAAGGTAGATGAGTTACTGAAAATAGTTTCTGAAATCTCTAAAACATGGTTGCGAAAGTGAACAGCGGAAAAGACATACGTGGTATTCTCAACTACAACGAGAACAAAATCATGGAAGGTGTGGCGAATTGTATCCATGAAAATTTGTTCGGTCAGGAAGTGGAAAAATTATCATTCACAGCGAAGCTGAAAGGGTTTGAAAATTTCATGAACCAAAACCGAAGGGCGACAACTAAAGCGGTACACATTTCACTCAACTTCCACGCAAGTGAAAAACTTAGCCAGGACACATTGACTGGAATCGCTTCGACATACATGGATAAGATCGGATTTGGTACTCAACCGTATTTGGTGTACCAACATTTTGATGCAGCCCATCCGCACATTCATATTGTCACCACCAACATCAAACGGGATGGTAAACGCATTGAGTTGTACAACATTGGAAAGAACCAGTCGGAGAAAGCACGGAAAGAAATTGAAGAAGATTTTAAACTGGTCAAAGCCTCCGGAAGAAAGCAAGAGGTTATGGAGAAGGCGGCTATTGATCCGGATAAAATTGAATATGGGAAAGCAGAAACAAAACGAAGCATCTCGAACGCAGTAAGGTTTGCAGTTCGCGCATACAAATACACATCACTACCGGAAATGAATGCGGTACTGTTTCAATATAACATCATGGCTGATCGTGGAAGTGAGCGGTCGCAGATGCATGCTAAAAATGGACTGCTTTATCGGCTCCTGGATAAAAATGGAAATAAAGTAGGTGTACCCATCAAGGCAAGCTCGATCTATGGAAAGCCAACCATCAAGTATCTCGAGAAACAATTCAAACTAAATGAAGTCTTGCGAGCACCGCATAAAGAGAGACTGAAAAAGTGCATTGATGACGCGTTCAATGGGAAGAAGTCCGTAACGTTGGCAGCATTTGAATACACCTTGAGGAAGGAGCGCATTCGCGTGCTCTTTCGTAAGAATGATGAAGGCCGGATTTATGGGATCACGTTTGTCGATAACAAGATGAGAGTTGTTTTTAATGGCAGCGACCTCGGCAAGGCATACAGTGCGAAGTCTCTTACAGAACGACTCAATGAGTTGGATGGAGCCGCTCCTCGCGGTGAGTGGCTGAAAGATAATACAGAAACTCAAACTGACTTTGGAGTGGAGCAACTAATAATCGATCTGACCAAAGCAGAAGTTTTCGATCACACTTCACCGGATGCAGCAATGAAAAGACGCAGAAGGAGGCGCAGAAGAAAAGGAGAATCACTTTAAACGGATATCAAAATGGCACAAACAGGCGAGAACGAACAAGCATTACGCAAGATCATTGACTTTATCAGGTTGCTGAGTATTGTCATTCTTCTTTTCCATTTCTACTTCTACCTACACGGCATCTTGCGCGGAAGGAGTTTGACTTCCGAGTTTGTTGACCGGATTATACTCAGTCTTCGGAACACAGGAATGTTTGACAGTGTCTATCATGCAAAGCTGTTTTCTTTTGGCTTACTCATCATTTCATTAATTGGCGCAAAAGGTAAGAAAGAGGAAAAGATCAGTGTGAGGATGGCAGTGCTCTATATTATAGGTGGAACGCTGGTATTCTTCCTGTGTCACGTTATCCTGTTCACCACTATCGATTGGACAATAGCCGGAGGGCTGTATATCGGATTGAGTATCATGGGATACCTCTTGATCCTGACAGGCGGAACTTGGTTATCGCGATTGATTAAACTCAATTTTCGAAAGGATATTTTTAACAAGCTCAATGAATCCTTTCCGCAGGAAGAACGATTGCTGGAGAATGAATACTCCATAAACCTTCCGGCAGCTTATTATCTACAAAGCAAAAGACGAAAAAGTTGGATCAATGTGATTAACCCGTTCCGATCTTCATTGGTGATCGGTACACCCGGAGCGGGTAAGTCCTACTTTGTAGTAAGGCACATCATTACCCAGCACATCCGGAAAGGGTTTACCATGTTCATCTATGATTTCAAGTATGATGACCTTACGCGGATTGCCTACAACACTTTATTAAGAAATGCAAAGGTGTATCCGGTGCTGCCCAAGTTCTATGTGATCAACTTTGAAGATCTCTCACGTTCACATCGGTGTAATCCGTTAGACCCTGCTACGATGGAAGACATCACGGATGCCACAGAGTCATCGAGAACCATCATGCTAGGACTAAACCGGGAATGGATCAAGAAGCAGGGAGATTTCTTTGTCGAGTCACCCATCAACTTTGTGACTGGCATTATCTGGTTCTTGCGAAAGTACGAGGATGGAAAGTATTGCACGCTTCCGCATGTGATTGAACTTATGCAACTGGAATACCCGATACTTTTTAAGCTGTTGCGTACCGAACCGGAAATTGATGTACTGATTAATCCGTTCGAGTCTGCTTTCAGGAATGAAGCGATGGAACAATTGGAAGGTCAGATCGCCAGCGCCAAGATCAGTATGGCACGGCTCTCATCACCCCAATTATATTATGTGTTGTCAGGGAATGATTTCACGTTGGATATCAACAACCCGAAAGAACCCAAGCTGGTGTGCATGGGTAATAATCCGCAGAAACAACAAATCTATGGTGCCGTGTTGTCACTCTACATTTCAAGAGTGATCAAACTGGTCAATAAGAAGCACCAGCAGAAATGCAGTTTGATCTTTGATGAGTTCCCGACCATCTACTTCAATGGTATTGATGGATTGATCGCGACTGCTCGTGCCAACAGGGTAGCCACAACACTTGCCGTTCAGGATTATAGTCAGCTTAAAAAGGATTACGGAAAAGATCAGGCCGAAGTGATCATGAACATTGTAGGCAATGTCATCAGCGGCCAGGTAGTGGGCGATACTGCAAAACTTCTATCAGAACGGTTTGGCAAGATCGTGCAGGAGCGAGAAAGCATTTCCATCAATACGACAGAAACTTCGATCAGCCGCTCCACCCAACTCGATTCTGCCATTCCACCCTCCAAGATCGCAGCCCTATCTTCCGGTGAATTTGTCGGAACCGTAGCCGATGATCCCGATCAGAAAATTGACCTAAAAGTTTTTCATGCTGAAATCCTGAATGACCACGAAGCTATCCGAAAGGAAGAAGGTAAGTATCAGCAAATCCCAGCCATTCGAAAGATCAGCCATTACGAAATCCAACAGAATTATTTCAAGATCAAAAAGGATATTGAACAGATTGTCAAAGACAAATTAGCCAAATAACGGACCTATTATTTATCAAATATGAAACCTTCAACCGACATCATTGCATTTTCTGAACAACTCCAATCCCGTGTGAAAGGACGTTTGGATGAACTTAATACAGATCAGGATGAACTAATGAATATTGGCAGTTTCCTCTCCTTTGTGCGGAGTACAATCGAGGAACTTAAAGCTTTCACAACCACATACAAGTTTTCCGGAGAAACAGAAGAAATAAAGTTTTTCAAAGAGATCAAACCGGTTTTACTCAGCCAATATTTCTATTACAAGAAGATATTTGCAATCAAGCTATTTGATTCATTTAGAGACACAAAAACTAGAAGGACAAATTATTGCAAGATTCTTCAGCAATTGGAGAAATTTGTTCAGAAAAATCTTGAATTCTACGAATATTGTATGACTAATGCTGTTTTCCTGGACAAACATTATTTCACCAGAAACGTACGGAATACTAAGTCCATAGATCGGGACGCTAATTTTTCCACAGGTTATGATACCAAGCTTGCCAAATTCTTGGCAAATGAATTAACAAAAAAATACATTTTAAAACTTCTTGACCATGTTGACACCAAACATCCTGGATTAAATTGGACAGGCTCAAAGACCGACTTAATTGAATTAGTATACGCTCTACATTCGGTTGAAGCTTTTAATAATGGTTCGGCTGATATAAAGTTCATCGCAGATTCATTCAGACAGTTTTTCAATGTTGATATTGGAGACTATTATCGCGTATTTGTGAACATTCGGCTTCGCAAAAGCGGACAAACCAATTTTTTAGATGAGCTTAAGAATAAACTAAGGGAAAAAATGAACGACTTTAATTAAATTCAATCTTGTCTGGTTCAACTATGATAAACTATTACGTAACGTCATTCGGAGTCGTATTTGCCGGTTTCGAGTTTATTGAAATAGGTTTTGATGAGTATAAGATAATTGTGCCTGCTGATAAACTTGCAGAATACAAGCAACTTCAAGGGACAGAAAAAACAATTGACAAGATTAAAACGCTCGCATGGGTTTTTCCAGCCTCATGCCTGGTTAAAGTTCTTTCCGGGGATCAGGTACCGTCAACTAAAAAACAGCACACTCCGTTTTGGTGGGAAGGGGAATTGGACAGAACAACAATGTTCATCATTGGTGCCGGAGCATCGGCTAATTGTGTGATTGGCCCAGAAAGGAATGACTTTGAGAAGGACGTATTGAGGCCACCGTTAGGTAATGGTCTTTTCAAAAGCTCATTTAAACCATTTTACCAAAAGTATGACGGTGTTAAGCTTTCACTTTTCGACCTCCAAAAGGAAAGTGTAAATGTCGAGGAGTTCCTTGAGGTCGAATGGCAGGAGGTCGAACAATGCGGAAATGAATTGATAATGAACAAGCATATCAATATTCAGTTCTACATTCAAGAAGTTCTAAGCAAAGTATCAAAAATGATTGTAACAGAATATTTCGAAAGCAATTTGTTTGCAAAACTAGCCGATCACCTTCAAAAGCTGTATGCCCGTGATAAAAGTAAGAGATTTGCATTCGTATCCTTCAATCAGGATACCATTCTGGAGGATTTTCTTTTCCGTCACTTTCAAAAACCATTACAGAAAATGGATGATTATGTTGATGTGAACAAGAACCCGTTTTCCATTTTTAAACCACATGGGTCTTGGAATTGGGGTTGGCCTTTCACGGACAGAGTCAATAATCGACAACAACAAGTATATGCAGACGCTCCAACCCTTTATAAACTATACTTCGAAGCATTAGGCGATTTACATTCAATGATTGATTGGACAGGTTGGGGTAGGGAGTTGAGTTTGGACAATCATCGAAAAGGTAGGTTGACCGTAAATAAAAATAAAATCACATCGTTTTCACATCAGGAAATTGGTCAATTCTATCCTGCTATTTTGTTGCCATACAGGGAAAAGGACGAATTTACCATGCCAAGTAAACATTTCGAGAGACTTGAAACTTACCTAAATAATGTTAAAACCTTAATCATTATTGGTTGGAAAGGAAATGAAAGGATGTTCAATAAGCTAATTCAGGATCAAGCCCATCAAATTAAGAAAATTGTAATAGTTGATCCTAACCCTCATGCAATTGAAACCAACTTAAAAGACATTTTATCAAAGCAGGGTGTGTCCACAGTTTACTATAAGGGATTTGATGATTTTATTTCAAGAGGCCTGGAACTGGAGTTGACGTCAACTGGCTAGAGTACTGTTAAGCCTCAACCTCAATTAGTATTTTCTCTGCTGTCATTCTAAATCTTTCATCGATGAGCATTTTGTCAAATAGTTTCATCGTTTTTTTAATGTAGTGTCTATTCAATTGGTTGCCATTACGAAGAGAATTATACGCACCAACCAACACCTTAATGGGTTCATTATCATAGTGACCACTCTCTGTGATGTTAGGCTTTTCGTATTTGCTGAAATTGGAAATCAGGAATAAGCATTCTCTCGGAAATCGTTTGGTACACTTTAGTAGATACTCAAAGAAATAATGAGGAGACTTGGATGCAACACGAGATTCGCAATATTCCTTTAGGAGCGGCAAATAAAGTTGAAATTTATCTTCATCTAAATGTAAGAATCCTGTTGAATATTCATTGACAATATTCTGGTCTGTCTCAGATAGAAATTTTCTGTATAATTTCTTTGCCTTGTTGCTTTTCTTCGGATCAAGAACAAAATGTAAGGCCAAATCAACCATTTTACCTTTAGCTTCAGAACTTTTACGCAGGATTGATTTCAACATCTTCCGGCTTCCCTTTTTATTATTAAACCATGCAACTCCCAAAATGGTAGCAACTTCAGGTAGAACTTCCTCAACTTCGATTACGTTTTGGAAATACTGCTTCATTTTATCAAAATGCTTTTGTGCTAAATAACTTGCAGACCAAGGCGTCTGTCTATAAACCTCTGGAATTAATGTTTTAGTTACATTGAGAAAAACGTTCAGTGTTTCCTGCTCATCAAGATTCATGAGTATGGCCAACCTTGGCATTAATGCAACTCTAACATTTATAATTTCGTCTTCTGTTACCTTTTTGATGGTAGAGAAAATATAGTCTTTGTGCTCTGCATTTGTCAGGTATGGTAAGCGGCTTGCGGCTGCACCCCTGACAGTGTTAACTCCATCCATTAAAGCATCATGATTCTGTTTATTTATTTCTGGGTCAGGATGGGACACAGCTTTATCACACAGATATTGGATAATATCCAAATCTATTGTTTGGGTATCAATTAATAGATCGGTAAGCCAAATTGTATACAGGGTATTATTTCTGTCAAGATCAAATGCAATCAACTTCTTCAACAGTCTTCTAAACTCCAATGAATTGAAGCGAGCAGATTTGAGACCTTGCATTCCATGAATTGCATAGGACTTATCAACGGAACTATCATCAATAATCTTTTCAATGAATGGGAAGAAATAATTAGGTCTTTTCTGCACTTCACTTTCAAAAGCTCTTCCGTGTTCGAGCATGGATCCTTTAAGAGTCCAAATGCTAGCCTTATAATGAGCGTCATATTTTCTAAATGAATGTTCCCAATTGACTAGGTCCATTTTTTCGTAAGCATTTATCTCTAAAGGTGGTCCTACCATTCCACCACCCATTCTTGGTCTTTGGTAATCAGATGAGTCAGGGAATTTGCGATTCAGTTCTTGGTACAACCGCTTTACTTTTATATTCGTATCAAATACAGCATCTGGGAGTGCCTGAAGGTAATGATACTTCGTTTGTCCATATTGATATAAATAGTGATACTTTTTATTTTCATTAGTAAAAACTCTTAACTCCCTTGAAAACTTCAGACTCAATATAAGGTTGATAATCGTCTCCTGCTCCTTTTCTGAAAATGAACTATAAACATCTTTCAATATCTTTCTCCATGAATATTGAAGCTTGTCTTCAGTTTCAAAGAAATGTTTACCCTTTAGTATAAAAGTTAGCTTATAGAATTCAGCGGGATAAGCTTCAGGTTTAGCTGCAAGACTTTGCATAAGCAGCATCAAGAATGTTTCTGAATCACTATTGATAGAATCAACAACAAAATTCTGAAACACTGCCGATTTCTTTTCTGAAAGTTTCCGCGCCTCATCTATTAATAAATGTAAAATTCTGGTAACATCATGCGAATTCCTTTGATCTGCATAATCAAACATGTGGAAAACATAATCCGACCAGATCACTTGCCCATCATAAATAACTTTAGTTTTCAACGACAGGGTTTTGACGATACCAACGTAGAATTCAAATGCTTTTTCTGCATTAACCTGGAATAAACTTGTAAATAGTCTCTCGTCATCATAGGAAAAATCAGGCTTGTCGAGCGGGTCACTATACTCTTCTATTTTCTTAGAAACTATGTTGGAGTAATGTCCAATGACCCACTCGATGTCATACGAAGCTGCCTTTTCCAAAATGCCATATAGGAAATGCTTATCAGGATAAATATCTTCCTTAAACAGATTGAAAAGCTCACAAGATGCTTCATTCCATGTTTTTAAGTAGTACAGCACCCGCGCAACTAGTCTTCCCTTATGTTCAAATGATAATGAGCTGATGAGGAACTTTAAAATTATGTCAGGCTCTCGGTTGATATGCTTGATAAGGAACCGATAACATAGGTTGAGATCATCCTCTGCTTCTTTTTCTGACTTCGAAGAGGCTATCGCATTCCATGGCCAAAAAGACTTCTTGGTTTTCTGGGGAACGACCAGGGCTTGCAAAACTTTATGATCAATGCAAAATTGAATCCAGTCCTTCGAATCAATGGCATCTAAAAATGGTCGTTTAGATGAAGGGTCAGAAATTAATTTCGTGCCAATGACCGTTTCATCAACGTCAATATCCTTACTATTACCTAGCGATTCAATAATCAAGAGCTTAATGTGTACTCTATATTCTTTGCCTACTAGCCGCCACCAAATCTTGTCATTAAAGAGAATTTCTTTGCAAACATTTATATACTTCTTAGGATTGCGCTCTTTTAGAAAGTTCATAATCATTCTTAAGGCACTTCTGATATGCAATGCTTGGTGGTGTTCAAATATGTATTGTCGTACGGTTCTATTTGACTCAATGAATCTTCTGGCAAATACATAGTCAAACAATGTCTGATGGAAGAATTGTAGCTCACCTTCACTCTCAATGAGAATGTGATTGCTCTTTAGATATTCAAGCTCGTAAATAAATCGATCACGATATTGCTCCACTTGCACAATAATCTGCTGATCCTTCGACATCCGATCAGAAACTTCAAACAACAGTTCCTTACATTTTTCACTCGTAACATTTGATCCCTGAGGCACCAACAATACCTTGTCTTTCCATAAACAATTATATAGGTCGTTTAGTGACCGTATTTCGTTAATGGAAATATCGCTGGTATTATAGACCCGGCAGAAAACGTTCAAATGATGAACCGTTCTTAACAGTTCAATTAGAGAAGGCTGTACCCATTCCGATGAAATGTTTAGACGTGTTAAGACCTTTAATACTTGTTCCTTTTCAAGCAATCCTACGCTAAATACTTTTTGATTTTTATAAAATCTAAGTTCATTGTCATAGTTTAGGTCGTAAACCCTGCACGAAACTATAACGCGAACACCCTCCAATTCAATCAACCTACGAATGAGTCGATTAAATGTGTCCAGATATTCAGTGTTGATTGAAACAGAGACAGAAAGCGCGTCCAACTGATCAACAAGGATTACTACTTTGTCTCGGGTCTGCTTTATTGACTGGATTACATTTATAATATGATCACCTAAGTCAAGTTTTTCTCCTAGTTCATTTACACTTTTGATATAGATCTTATCAGCTTTCAAGCCAAGTGTAGGGATACCCTTTCCCTCCAAGGCTTGCAACAGTTCAGTCATGATCACTGTTTTTCCTACCCCAGCATTACCAGACAATAGAGCGATGGGTAAGTGAGTATCTTCCTTCTTTTCTGAATATTGTAGAGGGCTGATAATCCATTGTAGAATCTCATTAACCTGAGGTCTGTCAATGTAAGAAGACTCCAGACCCTCCAGTTGATTTTTATAATCGCGTAAATAAGCTGATGCGTGTTTGAAATTGTTTAGCAACACATTAACGGGAATGCTCGACAACTCACTGTATTCAGTTACTTTTCTTAATTCTTCCTTTATAACGTGCCGGAACGCCTCGGGTTCAATAGAGACCCCTTTTACTTCAAAAAAGAGTGGAATAATATTTTGATTTGCAGTACGACCAAGAAGAAGATCAAGGTCTTGAGGTATTATCGTCTCAAAGACAATTGAATGAAGGGCACTGTAAAGACCATCTTTAACATTCTCAAAGTTCAATGCACCTAATTCTACATTTGCAGTAATAATGTCCGCCACCCATTCTTCAATACTTGTTTCCTTTTTTATTTCGTTCTGAAAATCAGAGAATAATACCAATGCGGGTTCAGCAAACCCATACGATACCGAAAAGTAGTACGTAAATTTTTCAGAATCAGGCAGTATCTTAGGATCGATGATTGAATGAAGTAGGAATTTCAGAATTTCCCGTACACATTCCGGTCTTGTTGCCCTGGCATTTTTAATTGAACTGTGTTTGCATTGGATAAGTCCTGCTACTTTGCCATTTGACAAGAGTATGCAATCGCGTCCTCGTTCCCTGACACCTTGTAATAATTGTATTTTATCAAATCGATCAGCCCATGAGCCACCATATATTTCTTGCTTATAGATTGAATAAATCAATTCTTCAAATCTTCTGTGATCTGCCAACTGCTCGTAAGGAAATCCCTTATTCGCAATAGCTACAGGTTTGTCGCCATGCTCCTTAATATCAGGTTCACTAATAGTTACAGACATAAACTACATTTATAAAACTTGACCTTTAATCGCAGATACTGTTGCATCACAACAATATCGATTTACTTTAGCCCTATACTTTTCAGTGAAGTCTTTTCGCTTAATTCTCTTTTCGAAATGTTTACTCCCAATTGCTTAGCTGTTTCTTGATAAGCCGTGCGAAGCTGAGAACTGGTAAAAGGACTATGCATGTACAGTGATTTCAAATAGTCTGGTGGATTTATAACTATTTTGTTAAAATCCAGCATCGCAATTATATGAAGGGTTCCCAACACTCTAACATATTTGTCAGTGGATCGGATCGCATTAATAAAATTTATATCATCAGATAAAACAAATTGAGAATCTAACGATTTATGCTGTGCGGCTGCCTCTGCCTCACCAGGGTCTATACCCTTTGTGGTTTTTAGGAAGGCAAGGGCAATAGAGTCATACCGATTACAGAATACTAGGAAACTGTGTCCCGCTAGTTGAATTTGATCCACAACCCATTTCCGTTCAGGCTCAAACGGTAACATTTTTTGATACTCCTCAAGCGTTTTGGCAGGTACATAAATCGCCCTGAACAAAATCCGGAGGTGTTTGAATATTTGCAAATGCCGAAGTCTTGTGAGATTTACGAGTGTTGAGTTATCGATGACACAAATTCTTTGCATCAGTATCTTCTCTTCTTTTTGGCGACCTTTTTCACGGGCTTTCTCCTCCGTGGGGGAGGCTCTTCGGTAAGTGCCTCATTCAAAGCAAAAAGGCCCAACCCAATTAATAGAATGCCACCTAAGGAAGAAAGAAAGGAGTTATTTCCTTGTTTCGTTGACTGAACAGCCTGAATTCTCTTTGTTATTTCCGTTACGATTTTTAACGGGTCTTCTCTTGAGTCAATGTAGACTTCAGTGCAATTATCAGCTCCCTTTATATTCTTACCGAGGCGAAGGTCATATACCGCGAGTATCTTTGATCTGTCGTGGAGTTTTGAAAATGCAATATTGATCTCCTCTTGAACAGTTTTGCTCATTTCTCCGGTAGAAAACAAAATGAAAAAATCTGACAATAAGATTCTATTCTTGGTTTCCGATGACACAATATTCGAAAAACCTGTCCTGTCGGGCAATAACATGTTAAATCCATGGACAGCTCCAATTGTGTGAAGCCTAATTGCCAATGTTTGTTCAAACTCCGAGTGCGGATTATAGGACAGAAAAACTGACGGAAGCATTGGCAATTTTGATTAGTTATTTTGTCTCGTGATGCTGAACAAATTTACAAAATCTTTAGCAACTTGTTATCAACTTGTAAACAACCAGTTATTGTGATTTTCACCTTTGCTTCCGTAATCAAACACGGAGACTATGCTCGAATCAATTTCCTGGCAAGAGTTTTTAACAACGGTTGCCATTATTCTTGGCGGCTACTACGCCATCACCACGCTGCTGCTTTACAGTCGCGAAATCACAAATAGTTGCAAACAGGGAAAGTCAAGCACTTCCCTTGACACCAAAGCAGATCAAACAGGTTCATCGGAATCAAATGATCTCATGGGGGGTGCCCGCTATGAGAAAAGCAGGCAACAAGAAGTTCTACGGGAAGAAACTACAGAGGTGGATACGTTGGATCTTGCTCCACAGCAAGATGTTGAAGAGCCTGTCAATGTCATCGACTTGCAGGAGGAAGCCTTGACCAATGATCTTGTTACCATCAAGGATGAGATCAAATCACTTGCAGAAATAATTCCCCTCGGCACAAAGGAAGAAGCCATTTCATTATTAAAAACACTGCTCTCCAACTATCCGCAGTTTATCGGCACATCCTTCCAGCCTCAAATCTCACAGTTCATCTATGATTCCTGTGTGGAAACTAACACGCATCAATTTGATCCGCAGGAAATCAACTCGTGGTGGACTGATCCTGAAATAGACTTAGACAATCAGCAATAATCAACTAAAACAAAAACAACATGAAAAAATTAATGCACTTCTCTATCACAAAAGGCAAAGCGTTAGGACTTGCTTTGCTAGTCTACCTGATCACCTACACATTGGCTGAAGCACAGGACGGTAATGCCGGTATCAACGAAGCTACCATGCGGGTGCGCAGTTATTTCACTACAGGCACAAGTCTGATGTATGCCATCGGTGCCGTACTTGGGCTCGTGGGTGCTGTCAAAGTTTATCAAAAATGGAACAGCGGTGATCCCGATACAGGTAAAGTTGCAGCCGCATGGTTTGGCAGTTGCGTGTTTTTGGTCATTGTGGCAACGGTACTCAGATCATTTTTCGGAATCTAAAACTTAAAGCCCTCTCCTCTGGAGAGGGTTGGGTGAGGCTTATGGCAAGCGTTTACAATATCAATAAGGGGATCAACAAGCCGATTGAGTTCAAAGGCCTCAAGGCGCAGTACATCGCATATTTAGCGATCGGACTCATCGGCCTGTTGATCCACTTTGCAGTACTCTATATCATCGGGGTGAATATGTTCATCTGCCTGGGGCTGACAGCGATACTGGGAACAGGTCTGTTCATGTTCGTCTACCGTATGAGTGATAAATACGGTCAGCACGGACTACTCAAAAAGATGGCCAGCCGCATTATTCCTGCTTTTATCAAATGCACTTCAAGAATATCCTTCACCAAACTCCGAAAGTAATTGTATGGCACAACCAATTTCATTTGAAAAGGTATTCCCGATCTGGAAAGTGGAAGGCGATTGCATTCTTTCCAAACAGGGTGATGTTACAATTGCTTATGAAGTGACACTCCCCGAAATATTCACCTTGTCCGATCAGGAGTATGAAGCCTTTCATCAGGTGTTGGTGAAGGCAATCAAAGTTCTTCCCAACCAGACGGTGTTTCACAAACAGGATTGGTTTTTGTCAAGGAAGTACAAGCCGGATTTTGAAAGTAGCGAGTTGTCCTTTCTTTCTCGATCAAGTGAACGGTTCTTCAACGAACGCCCATACCTTGATCACACGTGTTACATCATGCTGACACGGAAAGCAGCAAACTGTAAACCGTCAAGTTCAATTTTCTCAAACCTCATTCGCACCAGCATTGTACCAGAGGCCACGCTCAGCCCACAACGGATGCAAGAGTTCTTTGATGGAGCAGGACAGTTCGAACGAATATTAAAGGATAGTGGGTTTGTTAAACTGAAAAGACTAACAGACAATGAAATTGCTCCCCTCTCTGAGCCTGTCCCGCAAGGTGGGAGAGAGGGGTCGGGGGTGAGGCCGGGCCTATTGGAACGTTATTGTTTCTTGCTTTCCGAAACCGAACCTTCCGTGGTCAAGGACATTCACTTTAAAGAGGAATTGAAGGTAGGTGACTTTCATTGTCAGTTGTATTCATTGGCCGATGTGGAAGACCTTCCTTCATTGTGCGGATCAAGGATCAATTATGATCGGTACTCAACCGATAAAACCAAGTTCAGTGTTGGCTTTGCTTCCCCGCTGGGGCAGCTGCTTTCGTGCGATCACATTTTCAATCAGTACATCTTAATCGAAGATGCGCACAAGACCATCAAGCAACTCGAAAGCAAACGCCTTCGCTTGCAATCACTAGCTACCTATTCCAGGGAGAATGCCATCAGCCGGGATGCTACCAATGATTTTTTGAATGAAGCGATTTCAGCACAACGACTTCCGGTCAAGGCACACTATAATATACTCCTCTGGACGGATAACAAACCCGAACTGAAAGAACTCAAAACACAGGTTTCTTCTGCATTGGCACAAATGGATGCCATTGCAAGACAAGAAACGGATGGAGCCCCGCAGTTATTCTGGGCAGGACTTCCGGGAAACGAAGCAGACTTTCCCATGAATGACACCTTTGACACCTTCACCGAACAGGCTACCTGTTTCTTGAATCTGGAAACTTCGTACCAGTCTTCACTTAGTCCGGTAGGTATACGCATGGGAGACCGGCTCACAGGCAAGCCGGTCAATGTGGACATATCAGATGAACCTGTTAAGAAGGGTATCTGCACGAACCGGAATAAATTTATTCTCGGACCTTCAGGCTCTGGCAAGTCCTTTTTCACCAACCACATGGTTCGCAGCTACTATGAACAAGGTACGCACATCGTGCTGGTGGATGTCGGGCATTCTTACAAAGGACTGTGTGATTTGGTAAAGGGATATTATTTCACTTACGATGAAAAGAACCCGATCCGCTTCAATCCATTCTACATCAGTCAGGGGGATACGCTGGACACGGAGAAGAAAGAAAGTATTAAAACATTGTTACTCGCCTTATGGAAGAAAGATGACGAGACATTCAACCGCTCCGAGTATGTGGCATTGTCGATTTCACTGAAGATGTATTATGAAAAACTTGAAAGAGACAAAAGCTTGTTTCCGTGCTTCGATACATTTTACGAGTTCCTGAAAGATGAGTTTGTTATTACGCTCAAACAAGACCGGGTAAAGGAGAAGGACTTTGACGTGGAGAATTTTCTTTACGTTCTTCGGCCATATTATAAAGGTGGTGAGTTCGACTATTTGTTGAATGCCTGTGAAAATCTTGAACTGCTCCGTGAACGCTTCATTGTTTTTGAACTCGACAACATCAAAGATCACCCGATTCTGTTTCCGGTAGTCACAATCATTATCATGGAGGTGTTCATTTCCAAGATGCGCAAGCTCAAAGGTGTGCGCAAGATGATCCTGATTGAAGAAGCGTGGAAAGCCATTGCCAGGGAAGGGATGGCCGAATACATCAAGTACCTGTTCAAGACGGTGCGCAAGTTTTACGGTGAGGCGATTGTGGTCACGCAAGAAGTGGAGGACATTATCAGTTCACCCATTGTCAAGCAGGCCATCATCAACAATTCCGACTGCAAGATTTTGCTGGATCAGTCCAAGTACCAAAACAAGTTTGATCAGATCCAGGAATTACTCGGACTCACCGAGAAAGAAAAAGCACTCGTGCTTTCGATTAACAAAGCCAACGACCCTTCCCGGAAATACAAGGAAGTATTTATCAGCCTGGGCGGGATGCTGTCCAAAGTGTATGCGACAGAAGTTTCACTCGAAGAATACCTGGCCTACACCACGGAAGAATCAGAAAAAGTAAAAGTACAGGCGTATACGAAAAAGTGGAATGGGGACATCCGAAAGGGTATCGCAGAACTCGCACACGACATACGCACAGGCAAGCTTAAACGAAATTTAATATGAGAAACAGCAAATTCATTTTATTTATCATACTCACTGGAACGTTAGTTTTTACTGCGCCTGTGGATCGGGCAGAAGCCGCTATTCCGATTGCAGAAATTATCAGGCAGGCGGTAAAGAAAGTGATCAAAGCCGTTGACCTGATGATCCAGCGCATGCAGAACGAAACCATCGGGTTGCAGAATGCTGCCAAAGTATTGGAGAACAAACTCTCCAAACTAAAGCTCAATGAAATAGCCGAGTGGACGGAACGTCAGCGTCAACTCTACAAGAAGTATTATGACGAATTATGGAAGGTGCGTAACACATTGGCTACCTACAAGCGCATCAAACAAATCCTGCAACGCCAGCAACAGATCATTGAAGAGTACCGCTTCACGTGGCACATGATCAACCAGGACAAACATTTCACACGGGCAGAGATTGACTATATGTACCGTGTGTACACGGGCATCCTGAACGAAAGTGTGTATAACCTTGATCAGATTCTTTTGGTCATCAACTCTTTCAAAACACAGATGACGGATGGCAAACGGCTGGAGGTCATCAACAAGGCCGGTGATAATATTGAACAGAACTACACTGACCTCAAGCAGTTCAACAACCAGAATATTCAATTGAGTTTGAACCGCGCCAAGGATGAACATGAAATAGAAACAGTAAAGAAATTATATGGAATCGAATAGAAAATATCACAAGTGCAAGAAGATCATCTTTACAATCGTTCTTCTGTTAACTGCCTATTGCCTACTGCCCACGGAATGTAGTGCTCAAACATGGGACGAGTGGTTCCAGCAAAAGAAAACACAACGTGAGTACCTCGTCAAGCAGATTGCTTTGTTACGGGTTTATCTCGGCTACCTGAAAAAGGGCTACGAGATTGCGGACAAGGGATTGACCACGATCCACAACATTAAGAACGGTGACTTTAATTTGCACCGTGACTTCTTTGGGTCTCTGAAGAACGTTACCCCACACATTGCCAATTCCGCAAAAGTAGCTGACATCATTGCCTTTCAGGTTTATGTCATCCGGGGCATCAGGAATGTAAACAACTTCTGCAGGAACAATAAGCACTTCACACCTGAAGAAGTCCGCTATGTGGCCGCTGTTTACTCCAACATGCTCTTTTTAACCGATGCATCGATTTCGGAATTGCTGATGATTATTCGTTCCAATGAAACAGAAATGAAAGACGATGAACGCCTGATGCGGATTGACAAGCTGTACGATGATATGCTGGACAAGCATGCCTTTGTTCAATCCTTTGATAACGATGTCCATCTGATGGCAGCTGAGCGGGAACGGGAACAACGGGATGTGGAATCTCTGCGAAAACAATATGACACCATTTAATTAAGAAGATAATGAAACGATTAAGAATAATTCTCTTGCTAATTGGTCTTGCCTATGCTGGCAGATCAGTTGGCCAATCTACCGAAGCGCAACAAATGATTTTGAACTGGGAGAAGCTTAACCAACTCAAGCAAATTTTGGACAACATGTACAAAGGATACAAGATTCTTGACAAGGGTTACACTACGATTAAAAATATCGCTGAGGGAAATTACACCATTCACGAAGCTTTTATCGATGGGCTGATGCTGGTCAATCCTTCGATCAAAAATTATAAGCGAATACCATTCATTATCGACTATCAAAAGCTTTTACTAAAGGAATATCAACGCGCCTACAATCGCTTTAAGCAAGACCCGAATTTCAAACTGGATGAACTGGAGTACATGGCGAATGTCTACAAGTTTTTATTTGATGCATCGCTCCGCAACATTGACGAGTTGATGATGATCATCACCGCCACGAAACTTTCCATGAGTGATGACGAACGGATGCAGGCCATCGACCGAATTTTCTTTGATATGGAAGACAAGGTAATCTTCCTGAATTATTTTAATAACAATACCCAACTCTTTGCTGTCCAGCGTGCCCGTTCGCGGAACGATGTGGAAACCATGCAAAAACTTTATGGAATCAATTAAAATAAAAATACTTTTTAAAAATCTAACTCCCCTCCCCGGAAGGGTATGGGGGGTGGGTGCATTTCTCACCTCGACTTTTTTGCCTGGCGTATTACAAGCCCAGAGTTTCGCGGGAGAAATCCACAGCCTGCAAAGTGTATTGGACCAGCTATACAGTGAGATGCTGCCGTTGTGCAGTAAACTGATCGGGGTTGGCCGAGGACTGGCCGCCTTTGCAGCGCTGTGGTATATTTCTTCAAGAGTTTGGCGTCATCTGGCAAACGCGGAGCCGATTGATTTTTACGCGTTACTCAGACCATTCGCCCTGGGATTTTGCATTTTGATTTTTCCGTGGGTGATCGCCCTGATGAACGGAATTCTGAAACCTACCGTCACGGGTACAGCCGCAATGGTCACGGGTTCCAACAATGCCATTGCTTACTTGTTGAAGCTGAAAGAAGAAGCAATCAAAAAGACACCCGCCTGGCAAATTTATGTGGGTGCGAGCGGAGAAGGTGACCGTGACAAATGGTATCGCTATACACATCCGAACGGTACGACAGAAGGTACACTGGATGGCATTGGCAACGACATCAAGTTTGCGATGGCCAAGGCTTCGTACAACTTCAAGAACTCGGTCAAGCAATGGATGAGTGAGATACTCCATATTGTATATGAGGCGGCTGCACTTTGCATCAATACACTCCGGACTTTCTACCTGATCGTGCTCGCGATACTTGGACCGCTGGTATTTGGCTTTGCTGTTTTTGATGGGTTTCAACATACACTCACCGTTTGGATCGCTCGGTACATCAGCGTTTTTCTATGGCTTCCTGTGGCGAATATTTTCGGAAGCATCATTGGCAAGATTCAGGAGAACATGCTCAAGATCGACATCCAGCAGATTATCCGCTATGGCGATACATTTTTCAGTGCAACGGATACTGCCTACCTGATCTTTCTGGTGATCGGTATTGTAGGATACTTTACCGTGCCCAGTGTCGCCAATTACATTATCCATGCAGGTGGCGGATACACTCTACTTTCTAAATCCAGTAACGTATTTACAGGTGGAACACGCACCGCAGTCACTTCGACTGTTGCTGGTGCTGGAACAGTAATGAGTTCAATGAGCCAGTCCTCACAAGTCAATCAGGCTGGTTCATCACAGGCTAATAAGGCTTCAGGCAATAATTCAGGCTCTGGTTCCGGCTACATGCACGACAAACTCTCCGGCAAAACCTAGCCTTGATAAATCTTATGGTTGATCTCACTACTCAATACTAACTACTCACTACTAATAAAATGTTCCAGCAACTCCGAAATATCGACTCCGCGTTCAAACACATCCGCTTGTTCTCCCTTGTGTTGATTATTGCCTCATTAGGTACGGTCTGCTTTACACTCTATAAAAGCTTTCAACTCATCACTGAGGCCGAAGAACGGATTTACATCCTTTCCAATGGCAAGGCACTCGAAGCATGGTCGGCTGAACGCAAAGACAACATTCCGGTGGAAGCCCGCGATCATGTACGCATGTTTCACCATCACTTCTTTACACTTGATCCGGATGACAAAGTCATTCAGGCCAACATCAAGAAGGCATTGTACCTCGCGGATGAATCTGCCAAACGTCAATACGACAACCTGAAAGAGAACCGCTATTACTCCAACATCATTTCAGGAAACATCAGCCAGGAGATCAGCCTTGACAGCATTCACATTGATACAGAAATGTATCCATTCTACTTCCGCTGTTATGCGCATCAAAAGTTGATCCGTAGTACTTCCATCGTAACACGCAGTTTGGTAACGGAAGGCTACTTACGAAACGTGTTACGATCCGATCACAACCCGCATGGCTTTCTGATTGAAAAATGGAACACACTTGAAAACAGTGACATTAAAACCGAGAATAGATAATGAAGAAATCAAAAGAAAAAGTTAAAGACTGGTTCACCAGGACGGGTCAGTCAGTCGCAGACAAACTCAACGGATGGATCAATCCGCTGTCTCATGCAACAAAGAAAAGGGGACTCATTGTCATGGGTATCCTGACCAGTATTGTTTGTGCGATGCTCGTGATACGCTCTTTCGAAAGCAATGACGCTTCATCCGTGCTGAAGGTCGAACAGATCACAACGCCTGCGGACATTCATCCGAATGAGCACGCAACCGCTGATGATTCCGAACGCAGCATCATGGAGCAGTATAACCGGATGATCCGGTTCAAGGAACTGGTTGAAAGACTGAGTTCAACAGGTGACAAACGTGGATTCGACAGTCTCATGCGCGCGCATCCCGGATTGCGTGACAGCCTCAATGAATTCCTGAAACTGTATTACTAATCTATACCATTCAAAAAATGAAATCTCATTCCAACGGACAACAACTCAAACCTGTCGGCAAACTGAAGGGGGAAATTGACGATGAATTTGAATCGTTTTACCTCGCCCAGGACAAAAACGGACAGGTGTACATGAATCGGAATCCGGCATACGCACAAGACCGGTATGATCAGTCGAAAGGATGGGAAGCCATTACGCAGGCACAACTTGACGAATACAAAAAGAAGCTTCACCTCATTCCACACAAGTCCAAAAGACTTAAGCCTTAAATATTTTTTTAACCATAAAAAGTAACGCAATGAAAACACATTCAGAGAAATTCTTACAGAAGAGGAAATTTTTCATGGTGCTGCCCGTGCTGGTATTACCGTTCCTCACATTGATCTTTTGGGCGCTTGGTGGAGGCCAGGGCGTTCCGACACAAGCCAAGGCAGTGGATTTGCCAGGATTGAATCTTTCACTACCCGATGCGCATTTTGATGAGAAGGAAATCTGGGACAAACTTAGCTTGTATGAGATAGCAGAACGTGATTCGGCTAAGTACGAAGAAGCCCGTGAAAGTGATCCTTACTTTGACCTTATCGCCTTTAAGTCGGAACAAGAATTACAACCTAAGAGCGACACAACCACGCAAGACAATAAGCTCATTGATTCCTTCAAGCAAAAAGACAGGCTATTAGCTGATCCCAACGAAGACCGCGTAAATAAAAAGCTACAGGAACTCTATTCGGAAATCAACAAGGCCAATATCCAGTCATCTGAAGTCAGGAAACACCCAATTACTTTGGCCGCAACCGACCTGTCTGCCGAAGCCCAAAGGGCGCAGGCAGATCCCCAATTCACCTCGGACGTAGATCGCCTGGAGCAAATGATGGAGATGATGCATGAGGGTGGTGAGGCTGATCCTGAAATGCAACAAATTGAAAGTGTGCTGGAAAAGATCCTCGACATTCAACATCCAGAGCGTGTCAAAGAGAAATTAAAAGCTATGGATACTCAAGGTAAGGCGAATACCATGCCTGTTGGAGTAGTCAAGAACAATGAAAATATTTCCTTGATCAGTTCGAATGCGGTTGAGCGCATGCCTTCACTAGACAGTGTTTCTTTATCTGAGGTATTGCCTGTTTTCAACACAAGTCAGAATGGTTTTTTCGGGTTGGATGATGAAACACTTAGTCAGGTACCGGAAGCAAATACCATTGAAGCAGTTATTCATGATAAACAGGAGGTTGTTGCGGGCGCTACGGTAAAACTTAGACTTCTTAATGACATTGAGATCAACGGAAGGCAGGTGCTAAAGGATCAATTCGTGTATGGTGAATGTTCCATCAACGGAGAAAGACTTACCATTGAGATCAGTTCAATCCGAACTGGAAATGCATTGCTTCCGGTTTCACTGGAGGTGTATGATTTGGACGGACTCCCGGGGATTTACATTCCGGGTGCCATCACACGCGATGCGGCCAAACAGGCCTCCGATGATGCTATGCAAAACATTCAACTCATGTCCCTTGATCCAAGCATTGGCGCACAAGCTGCGGCTGCGGGTGTTGAAGTTGCAAAGGGGCTCTTCAGCAAGAAGGCTAAGTTGATTAAGGTCACCGTGAAAGCGGGTTATCAGGTGTTTCTCAAAGACACCAAACCAACATCTGACTTTTAATTTTCTTTAACCATAAACAATTTATCTCATGTTACTTTTTGTTAGAATTATTTTTTGGGGGATTCTGCTGCTCATGCTGGATAAGGCCGATGCGCAATCCCGAACAGAAGTCCAGTCAATTGACATTACATACAACAAGACAACAAGTGTTGTATTTCCGGCTGTTATCAAATCGGTTGACCGGGGTAGCCGTGACATACTGGCTCAAAAAGCAAAAGGCGTAGAAAACATTCTTCAGTTAAAAGCTGCAAGGCATAGTTTTCCACAGACCAACCTAACCGTAATTACTTCGGATGGAATCATTCACGAATTCACTATTGGGTATGTGAAGGAGCCGGTGACACTTGTTTTGAACATCGTAAATGACAAGGTAGATATTAGTTCCGGGCCAGCACTAATCTTTCAAACGGACATGACGGAAACGCAGATGCAAGACGTTGCATCAAGAATTGTCAATACGAATCGGAGTGTTCGGTTTGTAAGTGAGTCGAATTTTAAGATTGGACTTTCCTTGCAGGGGATTTACATCAAGGAGAATGTGATCTTCTATCACTTCAAAGTGATCAACCGTTCTAACATCAACTACGATGTAGACTTCTTGCGTTTTTTCATTCAGGATAGACAGAAAGTGAAACGTACTGCATCTCAGGAAGTAGATATTAAACCTGTCTATGTGTTTGGTGATGCGGAAAAGATCAAGGGTCAATCCGCTCAGGATGTAGTCTATGCGCTGGAGAAATTCACCATACCCGATGCTAAGCGCCTTGTGATCGAAATGTTCGAGAAAAACGGTGGACGGAATTTAACCTTGTCCATCAAGAACAAGACTATCGTGAATGCCCGGTCGGTCGATTAAGGGATACTATTATGTTCGTTGACCAGCAGGAATACTTTAAACTACTAAACAACACATATATGAATGTTAAGAATCTTGAATTTCTGAAAGAAGGCCTGAAGTATTTAGGCTTTGGCGACAAATTGAATGCTGATCTTGAAGGCAAGATCAAAGAGCAACCAACCGAGTTCAAACTCAATTTGGTTGGAGAGTTCAATAAAGATAACATCAAAGACAGGGTGAACTACACGCTTGACTTCAAAAAGTCCGATCAGACCGACATGTATTTCCTGAATCGGTATCAAGCCGCACTGAAAAATGAAGATCCCGCTCAGGAGAAAACCCAGACGTTTTACATCACGAAGAATTCAGGCATCACGGCAAAAGAAGCATACAACCTCCTGAGTGGCCGTGCTGTCAACAAAGACCTGAACAACAAAGAAGGCCAGCCATACAACGCCTGGCTCCAACTTGATTTTCAGGAGAAGGACAAGAACGACAACTACAAGGTAAAGCAGTACCATCAAGGGTATGGCTATGATTTGGAAATGGTGATGTCCAAGTACCCGATCAAGGAACAACTGAATGCAGATGAAAAGTCTAAGTTGATCAAGTCCCTTGAAAAGGGAAATCTTGCCCAGGTCACCTTTGCCCGCGAAGGCGGAGAGGATAAAATGTTCGTTGCTGCAAATCCGCAGTACAAAAGCCTTGATCTATACGATGCCAAAATGCAAAAGCAGTATCAGGGAATCGAGAAGAAAGAAAAGAAGGGTGAGGATAAATCCCAGGACAAGAAAGAAGCCCAAAAGCAGGATGTAGACGAAGATGGTGAGGCGAAGAAGGGAAAGAAAAGTTCGAAGCGTAAGGGGATTGGGGTTTAATAAGGTTCATTCAAATTACAAGACCTGTCTGGATAGGCAGGTTTTTTTTAGCTTGAGTTAGAAGAGTTTTCCTTGTAACGCATAGTAAAATCTGGCAATCTTTAATTCATTGATATACAAGAAACATGTGTAATTCCATATATTCGAATGCGTTAAATAAATGTGGGGTACTGGAAAGAAGAATAAATGAAAAAACGGAAACCTATCAAAAAGCCCAGGCGCCCCACTGCAACTCCTAAACAAACCGGAGGAGGCGGTTTTGTATTCGAGGACAAGGTTGCAGCCTACTTTGCTATTCACCAATTGAGTACTCAACCACCGTTTGATTATCGACACGGTAGTATTGTCGAAATCGACTTCCAGACTCATCCTGACGGTTGGATATTCGATGACCTCCTATTAACCATGAAAGCCAGCGCTCAGCAGTTTAGAATTGCCGTATCTGTTAAAAGCGATCGGCAGATCACTACGGCAGGGGTAACCCAGAAACTTAATCGCCAATTGTGGACCGAATATTTGAATGAGAATGCTCTTGTATTCAACAAGGCCTCGGACTTTTTGTGTCTTGCAACAGCGCCACTCGGAGTAAGGGTTGCTAAAGATATATCTGAACTAGTCGCACAAGCCTCAAATTCTACATCGGATAAACTTGCCCTCAGGACAAAGCTACTATCAGCGGCTAAACAACGAATCATTTCGAGCTTGAAGTGCCCAAGTGACCTAGCCGCTAAACATAAGGTCAGAACTTCTGATGTTTATACATTGCTGAGCCGATTTACCTTCCTTGAATTTGATTTTGAAATGCAAAACTCAACGCATGAAAGAAGACTTCGGCAACTCTGCAAACACCAGCTGCAAACACCTTCAACCACAAATGTAACCAATCTGTATAATAGACTTGCGGGGCTTCGCTCGGTTCTCGCCCCTGTCGCTGGCAAGTTGACATACAAGACTTTGGTGGACGCACTGCGTCATGACTTCCCGTTGAAGGGCATAACCGACCATAATGCTGATTGGTTAAAGCTAACCGAGCTTACCAATTCAAACTTGGCAATAATAAAGAGTGAACTGGGTGGGGCACTCACACTGGACAGGTCTGATGAACTAAATTCATTAAGAGCTGCAATCGAGAAATCGGACCTCGTAGGGGTACACGGCAGGTCCGGCTTTGGGAAAACCGTTTTGATGAAAGTGACTGCTATAGAGTCGTTAGCGAAGGGGCAGAAGCTTATTTGGTTGGACGGAAATTCCCTGGAGAATAAACGGCTAGCATCACTACCGCTTCAGCATTCGATGAAGGAATTGATGGAAAATATTCAGGATAAAAAAGCCATCCTGATTCTTGATGGAATCGAAAGATATAAAAACGAACACTTTGCATTTGCTTGTCAGTTAATCAAATCAACGCACTTCAATGGTTCTCCTTGGAGAGTCATTTTTACCTGTCAATCTGAAGATTTGGATACCTCCATGACCCGATTGCGGCAGAACAATATAGACATTGGGGAAATTTGGATGTACGAGATGAGTGAATTGTCAGAGCAAAACCTTGATTCAGTCGTAGACACATTTCCAGAACTGTTAGAGTTGTCAGTGCAGGAAGGATTTTCCGGGATATTTAAGAACCTTAAATATCTTGATCTGCTAGCGTATCATGCAGCCGAAATTAAGAGGATCAAATCAGGTCGCATGGTGAATGAAATTGACGTCATTGAATGGATATGGGCACGCGAGGTAAGTAGTTTGCCGAATGGCACACAGTGTTCATCTTTTCTTCAGCTCATGGCTGATCATCAGGCACAAAATTATTCAATTGGTGTTTCTGTTAGCGTTTTTAATATCGGTGAACTGGCTCCAGTGGATGTGCTCAAATCCGGTAAGCTAATAGTTGAACACGGAGAGAAGTTATTTTTTCAACACGATATGTTTGGTGACTGGGCTAGGTTCAAATTGATTCTGGGACAAATCACGAACGCTAGAGCGTATCTGTTATCTAAAGAAATTCTCTCACCATTGTGGATGCGCGCAATCCGACTTTACGGTGTCTTTTTGATTGAAGGGGACTCAGAAGGATCCGGCTGGAAGCGTGCAATTGACACGTTTGAGAAAACCGATCCGAAAGCAAAAATCATTCAGGATATTTTGCTTGAATCGATTGTCTTTTCTTCAAACCCAGAATCTTCGTTAAAGAAAACCTGGTCAAAGCTGATAAGCGATAATGGCACCTTGTTGTCACAATTACTTGCACTGTTCTTAAACAAAGGTACGGTTCCAAATCCAGGTGTTGTTTCATGGGCAAAGCTCCAGCCTCAATTCACCACAACGATTGCTTCAACCTTTGACAGACTTCCAATTTATCACTATTGGCCTGCACTAATTAAATTTCTTTTTGAAAAGCAACACGAGATTCCGACATCATGTAGAATTAGGGTCTCGGAAATCGCTGGAATATGGCTGAGAAGAACTCCCGTTGATACGCCCGCGCGTGAGTATGCTGCGCAACTTGCATTTCTGAACGCGAACTGGGTTTTCAACGAAAAAATGAGTGGAACCTTTATAATGAATGAAGTCTGCCAGCCAATCTTTCGGGCTATGATTGCCGGTATTAACGAATTCCCGGAAGTCATAAAGGACTTACTTTTTAAGATTGTGAGGCGGAGAGAGTTCAGGTCCGTTATCGAGAAGCAACAAATACGATCATTGTTGGCAGAAATGAAAATTCAGGAGGGCCCCCTGCCGAATGGCCCCCTTGAACGTATAGACGATAGCTTCCTGGAGTTATGCGTGAATGACGGAGAAGCGTTACATCCATTGATTCGTTTTGCCCCAGTCGAAGCGATTGAAATAATTCTGGCACTATTCATCCATCCACCAACGGAGAGATTTGATTACCAAGAGTATCGTTACGACTACGACATGACTGACCCGTATCGGTGGACGCCACCCTTTTACACGCGAGGTCCCTTCATGTATTTCTTAAGAATCAATCCAGCATCCGGAATAACACTTGTCATAAAGCTGGTAGATTTTGCTACGACCGGGCAGCTCGCTAGGGCATCGAAACCACAGAGTGATGAGTTGAACCTTGAGCTGATAGTCGAAGGCAACCCAAAAAAATTCAGGGGAGGTCAGGTAGTATTCGGGTGGTGTAGTGACG
The DNA here is from genome assembly GCA_964349405.1 of uncultured Ohtaekwangia sp. GTDB lineage: Bacteria > Bacteroidota > Bacteroidia > Cytophagales > Cyclobacteriaceae > ELB16-189. The sequence goes on along the minus strand of CAYGGY010000004.1, from coordinate 94,964 downwards.
CGGGATCTCCATCACATGTCGTATCGTCCGCCTTGATGGCTTTAGAATTTTTTTTCTATGAATCAGTTGAACAGGGTCTTGACATTGAACCTTGGATCAGGCAAATTCTTCGAGAATCAGATTCGATCGCCTTCTTGGGTACCCTTTTGTCAATTGGAAAATTCAAGCCTCCCCTTTTTCTTTCATCGCTGAAACCTTTATTGCATCCGCTCGAAATCTACCGATGGGATTTTTATACGAGAGCATCCACCTTTGTCGAAATGATCGGACATCGAGGTGAAGCAACTGAAGCTCTGGCAGAAGCGTGGAATTCATATCCCCACAGACGAGTATCGTTTACTGAATTGGCCCCTAGACTGTCATTTGAATATCAGGAACTTCAGGACGAGTTTATTACAATCACTGATAAGTGGATCGCTCATAAGCAAAAGTTAAAAGTTAAGACCTACGAACCTTACTTTGAGAACTTGATCTGCCTATTACGTCATGAAAATTTAAAGGTTAAAGAAACAGAACATGGCAAGCATTACATCTATGAGGAGCCCGAAGACCTCATTGAAGAATTTTCAGGAATCAGGGCAGAATTGGAAGCCGGTTCTGAATTGCAACTGTACTCGTATCACTGTAGAAATGCCCTAAAAAATAAAGTCCCTTATGACGCTGACAAAATCAAAGTAGTCTGGGATAAAATTCAGGAGTTCTCAAAGGTGCAAGATGAAATGTTATATGACTACATTAACCCTCGCGCACATGCTATCTTTGGTGGTATTGCTTTGTTAATTGCTCATCGACAGGTTTGGATTGATAAACATCCTGAATATTTACCGTGGATTCTCGACTACACAGAGCAAATGGTCACTAATTGGAATCCGACTCGGGAGTCATTTATGGTTGGCATGATTGATTTTCATTGGGAAGAGTTCTGCGTGGAGATTTTAGCCGTCCTTTGGACTCAAAATCATTCTGATAAAAAGATAAGGAAAATTTTGGCTTTGTTTTCAAACAAGGCCGGACAAGTCACGATTAACTCGTTAATGACAAAAATAGGCAGCTCGCTGACTTGGTATGATAAAGATTTTGTTCAGTTGCAGAATTTTATGATTGAACGCGCCATTCGCGATGTTCACTCTAAATCATTGGAAGCTGAAAAGAATTCTGTATCAAGGTTTGTTAAATCAACATTTCCTGAAACGCTTTATGATTGGACAGAATTTCTCAAAAGTACCGGTAAGAACAATGAGGATATCAATGACGACTTTCTTGGTAATATATTTTCTGGTTTGCCAACGGACACAGATCGCCTTGATGCGAGCGGCTACGAGTATGTGAGCATTTTCTGGAACCGCGCGATAGAACATATTATTCAGAAGTTAATACTGGTTGATTTTGAGTCTGACAGATTCTTACAAAGTTTTGACAGTTGGGTTCTTAAACGTCTATGCTTGTTTATACCTGAAGTTAAATCATCCGACAAACCAGAACGTTATTGGAAAAAAATGTTCATCGCTGGAGAGTTGATGGAGAAACACCTAATCAAGTTCATGACACATTACTATGGCTTTAACCTAGCCAGGAAAGAAAAATTCTCAGCGTTTTTTGATGAATGGACTAAGATGCTGGAAGTTGCTTGGAAGCTTAAAGGCTGGCATATTTCTAAAGCAGCCATGGCGAAAGAGATTTGGCTCTCGCTGTATGGGTTGAACGCTGAGCAGATGAATTATTGGAAGGAACAACATCAGGACTTTATAGGCAAAGCCCACTTGCACTTTGTCAAGTGGTTGGACAAAGTTTGGCCTGACCAGGAGGTTATCAATCGACTCCTTATTGTCTTGATAACTAAAAGTTGGGCACCCTTTATATCTCAAGGCTTAATGTATACTCAAAAGTATATTCAACACCACTACGAGTTGCAAAAGACAAAACCTCGAGATGGGTTCGTCTTAGTGCCATTCAAGTATAACGAGTCCTTAGCGAGTACGCTAAGTTTTATTTGGGAAAATCGGCATGAAGCGTTGATTTCCGATGCCGCTTGCTTCCAAAACTACAAGTATCTTGTTACTCATCTTGTTTCGATACAGAATGCAGTGGGTCAGGAGTTGAAGGATAAGATGGTTAGCTAGCTTGACGATTGTTTGAATTTGTCTTCAATCTCCTTGGCAAATTCGAATTGGAAGGTCTTATTCTAAGTAGTGGAGTCCTTGATCGCAAAGTCATTCTTGAGCGATTCTTCAAAACAGACTTATCAGAGATTCACTTTATCGTAGAAACTATCTGATTGCTGATATGTATTGGTGTCTTGTATTTTTTCTTTTTTCCTGTCTGCATAGTAGAGCCATTTTCATTTTCCCCTCCACTCAAAAGCTATAAGCAAAGGTAGGCAGGCTTGCTCATCACCCATCGCTAAGGTCAGGCAAGGAATTTCCGGCATAAACCTACGTTCTCCACACAATCCATTTATTCCGTTCCTCCTTGTCTGACCTTCCTCGCCAGCCTGTGAGGTCGCTTACTCTTTTTGATCGCTTGGCCCAAAGGCAAAATAAAAATGCCGAGGACTATGCAGACACTAATCAAAACACACAAGATGAATCGAACCTATCACGGAAATCATTTCTTCATCCTGTCAAAAGGGAACAATGCTGGGAGACCGATGGATAAGCCATGTCCAAATTGCTTTGTGGTTATTACAAAATATCCACAGGAGAAGCAATTGTTATATTGGCTCTGTTTTGGACTTTGGCAATGTGGATATTTCCAACCACATCTTTGCGGTTCTGTGATTCCGTTTCTCAGGCTTCCAGAATTGAAATCCATTATTCGTGACACACGTGCAAAAGTGGAGCTACGACAGAACGAATACGATAAAGCAGTCGAAACTCTGAACAAACTTTTGTGCATTCAACAGAATATTTCGCAACAACTGCAGTTTATTAATCAGGCTAAGAAAAGCTTGATGTGGAAATTACTCAGATAGGTTAAGAAGAAAAAAGATCATCTGATCAGTCCTTCCCAAAAGCATTGTTGTGAATTAGCGTTCTTAATGGAACAATTCTTTTGGGAACAACTGATCAATTCTCGTGACGATGAAAATGATCCATTTAAAAACAAACGTTCCAAGTACTTTCAAAACCCGAATTTTTGATTTGATAGTTTGTGGTAATTCGGGTTGTGAAAGAACTTGGAACAGGAGGTGATTATTCGAAGCAGACTTTTTTGATTATGCTATTGATAAGATAATGAGACCATTTCACCGGCACGCCAAAATTAGCCAGAACTGCGATCAAATTCCCAATGTTAATGCCTGATAGCTTCAGACATTTTTTTATTACTCCTTACAATTTACCCAAAATCATCATAGATTTGGTATGTCTCCGAATATGAAAAGCGAAGGGAATAAAACGATTGTAGTCTACATAGACATTATGGGCTTTTCTCAATTTGTTGTTGATAGCCCTCTGCAAAAATCCATTGATATGCTTGAAATGTTTAACAAGACTGCGGGTGTTGGAAAGAAGATATTGGCTGTTTTCGATAAGGACATTAAGACTCGTGAAGATGTTTATAAAAACATTACCTATTCCTTACTATCGGACAGTATCATTTTGTCTGCTAAAGATTTTGCTAATGAAGATGATATGTTTGATTTAAAACTTTTTCTCCTCCTGCAGTATCTCGCACATTTTCAATCAGAAATGTTCGGAATGAACTTGCCATTGCGTGGAGGTATAGCAGTTGGACAGTTTTATTTTAAGGATAATATTATGGTCGGTGACGCTTTGGTAAAAGCTGTTGGACTTGAAAAGTGTGCAAATTTCCCTCGCATCCTATTCGATAATGAAATCTGCAAAAGATTGACGAAGAGAACCGAATGCCTTGTTTCAATAGACGATGATGGATTTACCTATCTGGATATTTTTAAATTCCACAAGAGTATGCGAGAAGCATTCTATGATTTCAGTTATAATAAAGACAATCCAGACCAAATAAAGGTTAAGGAATCTTATGATAAATTCCTGTCTAATATTCTGAAATATATCACTCGTTCCTTGGAAGCCGATAATTCCAAGATAAGAGATAAACAAATGTGGGTAATTAAAAAATTTACTGAGCTATTCACAGATCTAAAAATTAAAGCATCATCAGGTCCTTCGACCTGACCTTTTTTAATTTTACCTTCACTCCTTGTTACTTGAAACATCCAGACATTTCACCCCGTGGAGCATCATTTAGTGTTTTGGTAGGTACTAACTCTAATCTATTGATAACAGCAATTGCTTTGATAGAACGGTGATGTTTCGAACCTAACGTTTCAATCGAACCCCAAGATTATAGAAATCTCTTAAATTCTGGATAAAAACGTTCGATATGGATCACGGGGCTACCAGACGAATTTTTAATTTGATGGTTTGTGGTAATTCGGGTTTCAAAAGAGCTTGGAACAGGAGGTGATTATTCGAAGCAGACTTTTTTGAGTATTGCTATTGGTAAGATAATGAGACCATTTCACCGGCAAGCCAAAGGTAGGCCTGTTGCGGAACCTTTGTCAAGGGCCATGTCGTGTGTCGATCTTGTTTTTATCTTTTTTGTGGAATCGACACCCTTGACAAAGAACCCGCAACATGCGCATTGGCGGCTTGTCGGAAAAAATGGTCGGGTGGGTTCACATCTATCAAGGACTTGGCTCAATTGAAGTAATTAATTGCATCCTCATTCCAGACCAGAAAATTGGTTGCCAAACTCATGAATAACGTTTGATCGATCTCATCATTAATTAGGAAGAGTTTTACGCGTTTGCCGATTTTTCTCACTTCCGGCTGTCGAACATGAAATTTCTGCCGAAGTTCTATCTCATCCTGATTATAGATACGGAGTGCACCATCACAATGAGTTATTTTTCCTGATCGTTTGTCAAAAATAGCATGAAAGTATCTGCTCCCCCTAGTAGTGATACATTCTGGTTTTGGTATTTCTTCGCAGGTGAAATGCACTTCGTGTTTTTCCGGACGCCACACATAGTCTGTTGTCAGAATACTTGAAGTTGAAAGTCCGTCCCCCAACCATTGACCGAATTCTTCCGACTGCAGTGATTTGATCCTTTCCCAATCGAGTTTTTTTTCCATACAAGTGCATCAGGGCCATGTATGGGCGGAATGTTTCAGCAGGTTCCCTCATTAGAGGGTCAAGCCGAATTTTAAAGTCTCTACCGTTTTTGAAAGTCTCATGTAAGATTAGCAATCCGAGCCAATGGCTAGAATTGAACTGGTCAAGGCAAGGACATAATTGATAGGCATGATCTTTATTGTACAGGCTAAAATGGTCAGATCTTAGTTGGTTTACAGAAACTAATCCGTGGTCATCCACATTCATGCATACAAAGTCGTCTTGGTCATATGGCTTTTGCCTCTTTCCTTTAATGTTGTTCCCCAGAATACTGAGTCGCTTTCTAGCTACAGCCCCGGCAATCTCATACTCAAAGAACATTTTTCGAACATCCATGTCTCGATCTTCGCCTGATCTTCCAAATAGATAATGATACCTCGTCTCAAAGGCTTCAATTTTTGATGGACTTATCGATTTTAAGTCTGCAATCAATTGACCATGAATTGGATGATTTTGGTCTGTGTAAATGTCTCCGACTTTATGAAAGGCCAGCGTTTGTTGTTTCTCAAAGTATGCGAGTGTTTCAAACATATTGCTCAATTGGAGGTTTTACTCTTCTCATTAATCACTGGTACTAATTTAGGCTTTGCCCGGAAATATGCTTGCAAGGAATTTCCGGCATAAACGGTTTCCCCCTTCCAGCTATCGCTTTCAGGAACCCCCATTTATTCCGTTCCTCCTTGCGCAAATTCCTCCCAAAGCCTGTGTGTGCACCATAATTAAATCAAAACGATTATGGAAAACACAAAAGAAACAAGACAGTATCAGGTGGCTGAGATTCAGCTTATCTACAAATCCATTGTGAAACCATCGGAACGTCCGAAGATCAGCACTTCCAGAGATGCACGAGATGTACTCATGGGAATGTGGGACGACACCAAACTTGAATTGATGGAACAATTCAAAGTCATGCTGACCAACCGCGCAAACAAAGTGTTGGGAATTTTTGAATTGTCAACGGGAGGAGTCAGTGGAACAGTAGCTGATCCTAAATTGATTTTTGCGGCTGCGATCAAAGGGGCTGCTTGTGGAATAATCATGGCGCATAACCATCCCTCTGGGAATTTACAGCCAAGTCAGTCTGACATTGATCTCACCAGAAAGATCAAGGAAGGAGGTAAGCTTTTGGAAATCCAATTGCTTGACCACATCATATTAACCAGTGAAGGATATTATTCCTTCGCTGATGAGGGGCTGATATAGCCCCTTTTTTTGAAACAAATGAAGTTCAAGGCAACACGCCTTCAAGAATTCATTATTGGCTAAGTTGTTTGTATGTCTGATAACTTAAATTTGAGAAAAGAACAAAACGGAATGTCCCTATTCGAGAACTTCAATCGCACTCATTTCGGCCGGGCCAATCACAATCATTCAGCTTACGAATTTCTGAATGTGTCTGCTTGGAAGGCAGCGGAGTATGTTCGGGCTAAAGTAATCGAATGGTCGAATGACTTTCCGATGGATAAAGATTTCATAAAGAGATTCACTCATAAGAGCAATCAAGAACACCACGCGGCTTTCTTTGAAATAGTCACATACCAGTGGTTAAAAAGGCAGAACTTTGAAATTGAATTTCATCGTATCGCATCGGATGGTTCGGCCAGGCGGCCGGATTTTACAATTCTAAAGAATGACATCCCATTGTTCTTTGCCGAGTGTACGATGTCAGCCCTCCCTGATCATGATCCAGGCATTGAAACACTCCAGAACAAAATTGCCGATACAATAGAAAACATTCATCGTCCGAAGTGTTTTATTAATGTCGATTTTGAAAACTGCACTAGCGAAACTATTTCTACAAAAAAACTTGTCACGTTTATTGAATCGATCATCCAGGAAGGACAGGAACAAATTACATCGTATGCAGATATAAAGAGATGGATCTTTCAGGAACGAGGGTGGAGGATAAGGTTCTCATTAATGCCTAAAAAAGAAGGGGTTCAACGAACACTTGGCATGACCGGCCGCGGTGCAGCTCAGATTATATTTTCTGAAAAGCCGTTGCGATCAACTCTTGACCGAAAGCGCGGGAAAAACTATGGTGAGTTGGAATACCCCTATATTATTTGTGTCAACTCATCGGACTTTTACTTGGATGACATTTCAATCGAGCAAACGTTGTTTGGGACCCAATCTGAAGAAGGTTTCTTTATCTGCGATGACAAGCCGCAAAATGCCTCGGTTTCTGGAATCCTTTTGATAAAGGGGCTTGTGCCATGGAATTTGCACGTGGTGTCGTCCAGTCTTTGGCATAACCCGTGGGCAAAATATCCTCTCCCGAAAGACACGTTGCTGGCTAACCAACATTTCTATGAAATAACCAATAGACGAACACCCCAAAAGAATTTTCTCCCCGGGAAAAGTCTCGCGGAAATCTTAGAAATTAATGGAGATTATATGAGTTCGGAAGTTGAATAACAGGTTCATTTGCCTAAGTAATATGAAAGGAGAGGAATTTATAGATGTTGAAGTCAGTTTTCAGCCCGACCGTGCAGACTTGGCGACATTCTGGAAGTACTATGAAATGGAGCAAAAATTTCACGCCAGCGAGAGTAAATGGAAACAGGTTATTTGGGGAAATCCAAGGAAAAGTGAGCGGGTGTGTAGATTTTGTAAAAAGGATGCATCAGCTACCACGTTTCGTAACCTTGCACATTTAGTTCCAGCCTTACTGGGCAACAAAGTTCTATTTTCAGGATTTGAATGTGACGAATGCAATTCAATATTCAGCAGATATGAAAATGAGTTGGCCAATTTTAGTGGTGTTTGGCACACGTTATCACAAGTTCAGGGTCGTGGTAGAATATCTAAGTTCAAGGATGCCAAAAAAGGTTTCCACTTAGTTTCGCAAAACAATCAACTTCATTTGTACATAGAGGATTTGAAAAAAGGTGGAATTAATTTTAATCCTGAGAAAGAAACACTGGAGATCAGTACGTTTAAACCGGCCTTTGTTCCCAGAGATGCGTTAAAATGCCTCATAAAAATTGCGTTTGGATTTCTGGAAGAGAAAAGTCTAAGTGACTATGATAAAACAAGGCGTTGGCTTATTGGAGAAATACGGGATGACGATGTGCCGATGCATCCCTATTTCTATGTTCCACGCGCAAGGAACACCAAAAGGTTTAATGATCCACTAATAATGCTTATGAGAAGGAGACAGTTGGAGGCTCCATTTGCAATGCCTGAGCACTCACTATTACTCTGGTATGGCGTTTTTATTTACCAGATTTACATTCCGTTTCATAAGAACGAGGATTCAGAGTTTGCCAAAGGGAAATTGTTTATTCCTATAGAAGAACACTTGTGTGAGGAAATAGCTTCTGACAACCCACTTGGCGCTGCCAATGTCAATATAATGAACATGGGCGCTAAGGTGAGGGTAAAGGGTGTTGATGAAAATATTGTGCTACCTTTTGTGAGAAAAGGATAAGGCTTTAAAAACTAAAATCAGAGGAGGTTAACCGCTCTGAGTATGCGAAATTAACCTGGCAGGAACTATCGAACTTTTTTACATGCCGACTTCACTCATAACTTGCTGACTTACAGTATACAGTTGACGGAGCGGGTTCGACAATCTGTCGGCCAGGGCTACTAAAGCCTTTGACTTTCAATAAGTTGAAGGCTTTTTTATTTTAGTGATGGTTATGTGTTATTCAGAAACACATCATCGCACGAGTATTCGTCAAACAAAATTCTACTCTCTTTAATTTATACAGTATTTTATTTTCTCGTAAAAGGAGGGTATACCCTTTTAATTTAAACCGTGGATAATGCGATAGAAAATCTATCGCCCATCTGACGAATGAAAATCAACGACCCATCATATCAAACTAACAGCCAATCAAGTGATGTTCATTGTTAGCGTTAACCCTATCATCACTATTTGTGGAACGAAATTCTGTCTATCGTAGAAAATACTATCTGTGGAATATTAAAATCATTCTGAGGATGTTGCCCTAAATTATTTTGTGTGTATTTCAACTTCCTGCATATTCCAATCAAAACATATTTCGTTCCTGCGGAACTTTGTTGATTTGATTGTTTCTTCATCTACCATATTTCGCCTCACTGAGTCATTAAGGTTGCGGTAGAGGCGGAAATATTTTTAACCACGACAATTTGAAAGGCGCCCATTATTTTTAATGAATAGTTCCTGTTCTGTTTGCCCATACAATCACTACACCTGTTGAAAGGTTAACCTGTTCAGGGTCAATAATTCATTTATTTTCCTTTGACCTTCAACTCAAAAACATCCGGTCTTGCATAATGGCCAATAGGATCAAAATCCATTTTCGCCTTGATGATCTCGCGATGATCGATTTCCGCAGTGAGTATTCCTTCCTCATCATATAGCGGACCAGCCAGCCGTTTCCCTAAAGGTGAGATGATACAACTTCCACCGCTGCTTGGTAGGGAAGGATGTGATGGTGACAAGTTGGATTTTATGTCGTCTGGATAATGGTCTGCGGTAAGATATTGATTACATCCTAATACAAAACATCTTCCTTCACACGCTATATGTTCGAGTGATGATTGCCATGTGCCCCGGCAATCTGCGGTAGGGGCTACATAGATTTCAATCCCTTGTTGATACATCGCTGTGCGTGCCAGTGGCATGTAATTTTCCCAACAAATTAATCCTCCTAATTTTCCTATTGAAGTATCTAGCACATTCAGATCACTACCATCGCCTTCACCCCAAATGATGCGCTCAGCAGCGGTTGGTTTTAGTTTGCGATGTTTGTGTACGAAATTGCCTTCCGGGGAAAAATACAATAACGTGCAATACAGCGTGTCACTGATTTTATCTTTCTCGGTAACGCCAATCACTAGCCAGGCCTTCGCTTGTTTGGCTGATCGTGCCAACAATTCAGTTTCTGGTCCGGGCACTTGAATGGCGTTTTCCCAATAGCGAAGAAACAGGTCTCGTCCTTCTGGTGTGCGACCACCCACCGTGGTGCCAAAGATCAATCCACGTGGATAACCTGGTATAAAAACTTCGGGAAATAAAATGAGTGAAGGTTTGTCTTTTACTGCCTGTGCGACTAACGATTGAATTTTATCTATTGTTTTAGCTTTGTCGAAGAAGATAGGAGCGGCCTGCACCACCGCAGCCGTAAATATATTAGGAGTTTCCATAGGTAATGTTATGGAATTAAAAGTAATAAATCCGTGTTGGATTTTGTTGAATAAAAAAGTTTATGTCAAAGAATCCTCACAATACAATAATTCCCCACTCAATAGCGACTCTGATTGAAGGATCGTATTTTTTATTGAATTAATTTCCTGATTTCAGAACCATAGTTTGTATATTGAACTTCCTCTTATGAATCTTTATCCCCAAACAACATTATGAAAAAGAAAATCTTTATAGGCATGGGTGTAGTGCTACTGGCAGTAGTTGGATATTTCGGGTATGGGATATTATTTCCCAAGAGTCCACCAACGACTACATCTTTCAGTGATCAGGGTCTTGATATCAACGTTTCTTATTCTCAACCTTCCAAAAGAGGACGGTTAATTTTTGGCGAAGAAAAAGATGGTGCCCTTCAGCCTTATGGCAAGTATTGGAGACTAGGCGCTAATGCTCCTACTGAAATTACGTTTAGTAAGGATGTCAACTTTGCAGGCAAGCCGGTACGTGCAGGTACATATAGGATGTATGCAGTGCCCGGTGCTGATTCTTTTCAGATTTCGCTGAATAGTGAAGTTGGATCTTTCTCTGGAGCTGGTACACCTGATTATTTATTGGATGTTGTTAAAGTGGATATTCCGGTTACAACGATGCCGACAGTAACTGAAAAATTCAACATCAGCTTCACAAGTGGTTCAGATGGTATAGCCATGGATTTTGTGTGGGATAAAATACGGGTTAGAGTTCCAATCACGCTTCAATAGAAGAATCTTTGAATGGCTTTCTCTAAAAAAAAGTGGTTACTTTTTCCATTGATGGTGCTCGTATTTCTGGGCACCGCGTATTGGCTCATTGCTAAAATCCAATACCGTTTGAATGTAATGGACGTGGAGGAGTATGAGCCCATTAGTACATTAAAAGTTCCGGAACATAAACTCACTCACGCCAGGTTTCCTTTCATTGATGTCCATAATCACCAATGGATCATGCCTGTTCAAAGCCTGGATAAGCTGGTGGTTGAAATGGACTCTTTGAATATGGGCGTGATGGTAAACCTTAGTGGCTTTCGAGGTAAAGTGCTTGAGTGGTCGCTGGATAATGTAAACAAGAATCACCCCAACCGGTTTGTTATTTTCCTTAATATCAACTTTGAAAAATTAGATGATCAGGGTTGGCCACAGGAGGCACTAACCATGTTGGAAGAAGGCGTGAAGCAAGGTGTAAAAGGCTTGAAAGTGTACAAAAGTTTAGGACTCACCGATAAAGACAATGAGGGACATCGGATAGCAGTCGATGATCCGAGGCTTGCCCCTATTTGGGCTAAATGTGGTGAGTTGGGAATACCCGTATTAATTCATTCGGGTGAGCCTAATTCATTTTGGAATCCGAAAGATAAAAACAATGAACGTTGGCTTGAGTTGAAGCAAGAGCCCGATCGCTATCGTGATCCTAAAAAGTATCCATCGTTTGAGCAAATCATGGCCGAGCAACACCATGTATTTCGTAACCATCCTGAAACTAAATTTATCAACGCGCATCTTGGGTGGTTTGGTAATGATCTCGCACGACTCGGAAAATTGTTTGATGAGTTGCCTAATGTTTATACCGAACTGGGAGCCGTGCTTGCAGAACTGGGCCGTCAACCAACGTTTGCGCGTGCGTGGATGATTCAATATCAGGACAGGGTGATGTTTGGTAAGGATACCTATAAAAAAGAAGAGTACTACACTTACTTCCGTGTGCTGGAAACGGGTGATGAATATTTTGATTACTACCGCAAGCGTCACGCGCATTGGAAGATGTATGGCCTTGAATTACCCGACTCCGTGTTGCGAAAAGTGTATTATGAAAATGCATTGAATGTGATACCGGGTATTGATAGGAGTTTGTTTACAGAAGGAGAGAAATGAAGGGTATATGCATATTGTGTTAAATTAGTATAATGGTCTAATAAATAAGATTTTGTTATTAACAATTAGCTGTCATCAGTTTATAAAATGACTAATTCAACTCCATATATTTTCTCTTATCCGTATTCAGCATCGAATCGTGCCCATGCACAATCAACCCAACCAATCGTGAAACTAAATCACCTTGCGAATCGTGTATATGGCGTCAAACCAATATGGTTAAAGGACCGTGATGGTTACTGGATTGAGATCAACGATGCCAGGGACTAATTGGTATGGTTGACGTTAGCACTGGAATTGTTGACTATCTTCCTGGGCACAGAATGGTCATAAAAACTGTTTCCGATGAAGACAACGTATACTTGGGTAATGATAGACAACAATAAAACCCGAATGACATTGATAAATGCTGGCTATCCATCTGGGTTTTCACGACTGCTAGCGCCCATGATGACCTTCATGATGAGGAAAGCAAATAAAAATACAATCAAACGTAAAGAAATTTTGGAAGGATAGGAATGCTCAAATAGTTGAAGGAAAAAAACCTTAACCTTCAAAATAAATTCCAGCCTTTTATCTGTTCAATAAATATTCTAATTGCGTTGGGATAAAATATCATACAATAGATGATACCAAACAAGGCACCATATAAATGGGCATCGTGATTTATACCATCCTTTGATTTTTTTGAACTATAGAACGAGTAGATCAGGTAACCCACTCCCAATACTACCCCGGGAAAGCATAACACTCCATAAAGACAGATTTTCTGAAGAGGTAAAAAAAGAATGCAGGCAAACACAACGGCTGATACAGCACCCGATGCACCCAATGAATTATAGTATGGATTATTTTTGTTCTTGATTAATGTCGGAATATCAGAAATGACAATCCCCAGCAAGTATATCGCTGTGAAATGCACGGATCCAAAGCTTCCAAAAATTTCCTGGAAAATGTATTCCAGTTGTGTTCCAAAAAAATAGAAGGTGAACATGTTAAAGATCAGGTGCATATGATCGCGGTGAATAAAACCAGAACTTATCAGACGGTGGTACTGACCTTGCGAGGTAATCAAAAAAGGGTTCATCATCAGGCTATTTAATACCGGAGGCTTTTGCATGGCATATAAACTAATGCCTGAGGTGATGATAATGATAGCGATGGTGAGCGTTATTTCCATGCGGAAAAATACAATTATTGTATGGACTTTAATGTATGTATCTGGGGGAAAATCCCTCGCCTTAAGGCGAAGACTTTAGTATGTAATTTATGGAGAGTTGCACAAATGACTCAACCTATTTTCTTCCATATGTTGTCCGAGTCTGTGTGCATTACTTCAGTCGGCTTTAGCCGATACTCAACCCTTCGGCTTCCAGCCGAAGGTAGTTTAGTTGTCTTCAGCTCGTACAACCTAACCTTTCGTATAATTTATGAATACGAAAAGATCATATCCAATGAATGAGTGCTATACTTCCTTCACCGTTACCCTTGGAGGAATCACCGTAAACATTACCAGAGTTACTGCGTGTGATAATAAAGTTGAACCGATCAATCCACCAATAAAAACAATAGCCAATGGAGATATAAATGGGTTTGTCTAAATCGTGATCGACTTTACCCTCTAATGGGAGTTATCAAAGTATGTATGAAGGGTAGGAAATGTATTCTTAACGGTAATTCCGGCAAAGCTGCCTGTTTGATTTTGACACATCATTGGTGAGACGCCATATCTATTTTATCCACACAAAGTATTTCCGCATCGGTTTCATTAAGAACAAAGACTCTCACTATGTACAGGTTGTAAGACAACAATCGATTTAGAACAGGACAGAACAGGATGGTTATTTCAGTAATCGTTTGCAAGTTGGTGACCAAATAAAGCGATTTATTGAATTTTTTAATCAAAAATTTAACCCAAAACCTATGAAGAAAAATTTTATTAAACGTTTCGCAGCGTTGCCGGTTTTTCTGGCAATTATAATGATGGCATTATGCCAGGGTGCTTTTGCACAAGCACAAAAGGTGACAGGAAAGGTAACAGGCAACGATGATGGGGCCCCTGTTCCTGGTGTAAATGTGTTGGTGAAAGGTACCACCTTGGGTACCACAACGGATGCCTCTGGGAATTTTGCGTTGACATTGACCGATGGTCAAGCAACTTTAGTGTTCTCGTTCATTGGATACGCGACACAGGAAGTGGCTGTTAATAATCGCAGTATTATTGATGTTTCAATGATGGCTGACACACGTACACTTGAAGAAGTGGTAGTGGTTGGGTACGGTAGCCAATTGAAAAAAGAATTGACAGGAGCCGTACAAACAGTGAGCAGTTCAGAATTGAAAGACATTCCTGTTTCTCAGGTTACTCAAAAACTACAAGGCCGCTTAGCAGGTGTTCAGATCAACCAAACTACTGGTAAACCTGGGCAGGGTATGAATGTGAGGATACGAGGTCAATTGTCTGTTTCTGCAGGAAGCGATCCATTGTATGTAGTGGATGGTTTCCCCATCACAGGAAATATTGGTGCCATGAACCCTGACGAAATTGAAGATATTACCATATTGAAAGACGCTTCCTCTACTTCATTGTACGGTTCGCGGGCAGCCAACGGAGTCGTGTTAGTTACAACCAAAAAGGGAAAGAGTGGTCAAACCAACATCAGTTTTAATACGTTTGCTGGCATTCAGGAAGTGCCCATGAAAGGGCGAATCGATATGTTGGATGCAGTTGAGTTTGCTCAATTCAAAAAGGAATATTACGAAGATAAGGGAGATGCCGTTCCTACAGAATTTCAAAATCCTTCACAATATGCTGGCAAAAACAATGACTGGTATGGAGCGTTGTTAAGAAAGGCACCTTTACAGAGTTATAATTTAACAATCACCTCCAACACAGATAAAGTAAAAACGGCTATTGTCGCTGGTGTTTTTAATCAACAAGGAGTTGTTTTAAACAATGAGTATAAAAGATATTCAATGAGAATGAATTCTGAATATACACTATCCGACAAAGTAAAAATGGGATTCAACATTGCGCCCTCTTATGTTTTTGATAATACGCCAAGAACAGATGGGGACAGAGGAACAGGTATTCTTTTTAATGCCTTGCACACCTGGCCCATCATGCCTATATACGATGCTCAAGGAGAACTTACCTATTTTAATAGATTTCCAGGTAGTACAGGTAATATTTTTGCTTACCCAAACTGGGTAAGAGCGGCTAATGAATTGGTCAATGAAACCAAAACAACCAACTTACTTTCTAACGTTTATATGCAGGTTGAGCCAATAAAGGGATTAGTTCTTAAATCTACCTTTAACGTTGAAATGCTTAGTTCCAAATTTTTATTTTTCAACCCTTCAACAGCAACGAGTTCAATAAATGTCCCGATTCCAACCACAGCTGTTTCTATAAGGGAGGATGTTCAAAATGTTACTTTGCTGAATGAAAATCTAGCCACTTATTCCAAGAAGTTCAATGACCACAGTATTGAACTCCTGGCTGGTTTTACAAACCAAAGGTTTCATCAGGAAAACACCCGCATTCAGGCGGATACTTATGCAAATGACCAGCTTCCTACGATTCAAGGAGCGATTAATATCAATAGGTCAGGATCAAATACTAGTAATGGCGTCAATGAATGGTCACTTACTTCAGTATTATCCCGTCTCACTTATAATTATAAAGGAAAATATATGTTTGGTGCATCGATGCGGAGGGATGGTTCTTCACGGTTTGGCTCAGACAACCGTTGGGGTAATTTCCCATCGCTGTCAGCAGGCTGGATTATTTCAGATGAAGCGTTTCTTCAGGGAATTGAAAAAGTTTCATTTGCAAAACTCAGAGCTAGTTATGGTATTATTGGAAATAACAACATTGGAAATTATACGCAATACGCGCTCGTTAATAATACAGTAAATGCTGTCTTTGGAAGCACGGTTGCCTCAGGCGCGGCCGTTACCTCTCTGTCGAACACTAACCTGGGATGGGAAACCACCAAACAATTGGATATTGGTTTGGACTTAGGCTTGTTAGGCGACAGAATAACATTCACCTATGACTACTATAGAAAAAATACAACGAACTTATTGTATAGTGTTCAGGTGGCCCAGGAAGCAGGGTTTAGTAACTATAACGACAATATTGGTGAAATCAAGTTTTGGGGACATGAGTTTGCTGTAAATTCCAGAAATACAACCGGGAAACTAAAATGGACAACCAACGCTAATATATCATTCAACCGGAATATGGTAATGGCTTTGGCTGATGGCATTGACAGGGTTTATGGGACTTTTCATATAACAAAAGTAGGACATCCATTTGGGCAATTTTATGGACACATATCACAGGGTGTTTATATGAATGCAGCAGACCTTGCCAATTCACCTAAAGTACCCGGTCGCTCAACAGTAGGTAGTATAAAATTGACCGATCAAAATGGCGATGGGATAATCACTAATGGTGGGGACTTTGATGACCGTGTCATCATGGGCAACCCTTTTCCGAAATTCCTATATGGTATCACCAATACGTTGCAATACGGCAACTTTGATTTTACCGTTGTGGGTTCTGGCTCCTATGGCAATCAGCTTCTTGTCCGTCACTTGTACAGTACTGCTAATTTGGATGCTGTATTCAATATGGTGGATGGTGTGAAATATCGCTTTAGGTCGGAGGCAAATCCAGGTAAAGGATTTTATGGTACTACCGTAGGTGGTGGTAATGTAACGGGTATCGAGCGGGATTGGATGAATAGTCGTTTTGTAGCTGATGCTTCTTTCTTCACTATAAAAAATATTACACTTGGTTATTCGATCGGCACCAAAAATAAATTATTTAAATCAGCACGGGTTTATGCTTCTGTGCAACAAGCATATGTTTTCACCAAGTATTGGGGAGGGCCAAATCCTGAAACCAGTGCACAATCGAATGGACAAGGTGACGGAGGGAATTTAAGCCCAGGTATAGACTTATCCAATTATCCGGTTCCCCGTACATATTCGCTTGGTGTGAATCTTAATTTTTAAGCCAAGATTTTTTAAATAGAATTTTCAAAAACTTTATATATAAACAATGAAAACTAAAATCATACTAATCTGTGTTGCAGGTTTGATTATGGCAGGCTGTGAGGATTTTTTGACGGTTACTCCGGAAACTGCTTTAAGTTCAGCTACTTTCTTTAAGTCTGAGGCTGATTTTAAACAAGCTGTGAATGCCGCCTACGTACCGCTTCGAAATATTGTAAACGATCGCGCCTACTTGTTGGGTGAAATGCATTCCGACAATACCTACTATGCACGTAACATTCTTTTCGGTGCAACTGAGCAACAAGAAGACATTGCGGATTTTGCAGTGCCTACTGCAAATGGAATTACAAGCAATACTCACGTGCTTAATCAATACCGTCTTGATTATCTGATCATAAGTCGAGCTAATCAGATTTTATCTACTATTGATAATGTTGAATTTGATGCTGCTTCAAAAAATAATGTGAAAGGACAAGCTCATTTTCTAAGGGCGTATGCATATTTCGAGTTAGTACAATATTTTGGTAAAGTGCCTTTGCACCTAACTCCCGTAACTACCAGGCAAGAAGCAGCATTGCCATTGTCGGAAGTAGCTGCAGTTTATGATCAGATTATTCAAGATGCAACTGCTGCCACTACCGAATTGTTACCAAGAGCTACTCAAGAATTGGGTAGGGCTACATCGGGAGCTGCTAAAACATTATTAGGTAGCGTATATATGGTACAAGGAAAATGGGCACAGGCTGAAGTACTTTTCAAAGAAGTAGTTACTAGCGGTGCCTATTCATTGATGCCTGATTACAATAATGCCTTCTCTACGTCTACTGGAAATAAGAACAATGCTGAATCGGTTTTTGAAGTTCAGTTTCTGGAAGGTTCAGCGGGGTATAATGGTACCTTCATGTACAACTTCATGCCACGTCCAATGTCTAAGGATGAATTGAAAACACTTAGCGGAACTTCCAACCCACAGGATCTTACAGGAGAGGGAAATAACATTCCTACGCCTGATATCATTGCTGCTTATGAAGTTGGGGATTTAAGAAAGGATGCCTCTGTTGGCTTTATTACGTTAAGTGGAAGTCTAAGGGCGAATAAAGTTTATCCTTATATCAAGAAATTTGTTAAGCCTCACTCGTTACATAATAACCATGGTATGAACTGGCCTATTTATCGTTATGCAGAAGTATTGTTATCGTTGGCGGAAGTGCTGAACGAACAAAACAAAAATGGGGAGGCTGCCACCTATTTAAATATGGTACGTACGCGCGCGGGTTTAGGCGCGACAACAGCAGCGACTACGTCTGATCTTCGTGTGGCCATAGCCCAGGAGAGAAGGGTAGAACTGGCCTTTGAAAATAAGCGTTGGTTCGACCTGGTCAGGACAGGACAGGCCATAGCCGTTATTACTGCTTACGGTAACAGGATCAAAGCAAACCCACTTGATTATTATTATCCTGCAGGTGCTGTTCCTCGCAGTAATGCCTTTAATAATATCAGTTTATTGTATGGCCTTCCGGCAGATGAATCGTCTCTAAGCCCTCATTTTTAAAATTTATAATCTTTAAAGTAGCAGGAGACCAACTAAACTACTAACACACCAACGAAAACAGATTGATTGTCTTTTTCTCGTTGGTGTGTTAATTAGGGTGAAATTCAGAATTGCGTTTGCATGAAAATCATAGACCGAATGAAGGTGAAGGTTTTATTATTGGTGGGGCTACTCATCATCGTGTTTTCATCTTTTAACAACCCCATATTAATAAAATTCAGGAAACAGTTGATTGCCAATGAAAGTGCTGAATCGGTTGGTGTTTTTGATGTGAATGGCGACCGTGTGTTAGATATCGTATCAGGAAGCTATTGGTATGAAGGTCCACAATTTTTAAAACGCCATTTTATAGGTCAGGTAAAAAGGGTGGGAGAATATTTTGATGATTTTTCTACCATTCCGATGGACGTAAATGGGGATGGGAAAATGGATTTTATAACCGGAGCATGGTTTAATAAAACCCTTCTTTGGAAGGAGAACCCTGGCAATGAGCAAGAATGGCAGGAGCATGAAATAACAAAAACAGGCAATATTGAAACAACGAGAGCATGGGATGTAAATGGTGATGGATATGATGACATTGTGCCCAACACACCAAACAATCCCCTTGCTTATTATACGCTGATACGAGATAAAAACGGCAAACCAACAGGGCAATTTTCCAAAGTGCAAGTTGTGGAAAAGCATGGGCATGGATTGGGTTTTGGTGATATTAATGGTGATGGCCGTGGTGATTTTATTGTATCTGACGGTTGGATTGAGGCACCTGATCAGCCTGATACAAAACCATGGAAATTTCATCCGGATTTTAAATTAGGAGGAGCCAGCGTACCGATCGTAGTGACAGATGTCAATCAGGATGGAGTTAACGATTTTATTGTTGGACAAGGACATTCTTATGGCCTCGATTGGTATGAGCAAAAAATTAACGGACAGTCTATAAAATTCATCAAACATCCTATCGATCCAGACCAGTCGCAATATCATACGATGGCTTGGGTAGATTTGGATAATGATGGACAGAAGGAGTTAATTACGGGAAAACGTTATCGTGCCCACAACGGAAATGATCCGGGAGATAATGATCCGCCAGGCCTGTATTTTTTTAAATGGAATGGCGAGTCGTTCACCAAGGGTATCATAAGTTATGGTCCGTTTGGAGAAGGGAAAGGAACCGGTGTGTTTTTTTCTGTGGCCGACCTGAATAACTCAGGAAAAATGGATATCATCGTAGCAGGCAAAGATGGATTATATGTGTTTTTTAATGAGACACTATAGAAATCAATGGAGTATCAAGCAGCTGTCATGTTGGTTATTGTGGATCCAGTTGATATTTTAGATAAAGATTAAAGTGTTTTTATAGGTAGCGTTAAATCAAATTTATAAGTAAAGTTTTATTAACATTCTAAACAATAAACCATGATCAAGTATCGGGGCACAGCGGTAAAATTTTATTCCGTATTAATTGTTCTTTTTCTGGTAACAGTTTTTATCGGCTGTAATAAAAAAGAACAAGCAGGCAACCCAAAAATCGACAAGCTAAAATTGCCTCCCGGATTTAAGGCAGAACATTTGTATAGCCCCGGGGAGAATGAGCAAGGGTCTTGGGTAGCCATGACTTTCGATAACAAAGGCAGGATGATAACCGCTGATCAATATGGAGCGATTTATCGACTTGAACTGCCTGTAGTTGGTGATACAACCAAACCGAAGGTGGAGAAACTTGTCATTGGCTCGGAAGCTGACCAGAGTGCAGACACAACTACGCTTAAAATAGGTATGGGTTTCGCACAAGGGTTACTTTATGCATTCAATAGTTTGTATGTGATGGTGAACCATAACAGCGATAAGGATTTTGATAAGAACACCGGACTCTACCGTCTTCAGGATACAGACGGAGATGACCAATTTGATAAAATTACGTTACTTAAATCTTTGGCAGGAGAGCCAGGCGAACACGGACCGCACAGCATGATCCTGTCCCCCGATAAAAAATCCATTTATTTAACAGCGGGCAATCACGTAGATCTTCCCAAGATGGATGTCTATCGATTGCCTCCCGTTTGGATGGAGGATAATTTATTCCCTCAGATCAAGGATCCCCGTGGTCATGCCAACAGGCGACAAGCACCAGGCGGATGGATTGCTCATATTGATTCGCTCGGGGAAAAATGGGAGTTAGTTGGTGCCGGTTTCCGCAATGAGTTTGACCTCACCTTCAATGAGGCTGGTGATCTGTTTACGTATGATGCCGACATGGAATGGGATTTTGGAATGCCATGGTACAGACCAACCCGCATTTGCCACGTGACCAGCGGTAGTGAATTTGGATGGAGAACCGGGAATGGAAAATGGTCTACAACATACCCTGATAATCTGCCTCCCGTCATTAACATAGGACAAGGCTCACCGACTAACTTTATGAGTGGAATGAATTCGAAATTTCCGGGTAAATACAAAAAAGCATTGTTTGCTTTCGACTGGAGTTTTGGAATCATCTACGCCATACACCTTACCCCCGAAGGCGCTTCTTATTCGGCTCAGGCAGAAGAATTTTTATCCGGATCACCACTGCCATTAACGGATGGTGTCTTTGGCCCTGATGGTGCTTTATATTTTCTTACAGGAGGAAGAAGGTTGGAGTCGGATCTGTACCGTATTTCAGTGGTAGATAATACAGCACCGGAAGAAAGTCCTGATGCAACGATTAATGAAGCAAACAAATTAAGAAGAACATTAGAGCAATATCACGAGCCAAACAAGAATGCTGTTGATGTAGCATGGCCAAACTTAAAACATGAAGACAGATTCATTCGATATGCTGCACGTATTGCTGTTGAACACCAACCGGTAACGGAATGGCAGGAACGTGCACTGAAGGAAACCGATCCTCAAATACTCACGCAGGCGATGATTGCCTTGGCGCGACATGGTAAACCAACGTTGAAGAACCGGATGATCCAGGCGCTTGTAAAGATAGACTTTGATAAACTTTCGGCCTCGCAGCAACTTGATATTGCCAGGGCTTTTGAACTGTTAATTTTCAGGATGGGCAAACCAGAAGGCGCATCAAACAATCAGGTAGTAGCCTATCTGGATTCACATTATCCTTCACAAAACAATGAATTGGATCGTGTGCTCAGCAAAGTACTTGTTCATATTGGTGCTCCTGGTTCCGTAGAAAAAACATTGTCTTTATTGGCCAATGCCAAAGATGATCCAATTGAGAAGACGGTAAGTTCGTCAAGTGACCTTATTATGAGAAACCCACAGTATGGACTGGATATCGCGAGCATGTTATCAAATGTTCCGCCTGCCCAGCAGACTTATTTAGCTACCGTACTTTCAGAGGCCAGCACAGGCTGGACACCAGAACTTCAGGAAAAATATTTCAAATGGTTTGCCAACGCCTTTACCTACAAAGGAGGAAGGAGTTATGTCGGTTTTATTGATAAGGCAAGAAAGAAAGCTTTGGCACATGCCCCGGCAGATAAAACAGGCTATTACGATACACTTTCGGGTGGCGCACTATTAACGGAATCAGGTAACGATTTGGCTAACCTACCTCAACCTAAAGGCCCAGGCAAAAGAAGGTCGAAGGAAGAAGCTTTGGCTATACTGGATGAACCACTTGTTAATCGTGATTTTATTAACGGCAAGAATATGTTTGCTGCCACCTTATGTAGTTCATGCCACGCCATGCGTAGTGAGGGAGGAAGTATTGGTCCGGATCTGACTCAGGTAGGAACACGTTTTTCAGCCAAGGATATTCTGGAACATACAATCGACCCAAGCAAAGAGGTATCAGATCAATATGCATCAACGGTGCTTGTATTGAAAGATGGTAGTTCAATCCTGGGTAGGTTGGTTAATGAGGACGATGCAAAATATTATGTTTCTCAGAATCCATTTACACCGCAAGCCCTGCGCGAAGTATTAAAAACGGACGTAGTTTCAACGAAACTTTCCAAAGTTTCATTGATGCTTCCAGGGCTTATCGGCCGATTGAATGATGATGAAATCAAGGATCTCATTGCTTACCTCATAGCTGGTGGCAATCCTGAGCATGAAGTGTATACCGGAAAAACGTCATCATCGGGTAAATAACTTTATGATTTTTAAAATGAATATTAACATTAAAGAATCAGTCATGTTTATAAAATCAAAAACGACTTTCACGTTCATGATGATCATGTTAGTGATGGTTGTTGGTCTTATCCAGGCAACAGGTCAGAAAAAAAAGAAAGATGGCTTTATTCCCATTTTTGATGGCCAGTCATTGAAAGGATGGGAAGGAGACACCACATACTGGAAAGCCAAAGACGGAAGTATTGTGGGAGAGATCACCGCTGATAAATTATTGAAGACGAATACTTTTTTGATATGGCGTGGCGGTGAGCCTAAAGATTTTGAGTTAAAGCTCGAATACAAAATGACGGTTGATGGCAACAGTGGCATTAACTATCGCAGCGAACAAATTACTGAAGTGCCGTTTGCTTTGAAAGGATATCAGGCAGATATAGATGGGAAAAATCGTTACACCGGGCAGAACTATGAAGAGCGTGGAAGAACAACACTCGCTTATCGGGGACAAAAAACGGTGATTAATGGAACAGACGATCCCAAAGCAAATGTCAGGGATCATGTTAGTAAAAATGCCTGGACAAAAGTGGTGGTAACAAAATCAATGAATAAAGATTCGTTGCAAACGTTTATCAAAAGTGGTGATTGGAATGAAGTTCATCTGATTGTAAAGGGCAATCGCCTGCAACATTATGTCAATGGAATTTTAATGAGTGATGTTACTGACAACGATCCGATAAACCGGAAAATGGCTGGCTTACTCGGTGTGCAGGTGCATGTGGGGCCGCCTATGAAAGTTGAGTACAGGAATATCCGATTGAAACAATTGTAAGAATACTGGGATTTCAATTTTGGATTTACGATTTTGGATTGGCAATTTGTAAAGAGTAGGGCAATCAGTAAAGTATCTCCAATCGTAATTCGTAAATCCAAAATCTAAAATTGAATGATGCTTCAAAGTTGGAAAGGAAAAATATCTAATCATACCCAATTGGGTGGCATTGAAACGTCTGTCATCGATAACGGTGCTGGTCGGGGGACTCGCATTGCCTGGATCAATACTGGTACAGGACTTCGTTATAAAGTTGTCATTGATCGCGCGATGGATATCGCTGATGCATTTTACAATCAGCATAGCCTTGCCTGGATTAGCCACACAGGCATAACAAGTTCTCAACCATTTTCTGACCGGGGGATAAATTGGCTAAGAACATTTGGTGGAGGACTTCTTACTACGTGTGGCCTCTCTCATGTTGGTGGTCCGGAGACTGACAGTTATGGAGAACGTGGCTTGCACGGAAATATCAGTAATATCCCTGCGGAAATTGAATCCATCATTCAACCAGATCCTGTTCATGGAAAAATGGAGATGAGCATCACCGGAAGAATGAAGGAAACAAAAATATTTGGTCCAAGTCTCGAACTCAGACGGACTATTTCAGCAACGTTAGGAGAAGCTAAGATCAGGATTCATGATGAAGTGGTTAATCGCGCGAATACTCCTTCACCACACATGGTGCTTTACCATTTTAATTTCGGCTGGCCGTTGGTTGATGAGGGAACAGATATTCTTTGGCAGGGATCATGGCATCCAAGATTTCCTGACACTGCCAAAATTTTCAAAGAAGGAAATGACTTTCGGAAATGTCCTGCGCCATTAACAAATCACAATGGCACCGGTGAAGAAGTGGGGATAATTGATCCAGTTGCTGATCAATCAGGAAAGTGTACGTGTGGATTATATAACCCCAAGCTCGGCATAGCAGTGAGCTTACGTTTTCACAAAAAACAATTACCGTGGTTGATCAACTGGCAACACTGGGGTAATGGTGAATATGTAACAGGGATTGAACCCTCAACGAATACGCTAATCGGACAAACAGCGGCCAGGCAACAAAACCAACTCATACAACTAGATCCGGGAGAAAGCAGGATGTATGATTTGGAAATTGAAATTCTGCAAGATGAAATGGAGATCGATGAACTATTGAAGCAAACTAGAAAGGCAAAATAATCGCTGGCAGACAATTACAGATGGAAGGAATACATCAGTACGTTAAAATTTGAATACATCAACACTTTAAAAAACTTAAATACTTTTCACATGAGTTTAGCAGAAAAAGCATTAGAGCAAGGAAAGGGAATATTACGGCTTGCACCCACGTGGGTTCCAAGATCTTTTTGTGTGCCTGGACGTAGGATCAAATTACATCCTGACGATTATTATGTACTGGGAGGTAATCGTGGAGGTATAGATGAACGTTGGCTGTCGTCAACCACACCTGCAAAAAATGGACCGCTTACCGGAGAGAATGAAGGCTTGAGTCCAGTCGTTTTTAAGGATGGAGCAAAAGAAGTACAGATATTGCTGAAGGATGTTATCGATGAGCTGAAGGGCGGAATAATTGGTGATCGTTTGTGGAATAAGCATAAGAGTTGGCCTATGTATTCCAAGTTTTTTGATAACATGGGGCCGTTGCCACACCACGTTCATCATAACGATAAAAAGGCTGCGCTGATCGGTCAGTTGGGTAAACCAGAAGCATACTATTTCCCTCCACAATTGAATAATCATGGGGGCGATTTTCCTTATACATTTTTTGGGATTTCGCCAGGCACTACCAAGGCACAAATCCGCGAGTGCCTCGTTAACTTCACCAAAGGCGATAACAAAATAACCAACTATTCATCGGCCTTCCGTCTTGAGCCTGGCACCGGTTGGGATGTGCCTCCGGGTATGCTTCACGCACCGGGTAGCATGTGTACGTACGAACCACAAAAAGCATCCGATGTTTTCGCTATGTACCAGTCACTTGTGAACGAAGCCATTATTCCGGAAGAGCTACTTTGGAATGGCACACCGAAAGATAAAATAGGTGACTTTGATGAGTTAATTGATGTGCTCGATTGGGAATTGAACACGGATCCGAATATTCTTCAAACGCGCTTCATGGCACCTAAGCCGGTAAGATCAGTAGAGCAAATGAAGTCAGAAGGATATGTTGAAAACTGGATTTGTTATAAATCAGATGCTTTCAGTGCAAAAGAACTTACGGTCGCTCCGGGTGCAACGGTTACCATAAAAGATAGTGCAGCGTATGGAATCATTGTGATGCAAGGACATGGTACCATGGGTGTTTGGAATATTGAAACACCAGCCTTGATTCGCTATGGACAATTAACCAACGATGAATTTTTCATTACGGAAAAGGCTGCGAAGGAAGGGGTGAAGATCACGAATGCGTCAGCCAACGATCCTATTGTGATACTCAAACATTTTGGTCCAGAAAATCCTGATCTTGATCTTTCTAAATTCTAATTTTCAACATACAACATTTTAAACCCTATTCATTATGCCAGAAAATAATTACCCCAAACTTCACAATGCCACATGGCCTGGCATCGTGGGCAAAGGCGATAACTCGGAACCGGCTATTGCATTTGATACAATGCTTCAAATGACTGCTGCCGCGGAAGTAAACGGAGTAAAGTTCGATGGTGTCGATCTGGGTCTTATGGGACCGCACATTGACCTTGTCACTATTACCGATGATGATATCAAAAAATTAGCTGCTAAACTCTCAGGATTAAAACTTAATGTAGGCAGCCTGGTCGCACCCATTTGGGGCGGTCCTGCTATGGGTAGTAAAGAAGATCGCGCCACTTTTGTGGACATGGTAAAAAGAGCCTGCCAGTTTGGAAAGCGCTTACGCGAATTGGGGGTGCGTCCTTATGGAGTAGTGCGCATAGATTCGGCAAGCTCACCTGAAAACTGGTCAAAAGATCCCGCTGGTAATACCAAGCTGATCGCACAGACTTTTCGCGAGGCTTGTGATGTAGCAGCCGACTATGGCGAAAAGCTAGCAGCCGAAGGAGAGATTTGTTGGGGCGGTATGCACAGTTGGAAAACAATGGTAGAAACTCTTGAAATGGTTGACCGGAAAAACATTGGCTTCCAGGCCGACATGGCGCATACTCTTTTATATCTATTAAGTGATAATCGCCCGGAAGATAGAATATTGCCTAAAGATTTTAAGTGGGGAGACAGGAAGGCATTGGAAGAAGGTCTTAAAACGGTAACCAAAGCATTGCGTCCCTGGACCATTGATTTTCATGTGGCGCAAAATGATGGAACTGTGTTTGGTTCTGGATCGCATGATAAAACAGGAAGACATTGTCAGGCTCTTGACCCCAATGGAAAACTTGATATTGCCAACGATGCCGGTTTCTGGTTGCGTGATGAAAACGGAAATCTCACCAAAGCCTTCAAACACATTTGTTGGGATGGATGTATGTTCCCTAATGAAGTGATGATGAAGCAACAAACCTGGAATGACATTCTTGCTACAATGATAAAAGTACGAGAGAAGCATGGGTGGTATGAATCTTAACGAATAAGCGTTGAGTTACACGCTGCAAGTCTGAAGAATTTATCTCAGAGCTTGCTGACAATACAGATAAACAAATCAAGTATAAAATATGTAGACACTATGAGTAATAAAAAAGAACTAAGAATAGGTTTGATAGGATGTGGATTTATGGGTCGCACTCATTCCAATGGATATAAACGCGTGGGTGATTTCTTTCAGGAACTAAATTATCGTCCCGTGTTAAAAGCGGTTTGTGCACGCAGTGCTGATAAAGTAAAAGCATTCGCTGAACAGTGGGGATACGAATCTACAGAGACAGATTGGAAAGCGCTTATCGCTCGTGATGATATTGATGCCGTGGATATTTGTACACCGAACGAATTCCACGCAGAGATTGCCATTGCAGCTGCGGCAAAGGGTAAAATGATTTTGTGTGAGAAACCATTATCGCGCACCTTAGCCGAAGGTCAACGCATGGTTGATGCCATAGAAAAGAGCGGAGTGAAAAATACGGTTTGGTATAACTATAGACGTGTGCCTGCGGTTACCTTGGCGAAACAAATTATTGATTCAGGAAAGCTTGGGAAAATATTTCATTACCGTGCTAATTTTTTACAAGACTGGACGATCAGCCCTGAACTTCCACAAGGGGGTGAAGGTCTGTGGCGACTGGATGTTGATGCGGCAGGTTCTGGTGTTACGGGCGACTTACTTGCTCATTGCATTGACACAGCCATGTGGCTCAATGGTGCTATTAAAGATGTGTCGGCTATGACCGAGACGTTTATCAAAGAGCGTGTACATCAAGCCAGTGGTAAAGTGCAGAAGGTGGGTATTGATGATGCCTGTATTTTTCATTGTCATTTCGATAATGGTTCGCTGGGTTTATTTGAATCTACGCGCTATGCGCGCGGACATAAAGCGTTGTATACATTTGAAATTAACGGTGAGCATGCTTCCATTCGTTGGGATTTGCATGACCTTAACCGCCTGGAGTATTTTGATCATAAGGATGATTCAATCGTGCGAGGCTGGCGTTCTATTCTGGTAACCGATGGCGATCAGCCTTATATGAATAAGTGGTGGGTGCCAGGATTGATTATCGGTTATGAACATACCTTTGTTCATCAGGTTGCGGATTTTCTCAAGAGCCTAGAAACAGGTGAACCATGTGCGCCTACATTTCAAGATGCATTGCAAACACAAAAGGTTTGCGAAGCCGTCATCGAGTCTGGACGTGATAGGCAATGGAAAGATACCGGAGCGCTGGGATTGTAGATTCTATACGCTGGATGTTGGATGTTTATATCAAACATCCGGCATCCAGTATCTAATTATTATTCGAATTAAAAATATCCGACATCCGTACTGAAAGATTAATGGTAGTTTATTTTATTCAAACTTTCCAAATCAATTGTATGCTGTGTTTACTTATTGAGCCACCCAATACATTAATACCTGTTCCGTTAATTGATTTTTGGACTCACCTCACCGAAGGCGGTTTTATCAAGAAGCCTATCGCTAAGTGGCATGATACTGCAACACCGGTAGTGGAGGTCTGTGGATAAACCCCATTATTATTGCTGATATTGAAATTATAGTTATTGCTGGCTCCTCCAAGGTTGGCCCACCCATAACCTAAATCAATTCCTCCATCATAATAGAAATTAGATTGCGGACTAATATGGCGATAACCAAAACAAATCATAATAGCAGTCGCGTTTACAGTTTTCAGCTGGCTGTTAAAGGTTGTTGAACTATAATCATTCATTTTATAATTACTGTACGCTACTTCGGGCATTAGATAAATAATACTGAAAGGTGAACGCAGCTTTAAAGGAAATTTAATGCCCACCTTTGTTAAGAACCCGCCTTTTCGATTCAAATAATTTGTCAAGCCGATTCCGGATGCCCCCACGTTCACATCCAGAAATGCCTTACTCATTGGCACTTCGATACCAATCGAAATATGACTGTAGAGTAAGGAAAGAGGCTCAATCTTAAGAACTATGCCTTTTAGGGAATCAGGATAATTGTAGTTTTCCTGTGCGTTTATAGAAAAGGATAGACTCATAAGCACACATAGGATCGGGCAAAAAATCAGCTTTTTCATAATCCATGAGAATATATTCAATTAATGATGATGAATATAGGGGAATAATATCCCAAAATAAAGATTTATTTTAGTGAAGGTTAGGATGAAATTACTTACATTCATTCACGCAAATTTAAAGTCTAATGGCTATGGTAAATCGCAAATCGATCTTCCAGAGAGGGCTTTCATTATTTCTTATCGTAGTGGTTTTGAATAGTATGGTAGGTTGCTATTACTATACGTACCGGGTAGATTCCGCTCCTTCGATAGCTAAAATTGACAAGCTCAAAAACAGTCCAAATTATATTATAATCCATCAGGCTGATCAGGCTTTTAATTTAAAGAATGTAAAGGTTGATCAGCAGGGGCAAATACTCAGTGGAGTATTACAAGCCCTATCACCG
The DNA here is from genome assembly GCA_964349405.1 of uncultured Ohtaekwangia sp. Taxonomy (GTDB): domain Bacteria; phylum Bacteroidota; class Bacteroidia; order Cytophagales; family Cyclobacteriaceae; genus ELB16-189. The sequence continues at coordinate 65,228 of CAYGGY010000004.1, read as the reverse complement.
GATCATCTTAAGTATTTGGAGACAAAATCTCATCCGGGTAGTACCAACCGATACAAGAAAAAGACAAAAGGTTCTGTCGTGGGCACTCCTCGTGTAGTGAATGAAGTGCATTTCTATGTTAAAGATATTTCACTCAACGAAGGTGAAGAGATTGCAATTCCTTTGGCATCTATTGAAAAGATTGAGGTGTATGATCCCGATACGGGTGCTACCACTGCCTCCTTTTTCTTTGGCGGAGTTGGGATTGTAATTGGCACCTTGACACTTGTATTTATTATAATACTGCTCACCAAAAGCTCGTGTCCATTTGTGTATGTGAACAACGGTGACGAATATGTTTTTGCTGGCGAGATTTATAGTGGCGCAATTTTTCAAAGCATTGAACGAGACGATTACCTGATGCTGCCAAAGATTATAACGGATCAGCTTCTTGATATTAAAGTAGCTAATAAATTGAAAGAGCAGCAATACATCAATCAATTGGGTGTGATGCAGGTAAGTCACCCAACGGAAACGCGAGTGTTGCCCGACCGGCAAGGGGCGGTACATCTGATCACTAATCAAGTCAGGTTGACTGAAGCTATCGTGGATAACGAAGATATTACGCCACTGCTTCAACATCACGATAGTACTAATTTTACATTTAATTCAGAAAAGGGCAAAGATTTCTTTAATGAGGTTACACTTACTTTTCCTAAATCATCACTATCAAAAGAAGGACATCTGGTGATGCATGCTAAAAATTCTTTGTGGGGCGATTATTTGTTTGGAGAGTTCACAAAACTCTTTGGTAGTAAATATTCTTCGTGGATTGAAAAGCAAAACAAAAAGCCTACGGTAGAAACAGCCAGTTGGGCGGTAGATCAAGGTCTGGCTATGAAAGTGTATGTGGAAATTAATAATGAATGGAAGTTTGTTGATATCGTGGATCTTGTGGGTCCGCTTGCTTTCCGCGATTTAGTAGTCCCCATTGATCTCACCAACCATCACTCAGAAACACTGAAGATTAAATTATCATCTGGCTTTATGATGTGGGACCTTGACTATGTAGGCATGGATTATTCCGCTGATTCAGGAATGGAAGTGAAGTACCTCAATCCATCGCAAGCCATAACCAATGAAGGTGAAAACGTAGTAACATCTATGATGTCATGTGACCAAGAATATCTGGCTCAAAAAAAGACAGGTGATGAAGTTACAGTTTCGTTTCCATTAAATGTTGTAAAACGAGAGGGTGTAGAATACGACTACATACTTCATTCACGCGGCTATTATCAGCACGTTCGGGATTATGATGGATCACCGGAAATCACCACATTACTTTCTTTTAAATTGCAGGGAAGGTTTTCACGGTTTTCGAAAGAAAAATACGATGAGATGAATCAAATCATGCAAGTCGCGGAGATATCTGCTTCTGCTAAAAATTAGTGGCACACGTATCAAATAAATATGAGTAAGCAATCTGCAAGTCCGATGGTTCAGGGGGTGGTATTGAAGGTGGTGATTCGACTCATCAAGATTCATATGTTCCTGATTGCGTTATATCATTTTAAAAACTGGAGTAGGACAATAACTACGATGAAGCTTTTAAAGGCACAGATCAGAAAATATATTGGGCCTAATTCAATACAAAAAATTTCTTACGTTGGCGGGCGGTACTATTGGGACATGTATGGAGAGGGATGGCCATCGGCTGGATTTATTCGCAACGTAACACGCGAGTGTATTCGCATCAATTCGGCAGCAACGGATCATGTAGGTATGCGTAATGTCTTGTTTGGGTTCACCGTAAAATGCCCGATGCAATGTGAGCATTGTTTTGAATGGGATAACCTCAACATCAAGGAAAAGATTTCCTTTTCGGATTTATGCATGATCACAGAAAAACTGATCGACTATGGGGCCGGACAGATTCACTTAGGTGGAGGTGAGCCGATGATGCGATATGATGAAATGGTTTCTTTGCTTAAACTATACAGCTCACGTACTGGTTTTTGGATCGTAACTTCTGGGTACCATTTAACAAAAGAACGAGCGAAAGAACTGAAGGCTGCCGGTCTCACCGGGGTTTGTGTGAGCATTGATCATCACGATGAACGAAAGCATAATGAATTCCGCCATTACAAAAATTTGTTTATGATCGCACAGGAAGCAGTACTCGTTTCCCGTGAGGCGGGATTAGTAACGGCTCTTTCCTTGTGTGTTACAAAAGAATTCATAACCAGTGAAAACCTTGATGCCTACATGTTGATGGCAAAGAAATTGAATGTTTCGTTTGTTCAACTGTTGGAGCCTCGTGCCGTAGGGCACTATGCAAGCAAGGATATTCAATTGAGTGTTGATGATAAAAAGTTAATGGAAGAATTGTTTTTAAAAGTGAATTATAACCAGGACTACAAAAAATTCCCCACAGTGATTTATCACGAATATTATAAGCCTACTTTAGGTTGTCGAGGAGGAGGCGCAGGCGCATTTTATATTGATCCGCTTGCGAATGTGCATGCATGTCCGTTTTGCAGACAAAGTGCCGGTAATCTGCTTACTGATTCTGTTGCACAATGCGTGGATAAACTTAAGATGAAAGGTTGTGCAGCACCAGGACCATTTCCCCTGATTAAGAAAAAGGAAAGTGAATTGGTATTGGCTTAATAGTATTTATACCATATTCTATTGAATGACTGGATAACCTACAAATGATTTTGATTCATGACTATAATGTCTCCATTATTTTTCCCTTTAACGAGATTAACGGTTCGCTTTGATTTTCTATAATTTTGGATTTGCCAGATAGCACATTCAGTGAATTAATATTTTGATAGAAAGATTGGCGAAAATAGCGCAGTAGTTTTTGTTGCGATTGAACACAATAAATAAAAATTCGAAATGCAAGTTTAAGTGAAATATCGTCTACTCAATTTTTATTTATTAAGGCTTCAGTGGAATCGTCATTTACGGTATTCTGATTTAAAGGTTTCCTGATAAGTGGTATAAAAAAACTCTATGATTAAATAAAATAATTTGGTTGCGATTGTGAAATTTCTGTATAAGAATTGTATTATCTAACCAAATGCACCCATCCTTGCATTTGTCGTTTTCTGCTTTCAATGCGCATGACATTAAATGTTACTTCTGCCTGATAGAAATAAACGCCACCACTTAATTCGTGGCCATCGGAATCATGGCCGTCCCATTCAATACTGATTGAGTTTTCATCATCAGAAGCATAGGTATACACCTGCTTGCCCCACCGATTGTAAACTTTGAAGTCAATACTATGAACAAATCGCGGACATCGAATGGAAACACCGGAGGTAGCTGTTCCGGCTAGTAAATCTTTTATATCGAAGTTGGCACTGAAGGCATCATTATATCCATCATGATTAGGGGTGAATACATTAGGAAGTTCATAATAGGGACAGTTGTCGTTACAAGCGGAGTCACTTAGTGGCCCTTCTTGTCCTAACCCGTCAATGGCGGAAATACGATAGCAACGCGCAAGTGAGGGAAGTCCGGCATCGATATAGAACGTATCTTTTGCGATTTGATTGATGAATGAATAATCTCCGTTTTCCGATGAAGCTGCGTAAATTTTATACGACACAATGTCCTTTCTGCAACCCGATAAATCTTTCAGGTTCCAGAAAATACTATTATTGTATTCACTTTGATAGCAGTTGTTTGAATTGATAAACTCTTCGCAATTCACCATTTTTATTTCTACTGCAGGTTGACATGGAAGTAAATCGCTGATGGGATACGTGGTAATCATTTGTGAATAATTTTCCTGCAAGGAAATTTTGGAGTTGCCGTACGTTCCTCTCGTCAATATCCTGTATGTATATCGCTTGTCATCTTGAATAGCCTGATTCTTATACTTTCCCATATCCACATAGTTGAAACCATTTTCACTCACGTCAACACTATCAATCAACTCCATGTCTTTTTCAATTGTACTTTCTATGGATCTATAAATAAGATGATAAGGTCTGCGCTGCACTACATTCGACCAAGGCACACTATCACGCCAGCTAAGTTCTATTTTTTTAATGCCTGCTATAAAGGAAAGTCGTTCGGATGAAGCCACTGAAGAAGTATCGACTGGAATCATCTGTGCTCCATGAATGGGTTTCGCATACAATACAATTCGATAGTTATACACTTTCGTCTCTGTGTTAAGGTTCGTGTCTACAAAAGTGGTATCACTTACACGGCCTGATTTTATAATATTTGTTTCACCTACAAAATCTGACGCACGATATATTTCATATTCATATGGTTTAGGAAACTGAGTGCTGTTAATATTGAAAGGACTGCGCCAACTCACGCGTATTTTTCCTTGAACAGAATCGGTTTTTTCTACGCTCACATGCGTAATCACAGGAGCATCGGCTTCAATCGGGCCAATGCATTGCTCGGTGGATACCATACTGGACGTACTTGCTGGCGAATTAAAGTAGGCGATTATGCGATAACAATATTTTGCTCCTACTACCAACCCTTTGCCGTTGTTTGTATCAGTGTAGAAGGTTTGTGATGTCGGGAGTTCTGCAATCAAATTGTATCCTAAGTATTTTGGCAAACCGGGATTGCATAGTCCAGGTGCGTAGGGATAAGAGTCTACCTTGCGATAGATTTGTATTTTACTGGCATTCGCACAAGCATAACTTTCCCACGTTAATTCGCCATAGCGTTTCTCCAGGTTTAAGTTCAATTTATTCCATTTCGGTGCCGGAGCCACTACTTTGATATTCCATATTTTGAAGTTTACGAGTTTGGGGCCTTTTGGTGGGCTATCAGTAATTTTAAAAACGACCTGATACGGCTGCTGACGTACATGCATGCAGTCGGTTTGCCAGGTAAAATTTAATGCAGTAAAGGGATCTGAAGAAATAAAATTAGGCGGTTGAGGGGTGTAGGTCGCAGGGTTCTTGTCGGATGTAAAGTCGATGATTTCAGAAAACACTTCGATTTTCACATGATCCTTATCTCCATCGGTTCCTTTGATCAACCCTTCAATTAGGGTTCCTGCTTCCACGCAGATATCCGTTGGAATTATAAGTTCGGGTCTGATGTTGGCACACTCCTCTACCACAATCTGCATATCACGAGTGGTGGTGCTAAGTTTTCGATACACATTGGTGAGTGAGTCTTTACGCCATTCAATAATCTTGAAGGCAATGTTGTATTCCCCAATGGTGCCAGGGGCATCCCATTTTAATAACCCGGATATCGGATCAATGGAAAATGTGGGTGGTCCGTTTTCATCTTCGTTCCCATGGTTAAAGTTTGTGTAGAATCTTAAATTATTGGGAGGTGTGTAATTGGCAAATGAAGTGGTACTGTTTGCGGGTATTGAAAGTTCATAGGATAAACTGTCACCATCAATATCATATGCTCCGGAGGTATGAAAAAAAGCAGATTTGAAACAGGCTTTGTCCAGAGGCGCCACTGATAGCACCGGAATATTATTGCATTCATTGGCAGGACCGATGGTGAAGTTTACGAAGGTAACATAGGGTACATCATGGGAGTTTGCTATGTTTAAAATTCCTGAACTTCGATCATGTTCGATGTATGTAATGGTATAGTTACCCAAAAAAGCATAGGTGTGGGAGGTGATGAACGTGGCGATGGCAATGTTGGTTCCCAGTTCAGGTTTTAAAGTAGCTGTGGTAATTGGTATCCTTACCGAAGTACCATCTCCAAAAAACACTTCGCTATTAGTGCCAAACCGCGTATTAGAAAGTGTGTTCAAATAGGCAACAATAGTAATTTTATAGGTGCGTGGATTATTGCAGTCAGTTTCAATTTTGATATCAGCAGCCCGAATGTGGGTGGCGTGTGCCGAATTAATTGAAAACAGGCAAATTAGTAGCAGCGAAGTAAAAACTAAATTGAAGGCTTTCTTTTTCATGTCTGAAAAGCAACTGAATGCATAGGCGTTTTTCCCTTGCTTGTTAATTAATGTTAATTCAGATTAAAGTAATGATTGGATCATTAATTTTGTTTTTGAATAGCATAAATTTAATACATCTGTTTCGTTTTATTCGGTAAATATTCAGTAATACAGAATGATAAATTAGAGTCTCCAATGTATCCCTTGTTAAGCATCCCCAAATATTCCTTGCTGCTATTCTTGGTACTGGTTGGCTGTAATAGTCAGGTGGAAGAACAACTCAATCAACCTACCAATATTCTTTCCATTCCTGATTGGACGGATGCCTCACATGGCAATCAGGCCGATCCTGATTATGCGACTGTTTTTCCACAAGACAAAGTAAATACGCTTGAGATCGTCATGACCAGTGCAGATTGGACGAGCATTCAATCGAATATGTCTTCTTTTTATGGAGTAGCCTTTGGAGCAGGTGGGCAACCACAAGGAGGTGGAGCTTTACCTAATGGTGAGCCAAATTATGTGAGTGTTACCATGAAGTTTAATGGAAAAGAATGGTATAAAGTAGGTTTTCGGCTGAAGGGAAACTCTACGCTGCGAAATAGTTGGAGACTAGGAATCTACAAGCTTCCTTTTCGGTTGAACATGGATCGGTATGAAGAGGAATATCCACAACTAAGTAATCAACGATTTTATGGATTTAAGGAATTGTCGATGTCACCCGGTGCGAATGACAATTCACTCATACGAGAAAAAGCAGGATCGGATATTTTTCGTGCAGCTGGAATACCTTGTTCCCAAACGGCATTTTACAAAGTATACATCGACTTCGGTGGTGGGTTGAAATATTGTGGCGTGTATACAATGGTAGAAGTGGTGGACGATACGATGATCAAAAAACAATTTGGAGATGATAGCGGAAACCTCTACAAGCCTGAATCTACCTTTCAATCTTTTATAATTAACCTGTTTGAAAAGAAAAACAATGAGGCTGAAAACGATTTTACGGATGTGCAAGCTGCAATCACAGCATTAAACAGTGGGTTGCGCATTAGCGATCCTGCACAATGGCGGGCCGATCTTGAAAAGAATTTTAATGTCGAACATTTTATTAGATGGTTGGCTGTGAATACCACCATGTTAAATTGGGATACCTACGGTCGCATGGCTCATAACTACTATTTGTATAATGCGTCAGGCAAAGGATTGACCTGGATACCTTGGGATAACAATGAGTCAATGATGAACCGTGTCATGAATAATTCTTCAACGTATGCCATATCCTTATCAACCACCGGATCGAATTGGCCACTGATTCGGTATATGATGGATGATTCCGTTTATAATGCCAGGTACAAAGTGTATATGAAAGAATTTACGGAACAGGTATTTGCTTCCGCAAAAATGAATGAGCTGTTCGCAACCTATCACACACTGATTTCACCCTATGTGATAGGACCTGATGCCGTAGAACAACTAAAATATACCCACCTGACTAATACAGCTTTATTTACCTCTGAATTGGAAATATTAAAACAGCATGTGATCATGCAAAACACGGCTGCCGCTGAATATTTGAAATAGAAGTTTAAAGGGCTTTAAAAATCGAATCACTCTCTTTAAATTTCAAGATTAATAATCCAAACCGCAAGGTGACCTAAACCATGTTTGAACTTTTTTCTGACGGCCCTGTCTATGAGTATCCGCAACTGATCAATGTTACTTATTCTTTTCTATGGGCTTTTGTGCTGGCTTCCATCATTGCTATAACCCATAAACTGACATTTACGGGTGATTATTATCCAAAGAATTTTTTTCAGGCACTCATTTTAGGCGCGGTGGTTACGGCAATGGTAATGATGGCCATTGGAGACAGCCTGGCACGGGGACTAGGTGTTTTTGGGGCGATGGCAATTATTCGGTTTCGCACACGCATTGATGACCCACGCGATGTACTATTTCTGTTTGCGGCACTAAGCACCGGCTTGGCAATCGGTGTGTTCGGCTACACCATTTCTTTTGCAGGAACCATCCTATTTTGTTTCGTAGCATTTTTACTGCATTTCTCTCCCTTCAAAGCATTTGTGCATCAGCAAAAACTTTTCTTTACGCTTACGGACAAACAATATTTGAATCAGGTATTACAAATTATGAATGAATATTGTCAGGATCATCGACAATTAAATATGCAAGCTACCAAGCAAGGCAACATTCGTTATCAATTCAGTGTTTCATTTCGTAATGGAGTAAGTAACGCTGAACTGATAGAAGCGTTAAGTAAAATGGAAGGCATCCAGCAACTTCGCCTGACGGTAAATGAAGTCACAAACCTTTAAGTGAAATGAGATTCAACTGGTTTTTTGCTTTCATCGTTTTTTGCCTTGTTGGCATGCTTATATTGAATGTCAAGTATTTTAGAAGTGCAGGTTATTCGTCTGTAGGTGTCACATATTCGAAAGGTTATAAAATAAATGCAGATAAATCAGCCCAGGTAAAAACGATAGCGGTGATTTCAGGTCAGCAGGTTAAGGTGGGTGACCTTCTCGTTGAACTCACCAGTTTTGATCTTGAACTGGAGCTTGATAAACTCCAAAACCGTATTACCACGCTGCAGTCGGAACGCGCTGAAAAATCAAAATTGGCAAAGGCTGAAATTGCCTATATAAAAGCTGATATGGGAATTGAAATCGAAAAAATGAATATGTCGATCATTCAGACAGAATCAGAACTTTCGTTGAACAATAAATTAAGCAAAGAGTTTTCAGCGCAGGAATCAAGTGAAGAAAATCCACTCAAGAAAAAAATTGACGCGCTTAGGTTACAGCGTACGCGACTGGAAGAAGCAATTAAAATTAAAACGGCAGACATTATTCAGGAAATGGAAACCGAAGAGCGCTTGCTTGATAACCAGGTACGATTGCTGGCACGTGAACATAACATGCTTCTTACGGAGAAAGATAATTTACGAAAAGTAGCGATCGTAGATGGAGTGGTGGATAATGTATATGTAAAACCCGGTGAACAGGTAGATGCCTATAGTGAGCTGATGTCCATAAATCCTATTCATCCTACCACCGTGGTGGGTTATTTGGTTGGCAAGAAGAATGCATTACCAATCGGGGCAGCCGTGGTTGTTAAGTCACATGAGAATCAACAACTAACTGTTTCGGGAAAAGTAATTGGTTATGGATCCGTAGTGCCCCTGCCAGAGATTTTACAGAAGTCGACAGCAGTTACTGGTTTTGGTAGAGAATTTTTTGTAGAAATATCAGCCCAGAATAGTTTTGCCAATGGCGAACGCGTATTAATCCGCTAAGAATGAAGTATTTTTTTTTATATCTGTCACTGTTCTTCGTTTCACATCTATCATTATCACAGGTCACAATTGCGGAGTTTATTCGTTCAGCTGCAGACGATCCGGAAGTGAAATCAGCAGAGGCTCAACTTAATTATCTCCAAAGTAATCCCTATCGGTTGTCTCCGTTGCAAAAGTTGGAGTTTAGAATGCAAAACCGCGAGTTAATGTCCACACAACAGCAATATGCATTGCGATTGAATCCAGCCAATCCATGGGAGGTAAGAAGTAATAATAAATATTTTTCGGAATATAAGGGTTCACTTTCGTTGGAAAAGGAAATAGCATTAAAAGGTGCACTGGTGGATCGCTACAATTTGGTGATTTTGTATTTGTATTACTATGAACTGAAATCGCTGGCAGCGTCAAACGAAAAGTTGGTAGAGGATCAACTTTCAATTCTGGAACGACAAAGTGCAAGTAGTTTTTTTGATGCAGATGAATATGTAAAACTTAAAGTCGATCAACTGAACAAACATGTTGAACAGGAAGAAACCGACTTCGACTGGCAAAGTCAGAAGTCCGCGGTGAGTCAACTACATCCTGAGGGTGCAGGAAAAAATGTTATTTGGGAAACGCAGACACTCATTTCAATTGACCGAGTGGAACGGGTGGTCGATAGTTTGAAAACACAAACTGTCAGTCCTTTGGAAGTCGCTTTCCGGCAACAAAAAGTGAACGTGGCACATAGCCAGTATAATCTCGAAAAATCAAATGTCAATCTGGGATTTCTTCAGACGTCCTATGATCGCAGAAGGGTAAACCAAGACCGCACACCGTATAGCATTTCATTGGGTGTTACAATACCAGTTACTAATCCAAACAAGGGTGATATGACGCGCAGAAAGCTGGCAGAGATTGAATCCGAATATGAATTGAAAGCTGCCCAGATAGAAGACAAAACATCTCAAGATATTTCTTACCAAAAGTTAAAAGAATCTATTGTGCGCTACCGCGAATTGCAGCAACAAATCGAAGAATTAAAAAACAGCAGTTTGCAAAAAGATTTGACATTGCTTAAAGGTGGTGACCCTATAGTTGCATTACAGTTTGAGGTAGGAGTAAACCGGTTGCATGTTTTGCAAAGCAAACTCAAACGAAAGGTACTCACTTATTATGTAGTGTTTCTTACTGAATCAGACCATCTTCAGCAAAAACCAATGATTAACTATTTGTCGGATAATCTCACACCGTTAAATTAGCATAAGATCAATAAGACCTTTTACGGCAATCCATGTGCCCCATATGCACCCGAAAGATTCCATCTGATTTGAGTCGCTGAAAATTATACCGGGAATTGCTATTGAACTTTTCATATCGATAATATTGAGTTTAATGGATCGGACACTCTATTGTACCTTTATATTTAAAGGTTGGTAGGAAGTTGGCAAAAGTATATTCATGAAAGCGAGGAGAACTAATTGGCCGAATAGTGGTTTATATAGGATTAACTTTCATATTTAATCGATACATACATGAATTGGCTTGATGTTTTACAATATGCAACCAAGGGTAACCTTACTCCACCACACCGAATTGAAAAAAAAGATTCGGAATGGAAAATGCTTCTGACTGAAAAGGAATATGAGGTAACCAGAATGAAAGGTACCGAGCGAGCTTTTACTGGTGAATATTGTGAAGCGCATGAACCAGGATTGTATGCCTGTCGCTGTTGCGGAACGGTACTTTTTGATTCGCGAACAAAATTTGAGTCAGGAACCGGGTGGCCCAGTTTTGCCACTTCAGTAGCACCGAATGTGATTAGATATACCAGGGACATCGGTTATGGAATGACACGCATAGAAGTAGAGTGTAGTGTTTGCGATGGGCATTTAGGTCATGTTTTTCCTGATGGACCACCACCTACAGGTTTACGTTTTTGTATTAATTCGGCTTCAATCAAATTGGTAAAATAAGTATGGCCATTGTGCATAACCTGGTGGAAAAGTTGTGCGTTTCTTTTTCTCTAAAAATTATGTTTTTCTATTCATGACATATATCTTCATATCACTAATTCAAATATTTAAAGATTGATCAGATAACTGCGGCAAACAAAAAATTATTTTCTACGGAAAATGATTACAGAAAAACCGAAGTGAATGGATTGTGTGCGCGAGAAGGGTCCTTTAGGAAAACCGGGCGTGTATTCGAAACTGAGAGCAAAAGTTGCAATACGATTGAAGCAGGTTTTAGTTTTTCAGATATTGAACTAGTGATGTTCAGCTACTACGGCTGCTGATCATCAAGACGGGAGTAAATCAAGCAATTGATTTGTTCCCGTTTTTTGTTTTATATACTTTGGGAATATATGCAATAAGTTGATAATTGGATCCTAAGTTCAAGTATGAAGTTTTAATACGTTCAATAATTAGCTTCTATTTTTCTCTTGTCAAATATTCCCCAACCATTTTCCTCAATCGTTGCATATCTGCGTTACTCTCAGTCTGCAATCTTTTGATGGTGCCCTTTTCATTGGCAGCATGTGTTCGTATCCACGGTATCAGCATTTTCTTATCGTGCCAATTGCCGATTAGGGATGCACTTTCAATAAGAAAAGAATCAATTTTAGTTTTTTTTACTTTTACCGAAGTGAGGTAAATAATTTCTTTGATCAGCTTGCGTAACCCATGAAGGTCCCGTTGTGTAAATCCTTCTGATAAAAGTTTAATGAGTTCTTTGTTTTTCTTGTGCAGGTATAACTCATACGTACGTGATTTTATTTTCGCGACTTGCTTAATGATGGTTTTCATTTGTCTGCTAATCACGTTGATCTGATCAGGTACTTCATTTACAAATTGTTCAAATACAATGTCAGGCGAGCTTGAGAAAGGAACATGAATCTGAGTGTATTGATCCAATAGTTCTTTTCGCAGTTCGGCATCCCTGATCTTTCCACTTTCGCGAAATACCGTGCGGAAGGGAATGTATTTTTTGTGATCATTGAATTCTTTGTTATTGAAGTGGATTAATTGAAGCACTACTTTTATTTTCTTGATTTCTAAACGTATCTGGTGCAATCCTTCTTTTTCTTTTCCTGAGGGAAAAGATTTTAACAAGGCCTTTAAACGTTTAAATCGTTTTTTAGTGAATTGCACCAGAGCTTTCATAGATAGATTTTAGAATATCAGACTGAGTTTGTCTAAAATTTGTTTTGATAAAATGTTACAACGCAACTGATTTGAATTATGTCGTGTGGTAGAAGTCATGTGGTTGCCAGAAATTTGAAAGAAGCTGTACATATTTATCAATAATACAACTATTTATGTATTGTCAAATTCATAATCGAGAATGATTTATGTCATTTTTAGTTTGAATTAAAAGCGAAAAATTTGATTATCGTCACTACAGGATGATTTCATATGTCTACCATCAGAAAAACTTCCCTTCAGGAACTAACACACGAAAAAGTATCACATCAGTTAACAGACCTTGTTGGGGAAATGCAACAGGCGGAACTACGGTTTTCAGGTCCGCTCACTGGTATTCATGATAACTTTAAATTAAGTGGTGCCAATCTTATTCATTACCTGGTATTACGTAGTAATGAAATCCGTGAAGCTCAGGAATATCTTCATCATATCGGTTTATCCTCTTTAGCCAATTCAGAAAGTCATACGCAATTTCAATTGCTCAATGTGCTAGGTTGGCTTGATCCGAAACAGCCAAAAACCAATGTTGCTACGTGTAATTTTGAGGTAGCCTCAAAGTTGCGCATGATTCATGCTGAGCAACTGTTGGGAGTGTACCCGATTCAAGATAGGCCCCATATCATGGTTACGTTTTCAAGTGAGTTAATGCAAGACCGTATGCTTGTAGAAGAGATGCTTAAGGAAGGTATGTCGGTAGCGCGCATCAATTGTGCCCATGATAACCCCGAAGTGTGGCTCAACATGATCTTGGTGTTGAAGAAGGCAATAGCAAAAACAGGAAGGAACTGTAAAATATACATGGATCTGGGAGGTCCGAAAATCCGTATCAAGGCAATTGCGGCACTACGAAAGAGTGAAAATTTGGAACTGCCTGTGTGGGAAGGAAGAGAACTCCTGTTACGTTATAATGAATCCGTGGAAGCGGAAATCAAAAAGCGTAAGCGTAGAAATGTCGATACCCTCTTTGTGGAACCCAGGGAGTTACTGGCTATGGTAAAAACAGGCGAACATATTTTTTTCGATGATGGAAAGTTTGAAGCGAAAGTGGTGCGTATCGAAGCCGGACAGGTAATAGTGAGAATCATACGCATCTCTACCAAAAAGCCCTTTCTTAAACCTGAAAAAGGAATTAATCTGCCAGACTCAGAGGTTACCATTACACCACTCACAGAAGATGATAGGAGGAACATACCATTCATTTGTAAGCATGCGGATCTGATAGGCTACTCGTTTGTAAATAGTCCTGAAGATGTGGACTTGCTACGGGCTGAGCTCAATAAATATACAACACATAAAAGGCCAGCCATTATTTTGAAAATTGAACGATTGTCGGCTGTGCAAAATTTGCCTGCCTTGCTGATGAATGGCATGAAAGATGAGGCCTTTGGTGTGATGATTGCACGCGGTGACTTAGCGGTGGAAATTGGCTTCGAGCGACTGAGCGAAATACAAGAAGAGATTTTATGGATATGTGAAGCGGCACATGTGCCGGTGATCTGGGCCACACAGGTATTGGAGACACTCAACAAAACCGGTTATGCCACTCGCTCAGAAATTACCGATGCGGCTATGGGTGTGCGTGCCGAATGTGTGATGCTCAACAAAGGGAAGTACATCGTTAAGACAATTAAAATGCTGGATGATATCCTTACGCGCCAGTTAGGCCATGTAAATAAAAAACGCTATATCATGCGACCTTTGGGCATAGCTAAAACCTTTATTCAACCATGAAAAAAGAAATCCGTTGATATATAGAATTAGAAAAACATGGAATCAGATAACTTATCAATCGGGACTTTAGATTCTTTTAATCTGATTTATGAATAGTGATAAAATTGAAATCATCCAGGAAGATATTACAAAAATAAAAGTTGATGCAATCGTTAATGCAGCCAACAATTCTTTATTAGGTGGGGGTGGAGTAGATGGTGCAATTCACCGGGCAGGAGGTAGTGAAATTTTGGAGCAGTGCAAAAAAATAGGTGGCTGTGAAACCGGTGAGGCGGTGATCACCACGGGCGGAAAATTGCCGGCACGGTTTGTCATTCACACGGTAGGACCTGTTTGGCAAGGTGGAAATTATCGCGAAGCTGAAAAACTTGCTTCGTGTTATTTCAATTCGTTGAAATTAGCGTTGGATAATCATTGTAAGAGTATAGCCTTTCCCAATATCAGTACAGGTGCATATGGTTTTCCTAAAAAACAAGCTGCCATGATTGCCGTGAGTACGGTGAAAGGATTTCTGAAACACCACCATCAAATTGATCGCGTACTTTTTGTATGCTATACCAAAGAGAACCTTGATCTTATCTCCGAGGCTCTGGCACACTCAAATAGCTGATTAAAATCAAAACAATTGATCTCACTGGCATAACTACCATCGTTGCCAAACTGGGTTTATGCGTCAAATTAGAAACATGGCATAGTGGTTGTATCGTTACAAACTGTAAGTAAAAATCTTACATGTTTAACTAAACTAAATGAGTTATGAAAACAGTTAACAATTCTTTGGGTACTTTGCTGATGGTAATTTTAATTTTAGCGGTTGCCTCTGACCCTCAGGCACAGGGTAGAGGTCATGGTAACGGAAATTCTGATAAAGGCCACAATAAGGAAAATTCAAACAAGAACCACGTTAATAATAGCAACGGTCATTTCAAGAATTTTAATTCGGACCGCAACCATAGTGATGGACGTAATTATGGCAACGGTAATGATAACAATAAGGACCATGGAAGAGGAAATAATAACGATTATAACCGAGGTCATAATAAAATGTATGATGACCGTGATCACCATGATCGCGACAATCATGATTGGAATAGAAACTATTCTTCACGGAACGATCATCATTATCAACACAAAGATTTTCATAAACGCTATGTAACGTACAGTCATCATCGCCATGGTCATCCTGCATGGGCGCCAGTGTATGGCCATCGTTATAATACGCGATACATTTACTATCAGGATTACAATGTGTATTATGATTGTCATCGCGATGTGTTCGTAACGTGGACTGGTCGCAATTGGCTGATCAGCACCCGCATACCCGATGTAATGTTTAGAGTTAATTTTAGAAATGCTAGGACGCAGGGTGTAGATTATTGGGATGATGATTTTGATTTCTATCTGCAAAGACGAAGACCTGCCTACGTGAGTATTACAGCAGGTTGGTAATATAAAGAGGCTGTCTCAAAAGGACAGCCTCTTAATTTTTATTCTTTAGTTTATAACTGAATCCCGAAGTTTTTTTAGAAAAATTGATTTTGAGACGGCCTCTTTTTATTTCACGGCCACCTAAATATCCATGGCTTTTATCGATCTTTGAATTATGAAGACGGTAAAGCCAAAAGCGACTTGTTTAATTCTGGTTCTATTATTTCCGGCAATTTGGCAAAACAGCTGGGCGCAAACATTTACGTCTTCTAACCTTCCCATCATTGTGATAAATACGTACGGTTATGCAATTCCTAATGAGCCAAAGATCACTGCAGACATGGGAATTATTGATAATGGTGTTGGGGTACGCAATAATATCACAGATTCATATAATAATTACAATGGGAAAATTGGCATTGAACTACGAGGTTCATCATCTCAAATGTTTCCTAAAAAACAATTTAGCGTAGAGCTGCACGATGCTTTGGGGGTTCGAATAAATGCTTCTTTATTAGGTATGCCGGCAGAACAAGATTGGGTGCTTTTTGCGCCATACAATGACAAATCGCTGATGCGAGATGTGTTGGCCTATAAACTTGGACGTGATTTGGGGCACTATGCGCCACGTTCTCGCTTTTGTGAGGTGGTGATCAATGACGAATACCTGGGTGTGTATGTATTGATGGAAAAAATTAAACGTGATGCTAACAGGGTGAACATCGCTAAGCTTAATTCAAATGAAATATCCGGAGATAATCTCACGGGTGGTTATATTATTAAAATAGATAAAGAATCAGGAAGTGGGAACGGTGGGTGGACTTCCTCCTATTTCCCGCCTAATAGAAATGGTAATCAACAGATATATTTTCAATATGACTATCCATCCGCCACCGAGCTTGTAGCAGAACAGAGTAATTACATCAAACAATATGTTAATAATTTTGAGACTGCTCTCATCAGCCCAACTTTTAATGATCCTGTAAACGGCTATGCCAAGTATATTGATGTGGATTCGTTTATTGATTTTTTTATCATCAATGAAGTAAGTAAAAATGTGGATGGCTATCGTCTTAGCACATACTTACATAAGAAAAAGGATTCTGACGGGGGGAAGTTGCACATGGGGCCTATTTGGGATTTTAATTTAGGGTTTGGCAATGCTAACTATTGCACGCAAGGTAACCCGGAAGGATGGGTAACTAATTTTAACAACGTATGCAGTCAGGATTATTGGCTCATTCCATTTTGGTGGGATAAACTTTATCAGGATGGAGTGTATCGAAATAAATTAGCCGCCCGTTGGGATCAATTGCGATCGAACCAGCTTCAGACCAGTAGGGTAGTAGCATTTATTGATTCGGTAGCTGATGTGCTTAACACTGAATCGCAACAGAGAAATTTTCAACGCTGGCCTGTTTTGAATTCGTATGTATGGCCAAACTATTTTGTGGGACCTACTTATGCATCAGAAGTCAATTGGTTGAAGAACTGGGTAGTGTCGCGCCTTAGCTGGATGGATGCAAATATGCCAAAACTGATTACTGCTGTAGAGAATACTTCAACCGATTTCTTTTTAGAGATATATCCTAATCCATTTATAAAGGAAGTCCAGATAAGATATTCCTTACACTCAGCCGGAACAATTTCAGTTGAAATTTTTGATTTGTTGGGAAGGTTGGTTCAAACCAGTCAAGAATCGAAAGAACAACCGGGTGTACACCTGTCACAAATTCAAGTAGATCATTTACCTGCAGGCACTTATTATTATAAAGTAAGAGTCGGTAATTATAAGGCAGTTACAGGAAAGCTGATTAAGTATGAGTAGTCGCTGATTATCAATCATAAAGTATTTTAAAATTTCCACTGTTGGTTATGATTATTAAATTATTGTCATCAATTTAATAACCTAATAATTTATTATGAATACACGCAGAGATTTTGTAAAGCAGTCGGCCTTGGCGGGAGCCGGATTATTTCTTGCTACTCCCTTATTAAGTTTCAATGGTTCAGAAAATGAGAAAGTGATTATGGGTGTTGTAGGCACCAATAGTCGGGGACTTTTTCTGGCCAAAATGTTTGCACAAATACCCGGTGTGGAGGTTGGGTTCATCTGTGATGTAGATGAAAATGTCTTAAACAGAACTCTTACAGAAATCGAAAAGCTAACAGGAAAGAAGCCAAAGGGATTCAAGGATGTGCGAAAATTATTGGAAGTGAAAGAACTGGATGCTATCGCCATTGCCGCTCCTGATCACTGGCATGCACCGGCCACGCTGATGGCCTTGAAGGCAGGCAAGCATGTGTATGTAGAAAAGCCATGTTCGCATAATCCTGCAGAAGGTGAAATCTTAGTGGCGGCATCGGAAAAATACAACCGGCTCGTACAGATGGGCAATCAACGAAGGTCATTCCCCCGAATGATGGAAGCCATGCAAGAACTAAAAGAAGGGGTGATCGGTCGTGTTTACTTTGCCAAAGGTTGGTATTCAAACGCACGAAAAACAATTGGCACGGGCAAAGCGGCTCCTGTACCTTCGAATCTGGATTATGAATTATGGCAAGGCCCGGCACCACGCAGGGCATACAAAGACAATCTTATTCATTACAACTGGCATTGGTTCTGGAACTGGGGAACAGGCGAAGCACTCAATAATGGCACTCATGAAATTGATATGATGCGTTGGGGATTGGATGTGGATTATCCTACCAAAGTGGTTTCGGCAGGAGGCCGGTTTGCCTTTAAAGACGATTGGGAAACCCCCGACACACAAACAATCACCTTTGAGTTTGCCAACAACACGGCTATGTTGTGGGAAGGCAGAAGTTGCAACGATTACGATGATTTGAGAAGTGGTCGTGGTGTGATTTTTTATGGTGAAAAAGGTACGATGGTGATTCCGGGAGGTGATGACTACAAAATATATGAGTTAGGTAACAAACTTGTGCGTGATGTAAAAACAACCTTACAGAAGGCGGATGCCACCAACACAATGGGCATGGGCGAAAAACTGGATAGCCTTCACTTACTAAATTTTGTTGAGTCGATTCGGGGCAATGCCAAACTGAATGGCCCAATCTCCATCGGGCATAAGTCAACCTTGCTGCCACAGTTAGGTAATATTTCATATCGTACAGGGCACACGTTGTATTGCGATCCGACCACCGGTAGAATTAAAGATGATAAAGCAGCACAGGTATTGTGGAGCAGGGAATATGAAAAGGGTTGGGAGATGAAGCTGTAAATATTTGTTGATTGAAAACGAACTGATAAATAATATTTAAGTTTTAACAAAATGACAAAACCAGTAAATACTGCTTTACTTTCTTATGGAATGTCTGGTGAAGTTTTTCATGCTCCTCTATTGATGGCTCATTCAGGCTTTGCGTTGTCTTCCGTGGTTCAACGAAAATCAGATTCGGCCAACCTGCATTATCCTTCCATCAAAGTAGTCAGAACGGTGGAAGAGGTGTTTCAGGATTCATCCATTGAATTGGTCATTGTAAATACGCCCAATGAAACTCATTTCCCCTTTGCCATGAAAGCTTTGGAAGCAGGTAAACATGTAGTGGTAGAAAAACCATTTACCGTCACAGTCAAAGAAGCGGATGAATTAATTAATCTATCAAAAAAGAAGAATAAAATTCTCACGGCATTTCAAAACAGGCGGTGGGATGGCGACTTCTTGACCTTGAAAAAAGTAATTGAAGAGAATATGGTTGGAACGATCGTGGAGTTTGAAGCCCATTATGATCGCTTCCGTAACTATATCGAACCAAATACCTGGAAAGAAGAAGAGGGGATAGGTAAGGGTATTCTCTATAATCTAGGCTCTCATATGCTCGATCAGGTTCTTGATTTATTTGGCATGCCTGATGAGGTTGATGCGCGTGTTGGTACTCAACGCCCAGGCGGAAAAGTGGATGACTTCTATGATATACGTATTCAATATAAAAAATTTCATGTGATTGTAAAGTCAAGTTATCTGGTACGAGAACAAGGGCCCAGATATATTTTGCATGGAACGGAAGGATCATTCATAACCAGCAGTGGAATTGATCCACAAGAACAGGCCTTAAAGGAAAAGAAAATTCCTGGCAGTGTTGGTTGGGGAATGCTAGATAAAGAATCATGGGGAAAACTAAATAGCACCATAAATGGCCTGCATGTGGATGGGAAAATTGAAACGATTCCCGGTAACTACATGGGCTTTTATAATAATCTGTATGAAGTAATCCGTGAAGACAAACCGTTGGCAGTAAAACCTGAACAAGCACGGGATGTTATTATCTTGATCGAAGCTGCCTATGAAAGTAACCGTCAAAGAAAAGCCATTAAACTATAATTTATTATGTCATATCTAAATGATTTATTCAATGTAAAGGGAAAAGTTGCTGTAGTTACAGGTGGTACGGGAGTATTAGGAAGTGCGATGTGTAAAGCGTTAGCTAAAGGCGGTGCTTCGGTGGTGATAGTAGGCAGAAGAAAAGAAGTAGCCTATGAACTTGCAGACGAGATTAATAAATCTGGTGGAGATGCTATAGGGATTTCAGCTGATGTATTGAATGAACAACAATTAAAGGAGGCCAGGAAAGTTGTCATCAATAAGTACGGTAAGATTGATATTCTTGTCAATGGAGCAGGAGGCAATATAGCCGGGGCCGTGATTCCCCCGGATAAAACCTTTCTGGATTTGAATATTGACGATTTTAAAAAAGTAGTTGATCTCAATTTAACGGGAACGGTTTTGCCCTCTCAGATTTTTGGAGAAGCAATAATCACTGAGAAAAAAGGAGTGATCATTAACATTTCTTCTATGACAGCCTTTCGTCCACTTACTCGTGTAGTGGGCTACGGAGCAGCAAAAGCATCTGTCAGTAATTTCACTCAATGGCTGGCGGTAGAATTAGCTAAAAAATTTGGAGAAGGAATACGCGTTAACGCAATTGCACCAGGATTTTTTGTGACAGAACAAAACAGGACTTTGTTGACCCGGCCAGATGGAAGTTTGACGGAAAGAGGACAATCCATTATTACGGGTACTCCCTTCGCAAGATTTGGTGAGCCAGATGAATTGTGTGGAACATTACTATGGCTTTGTTCGGATGCATCAAAATTTGTGTCGGGTGTAGTTGTGCCGGTGGATGGTGGATTCACAGCCTATGCGGGTGTATAATTTATATGGCCGCTGATAATTGCTTAAAGGAATTATTTTGGGTTTATAACTTGTGATAACAAAAAAAAGAGTCGGGTAACCGACTCTTTTTAATCATAAGTAAATTTCTGGTTAGGCTAATTCTCGCAAATCAACAGGCACTACTCGTGAAATCCCTTTCTCAACCATGGTAATACCATAAATCACATCGGTGGTTGTCATGGTGCGTTTGTTGTGTGTTACAATTACAAACTGAGAATCTTTACTGAAACTTCGGATGATGTTATTGAATTTATCAATATTGGCATCATCCAACGGAGCGTCCACCTCATCGAAAATACAGAAAGGAGCTGGCTTCAATAAATACATTGAAAACAACAACGCAGTGGCTGTAAGTGTTTTTTCGCCTCCTGATAATTGATTGATCGTAAGCGGGCGTTTACCTTTTGGTTTTGCGATAATATCAATTTCAGAATCCAAGGGTCTTGTTACGTCAGAAAGTTTCAGATCACAATCATCACCTTCATTGAACAGGGAGCGGAATACCCTTACAAAGTGTTCCTTTATCTGGTTGAATGCCTGCATGAAGGTTTCACTGGCGACAGCTTCAATTTCGTTGATCGTGCTAAACAAAGATTCTTTGGCTTTTAGCAAATCATCTTTTTGTGCAATGATGAAATCGTTACGTTGTTTGATTTCAGTGTAGGCTTCCATAGCCATCGGGTTGATAGGCCCCATGTTGTCAAGCTTTTCACGAATCTTGCTTACTTCATTACGTAATTTTTCTTCATCGAATAATGCAAGCTGTTCCGTTTCTTCCGGAGTGGACTGACTTAACACAGCATCAAGATCGATGTTGAATTCTACGGATAGTCGTTCCTTTACTGAATTGAGCTGCATCTTGCTTTCATTCAATCGGCCTTGCAACTCCATCAAGAGTGTGTCAATATTTTGACGCTGATGTTGAATCTCGCGCAAATCTTTTTCAAATTGATCTATTTCACCTCTTCCGGAATAGTATTCTTTTTCGGCTTCACCAAGGCCTTTTTCCATTTCGTCTTTTTCCGCATACATCCCTAGCAATTCATCGTCATTGCTTTGTGTAGTCTCAATGATGGTGCGGGTTTCTTCTTCGTTCTTTTTAAGTTCTTCGGTATTTACATCAATTCGTACACTGCTTTGCTCCATCGACTCCTGTTTGAAGCGGATCTCCTGATCTACACTCTTTACACGATTCTCCTGTTGATGGAAGGAGATATTCTGTTCATTGTAAGTACCCGATTTTTGACTTAGCAATTCACTCTGAATATTTAATTCAATGGTAATTGCTTTTAGTTGTTCATCGTGGTGAGCTAATTCTTGATGAGACCGCAATGCTTTCGGTCTAAGTTCATCTAACTCACTACTTAGTGTTTGGATTTTCTCTATGATATCTTCCTTACGCAAGTCGGCACTGTTAAGCAGATTTGAAAATTGCTCTTGCTTGGTGCGCACAGAGATATACTCATTATTCACCAATTTAATTGAATTCTGCGCTTCCTCAATTTGTTGCTTCAGGGTATTGTTGCGCAGTCGCTCCAATTCTCTTTGACGATCAATGAGAGAGTGACGAATTTCTTCTACTTTCTTAGTATACTCTTTGATCTCCTTATCGAGCTTTTCCAGATTTTTCGCACGACCTATTTTTTTACCTTCGAATAATCCTACTGATCCACCCGAAAGACTAAATCTGCGCTTGGTAACTTTTCCACTTTTAGTGATGAAGGTGTTATTATCTTCAACAGGAATCGTTCTTACATCACCTTCGTATACATATACTTTGTCCAGTATAAAAGACATTAATTTCGAATACTTTGAATCGAATTCTATGATCTGTGTAGCTGGAAATGCATTAGGATACATTTTTATATCTGAAGCTGAGAAACGCTCGAAAGAATCTAATATGAAAAAATTCGCCTTCCCTTTGCTGGCATCACTTAGAATATTGATGGCCTCGTACGCTTCGGCTTCATGCTCTACAATATAGTAGTTAAGATAGGGCTCCAGGTAATTTTCAATAGCCACGCGATATTCTTCGCTGGTAGATAAAATGTCGGAAAGGAGAGGTGCATTTTTTGTCCAGCCAACATTCTTCTTCAGAAACTTAATGGCTTCCGGAAAGCCTTCCAGGTTTTCTACAAGGGATTTGGTAAGTTGATATTCGTTCTGACGAGAATCTAATTTTCGACTAGTTCCTGTCATTTCTTCACGAATCATTTCAATGGTTTTTTCCAGTGAAGCGATACGTTGATAGACATCATCTTCCTCTCTCTTTAGTTTGTCGAGATAAGTATTTTTCCCATTGATTTCTTCGGTGAGTTCGACCAACTTTTTCTCAAACTCAACAATGCTTGCACTTTGCTGACTGGTGTCGGTAGTGGTTCTCTCTAATTCTTGTTTGAACGAGGCTACTTGTATTTCGCGGATTTCAAGTCCTTTATCAAGTTGAAATGATTCTTCTTGTTTGGAACGATATACCTGACGAAGTGCATCTGACTCTCCCTGCAACGTGTAGGTAGTTGCTTTCTGACCTTCAAAATCTGCCTTTAGTGCTTCTAACTTGTCCGTGATTTCCTTTAACGTTGTTTGTGCAGTTTCTCGTTCCGCCTCGAGGCTTTGAATACTGAAACGTGCGCGCTCATTGCTTTTTCTATCCTGGTCAATTTGATCTTTCAGATTATTGACACGATCATTTAAAAAGCGGAGTCGTTCATTTTTGATTTGCTTATCACTTTCATATTGCCTGATTTTCGAAACAAATTCATTGATTGCCTTTTGTCGTGACGACAAGGTTTTTTCTTTCAAAATGAGCTCTGCTTTTGATTTTTCAATCAGAGCTTCTTTGTCGGCCAGTTCGACCGTGAGTTTGGTTTTGCGGTCATTCTCATTTTCAACTTGCTTTTGTACTGTAGAGAAAGTTTCTTTTTGTTTGTTTACAACTACCTTGGCCAGGTTAATACTTTTCGCCTTATAGTCTTCTTTGATTTTATAATACTGCTCAGTTTGTTTGGCCTGCTTCTCCAGGCTTTTCATATTTTTTTCAATTTCGAAAAGCAAATCTTCTACGCGTTCTAAATCGGCATCGGTGTCTTCTAGTTTCTTAAGCGTTTCTTTCTTGCGTTTTTTGAATTTGGATATTCCAGCGGCTTCTTCAAAAAGCATTCTTCTTGAATTATCGCGATCATTCAAGATATCATCCACCATGCCCAACTCAATAATAGCGTAGCTGTTGGAAGCGACACCGGTATCAAGAAATAGGTTGGTGATATCCTTTAAGCGACAAACAACGCCATTCAGTAAGTATTCGCTTTCACCGGATCGATATAAGCGTCTGGTGATGGTTATCTGAGAATATTCAGTAGGTAAAATGTTTTTCGTGTTATTGATAGTAAGTGATACCTCGGCCATCTGTTGTGGCGAGCGCTGACTGGTGCCATTGAATATTACATTCTCCATTTTTTCGGAGCGTAGTGCACTTGTCTTCTGCTCACCCAACACCCAGCGGATGGAATCCACCACGTTTGATTTTCCGCAGCCGTTAGGGCCTACGATACCGGTTATCCCCTCATCAAAATTGATCACAATTTTATCAGCGAAACTCTTAAAACCTTTAATTTCCAACTTCGATAACTGCATGGACTACTTTAGAATTTAGTGGTTGCCTGAAAAACAAGATGGCAAAGATAGTCGTAGGATTGGCATTTGGAAAGACGGATATGCCCATTTCATCCACATTTTATCCCTATCGAAAAACAGCTAAAACAGGCGTATTATGAAATATTTCGATATCTTTGGCATACTATGGACATTCAGTTTTGGATTTGGCTTATCGTTATTGTGATTACTCTGATTGCACGGGCTAATAAGAAAAAGCCTCAATCATTTGATCCTGGGCAAGGAGAATTCCCAAATGCACCGTCTGATTCTACAAAGCCGGTGACCTTTGAGGATTTATTGAGAGAGATACAGGCATCAAAAGCTCCGCAGCCAAAGGCGGCTCCAGTGGTAACAAAACAAGTTGCCCCCAAAAAGTACGATTTCGAAGATTATGATGATAACCTGAGCGATGAAATCAAGAGTCTGGAAAAGACTGAGAATTTCAAAGACGACAAAATTTATGATACGTATGAACAGGCGAAGAAAGCAGCATTCTCGAGGGCTTCTTTGGAAGAAACCATGAAGGTGGGGGACACTGAAGTTAGATTTAACCATTTTAAAGAGTATAGCAAGGCAGAAGATAAAAGTTTAGCCTCAGAGTATGCAAAGGAACTACAGAATCCAGCGAGTTTTAAACGAGCACTTATATTAAGTGAAATATTGAATAAGAGATTTTAGGTTCTGATTTAGGTATAAATACGGAGGAGATCTCAATCGTAAATTTTTAATCTTGCAGAGTTTTGATGAAGAGCGGAGATTAGAATAAGGTGTTTAGTTATGGGTTTATAAAGACGTGATTTTTTGCTTAACAGTATTAATGTAAGGTTAAATAAGGATTAGCAAGGTTACTATATGTTTTTGTGGGTTATTTATAAGTGTTATAATTTCTTAAGTTTTTTTAATTGGTTTAAAATGATACACCGAAGTCGCCACATAGTGTACCTATTCACCTTTCTGTTTTTTGGCTTGACAAATGTTAAGGCCCAATGCACCTATGAATTTAAAGTCTATTCAAAGACTGAGTTGAATACAGGAACTATTGAGGTTCAGGTAAATGCTAATTCAACTTTTGAAGTTGAATTATTTATTTATAATGGAATTGAGAAGAAGTTGCTTGAAAAAAGGGTTGGTTCTGGTAACGAAAAAATATATTTTAAAGAACTTTCAACGAATAGCAATACCAGTTATCGGGTGGCAGTTATCGTTCCATCTGAGAATGATTTTTTGTGCAAAAAGAGGATGTCGGATGATATTTTCTTTGACGTAAACTGATAGAAATGAAATTTTTTTATTTAAAACTCTTCTGGGCAATCTTATTTTTTTTCGGTGGTTATTTATCCGTAAATGCCCAATGTTTGACGATCAACACTACACCAACGGATGTAACATGTTTCGGAGGCAATGATGGCAAAATTGCAGTTAAAATAAACTCAGGAATTGCACCCTTTAGAGTTGATTTATATTATGATGATGGTGTTGGTCTTACTTTGTTGGGTACAGTGACAACATCGGCATCTTTGCCAGCTACGATAACGTTTATGAAAGGCAATGGCACATTGACGGAGCCGGGTGCTGAAGCTTTTGGTATTCCGGCTAATGCCGGCATCACCCAATTTAGAGTTTCTGTGGCGGCAAGTGGCACAGGTGGAATTATTTGTGAACGAAAAACAAACAACGTTTCAGTAGGTGAGCCCACTCAACTGACAGCAACGGTCACGTCTATTACACCAGCCTGCACTGCTGGTACAGGAGCTATTGGTTTAACCGTAAGTGGGGGCACCAACATTACTCCTCCCCCAAGTTATAATTACTCATGGACCCCATCGCTTGGCAATGTTGAAGATCCAACAGGATTAAATGCAGGGACTTATGATGTAATCGTTACAGATAAGAATAATTGTACTGCCACAATATCAAATATTATTGTATTAGGAACTCCAACTATAACTTTGGGGCCCAATCCTAATGTCTGTACTGGAACAACAAACGGTTCCATTAGTTATTCCGCAACATCCGAATCTCCGGATAAGTACAGGATAGTCTGGGCACCGGGAGGCCCTACAGATGTTGCTCTAACAGCCATACCGCCTAGCCCTATACCTATCACGGGTATCCCTGTTGGAATAGGTACTTATTCGGGTACCTTGTTTGTTAGTAATTCGGGTTGCGAAAGTGTAGGTTATGCAATAAGTGTGACGGTGAATACAAGACCAACGGCAGTGATATCGGGAAGCCAGACGATTTGTAATGGCCAGACCTCTTCAAATATTAGCATAGCTTTGACGGGCACAAGTCCTTGGAGTGTTACTTATACAGACGGTACAACACCGGTAACAGTTGCTGGAATTACCACGAGTCCTTATACATTTACGGTGAGTCCATCGGTTACAACTACCTATACGGTGACAGCACTCAGCGATGCAGTTTGTTCAGCTATAGGATCAGATCTTACGGGTAGTGCTGTGGTGACGGTGAATACAAGACCAACGGCAGTGATATCGGGAAGCCAGACGATTTGTA
>CAYGGY010000004.1:0-38197 GCA_964349405.1 uncultured Ohtaekwangia sp. | reverse complement strand
AGTTTGTTCAGCTATAGGATCAGATCTTACGGGTAGTGCTGTGGTGACGGTGAATCCGCTACCTACGGCTACTATTTCTGGAACACAAACAATATGTAAGGGGCAATCTGCAGTAATTAGCATTTTATTAACAGGAACTGGTCCTTGGGATTTCACGTATTCGACAACTAATTCAGGGGGAACAACTAATACAACGCTTACAGGGCAAGCCTCAAACCCATTCACAATAACTGTTTCGCCAACAGAAACTTCTACCTACACAATGGTTTCGGTAAACGATGCTAATTGTACCGGTACAGTGAGCGGAACTTCGGTGGTTGTAAGTGTTGATACACCTCCAAATATTACCCTTGGTGTTAGTGCTGCTGTAAGCCCATTATGTAATGGAGGCAGCACCACCATTGATGTGGCTAACTCTGAAAATGGGGTAAGCTATCAGTTAAAATCAGGTGTCACGAACATCGGAGGTCCGATCGTTGGCAATGGGGCAACGATAAGTTTGCCAACTGGATCCCTTGGTGCTACTGCTACATTCAATGTAATGGCAACTCGTGGTGTTTGCTCACTTCAATTAACGAACTCTGCAACAGTAACTGTAAACGGAACGATAAATGCAGGGTTAACGGTTACACCACAGAGTCCTTCAGTTTGTTCAGGATCAGGTAGCAACATTCAAGTCCTTGCATCTGAAGTTGGTGTTAGCTACCAATTGAGAGATAATTCTACCAATGCATTGGTAGGCAGTGCGGTGGCAGGTACTGGCGCTACAATTGATCTTCCCAGCGGTATCCTCATTGTTAGCACAACCTTTAATATATTAGCTTCTAATGTTAGTTGTTCGGTGCAGCTCACTAATCTCGCTGCTGTTAATGTGGACATTAATCCGAGTGCCGGACTAGCTCTTGGTTCAACCATTGATCCTTTGTGTTCAGGTGGATCAAGCGACATTACGATAGCTGGCTCTGAAGTGGGCGTTTCTTACCAGTTAAGAGATAATTCAAATAATAGTCCAATAGGGGCGGCAGTAGCTGGAACAGGAGCGTCTATTAATCTGCCTACGGGAAACCTATTTACAACAACTACTTTTAATGTTTTAGCAACAGGTGGAGCTGCGTGCGCACAAGTTCAATTAACAGGGACCATTGCAATTAATGTAGCAGGAACGATCAATGCGGGGTTGGTGGTTAGTCCTCAATCTGCAGCAGTTTGTTCAGGTTCAGGAACGAATATTCAAATAGCAAATTCAGAAGCTGGGGTGAATTATCAGCTTAGAGATAATTCTACCAATGCTAATGTTGGAGGTGTCGTAGCTGGCGATGGCTCTATGATCAATTTGCCAACAGGCAATTTAATTGTAGCAACTACCTATAATATATTGGCATCCAATGGTACATGTTCAATTCAGCTTACTTCATTGCCTTCAGTTAGTGTAGATGTCAATCCAAATATAACACTTATCACAGCAGCTTCCATTGATCCTGTTTGTACCGGTGGAAGTAGCACAATTACAATTTTAACTTCTGAGGTTGGGGTAAGCTATCAATTACGTGATGCATCCAATGCGAATGTAGGAAGCCCGGTAGCAGGAACAGGTGGCACGATTAATCTTCCTACTGGAGTATTGGCCGCCACAACGACTTTTAATGTTTTTGCTTCCAGTGGGGTTTGTACTTCTGTACAATTGACTAATACGGTAACCGTAAATGTTGGAGGAACACTCAACACAGGCTTAACAATAGCTGCGCAATCACCTACTATTTGCCAGGGTGCAGGTACCAATATTCAGATAGCCAACTCAGAGATTGGTGTAACATACCAACTGAGAGATAATTCTAATAATTCAATTATTGGCGCAGTTGTTAATGGAAGTGGTGCAACCATCGATTTACCTACGGGCAGCCTTACAGTAACAACTACTTACAATATTCTTGCTTCCAACGGCTCATGTTCAATTCAAATGACAACATTACCTACGGTAACGGTTGACATTCTACCAAGCGCAGCGTTAGGGGTGACGGCACAAAGTACGTCTGTTTGTAATGGTACAGGCACAAACATTCAGGTTGCTAATTCTGAACTTGGTGTAAGCTACCAGTTACGAAATAATTCAGACAATAGCCTGATTGGTGCTTCTGTAATAGGAACGGGTGCTACAATTAATCTTCCAACAGGAAATTTAACGACCAACCTAACGGTTAATGTTTTGGCTACTGGTGGGACGTGTTCAGTTCAATTAACTGCCATTTCTTCAATAACGGTATTACTAGCTTCGGATCCACTTTGTTCTGGAAGTACTAACTGTGGTGCCTTTACCATTGTAGCAACAGAATCACGCCCTACTTGTGCGGGCAAGGATGATGGTACCATAACCTTAACGGTCAGTGGTGGCACTCCAAATTATATTGCTACTTTATCTGATCTGGCATTAGGTTTCAACCAAGCGTTGACGGGTTCGGGGCCTTTCACCTATAGCAATTTGTCACCATCATTGACCTATCAATATACGATAAAAGATGCAGCTGGTAATACCTGTACGTTACCATATAGCCTTCCAATTCAAACAAATGTACAAGCAGTTGCTTCAGATTTTGTGGATGCAAAGTGTTTCAATCAGGCTGTGGGTCAGGCTACATTAACAGTAACATCAGGAGGAGCTTCCCCATATGAATACTCAACAGATGCTGGAATAAACTGGGTTTCGTTCAACTCACCTGTCACGATCACCAATCTGATGCCTGCCGCAGCGCCCTATCAGATTTTAGTTCGTAATGATGCCTCAGATTTATGTCCGTCACAGCCTTTTGTAACGATCAATAATGCGGTAGCTGATATTGCGATTACGACAACGGTAACCAATGCTACTTGCAATAACAATGATGGAAGCATTCAGATTGATGCAGTAACCGGTGGCACCGCACCGTACACATTTAAATTAGATGGAGTGACCATAACACTTCCTGCCAATAATATATTTGCGGGTCTTTCTGGGGGAAATCACACCGTGTCAGTAATAGATGCGAATAGTTGTTCCAAAGACTTTATCGTTCCTGTTTTATTCCCAGGATATGTGGATTTCATAGCCTTTGTTATAGACCCAGATTGCAGTGGCAATGGATCTAATGGAGGTATTATTGTAGCCATCAATTCATTTGGAACATTTCAAGTGGGTATTACCACTGATCCTGTAAACCCTCCTACCACTTTTGTGGACGTTATATCGAATGGAACGGGTACGACCACTTTTAGTAACTTAAAAAAGGGCAGCTATCAGGTATATGTTAAGTCGACAACATCTCTTTGTCCTGCTAAAATGAGTGCAGATATAAAAGGCGGTCCTGATCAGGTAGATTTTACATTATCATCCTCTGATATAGTCTGTTTCGAATCCAAAAGCGCAGTTGTACTTTCCAGTATTATTGGATCTTCTTTGGTGAATTATAATTATGAAATTCTAAACCAAGGGTTGGTTGCACAAAGTGGTTCCTTTACTAATTTACAAGCTTTAGGAAATGTTACACTTTCAGGATTAGGCAAAGGAGATTACCAGATTCGTGTTTTTCAAGACCAATCAGTTACTTCCGGATGTGTTGCACCCATTACCTCTGCATTCAAAACGTTTAGCATTGCAGGTCCGGATCAACCATTGGATACGTTGTTTGTTCGTAAAACAATTTCATATCCAGACTTGGCAACGGGAACGATGTTGATTGGAATTAAAGAGAGCAAACAAGAACCGTATGAAGTTAGTCTTGAATTAGTGGCGCCCTTGTTCCCATCTCAATCATTTGTAATGGATTGGAAACAGGCCCAGCGTAGTTCACAAACATTGAAAATGGAATTTACTGCTCAAAATTTATTTGCCGGTGATTACCAATTAAGTATTCGCGATGCGTTGGGTTGTGTAAAAACTTTCCCGATAACGATAGCCGTAGATACCAATTTAGAAATACCAAATATATTTACGCCTAATGGTGATGGCGTAAATGAAAGTTTCTACATACGCAATTTACCCCTTGAAACTAAACTTATTATTACGAACCGTTGGGGTAAGGAAGTGTACTCAGCATCTGATTATAAAAATGATTGGATGGCAGAGAATGTTTCTGATGGTATGTACTATTATCGGATTGTTGTAAACGGGGAAGCGATCACTGGTTGGGTTGAAATACTTCGGTAATCAGTTAAATCCCTGATAAAAATTCAAGCGTATCGATGCCATCGGCATAATCCGATAATTCTGGCAGTTGGGCTTTTCCGAAAGGTACACTTCCATCAAACCAACCTTTTGCTGAAACGATACATTGAATTTTTTCCTTTTGGATTTTTATTTTACGCATCAAATCATTTTGTGTTGAATAGGTTTCAAAGTACATCACTGAAATAGGGGAGACTAATTGTTCATTTTGCGTAAGTAGAAGGAAGCCATTATCCAAATGAGGCACCTTGTTTACTAATAAAATAGATTTTTGATAATCGTAGTTGTTGCCATACTTATGATGGTGAATGATCTCTTTATATCCATCCCAGGAATCTAAAAGTTTAATAAACTCATAACCTTCCGGTACAAATATCTTGGAGATATTTCGACATCCCAATCCAAAATAACTAAATACATCTTTTCCCAATTCAGTGAGATGAGCGCTGTCTTCTTCACCCATCAGGATGGCAATGGAAGAACGATTTTTCCGAATGATGTGTGGTATGTTTCGAAAATAATACTCGAAATACCTTGAGGTATTGTCACTGCCGGTGGCAATCATGGCATCCACATTATTAAGTCTTTCCTCAAAATGTATTCTGTCGGCAAACCGAGGCTCTATTTCAACAAGCCAGGTAGTAATTGCAGGTAGCAGATATGCATCCTGTGAACTCAATTTAATCACCAGTTGATTTCCGGAAATCAACACGCATAGGTAATCATGAAATCCTACCAAAGGGATATTGCCAGCCATGGCAATGCCTACTTTTTTGTTTTTCTCTTCTGGAAAATTGTACGAACTCACCCATGTGGTGAGGTTTTCTTCTTTTAGGAAATGGGAAATACCAGCAAGTGCAAGATCGATGGATTCAGCCACAAACCAGGGGTTTAAATTCCTGGTCTGATCATATATTCTTTCTCTTTCTTCGGCAGAAAGGTTGTCAATTTTGTTGCCTAATATGTTGAATGCCTTAATTCGTTCAGTTAAATTCATAAATCCTTAAACCTTTAGTGCAGTGTTGGTGTTTTGAGAGTTGATTTTGCTACCTTATTTTTGTAGCAAAAGTACGGGCTAACCCCCTTAATAACGGACTAAGATGGCAATAAAAATAACAGACGAGTGTATTAATTGTGGAGCTTGTGAACCAGAATGCCCTAATACAGCAATTTATGAAGGGGGTAGGGAGTGGAATTGGGCTGGAGGAACAGCCTTAACAGAAGTTGAATTGGAGGATGGTTCTAAAATTGACGCTAAATCTACTCAGGCTCCCATATCAGACGAATTTTATTATATCGTTTCAGGAAAATGTACGGAGTGTACCGGATTTCATGAAGAGCCGCAATGTGCGGCTGTTTGCCCGGTAGATTGTTGTGTCCCAGATCCAGATATGGTTGAATCCAAAGGAGAATTGACTGCCAAAAAAGCCTGGCTTCATAACGAAGAATTTCAATCCTAAAATAGAATTAAATTTAAGGATTATCTCATCTTCGAGCGCTTGATCAGATACGCTTGAAGAACATCATAATAGCCATCATGGATATTGGCAGATATAAAATCTATTTTTAATTGATTGCACTTCATCTTAAGACTTTGATGATATTCTTTTAATTGAGCAGTAAATTGTTCCTTTATCTCGGTTGGGTTGAGTAATAATTTTTCGCCACTTTCCAAATCAATAAATTCGTATGGCCGATCGCTAAACTTAAAGTTAAGTTCGGTATCGTGATCAGTTACATGAAAAAGAATAACCTCATGCTTATTATGTTTTAAATGTTGTAACGCCTTAAAAATCTCATCATCTTTTTCCCCTCCTTCAAACATATCGCTGAAAAGAACCACCAAAGATCGCCTGTGTGTTTTCTCAGCAATCTCGTGAAGGACTTGTGCTACGTGTGTTGATTTTTGAGTAACTTCAGTTGACTTTAATTTTTTCTCCAGGGTTGTAAATAGTTTGTTAATGTGAGAACCTGTTGATCGTACTTGAGTAAATTCTTCAATCGAATCAGAGAAGAGGCACAGTCCAACAGCATCGCGTTGCTTGTGAAGCAGATAAGCCAATGCTGAAGCCGAATAAATACTAAATTTCAGTTTTGCTTTCGTCTCTATGGGATAGTTCATTGATGAAGAGCAATCAATAGCGATAACACAACGAAGGTTTGTTTCTTCTTCAAATTGCTTGGTGTAGAGCCTATCAGTACGGGCGAATACTTTCCAATCAATATAGCGCGTGCTTTGGCCCTCGTTGTATAAACGATGTTCTGCAAACTCGACTGAAAATCCATGATAGGGGGATTTATGTAGACCTGTAATAAAGCCTTCAACCAACTGTTTGGCTAATAATTCTATACTTCCTGATAGTTGTATATCTTCAATTCTGATATTCATGGACTTAAATAATAGGTGCTTTCATACACTTTTGATCCTTTTTATTAAGGAAATGTATAAAATTTGTATTCAAAACCCTTCTGACCTTTTGCAATAAAAATTATATATACTACCTTCGATTTAACCATTTTTACCCAAAACCTAAACCAAAACCTGATAATCTGTGGAAGAGAACAAGACAAATGGACGAGAAGAAATTTTCTCCGAAAAAGTGAAGGCAGGTAAACGTACTTATTTCTTTGATGTTAAGTCTACCCGCTCCAATGATTATTACCTTACAATCACCGAGAGTAAGAAAAGGTACAACAAAGATGATGAGGGATTTACCTATGAAAAACATAAGATTTTCTTATATAAAGAAGATTTTAATAAATTCATGGAGGCGTTAAATAACACGGTTAATCATGTTAAAACTGAATTAATGCCTGATGTGGATTTCGATTCCTTCAACCATAACCACGAAAAAGAAGAAGACACTGCAAAGCCAACAGCTGTAGACTCTGAACTTAAGTGGGATTAATCATTATTAAACCTAAACCTAGTGGAGCTTCGATGAAAGTCGAGGCTTCTTCTTTTTAAACCCGGTTGGTCACTTTTTTCAAACCAATAAAAGCAGATCACTTATATTTGCGCCCTGATTTAAATAAACGAATAATAGAATGGGTTTAAAGTGCGGAATTGTAGGTCTTCCCAACGTAGGCAAGTCTACTCTTTTTAATGCGATTTCAAACAACAAAGCGGAGGCTGCTAATTTTCCGTTTTGTACTATTGAGCCCAATGTGGGGGTTATTTCAGTGCCGGACGAACGCCTTAAAATTCTGGAAGGGTTGGTAATTCCACAGAGGGTTCTTCCTACTACATTTGAGTTTGTTGATATTGCTGGCTTGGTTAAAGGTGCCAGTAAAGGAGAAGGACTAGGTAACCAGTTTCTGGCTAATATCCGTGAAGTTGATGCGATAGCTCATGTGGTTCGTTGCTTTGAAGATGAGAACATTATTCACGTGGCTGGTAAAGTAGATCCTGTGGGGGATAAGGAAGTAATTGACACCGAACTACAGCTGAGGGATCTTGATTCGGTAGAGAAGAAGATTAGCAAAGTTGAACGCACAGCAAAGAGTGGTGATGCCAAGGCAAAGAAAGAACTAGCCACTTTGGTAGCCTATAAGGAAACACTTCAGGCAGGAAAGAATGCGCGCACGTTGAAGGTTGATGCTGAAGACAAGAAAGCGATAGAAGATTTGCAACTCCTTACCGATAAACCAGTGATCTATGTTGCCAATGTGGACGAAGGATCAATACACACTGGAAATAAATTTGTTGATGCTTTGAGAAATCTTGTAAAGGAAGAGGATGCAGAGGTTGTTATGGTGTGTGCGGCCATTGAAGCACAAATTGCAGAGCTTGAAAGTGAAGAAGATAGAAGGGTATTTTTAGAGGAATATGGTCTTAAAGAATCGGGCCTTAACCGCCTGATTCAAGCTGCATACCACTTATTGAACCTGATTACATACTTCACCGCTGGTGAAAAGGAAGTAAGGGCTTGGACCATACACCGCGGCTGGAAAGCGCCTCAGGCTGCCGGTGTTATTCATACAGATTTTGAGAAAGGGTTCATTCGTGCGGAAGTTATTAAAATACCTGATTATCAGAAATATAAAAGTGAAGCAGGATGCCGGGAGGCAGGTAAATTGGCAGTAGAAGGTAAAGATTATATCGTTGAAGATGGCGATGTAATGCATTTCCGATTCAATGTGTAGGCGAAAATCTACTTAAACTTTCTCTACCTGTTTTTTATTTATAATTCTGATTTTTAGTACCTTAGCTGTCCGCATATTTTTTGAAGGCGGGGTTTTTGTTTTATTTTTTACCCCAAAACGGAATTACTTTGAGAATTAGGATTGTCTTTTCCCTTAAGAATAGAGGAGCGTACGTTCCATTTCACCACCAGTTTTTATTGGCTCAAACCATTAAAGGATTGGTTATGCTTGGAAGAAACACTGCTTTCTTCTCCTATACCCAATATAACTTTTCTGGACTAAAAGGACAGATCAAAATCAGTCGAAAAGGTCTGCATTTCTTTTCATCACGTGTCACGCTGGTTTTCTCAGCCTCAGATAAAGAATTTCTTGATTATTTTTTGGCTGTCCTATTTGAGCAGAAGGAATTATTGATTGGTAATCTACAGTTGATACCTGAGTCGTTTGAACCGGAGGAACCTGTTACCATAACCGATTCAGTTAAATTTCTATGTATCTCACCGATCGTGTTGGTGCCGGCCTCATTCAATGACGAAACAGGCAAACGGTTTATATCACCAGATAACGATGAGTTTTCTGATTTACTTTATGACAGCACCATTGCGCGGATGGAAGCGAGTGGAAAATATTCGACAGAGCAACTGGCAGACTTTTATAAATTCCAGCTGGTAGCTGATAAGGAGTATATCAATAAGATTCAATCTTCACATAAGAAATTTGCCCGTATCTATCCTTTATATGATTCAGATGTGAAATATGAAGTGCGTGGTTATACTTTTCCGTTCACCTTATACGCCCCCCAACCAGTGCAGCAGTTTGTGTATGAAAATGGCCTTGGGTTTTTCTCACACAAAGGATTTGGTATGCTGGATGTAGCGAATGCTAATGGAATAAAGAATAATGCAGACATAGAAATGAATTACGCTTCTTAACGGGCGTTTACCTGTATTGGAAAATATCCTACCAGTAAGTCGGCATTGGGCCTGAAAGCCTTATAATAAATAAAAATCTCATAGATATTTTCTGTCTCGAAGTGACTTCCTTCAAGCTGAAATCCATTGACTTTATCAGATTCAACCCAGTATTGATAGTTGTATAAACCTTGTTTAAGTAGGAGGGTTGTTTCATATATGTTTTGGTCTTTTCGATAACTCATTTTCGAATCGGCAGTATGAGACCAATTATTCATGGCTCCTAAAATATAGAGTTGCCCATTTACCGGAGGCGTAGCTAATGAGAAAGTTACAAATACATAATCCCCACTTATGGAAGCATTTCGATAGTCAAGATTTTCAATTACAAAGTTCCCATCAAGATCGGGATATTGCGCATATACCTGACCTTGCCGCGATTTATCTGTTTGTACAGATAGGTGAAACGGTCTTTTACTGCGGTCGAGCCTTCCAGTGTTTTGTCCTGGCGAGTTAAGTGAACGGAAATCAACAAAACGAAATTCGTTTCCTGCCATAAATTGATTATCCTGGTCAAAAAAGCGATACTCTAATTCACGCTTGTCTTCCCGTATGAAACTTGGGTTAATATTAGTTCGCACATTATCCCATCGTTGATTTTGACGAATCACGGCATGAATCATTTCCATGGGATTAATCACATCTAACCCGGAATAATTCACTTTAAAGTTTAGTTGTTGGTTGCTTGCACGAAGGGTTCCTACACCTTGTATTTGATTATCCTGAAAGATGGTGGCCTGATTACTATAAACCATAAACCGTCTGGATAAAAGAATATCATTTTCATCATTTTCACGGTAGGCAACCAACAAATAATTGCCTGGTAATTTTACAGCAGGTATTTGAAAATAATAATGGATATAAGGAATGGATACGTTGGATGACAGATCATATTCGGTAATAGGAAACTCATTGTAATTCGAAAGGAAATCCAAGTCCATAAGGGAAGACTTGCTCCAGTCAACATTGCAGTGAATTAGCTTAACATAATAATTGCTTCGCTGACCTTGAAGATCATCAAATTCCAATACTAAATTTTGGGCTTGGATGGGTGCCACCGCTGATCTTAAATTGTTACGGGGGCTGCCATTGCCTGGATAAAGCATCACGGTGCGGATTTCCTCCTCATATGATTTATCTGAAAACTCTAAGTTCTTTTGCCCGATCGCAAAATGCGAAATCAGCATAATTAGAAGTGAAATTTTTGATCCCATAGTTCAAAACTAAACGAATAAATTAATTCAACTTGCATTACAACCTCTCGTTATTATTTAGTGTCTAAAAGGGCATATAGGGTACATGCATACCGATAAGGACCTCATTAAGGACTGTATAAAAGAAAACAGAGCCGCTCAAAAAGCTTTGTATGACCATTATTGTTGCAAAATGATGATGGTTTGTCAACGTTATGCCAAATCGACACAGGAAGCTGAAGATATTTTGCAAGAAGGTTTTATCAAAGTATTCGCAAATATTAAATCCTTTCGTGGGGAAGCCAAACTGGAAACTTGGATAACAAGGATTATGATCAATACCGCACTGAACGCGCAACGACAGAAACTTTACCTGATTCCTATGGTGGATGTAGATGGGATTGATCTCCGGGAAGAAGAAACTATTAGTCTATCGGGCATTCATCTGAATGAGTTAGTAAATATGGTGCAATCATTACCTGACGGATGTCGGCTGGTATTTAACCTTTTTGCCATTGAGGGATATGGTCATAAAGAAATTGGTGAAATGCTTGCCATTAGTGAGGGAACTTCCAAGTCGCAGTATAATAGGGCAAAGAGTTTACTGAAGATTAAATTAAGTCAACAGGAAAAGAGATATGAAAGATCCGGAGAAGGGAAAGTTTGAAGATGCTTGGCAGAAAGCATTTTCAACAGCCGAAAATGCGCCTTCAGAAAATGTATGGGCTGGTGTTGAGCAGGGGCTTAATATAGCGGAAACAGCCACCATGAAACGCAGAGTTGTATTTTATCAGCGACTCGCGGCTGCTTCGATTTTGTTTGCACTTATGCTGGGCGGATTAAGTACCTACTATATTTCTGATTTGAAGAATCAGAAAGAAATGAATTTGACTCAACATAACTCCTCTATAGATACGGATCGCAATGAAGTCAGGGATAATAATACAATGATTACATCAACTGAAATAGTTAACGATAAAATCAGTAATGGGGATAAATCAATAATTGATTCCAGCGATAGTGGTTCGGCTGAAAACACGATTCATGGTTCACACGGTTTAATGTCAAGCAATGCGAATCTGACTGAACACAACAATTTAGTCAATAAAGATTCCCACACTACACAACAAAAAAGAAGAAGGCAATGGGTTGCACTCGATTATCCCTCACTTTTGAGTATGATCCCCGAGCCTTCAATAGAGTTGAATGGGGAAATGAAAGAAGTTACCATAGTGCGAAAATTACCGGCTATGCCGGCATCTTTTATGGATTCAAAGAAAGATAAGTTACCCAAAGAAAATTTATGGGCCTCTCTAGGTGCCTCCTCTGGTAGTTATTCGCCTAATCTGAGTTCATCACCGGTTGTATATGCAAATGTATCAAGTCAAGACGCTAAATTATTTCAATCTGTCTCTAGTGCTTCGTCCAGTACTGCTTCTCTAAAAGGATCTGTTTATTCAGTAGGAATGAATATGGGCAAGCGAATTTCCAAACGCTGGCTAGTGCAGGGTGGAATAAATTACCTCAATCAATCAATAGGATATACTTCCAATTTTGCCGTGATCGGTTCTAATAATATTGCGAGAGCATCAGTAGCAGACTATTCTAACACTACTTCATTTTCATCGGTTATTCCAGTTTCTTCGCCCTATCAAATAAACAGTGTGAATGAATTAATTTCCGTGCCAGTGCAGGCAGGCTATTTATTGGTAGATCGTAAATTAGGACTTCAGCTTAATTCGGGATTGTCCACTGATATATTTATGAAAAATACACTTACGGATAAGAGCGGACAATTATCGAGCTATTCATCAGGGGCAAGCGACACGTCACCCTATCGATCAATAAATTGGGCTGGGTTGATAGGCACGGAATTGAGTTATAAACTCGGAACTCAATATCGAATTTCAATGGTGCCCGGGTTACGTTATTACATTAATTCAGTATTAAAGTCTAATTCAGCTCCATCTAATCCACTCATGTGGGATGTTGGATTCAGGTTCAGATATATTTTTAAATAGATTAAACTATTGGAAGGTAAATAAGTCTAATACAGTTAAAAGAATAAAATGAAAACAGTATTAATTTTTATAAAGGAAAAAGTAATACCCGGATTATTCGCTCTTCTGTTTGTAACTGCATTACTAATCATCAGTGTGTTCCTTGAACGCAGGTATATTTATTTCTGATATATCCCATTATTTCTTTCGTTGATTCCAACTATTTTGATTTGTATAGGGTCTAATAGGCAACCTACAAATCAAAAGTCTATGAAAAAGCTATTGACGATCATCCATCGGTTATCATTTTTTATCTTTCTTATTATTTTTTCCGTGTCGTTTACGGATTGTTCGGATACATGCGAAGAGACAAATCACTATGTTTATTATGAGCCTGTTTATTCAACATCAGCAGCAATTAAAGCTGCTGTTGCGGTAGTTGACCCGATACCACTTTCGGAGATTGGCCGGATTTATTTTAAAGATGGAATTTTATTTATTAACGAATCAGGTAAAGGCATTCATATCATTGATAATAAGAATCCGTCAAGCCCAACGCCATTACATTTTCTAAACATTCCGGGAAATTATGATCTGGCTATACGCGGTAATATACTGTATGCAGACAGCTACGTTGATTTAGTAGCTTTTGATATTTCTGATCTTTCGAAGATAAAAGAAGTGAACAGAATTGAAGGTCTGTTTAATAATTACACAACGATGGGTATGATGGTCTCCTCCGTCAACGGAATTTTAACCGATTGGAAAAAGGTAGAACGAGTAAGTGTTTATGAAACGGAGTGTAATGCAGTCTATCAACCTTGGGGTGGAATATATTATGATAGAGGAATAGCAATGCTTTATAGTTCATCTCAAAACTTTGATTCAAAAACCGCCTTTGCTCCAACAACCGTAAGTCAAACCGGAATAAGTGGATCGATGGCCCGGTTTACGATTAATGGTGATTTTCTGTATGGGTTAGATGGATCAAATCTCGATATAGTAGATGTGTCTCAGCAATCGCAACCTATTGCTAAGAATGAAATTCCATTATCATGGGATGCAGAAACGCTATTTCCTCATAATGACAAACTCTTTGTTGGCTCGCGAAGTGGCATGTATATACTTGATTTAGCCAACCCATCGATGCCTGCACAAATCAGTTTTTATAATCATGTTCGTAGTTGTGATCCTGTAGTAGTCGAAGGGAATTACGCATACCTGACCTTGCGTACAGGTTCTGCTTGTGAAGGGTTTAATAATCAATTGGAAGTAATTGATATCAGTAATCTTAAAAGTCCTGCGGTAGTAAGAGTTTACTCATTGACCAATCCGCATGGCTTGGGAATAGACCAGGGGACACTTTTTGTATGTGATGGTAGTGATGGCTTAAAGATATATGACGCTACCGATGTACTTACTATTTCAGCCAATCAATTGGCTCACTATAAAGAAATCAATGTCTTTGATGTTATCCCATTTCAACAAGTCGCCATGGTAATCGGTAAGGATGGTTTATATCAATATGACTATTCTGATGTGAAGAACATTAAGTTAATTAGCCAATTACCTATAGTAAAACAATGAAGCAAATTATCTTATTGATCATTATCTTGATTGCAAGTGTAGAAGCGAATGCGCAAAATTTGAGTCAGGATTCTCTTAGAAAGAGAAAGATCGAATACTATTTTCAAATTCAATCAGGATCATTAATCGGGTGCAACTCCTGCTCCAATGGCAAACAAATTAGCTTTAGTGGATCCACAACGCATGGAATAAAAATTGGCAGGAAATTAAGAGTGGGAACTGGCGTGGGTTTGGATTCATACTTTGATTGGAACACGATACCGGTTTTTGGAAGTATAAGTTGGGATTTGTTTGGGAAGAAGAATGCACTTTATATTGAAACTACTTATGGAGGTGCATTGGTAGCCTGGAAACCCATGAACTACGGAGAGTATGGATACCAGAAAACGGATGCCGGAAAAGAGTATAGTTATGGAATTGGATATAGAATTAAGTATGAGGAAATGAGCATTTCATTGGGTATAGGCCACAAAACTCAGCGGGTTACTTCGTATTATGAATATCCTACCTCTTATTGGTATAATAATAATAAATACGTACAGGGTGACCCAAGCCGAAAGACGGTAAAGAATGAAATGAACCGTCTCATGGTATGGATCTCTATTGGATGGAAATAAAACTATCCGGTTGTTTCTAAGGCATCCAGTTCAAGCATAATCTTTTCCCACGTTGAATTTTCTTCGTGTAAGGTGATAGTGAGTTTATCAAACCTTTGCTGAACTTCGTTGAGTTTTTCAAAGTTGCTATAGACTTCAGGCTTTGCCATTTCATCTTCAATCATCTTCTTCTCAACTTCCAGTCGTTGGATGATTTCCTCAACTTTTTTTAAATCCTGACTAAGCGATTTAATTTTCTTGTCATGTAGATTTGCAGGCTTGGTATTCTGAACTTTTTCTACTGGCTTGGTCTCTGATTTCTTTACAACTTCGGGTTGAATTATGCCTGCGGCCTCATTTTTCTTTCGCCAGTATTCATATTCATCGTAGGTGCCTGGATATTCTTTTATCTGATGATCTTCAATGTACCAGATCTTATTAGCGATCTGATTCACAAAGTGACGATTGTGAGATACTACTACAAAACTTCCCTGGTACTGTTGTAGTGCCTGTATCAAAATATTCTCTGAAATAAAATCCAAGTGGTTGGTAGGTTCATCCAACAAAAGAAAATTAGCTTCGGAAATCAACGTTTTCGCCAAAGCTACGCGCGATTTTTCTCCACCTGATAATACTTTAATTTTTTTAAACACATCTTCATCCGAAAAGAGAAAACAACCTAACACGTTTCTCAATTCTTGCTCGGATTTACCACTTCCTGCCTGTTTAAGTTCATCCAGGATTTCATTGTCTACATGCAACGATTCAAGCTGATGCTGTGCATAGAAGCCATAGATCACATTGTAGCCAACGATACATTCACCGTCAACTTTTTCAGTGTTGGCAATAATGCGAAGAAGAGTTGATTTTCCTTTACCATTGGCTCCGATCAAAGCAATTTTATCACCCCTCTCAATACCAGCACTGGTATGTTTCAAAATCACCTGGCTTCCATATGATTTAGACGTATCTTTTAGAGTAACTACATGCCTACCAGAAGGCTGCTTAAAGGCAAATCGAAAATTAACAGCGGCAGTATCACTCACCACCTCATCGATCATATCCATTCGCTCCAGCGCTTTCACACGCGATTGCACTTGTTTGGATTTGGTTGCTTTGGCTCTGAAGCGTTCAATGAATCGCTCCGTTTGACGGATCTTAGATTGTTGATTCTCAAATGCGTTATTCTGAATTTCTTCACGCATTTCCTTTTCTTGTAAAAAGTAGGAATAATTTCCCTCGTAGGTCACCAATTGCTGATTGGTAACTTCCACCGTTTTTGAAATTACGTTATTCAAAAAAGTTCTGTCGTGCGATACGATGACCACGGCACCTTCATAGTTGCGTAGGTAATTTTCAACCCATTCGATAGATGGCAAATCCAGGTGGTTGGTTGGTTCATCCAACATAAGGCATGATGGTTTTTCCAACAAAAGTTGGGCAAGCATTACGCGCATACGCCAGCCCCCGGAAAATTCCCGTAAGGGTCTATGCAGATCTTTTGTTGTGAAACCAATACCTTCCAAAACGGCTTCTGCTTTGGCTTGCATGGTATAACCGTCCAGATGTTCAAATTTTTCCTGAAGTTGTGTAAGTTTATCCACCAGGCCTTCAGAGTATTCAGCTTCCAGTTCGTGTAATACTTTCTCAATCTGCCTTTGTGTATCCACGGCTTCCTTAAAAGCTGCCATGGCTACGGTGAGAATGGCATCATCGGACTGATAGGAGAGTAGGTCTTGATTTAAAAACCCAATGGTACAATCTTTTGCTTTGCTGATGGAGCCCTGATCGAGCGTAAGGTCTCCATTAATAATTTTCAGTAAAGTTGATTTACCCCGGCCATTGAGCCCAATTAAGCCGATTTTATCGTTTGGTTTAATGAACATGGAGGCATCTTCGTAGAGAGGCCGCCCACCGATGTAATATGAAATATTGGAAACAGAGATCATTTTATAAAAATCTATGCAAAGGTACTGCTAAATGGGGGCATAGACCAAATAGCGATTAAGATCAGTGTATTTGTACTTCATACGATCCTCATAAAAGTAATTATTTTGAATTATAACCGTTGATATTTGTATTGTTACTTAACATATCTCAAATTTATTTTTCATCTAACGAGTTTCTTCATATGACTAAATACCCGCTATTAGCTTCATTGTCATTAGTTGTATTATTTCTATTCATTAATGGATTAGAAATACCAACGAAAACTTCTTCAGAGAAGCTGGATACCTCTGTTCCTGCCCTAACGAAGGCAAGTGCCGAACTTCCTTTAAGTTCAATTAAGTTGCCCAAAGGTTTTTCCATAAGTGTATTTGCTGAAGTAGAAAATGCGCGTTCAATGGCTATATCACCTGGTGGAACCATCTTTGTGGGCAATCGCAATGAAGACAAAGTCTATGCAATCAAAGATACTGATGGCGATTTTAAAGCCGACAAAAAGTGGGTGATTGCTTCAGGTCTTAATATGCCTAATGGCGTTGCCTTTAAGGACGGTAGTTTATATGTGGCGGAAGTGAGTCGCATTCATAAATTTGCCGGAATAGAAAATAAATTAAATGCACCCGGCAAATCTGAAATCATATATGATAAATTTCCAACGGAGAGTCATCATGGATGGAAATACATTGCGTTTGGTCCGGATGGTAAATTGTATGTGCCCGTAGGTGCACCGTGCAACATTTGTGAATCAAAAGATCCGGTTTATGCAAGTATTCACCGCATGAATGCTGATGGCACCGGGCTTGAATTATTTGCCAGCGGTGTTCGAAATACGGTTGGCTTTACCTGGCACCCTGAAACGAAAGACTTATGGTTTACTGACAATGGAAGGGACATGTTGGGGGATGATGTTCCTCCTTGCGAGTTGAATGCTGCTTCTAAAAAAGGAATGCACTTTGGTTATCCCTATTGCCATGGAGGCACAATCAAAGATCCTGAGTTTGGAAGTAAGCGGTCATGTGATGAGTTTACCAAGCCCATGCAGAATCTGGGTGCACACGTAGCACCGCTTGGTTTGAAATTCTATTTGGGGACCATGTTCCCTGCTGAATATAAAAATCAAATAATTCTGGCTGAGCACGGCTCATGGAACCGATCCAAAAAAAGTGGATATAAGTTAAGCATTGTGAAATTGGAAAATGGTAAAGTGGTGAGTTATCAGCCATTTGCTACCGGTTGGTTGGATGAAGCAACCCAAAAGGTATGGGGTCGTCCGGTTGATGTATTGATGATGCCGGATGGATCAATGTTG
Organism: uncultured Ohtaekwangia sp.; assembly: GCA_964349405.1. Taxonomy (GTDB): domain Bacteria; phylum Bacteroidota; class Bacteroidia; order Cytophagales; family Cyclobacteriaceae; genus ELB16-189. Next base: position 20,253 of record CAYGGY010000004.1, on the reverse strand, counting down.
GTTTCTGATGATCAAGCAGGAGTAATTTATCGTATTACGTATAAAGGATAGAAAAGGCAGCCTTATTAAAATTCATCGGCAACCTGCTCAACCTTTTTGCTTTTATCCTCATGCATCATTTTTAACATGGGTGCAGATTTATAGGTAAGGTGAATTTGTTTGCCGTCTCCTTTAAACACTAAACTTAAATTTTCTGCTTTCCAATAGTAGGCATGCAAACGCACACTGAATGTTGCGGCACCATATGACTTTTCCAATCCTTGCATGATACGAGGGTCTTTGGGTAAAAGAACGTTTATTTCGTAGATGTGATCTTTATACGTTTTAAGTTCTACTTTCTTAACGACCACTTCACCAATCGATTTATAATCGATGTGTTTGGTTTCATAAATTTTAGCAGGGAACACTTTTAGCTCCAGGATATCCTTTTTAGGCACGGCATCCTTTACGCTATCGATAGGACTTCCTAGTTTAATGTCCTTGAATCCATTTCTTCGGTCTAGCTCAGAGGTGTTCTGTGCCATCAGGCATGAGTTGATTAATATCAACAGAGCATTAACGATTAGTAATTTCACTGCTGTTTGGGTTCGTTAAACTGAATGGGTATTCGAACCTGCACAAAATCCCACACAAGGACAATTTCTGCCTTATCGTTTTTCTGATCAATGATGATTGTGAATGGCTCATATACCGCATTCTGCATAAGCTGACTAGGTACATTAAACCGTAATACATCCATTTTCGGATTATAGTTGTAGGCGCCCCATAATCCCAGTTCACTATTAATAACGATTGTCCACGAATCTTTTTCAGGGATGGTAAACAAAGAATAGGTACCAGCTTTCAGCGGTATGTTATTGATGAGGATGTCTCGTGTAACAGTTATTTCTGTTGCTTCATTTGCCCCAGTACGCCATACCTGTCCATACGGTACCAGGCCTCCAAAGATCGTGCGTTCTCTTTTATGTGGTTGACTATAGGTTATTTTGAGATACGTGTCTTTGTATCGGGCACTCGCGATTGCCGTAGGGCTTGGCCTTGGCATGATTGCTTCTTGAGCTTCAGATAACTGCGGGATAAATAATAAAAGAAGTAAACTAACCTTCAAACCTATTGTCATCATTCCTTTTTTGTTTGCGAATATAGTATTTTGAATTCAATCCGTACTTTTGCCGCTATGATACGTCCCGCATTTGATGACATTTATATGGAGTTGGCCGTAAATCTGGCCAAACGATCTCATTGTATTAAGCGTCATGTAGGCGCGGTTCTTACGAAAGATACCCGAATAATTTCAATAGGCTACAATGGTCCGCCATCGGGAACACATAATTGTGATGAACAATGGCCAGATGAAGGTTGCCCCCGCGATTCTAAAGGAGGCTGCTCACTGGCAATTCATGCGGAACAAAATGCTATTTTATATGCTGTGAAAAACAGTACTTCAGTGGAAGGGGCTACTTTATACGTTACCCTTTCTCCTTGTCTTTCTTGTGCACGTATCATTTTTAGTATGGGTATCAAAAGAGTTATTTATTTTAATTCATATGCCGAACACAAAGGGATCGCTACTGATGAGGGGGTTGAATTTTTGAATAAGTTTGGTGTGTCCTGTGAACGATACATGGGAACTTTAACTAATGTAACTCACATGATATAAACTAAAAAAGCCAGATTGCTCTGGCTTTACATTTGAACCTTATCACTTATCAATTCAATACCTTTTCAATGTTGGTTATTAGCGTAGACGTAATTCCTTTTGTCTTTTTCGCATGAGCTTGCTTAAGCGTGATAAGAGAAATGCCCAGTACTTCACGTAAGCCTGCGTCATTCTGATCGTATCGATAACTTCCAAGGCACCACTCAAGGTCCGCCTGAAGTTGTTGTTCAATTTCCAATGATTTAAGTTTTGACAGAATTTCTTCTGTAACCTGCTCAATATTTAGTGATGCTTTTGCTTTGGATTTAGCAACACTCTTTTTTATTGGTGCTGATACCGTTTTAGAAGATGCCTTTGCCATAGTTAGTTTATTTTAATATAGGTCAAAGGTAAGTGCGATTATCTTTGGCAAGCAAGACAATTGCCAAGTAAATTTCCGCAATCGAGTGATTAATAAAATGAATTTCAATGGGTTGCATTTAAATTCGCCCCCCCATTGCCCCATAATATTTTGTATAGAATGGTCTTAATAAATCGGTTTGGGTTTTTAAAGGTATGGCAGTTATTGTTTTTTATGACGAGGCATGTTTTTATTAACATCATCAATGAATAAAAGGTTATGCAAGTTATAAACGGGTATAAAAATGAGAACAAAAAAAAGAGAAGTGATCTTGGATCACTTCTCTTTGCTAAAGTATCAAGTTGTACTTGATTACTTCTTCTTCTTAGCAGCCTTCTTAACTTTTTTAGCTGCTTTCTTAGCGGGTTTTTTTGCCATAACGTTTTAATTTTTTTTGTTAAAACTGTACGAAAGGTATAATAAAAAATTAATTCACAAAAATTTTGTAACAAAAAATTTTCTATGTCAAAAAAAAATCATTCGAACACTTTTTTTATTTTATCATAACTGAATATCAATTTCATCTTAAATAATATTTACTTCTGGTGTTAATGTGATGTAGAATTTTTCTTTTACAGATGATATAATTTGCATTGCGAGTTGAAAAATTTCTTCACCATTTCCATTTCCATAATTAACAATGACTAATGCTTGATGTGTGTGCACACCAACATTATTATATCTTTTTCCTTTCCATCCACACTGTTCAATTAACCATCCTGCAGGTATCTTAACAACTTGATTTACAGAGTGATATCCTGGCATCTCAGGATACTCTTTTTGCAATGATTGATAATGCATTAAACTGATAGTTGGATTTTTAAAGAAGCTTCCTGCATTACCAAGTTGGGTAGGGTTAGGAAGTTTTGTCTTGCGAATATGTATCACTGCATCACTGATTGATTTCAATGTTGGTTGCGCAATGTTCATCTCCTTCAAGATGTCCTTAAGTGCACCGTAACTGGTATTGATGATGTGATTTTTCTTGGTCAGACTTAAAGTAACACTTGAAATAAAAAAACTTTCTTTTAGTTGACGTTTGAAGATACTTTCACGGTATCCGAATGCACATTCTGAATTTTGAAAAGTCTTTTCTTCTTGTGTTAATGTATCTATTCCTGAGACTTCTTTGATTACTTCTTTTACTTCAACTCCATATGCTCCGATGTTTTGAATAGGAGCTGCGCCTACTGTACCAGGTATCAGCGAAAGATTTTCAATGCCACCCCACTGATGATTGACGCAATAGACTACAAGTTCATGCCAGACTTCTCCAGACATTACCTTTATGGTTACCGTCTCATCATTTTCACCTACAACTTGTATCCCTTTGATATCCGTCTTAACAACCAGTCCATCAAAATCTTTAGTAAAGAGTACATTACTACCTCCGCCAAGGATTAAAACCTTCTCGTTCTTATATAAATCGGTTTGAAGTAATGATTTAAACTCATCTTCATTGGTAATTCGGCAGAAATATCGTGCAGTTACATCTATGCCAAAGGTATTATAGGCACGAAGACTAACATTTTTGTCTATAGTGTTCATAGTAATTTGATGACAAGGAATGAAAAAGTGCCGAAATATTAAAATGGAATCTAGTTATCCTTGAAGTGAACCTCAAGTATACAAAGTAAGGGTATTATTATTATTACAACATCTTATAATGAGATTTACCTATTGTATTTTCGCTCAAAGGAGAATAATTTCAACTATTCTAATCGGATGAATCGGCTACTTATAATAGTATGATTGATAAAAAATTGAAAATGAAGATCATTGAATGCCCACGAGATGCTATGCAGGGCCTCACTGACTTTATTCCGACTGAAAAGAAGGTGAGTTATATCAATCAATTATTGAAAGTAGGATTCGATACTATTGATTTTGGCAGTTTTGTATCATCGAAAGCGATTCCTCAGCTTCGTGATACGGCTGAAGTACTCTGTAAATTAGAGTTGACCCAAACGAAATCAAAACTTTTGGCTATCGTAGCGAATGCCCGCGGAGGGGAGGAAGCTTGCAAATATGAAGAGATCAATTATCTGGGATTCCCGCTATCAATATCAGAGACATTTCAACAACGTAATACCAATAAATCAATTGTTGAAGCCTTGAATGTGGTAAACGAACTGCAGGAGCTTTGTATAAAGCACGGCAAAAAACAAGTTGTCTATATCAGTATGGGTTTTGGAAATCCTTATGGTGATCCCTATGATATGGGGGTTGTAGAAAACTTTGCCGATATACTTTCTACCCTTGGAATAGAAATTATATCATTGGCCGACACTATAGGTGTTTCTCATCCTGATCAGATTACATACCTATTTAAATCCCTGACTAGCCGTTTTAATAAAATCGAATTTGGTGCTCACCTACATTCTCATCCATCAACTAGTTTTGAGAAAATTGAAGCGGCCTACCTTTCGGGATGTCAGCGATTTGATGGTGCCATGCAAGGATTTGGCGGATGCCCTATGGCGAAAGATGATTTGGTTGGTAATATGGCTACAGAGAAGATTTTATCGTTTCTTGATACAAAGAATGACGCTCCAGAACTTAATAGAGAAGAATTTTCTAGAGCACTTAAAATGGCAGATTCAATTTTTACTCGTCAAGCTATTTAAGAGCAAACATTTTTCCTGGTAACGACCTTACTACATTTTTAAATTCAAGCGTCAGGAGTAGGGAAGCGAGTTTGCTTGGGTTTAAAGCCGACCGGATACTAAGTTCATCCACCATCATGGGACCATTCTTGCTTTTTAAAATCTGAATGATTGTTTGTTCTTCAGGTTCAAAGGAAGAAAGCTCTTGGGTTGGAGTTGATGAGGTTGGTATATCTGCGGACCAATTCATGATGTATTCGAGATCTTTAACACTATTAAAGAGATTAGCTCGGTTCGTTTTTATCAGTTTGTTACAACCTTCAGAATATTGACTGCCTATATTGCCCGGCACAGCGAATACATCTTTGTTATAGCTGTTAGCAATATCGGCTGTGATCAACGCGCCACCTTTTTCAGCGGCCTCTATTACAATCAGTGCATCGCATAGGCCGGCAATGATTCGATTACGGGCAGGAAAATTATGCGCATCTGGTTTAGTTCCAAAATGATTTTCTGTTAACAAGCCACCCTGATTTATCATTTTGCGGGCAGTGTCTTTATGCGCAGCAGGATAAATTATATCCATGCCGCTGCCCATCACACCTATGGTGGCCAAGCCATATTGCAGCGCATGTTTATGTGCATTGATGTCAATTCCGTAGGCAAGACCACTGACGATGAGTGGCTGGTGTGGGGCTAGATCTCGGCAAACTTTGTCAACCATTTCCTTTCCATATTCTGTCGCTTGTCTTGTTCCTACAATACCAACAGACTTCAATGGATTTAAACTTTGATTGCCTTTATAATAAAGTAGTGAAGGTGCGTCTTCTATGGATTTTAATCGTTGCGGATACTTTTTGTCAGTGAAGAAAAGGATTTCAGTTCCTTCCTTCTCAGCCTTTCTGAATTCACTTTCTGCTTCATGAAAGGAGTGACCATTTTTAATTGACTCTGCAGATACGTTACCTATTCCTGGAATTTTCAGGAGTTTGCCTTTGGGTGTTTTGAAAACTTGCTCAGCAGATCCGCAATAACTAACCAATTGCTTGACCAAAAAATCACCAATACCTGGTATAAAATGCAGTGAAAGAAAGGAGAGGCGCTCCTGATCCATGGAACTGTTTTAAAAATAAGAGAACTAACTAGAGTTTTTCCCTTACCTGAACTAAGAATTGACGAACCCTTTTCAATGAATCAAGCAGATCCATTTTATCGCGAACTGATTGAGAGTCATTTTTGACCATTTCTTTGGCGCCCTGAAGAGTAAAGCCCTTCTCCTTTACCAAATGATAAATGGTACGCACATTTTCAATGTCTTCTTTGGTAAACTGACGATTACCTTTTCTGTTTTTCTTTGGCTGTATGAGATCAAATTCAGTTTCCCAAAATCGGATAAGTGAGGGGGCTACATTAAACATCTCGGCTACTTCACCGATTGAATAATATATCTTCTCGATTTCCTTTTCTTTATATGCCATGAGGGAATTGGTGCCTGAACTAATTCGTAGTGTTTACGAACTCTATGCAAAGTAATAATTCTTTATGCTTGATGCAATGGACGTAATTTTTTTTATTGACAACCTATGCACATTAATATGTGGATTTCTTCACCCATCCATTTTCACTTATTTGGAGGCCACTCTCAGGGAAATCCTGTTTGGTTAATTCTTGAATACGCTTAAGAACTTGTTTTTGCGAGTCGATTTTTACCGAAGAACGGTATGATTGAATCGTTGAAGTGATGTGAGCCTGAATAAAATTACCATTTGAATTAGTATAGACCTTAATAATAGGAGCCCATCCATTAATACCTGATACATTGATGCCTCCATACGTGCAGAAGTTACCGAGACTGTAGGCAATAAAACGATCTTTATAAACTTCAATGGCTCTGGTCACGTGTGGGCCGTGACCAAATATAATATCAGCACCTGCATCGATGAGAGCGTGGGCGAAGGAGTAAACGTTGCCACGGTTTTCTCCATGAAAAATTTCATTTTGACGAGGCACGTGCTGATGTTGCGGTCCTTCAGCGCCACCATGAAATGAAACGATTACTATATCGGTGAGAGAATCTAAAAGTGAAACAATCTTTCGTGCGCCTTCAAGGTCGTTTAAATTAAGGCAACCGCTGTTAGGGGCAAAGGCAGTGAATCCATATCGTACACCATCTTTTTCAAAAATGGAGTATGGTTTTGTTGTTTGGCCGGCATGATATAAGCCAGCGTCTTCTAGGGCTTTGATACTACTTTTTCTACCTACTTCTCCAAAATCGCCTGCGTGATTATTTGCCAGGCTCATAATGTCAAACCCGGCATTCACCAGATTTTGAACATATTGTTGCGGACTTCTGAATACATAACACACTTTAGGATCTCTACAGGTTTTTGCTGTTCCACCCTGATCTAGAAGTACACCCTCCAGGTTACCCATCGTAATGTCTGCACTCGTCAATACTGACGCTACTTCTTTTAACAAGTCAAGACCTTGATTGGGGGGGAGCCCTTCTGAAGTGGGATAGTTACTTCCCATCATAATATCACCAACACCGATGACAGTAATGGTGTCCTTTTTTTGTGCTTGCCCACTAAACCATATAAAAATGCATAGTGTGATAATGAAAGATTGATTCATAAAAGAAGTTATGGGTGCAAAGAAAAAAAGAAGTCTTGAGTTGATGAAATGAAGAGAGATGTTTAATCTAAAGACGATATAGATTGACTACCCAACTCAATCAGTTTTTCGTATTCCTTATTATTGAGATCACGTTGAAAGAAGTTGATCGGGTTTATTGCCTCGTTTTTATAATGTACTTCATAATGAAGATGCGCCCCAACCGAGGTACCGGTATCACCCACATATCCAATAATCTGTCCGCGTGTAACGTTTTGTCCGGCACTGACAATGTATTTTGTCATATGAGCATAGCGTGTTTCAAATTGATAACCATGATCGATGTATACAACATTACCATATGTGCTAGACCGTTGCGCAATACTAACTTTACCATCACCGGTTGCGTATACCGGGGTGCCCTTGGGAGCTGTAAAATCCAACCCATTGTGAGGCCTGACATAACCCAGCAAAGGATGTAACCGCAACCCAAAAATGGTGTGAAGCCGAGTAAGGTCTTTGTTACTAATAGGTTGAATGGCTGGTCGTGAAGCCCACATTTTTTCTTTTCGCTCAAACTCTTCCTCCAACTGTTTCATGGATTGCTCTTCAATATCCAACCTGTTTTTTATTTTTTCTGACTGTTCGTAGGTTGATTTTATCAACGGATGACTAATAAAGGAACTTTCTTTAGCACGACCACCCACCCCAGCTTCACGTTGAGTAATGTCCAACGGTTCTAAATCTAGAATTACGCGATAATTGTGATCATCATTTTGTTCGAGTGTGCTCAATTGCTGAGACGTACGGTCTAATTGTTTTAAAAGAATTTGCCATTCAGTTTTAAGTCTTTGATTCTCCCCAAAGAGAATAGTCTCATCTAAATAGGGAAATTTGGAATTGAAATAAATCAGACCTCCTATACCAAGAACCAAAGAAATACCCAAAAACGAAAGAAGCTTACGGCCTGCAGCTTTAGGCGATACGATGATTGGCTCATATTTGCATGATTCAGAATTATATGTGTATCTGATTTTTGCCATCAATCCAGTGATTGGTTTTGCTTCTTACTTTTATTAACTAATTCCTGATATTGCCGAGCATTTAATCCTTCTGCAAAGAATTTTATAGGATCTATATTTTCTCCATTCTCAAGTACTTCATAATGTAGGTGTGGTGCTATCGAACCTCCACTGGACCCTATGGAACCCAGTACTTGTCCCTTTTTTATTTTTTGTCCTGCACGAACAACTATTTCTTCAAGATGGCTGTAGCGAGTAATCACTCCATGACCATGATCTATCTCTATATAATTACCAAAGCCAGCGAGCAGATCGCTTCTCTTTGCTGCAGTCACCTGACCATGGCCCGCTGCTAAAACTGCCGTACCATGGGTAGAGGCAATATCAACTCCATCATGATGATAATGTCCTTTATGAAAAGGATTGATTCGAGTTCCAAATCCGGAAACTAACTTTGATAATTCAAAATTCTCTACCGGTATAATAGATGGTATGCTGAATAGCGTTGAAAGGTCTTCTTTTTTGACGCTTGCCTTAGTATGAAAAAAATTATTGCTTAATCTTGCTGACTTATAAAGTTCTTTAAATCGCGAGTTTAGATCATCCACTATTCCATTAAACCCTCTCGTTTCGGCCAAAAGAATTTCCTCCCGGTTTAATTCTGAACGATTTGATTCTGTTGGCAATTTGGCCTCAAACAGTTTTTCGTATATGTCTAAATCTTGTTTTTTTAATTGTTGCAACTGATCGTTTGATTGCCAAAGTTGACCCGCCAGTACTACCTTATGTTGTTGCAAGGCATCATTCTCTGATCGCAGGTTTTTCTCAATGGGAGTTTCAATAATAAAGTTTTGGAGCAGAAGCAGGCCTATAAAAAATAAAACCCCAAAAGTGAGATAGCTAATAATGCTGATCGACACATTAAAGAATGAAATCTTCACACGCTCGTAGCGTAAACTTTCAGGATTATAACGGAACTTAGTTCTAAGCATTACTGCAAATTCAATAATTGATCAAAACCCCAACCTAAACTTCCCTTCATCCTAATTTCAGTGATTCCTTTTATTATGATCACAATGCGTTTAATTTTGTGGCTTTTATAGGTTAAAAACCCATAAATATAACGAAAAACCACAGCCTTGAAAGTTAAAATGGTATTATAAGCGATGAACTCCAGTATAATCAGACGAAAATTCCTAGAATTCTTTGAAAATAAAGGCCACAAAATTGTGCCTTCAGCTCCCTTGGTGCTTAAGAATGACCCCTCTTTACTATTCACCAATTCGGGGATGGTGCAATTCAAAGATTATTTTCTTGGTAACTCTTTACCAAAAAGTAAACGGATAGCAGACACGCAAAAATGTCTTCGCGTGAGTGGCAAGCATAACGATCTTGAAGATGTTGGATTGGATACCTACCACCACACCATGTTCGAGATGCTCGGCAACTGGAGCTTTGGTGATTATTTTAAAAAAGATGCCATCGCCTGGGCGTGGGAATTATTGACCGAGGTATATCAACTTCCAAAAGACAGATTATATGTTACCGTTTTTGGTGGTGATAAAAACGATAACCTTCCGGTGGATGAGGAAGCAAAAGAATTATGGAAACAGTTTGTTCTTGAAGAACGCATCCTTCATGGAAGTAAGAAAGATAATTTTTGGGAGATGGGTGAGCAAGGGCCGTGTGGGCCTTGTTCAGAGATACATATTGATTTAAGACCTGAAGAGGAAATAAAGAAAAAACCAGGACGCGAGCTGGTCAATAGCGATCATCCACAAGTTGTGGAGATTTGGAATTTGGTATTTATTCAATTCAATCGTCTTGCTTCAGGGGCACTGGAGCCACTGCCCGATAAACACGTAGATACCGGCATGGGCTTCGAGCGTTTGTGCATGGCCATTCAAGCGAAGACTTCTAATTACGATACCGATGTGTTTCGTCCGTTGATGGATTTCATTGCAAAAGAAGCTGGCGTAAACTACGGAGGTTCAACACCTGGAAAAGGCGCGGTAACGGAGAAACAAGACATTGCCATACGTGTAATCGCGGATCATATTCGTGCTGTTTCTTTTGCTATATCCGATGGACAACTTCCATCAAATACAGGTGCGGGTTATGTGATACGCAGGATTTTAAGAAGAGCTGTACGTTATGGATTCTCTTATCTGAATTTTAAGGAACCTTTTATGTACAAGTTGGTGCCTGTTCTGGCTGATCAATTTAAAGAAGTGTTTCCTGAGTTACATCAGCAATTGGAATATGTAGGCAGGGTAGTGCATGAAGAGGAGATTTCGTTTTTGAGAACGTTAGAAAGGGGTTTAAAGAGAATGGAAACCATTGGAGGTGATTTGAAAAACAACATAATCTCTGGAGAAGTTGCCTTTGAATTATATGATACGTTTGGGTTTCCGTTCGATTTAACTTCATTGATTGCTCGTGAACGCGGATTTTCTGTTGATGAAAAAAGCTTCAATGAAGAAATGCAAAAGCAAAAAACCCGTTCAAAAGCTGATGCAGTAAAAGAAACCGGTGATTGGACCTTGATAGGTGAAGATCAAAAAACAGAGTTCATTGGCTATGATAACCTCGAATCGGTATCCCGTTTAATCAAATACCGCAAGATCAAGCAAAAGAATAAAGAGTTATTTCAACTGGTGTTGGATAAAACTCCTTTCTATGCTGAAAGTGGTGGCCAGGTGGGTGACACCGGTGTGATTGAAGCAAATGGTGAAAAAGTTTTTGTGGTTGACACAAAAAAGGAAAATGAGCTGATTGTTCATCTCACCGAAAAACTTCCGGCAAAACTTGAAGGAGATTGGTTGGTCAAAGTAAATGCACCCAAGAGAAACCTGAGCATGAACAATCACTCGGCTACTCACTTACTTCATGCTGCTTTGCGCCAGGTATTGGGCAAGCACGTGGAACAAAAGGGTTCTTTAGTAAATGACAAGATACTTCGCTTCGACTTCTCGCACTTTGCAGCCATGACAGATGAAGAGCTAAAGCGGGTGGAAGAAATAGTAAATCGAAAGGTGCGTGAAAATGTTGAACTCAACGAGCAACGTAATGTGCCCATCGAAAAAGCAAAGAGTTTAGGTGCGATGGCATTATTTGGTGAAAAGTATGGCGACTTTGTTCGCGTGATCACCTTCGATCCTACGTTCTCTGTTGAACTTTGTGGAGGAACTCACGTACCGTTTACCGGAAATATTGGCCTCTTCAAAATTCTATCGGAAAGTTCAGTAGCAGCTGGTGTGCGAAGAATCGAGGCCGTTACTGCCGATGGTGCTGAGCAATTTGTGAATGAAGAATTGGGTCTATTGAACGAGTTGAAGTCAGTACTGAAGAATCCAAAAGACATTGTAGCTTCTGCTAAATCGTTAATGGACGAGAAGCATGCATTAGAGAAAAAACTGGAAGGTCTCTATCAGGAGCAAGCTAATGTATTGAAGGATCTATTGGCTGGCAAAGCGAACAAGTCGAAGGGGTATACACTTATTTGTGAAAAAGTGAGTGTACCCAATGCAGATACCTTGAAGAACATTGCCTATGCACTTCGCAATCAGTTTGATGATTTAGTGTTAGTGCTGGCCGCTGATGTAGATGGTAAGCCCCAAGTAACCGTAATGATTGGAGAAAAATTGGCAGCAGAAAATAAATTTCATGCGGGCAATATGGTGAAAGAACTTGCGAAAGAAATTGACGGTGGCGGGGGAGGACAGCCATTCTTTGCTACTGCAGGTGGAAAGAATCTGGAAGGACTTGATAAGGTATTAGAGAAAACAAAGCAACTCATAAGTTAATTGTCAATCGGAGTTTGTTGAAGATTGACCAAGTTTAATATGGATAAATCCGTACGCGATAAATATATAGTAGTAATTGGGTTGGAGGTTCACGCACAACTTCTCACCAAAAGCAAAATCTATAATTCAGATTCTGCTGAGTATGGAGGTGCACCAAATACCCACGTAAGTGTAATCACACTGGCACATCCGGGCACGCTGCCCAAACTCAATATAAAAGTTGTTGAGTATGCCATGAAGATGGGATTGGCCTGTAACTGTGAGATTTCACGTTATCAGATTTTTGACCGTAAGAATTATTTCTATCCAGATCTTCCCAAAGGCTATCAGCTGACACAAGATCGCACACCTATTTGCAAGGGAGGTTTTATCACCATTACAAATAAAAGTGGTGAGATAAATATTCCATTGAACCGCATTCATATTGAAGAAGATGCTGGCAAATCCATTCATTTGGATAATGAAACCGATACATTGTTGGATTTCAATCGTTCGGGTGTGCCGTTGATAGAGATTGTGACGGAGCCTGCTATTAGAAGTTCAGAAGATGCCGGAGCATTGCTTGGCGAAGTGCGTAAGTTGGTGAGGTATCTTGAGATATGTGACGGCAATATGGAAGAGGGCTCCCTTCGGTGCGATGCGAATGTGTCAGTGATGCTGAATGAGGCCAGTGAGTATGGAAAAAAAGTAGAGATTAAGAACATGAACTCCATTCGCAATGTACAGCGAGCCATCGATCATGAAGTTGAACGACAAATCAACCTACTTGAAAAGGGAGAGCAAATAGTATCGGAAACCCGCACCTATGATGTAAACACGGGCGATTCATATGGAATGAGAACCAAAGAAGAACTTAATGACTATCGTTATTTTCCTGATCCGGATCTGAGTCCATTAGTTGTTTCTAAAGCATGGCTAACAGCGATCAAAGAGTCGATGCCTGCATTGCCGCGTGAACTCAAACAAAAATTTATTGAGGAATACAAGCTTCCGGCCTATGACGCGCAAGTGCTTACGGATGCAAGAGAAGTCGCTAACTATTTTGAGTCTACGTGTGAGTATTGTAAGAATTACAAAGCAGTATCGAATTGGGTGATGGGGCCGGTGAAGTCCTATTTGAACGAGTTGAAAGAAAATGAATTTCAATTACCTGTTTCACCACGTACCTTGGCTACTCTTATTGAAATGGTTGAACAAGGGAAAGTAAGTTTTGCGGTAGCATCCCAAAAAATATTTCCTGAACTGATCAGGCAGCCGGATCTGGCTCCGCTGGCATTGGCTCAACAATTAAATCTTCTTCAGGACAGCAGCGAGGGCTCAATCATGCCGATTATAGAGCAGGTAATTAAAGAATTTCCGCTGAAGGTGGAAGAATATAAGAAAGGAAAGAAAGCCATTATCACTATGTTTATGGGTGAAGTAATGAAGCGAAGCAAAGGCAAGGCTGATCCTAAGGTGGCCACGGAATTATTATTGAAAAAATTAAGTTAAGTAGAATATGAAAAAAATAAGTACCCGGGTTTTACTTGCCGTTGTGTTTGCTGTTTTCTTAATAACCTGCAAACAAGAAGCAGGATGGGAGGTAACTATTCGCGGAAAGGTGGGATTTCCGCAGGAAGGCCAAATTGATTTACAGGAGATGAAGCAAGATGGTACTGGAAAAAAAGAAATAATCAAGCTCAATACTGATAATACCTATGAATCGAAAATTCGATTGACAGAACCAGGTTATTATCGTATCTCATTTTATGGAAAACAACTTGTCACCTTTATCCTTAATAAGACAGATATTGAAGTAAATGTGGATGGTAATGATGTCAATGGTTTCTTTGAAATAAAGGGGTCACCTGACCACGATTTGTTAGCCGAGGTACAAAAGATCATGAACAATGTTCAGAACTCGCCAGAGTTAGTCCAGTTGGAAAAAGAATTTTCGATTGCATCTGAAAATCAGAACGTAGTTCGTATTGCTGAATTGCAGAATACCTATTTGAGTATAATAGGACGAGGACATGACCTGGTAGCGACAATTATTAAAGACCAGCCTGTTTCGTTGGCTGTTATTAATCTGTTGCAACAAAATAATCTTTTTGATCGCGACAAATATTATGAACTCTATGTTTCGACTGCGGATAAATTGAAAAAAGAGTGGCCCGATTATCAGGTATCCAAAGATTTTATCGACATGGTTGACAAAATGAAGGCAACTGCCATCGGGCAAGTCACCCCCGAAATTGAAATGCCTGATCCTAATGGAAAGATAATTAAGTTGTCTTCTTTACGAGGCAAATATGTATTGGTTGATTTTTGGGCCAAGTGGTGTGGACCGTGTCGCAGAGAAAACCCAAACGTAGTAAATGCCTATCATCGATATAAAGACAAGGGCTTTGAAGTATTTGGCGTATCGCTGGATCGCAATAAAGAAGATTGGTTACAAGCCATTGAAGAAGACGGACTCACCTGGACTCAGGTTTCGGACTTAAAATATTTTGAGTCTAAGGCGGTCACAGATTTTAATATTACGGCAATTCCATTTTCCATATTGATAGACCCACAAGGTAAAATAATTGCCAAGAACCTGCGCGGTGCTGCCTTGGATAAGAAGTTGGATGAGGTGTTGAGTGGGATTTAATAACATGTGATAAAATGAGCGGCCTCTGTCATGGGTGTCTATTTTTAGGAATTGGCTTTTGTTCATAGAATACTTATAATCCTGAGTAATACGTAGCATGGGCAACCAAATATTGATATGATTTTCTGATAATCAGTGCATCATATAATAAATTATGTCACTGAACCAATGAGCGAAGTAGTATAGTGAACTTAAGTGCAGGGACCTGACTTTCACAAACTACGTTTTATTCTTTCAGTAATCTGCTAATTTGTTCAAATAACTCTTCCTTACTACTTGGTCTGAGTAAATTATCATTTTTCACATTCCCACTAGAATCAAAAAGCATATAGCGTGGGATTCCGAAAAACCATTTGTCGAGATTGTCTCTTATTTCTTGATTAGCTAAATAATGATAGCCTGCAAGCTGATACCGGTCGATTGATTTTTTCCAGTTTCCAATAGCATACTTTTTATCAATGGAAACATATAATATTGTTATTTTTTCCCTTTCCAAAAATTCACTAAGATAAGGTTCATTTTGAAACTCGGCAATACACGGTGAACACCAGGTGGCCCAGAAATCGACAAAGACTGGACGTCCTTGAAAATGCTTTTTTATCAAAGCCTGAATGCTTGATATCTTATCAATGTCTGTAAAATCTTGCTCAATTAGTGTGTCGTTTTTATTCTGTAAGAAATAAACACCAAATTCAGATTTTGTTTGATCATTTCCTTTGGTGTTTTCAGCTAAGTAAGCGGTAATTATAGAATTGTATGGACTGTCAGGAAACTGACTATAGTAAGTATTGAAAATTTTTATAAAATCCTCATCACTCATAGGCTTAAAGATAATGGCCGAAAGTAAAGATTTTCCTATAAAAGATATTTGCACACTATCTGGCGCATAATCAATTGCCGGAAGTCGGGATACTATCATACTAAACTCCTTTTCGTACTGAGACCATAATTGAGTTTTTGCTTTGTTAGCAGTTATAACACCATCTTCAATCAAGATTGATTTTATCAGACTGTTATTGTAGGTACGGGTGGCAATAGTGTATTTGTCTTGATATGGATCAAACCGGTCATAAAGCCTTTGGGCTAATTTTTTTATTTCATCCCTACTAAGTTTGGTCACTTGTTTTAATTCCGCATCGGTGATCAAGTAATTCTTTAAGTAGGCATTAGTCCATTGGAGCAACGATTGTTCGGTCTCACTCATCATAGCCTCGTAGCAGGATTTGGTAATCTTCCTTTTTTTGAGCATCTCTTCAAAAGGGATTGTACTTTTTTTAATTTCTTGGCTTAGAAGTTCAACTATGATATCAGCAGATTCTTTTTGGAATATTGCAGGCAGATATGTTTGAAGGAAATCATAGTTGCCCAGCGGGGTATTATTTGCTAGCAAATTGTTCGCTTCAGAATTACTACCTGAATAAATCGCTTTGGTATTTCCTTTCGCATCCTTCATAAATGTTATTTCTATAGAACCACCGGGTTCCGAATAAAAATATATTTTCGGCATGCTTTTACTTTGTAGCCTCACAAATCCTGGTTTATCGAGATTCAGTTTCAGTTTAAATTCCCCATTTTCTATAACTGTCTCGCCTTGTTTGTCCGGATAAGACATATTAAAACTACCTGCAATCGGTCGATAAACTGATAATGATGTATTCTCAATCTTTGGTTGAAATTTTCCTTTGATTATAACAGTTCCTTGTCCTGAAACGCGGAGGGAGATAAAGAGAAAGATGTAGATTGTAATATGTAGAAATTTGTTTGTCATTATAATTATGTTTTGTCAGTTAGTAAACAGATCATTCATGGTTCAAATACTATTTTTGGGAAATTAATTTAGAAGATTTTACTGGTGATCATTATCATCTGTTATTTTTTTTCTGTGGTGAATTTGTTAGTGATAATAGGAATTTAATGCAAACAAACTTTTAAATCAAAAGTTTACTTCCATGGTTTTATATCCGACAAAGGAGAAAACCAAACTTCCATTATTTTGTGGCGTATTTAATTTAAAAGAACCATCAGTGGTTGACACGGTGCCGGTAGTTGTTGCCTTTATTACAATGTTCGTTCCTGTCAGCGGAGTTCCATCCTGATTTTTCACATTGCCACTGATTTGGGTTATGCCATTAACCACTGTTTTATTCACAGTAACTTTGAATTCATATTGTGATCCAGGATAGTTGCTCTGTGTTTCACCTATAATAATGGCTCCCGGTTCACCCACACCCAGTTTAAATGTGATGGGCATTACCATCCGTTGTTTAACTGATTTGCCTTGTTGTTTGCCGGGAGTCCAGGCGATGGTTGAGTTTTGTAAAACCCTAATGGCTTCCCCATCGCAACCGGCACCAATACCCTTTACGGTAACAAAGTCAGAAAGCGTTCCATCTACATTTACTACAAACTCAATGAAGACCTTTCCTTCTACGCCCATGCTTCTGGCTTGTTGTGGATATTTAAGGTTCTTCCCAATATATTCGTAAAGAACTGGATAACCACCGATTGGTGAGGCTGACTCTTCAACAATTGAAAATACTTCACCATCGGTTACCGTCATTTGAGCAAGCGCATTCGTACGATCTCCTTTTTGTAAAATGGCAAAAGACTGGTCAGTAGTTTTTATGACGTGAATCCCAATGAGATTTTTTTTGAACTCCTCGTCTTTACCAAGCTCTTCCAATTTCTTTTTACCCTCATCATTCATCTCCATCACAATATATTCCGCTTTCGGGTTCGCTTGTTTCAGTTTCAACAACTCGGCTTCCACAGAGGCAGGTAAAATAGTTGCCGCTGAAGAGTTGTCGGTAATAGTTTTAATGTCTTGCATCACCTGATCCTGGCAAGCAACCACAAAAAAGATGAGTAACACAGCCATCGTAGCGGCAACTACTTTCCATTCTTTTATTTTAGTTCTAACGGTTTTCATCATAGTAATTCGTTTTAAGGTTAAGGAATTGGTAAAATGATTGGCGAGCGGATATCCGTTGGATTGTAAAGCAACTCTCGCCAGCAAGCTGCAATATGCGTTCACATCACGACCTTCCACCGAGCGCGCATCGGCTTCAAACTCATGAACCTGAACTAATGAAATTCTATAAAAGTGTAGAATGGGATTGAACCAGAATACAATGCCAAGTACATTGGCTAACACAATATCGAACGAATGAATTTTCTGTGCATGGGCTTCTTCGTGAATTAGTACATCTTGTTTTTCTTGCTCACTCAATTCATTAGCCTGTCCTAAAAAGATGAACTTAAAAAATGAAAAGGAGCCATGACCCTTTTCTGATTCGGCCACTAAGTAGTTTTTCCAATAGTACTTCTTTGACGAATGGAACAATATGACTAGTGAAGCCATGCGAACGACAAACAAGAGGGAGAACATGATCAAGCCAGCGAGATAGATATAAGTAATCCATTGCCAGGTGGTGATGGGAGTTTCTGCTTTTGCGTTCGGGTTATTTGCAAAGATGGTTATCTCGGGCAGCCAATAGGCTTGTGAAGTACTTAAGGTTGGAATGAGCTGTGTACCTTCGCTGGGTATATTGATCAGAGGAAACAGGAGGGAAGCCACTAAACCTCCCAGCAGATAGGCCCTCTTAAAACCGAATTGATGTTCATCGCGCAGCAACAGCCAATAGCATACATAAAAGAACAACAGTGCCAGATTGGCTTCGATCAGGTAGTTGAGCATATTGGTCATGACTTTTTGTTTTTAAGTTCTTCCAGTTGCTTCATCAGCAGATCAATATCCTGCACATCCATTTTATTTTCTTTCGCAAAGAAGGAGACCAGGTTTTGAACCGATCCATTGAAATATCCTTTCACCATATTGTTGAGGTAGAAGCGCGTGTATTTTTCTTTAGCAATCAGCGGAAAGTATTCGTGCGTTTTGCCATAGGCTTTATATCCGATAAAACCCTTCTTCTCTAAAATCCTTACGATAGTAGATACGGTATTATACGCTGGTTTAGGCTCAGGCATTTGTTCAACAATATCCTTCACAAATCCCTTTTCCAACGTCCATAAAATTTGCATGATTTGATCTTCGGCTTTGGTGAGTTCTTTCATTTTTTGGCTTTCGTTTAACTATCAATTACGTTTCAAAACTAAAAACTTAGTTATTCAATCCAAATGTTTTCTGATTAATTTTTTAAAAACATCTAATTCAATTCTTTTAGAGGGTTTTGAATCTTACTGATTTTGCTTGTAACTCAAAAACAATAACTCGTAACAGCATGGGCAGAGTTAATAACTGGTGAAGCAAAAAGAGAGAATGTTGGCGCCCATTTTAAGGGCTTGCTGGCGTTTTTCTTCAGGATCATTATGTATACGTCTGTCTTCCCAACCATTTCCAAGATCACATTCATAGGAATAAAACACCACGAGTCTTCCTTCATAAAATAATCCGAAGCCCTGGGCCGGCTTGCCATCGTGTTCATGAATTTTAGGAAGTCCATTGGGAAATTCAAATTTCTGATGATAGATGGGATGGGTGAAGGGTACTTCCACCAATTCGAGTTCAGGAAACACTTTCTTCAATTCGATGCGCACAAACTTATCCATGCCATAATTATCATCGACATGTAAAAATCCACCGCCAATCAGGTAGTTGCGTAGATTTTGAGCTTCGTTTATAGAAAATACCACGTTGCCATGGCCGGTCATGTAGAGATATGGATAATCAAACAGATTGGGACTTCCCACTTCGGCAACTTCTTCTTCCACTGCGAGGTTCATACCCAATTCCTTGTTGGAAAACGTGATAAGATTGGGTAAGGCAGTTTTATTGGCATACCAATCACCACCTCCAGCATATTTTAATTTTGCTATTTTCAAAAAGGGTTGTGCTTCTCCTGAATTAAAAATGCACCATAAGAATAGTAAAGAATATAACCTCATTTTTATCTTTTATCCTGTTTGCGAAGGTATAAAGAAGGCTGCCCTTTACGCAGCCTTCATCATAAATCAAATATTACTTTTTTTAAAAAGCAAAACCCAATGTGAGTCCGGTGCGAATACCGAAACCGCTAAAAAGTTTCGTATCAAATGAATCTGTACCACTGGTTACTTTCACATCGCCACTGCTGTACTGTGGACCAAGGAAAATATCGAGCGAAATTTTTTCCTTAAAAATCCACTGTTTTCCTATTATAAGCCCGCCACCCAACATGGACAATGTACCTTTAGATGAGGTGATATTTTCTGTGAGTTTGAAATTTTGATACCGCAAAAAGGGAGCTAGATATACACCCTGAGGGGCTTCTCGCTCAGAAAGGTAAAAACGGTACTCCGGTGTTAAGCCTATACCAGAAAATTCAGTGTTACTAGCTTTATAACCAGTATAGAAAAAGCCCAATTGAAAGCTGCTGGAGGCACTCAATTTTTTTTCGTACGATATATTCAGGGTTTTTACTATGGGACTAAAAATATTGATTTTAAAAACATTTCCTTGTGCGAAGGTTTGTTTAATCATTCCAAAATTTAAAACTGCGAGTAGAATAATAATAA
>CAYGGY010000003.1:0-139466 GCA_964349405.1 uncultured Ohtaekwangia sp. | reverse complement strand
ATGCAGTTTTACAAGCAAATACTCCAACGCTTGATTTTATTTTTAATAATTATCAGATTATCAAGTATTTAAATAAATAATGATTAACCATTTTATTTAAGAAGGAAATACTGATACGGTTAAATTTTTCTCAAAGATTAAAAAGGACTTACTTTTCAGGTCAATTGTTGAGTGTTATAATGAATCATAAAAAATATTGGAATGAAGGACTGATTTTGAGCTTCATTCTTATCTCTCTTTTCATTGCGGATGTGTTGGTAGGTAGTGTTAACATTCCTTTTTCTGAAGTTTTTTCATCTCTAAAAGGTGCACCAACAACCTTCTCGGACATATTATTACAATTCAGGTTGCCAAAAGCAATAACCTGTGTGCTTGCAGGTGGGGCGCTTGCAACTGGTGGGCTTCTTATGCAAACTCTATTTAGAAATCCATTGGCGGGGCCCGATGTACTTGGCCTAAGCTCAGGGGCAAGTCTTATGGTTGCTATACTTATTTTTATTAGTCAGTCTATTTCAGGGCTAGGTCTATTATTTTTTAATAGTCCATGGAGCATTGCCCTGGCTGCCAGCGTTGGCGGAGGACTAATATTTATATTAATTATAACATTCGCTCAATATATTAGAGATAATACCTCGCTTTTGATTATTGGCTTAATGGTGAGCGCTGTTACTTCTTCCTTAGTGGGTGTGCTTCAATTTATTGGCAAGGCCGAAGACCTTCAAACTTTTATGATTTGGACACTTGGTAATGTGGGTAGCACGAACTGGAACGAACTAAAAGTGCTCACATTTGTGGTTGTTGGTGGTGTCGCCATCGCATATTTATCAAGCAAATCGCTTAACAGTTGGCTTCTAGGGGAAAATTACGCTCAGGGATTGGGTACGAATGTAGCCCGATCGCGGTTTTGGATCGTAGTAAGCACGGGTTTATTAACGGGAGCAGTTACTGCGTTTTGCGGTCCTATAGCCTTTGTAGGATTAGCTGTTCCACATTTGGTGAGACTGGTAATTCCCACCACGAATCATAGGATTCTTATTCCAGCAGTGATTTGTGGGGGCGCCAGCTTGTTGCTTTTGTGTGACTTGCTAGCGCAACTTCCGGGTAGCACACAAATACTTCCTCTGAATGCAGTAACCTCATTAATTGGTGCCCCAGTAGTTATTTGGATGATCCTTAAATCAAAACGCATCAGTGTCTGACAATAAAACGATTTTACAAACCTCCCACTTATCTATTGGCTATGACCAGGATGGAAAAGTATCATGCCTTTTCGAAAACCTGAATATTGCCCTTTCTGCCGGAGAACTGGTTTGCTTCATGGGACCTAATGGCATCGGCAAATCTTCTCTGATCAGAACGTTGGCCGGCATACAAAAAAAATTGGGAGGAGAAATCCACATCCAAAAAGAAAATGCTGTTGCCTTGGTGCTCACCGACAAGATTACCGCTACTCATATGAGCGTCTATGACCTGATTTCATATGGCCGATATCCCTACTTGAATTGGAACATTTTGCTAAGTGAAAAAGATCATAGGTTAATTAATGAGGCGATTGCTCTCCTGAACATTGAGCCACTTATCAATAAAAGATTATATGAATTAAGTGATGGCCAACTTCAAATGGCCATGATTGCGAAAGCCCTTACACAAGACACATCGGTTTTATTTTTGGATGAACCCACCTCTCATTTGGATTTGAATAATCGCGTAGAGATAATGAATACATTACGCGAACTTTCAAGAACCGCAGGGAAAGCTATTTTGGTGGCCACCCACGAACTAGATCTGGCCTTGCAAACTGCTGACCGGATCTGGCTGGCTTCACGCGATAAGAAAATAAAAGCAGGTATCCCTGAAGATTTGGTGCTTGATGGTTCCTTTGATGAGGTTTTTCAATTTAAGGGCTTTGACTTAAAAACCGGAAAGGTGCATCATAAGCCTTATCGTAATCTTTCTGTAAATCTTACCGGTGAAGGACATGAATATTTATGGACAAAAAATGCACTGGAACGTGCTGGTTATGAACTTGAAAAAAATTCATCCATCTCTATCAATGTCAACACATCAACGAATTCAATCTCCTGGAATTTAGTTTCAGGAAATGTAAACACAGTCTTTAGTTCCTTGGCTGAATTATTGAACAACTTAAAACTCCAACAGAAATTTTAAGTTGTTCAAACTTTTAATTTCTAAATACGCTCGACACCCAATCCCGGCTTATCGGAACAATACATGACACCATCTTTCAGAATAAAACCACCCTTCACCTCATCACGACCTAAATCCAGGCTTCCATCCAAGTCAATGTATTTTGTATTGGCACATGCAAATGCCGCATGAAGTGCCGCGGTGATGCTGACGATACCTTCATCGTTGCAGCCCCAGAATAATTCGATGCCCGCATGCTGAGCGATGTCTGCAATTTTTAACGCCTGGCTCACTCCCCCGCATTTCATCAATTTAATATTGAAAATACCTGAAGCTACCGGAGGTATGACTAACTCCAGTGCGTTTTTAGGAGTGAGCAGTGATTCATCTGCCGCAATTACCGTTCTTATCTCTTGAGGAAGTTGTTTCATCTCTGCAATTGATTTTGCCGGAAGTGGCTGCTCAATCAATTCTATATTAAGATGTTGGGTCTTTTGATAAAACTCGATGGTTTGTTGGGGCGTATAGCCCTGGTTGGCATCAATCCGAATCACGAATTTGTTTCCGAATTTTTCACGCAACTTCACCATGCGCTCGATATCTTCGTCCAGATCTTTACCCAATTTTACCTTCAGCACGCTAAACCCACGCTCACCATATTCCTGAGCTTCCTTCAAGGTCTCTTCCACATTTTTAATTCCAATCGTATTGGAAGTAGGAAGTGAATGAATTTTTTGACCCAGGTATTTTACAAGTGGAACGCCTAACTGTTTTGTGAATGCATCATACAAAGCAATGTCCAGCGCAGCTCTTGCAGCAGGATTGGCAGGCAGTTTTTGCCAAATCTCAAAGGTCAACTGATTTATCTCACGGATATCCCGCCCGATTAAGAATTGAATATTGCTTTCGGATAGCGCCAGCATGCACTTTTCAAAATTTTCACCAGTAACATACTCACTGGGATTACCCGAACCGATACCTGTTATACCGTTGTCGAGTGTAATTTCAACAAACGCGTTTAACACCTCGTCCACCGTTTTAAAAGCAATAGTATACGGTTTTGTGTTCTCCAGATCCGCTCTCCAGACTTTAATATCTTTAATTCTCATTTTCGATTATATTATACTTGTGCGATTGATTTCTCAATCATGTCTTTAAAAATTTCAACCAGGCGATCCACGCCATCTTCCAATGGAAGTATAACCGGAATTCCAAGTTCCTTTTCCTTTTCGCTTGCATACGAGCGTGCTTCACTTTTACTCATGTTGTGCGTGTTTATGGTAACAGCTACAGTAGGAGCACCATAAATACCTATCAATGCAATTTCATCTTTCACATCGGCAACATTGGCTGGATAATCCTCCAAGCCTTTATATTTTTTCCTTTCGGGATTGTGCTGCAATACTACTGCGTTGGCATCGCCTGATACTATCCATTCTGCCCCGGCAGGTCCACTTGGGTTGCGCAAAGAAGATTGCCCCTCAATGAACATGATATCTGGTTTCGCCTCCTCCCAGCATTGCACCATGGCATGTTCCATTTCTCCTGAAATAAAATCATTGAGCGTGCTATCAAATACGAACCCATATTTTGCTCCCTGCATCCAGCCGGTTTGGCCAGTATAAATCATTTCTGCACGATAACCTGCTTTTTTCATCGCCTCTGTAAGAAAGCGCGTGGTCGTTCTTTTGCCCAACGCGCAATCGGTGCCCAGCACAGCGATTTTAGGACAGTGTACATTTTTTATTTTCCCTGACCAAAAGTGAAGGTCTTTGAATTTCTTAGGCTTACGGACATCGATGATTTCCAACCCACGTGATCTGGCAAAATCAGCAAGTTCAGGGATTTCAGAAATATATTCATGCAATCCGTTGACAAGTCCATAACCATGGATAAGCGCATCCTTTAAAATGGCACGCAGCGAATCCGGAATCAAACCACCCTTGGTGGCCACACCAATGATACAATATATAGCTTGTTCTTTCGAGGTCTTTGAAAATTCTTCAATAGAGGCATAGACCGGAATATCTCGTTTTTTCCCATCCAACACCTCACCGGCATCTTTTCCCGGATGTTTGTCGTCAATGATTCCAATTATATTGAATCGATCAGAACCGCGAATAAGTCCGTGGGCTGTTTTGCCGTTGTTAGAATCCAGGTAACCGGCAGTAATTACAATTGCATTGCTCTTTTGCATAGATTAATTAAGAAAGGCGAAAATTTCGGGTATTAATTATTAATTACAAAAGACTTTACACCATTGACCAATAAAAAGTGCCGGCTTTATGTCGCGTGTCGAAACCTCAACGATGCTATCACAACTGTTTTATTTCTAAAAGATTGAACTCGAAAAATGCGAGACCTGTTAAAAGTTCAATTTAATGTAAATTTGCACCTCAATCAGGTACCATGGTAGATACAATCGCCAAACGCGACATCCGAAAACTTAAGCTGGACGAACTCAAAGATTTTTTTATTCAGCAAGGAGAAAAGCCTTTTCGCGCCCAACAGGTATATGAATGGCTATGGATGAAATCGGTTAAAAGTTTTGAACAGATGACCAACATCTCGCTCGATACCCGTGAGATGTTGAGTCAACACTTTGTGATCAACCATATTAAGGTTGACAAAATGCAGCGAAGTGTAGATGGAACCATCAAAAACGCGGTGACCCTTCACGATGGTCTCATAGTAGAATCTGTCTTGATTCCAGCCGAAAAAAGAATTACTGCGTGTGTGTCGTCTCAAGTAGGCTGCAGCCTGGCGTGTAAGTTTTGCGCAACGGCTCGATTAAAACGACAGCGTAACCTGAGTGTCGATGAAATCTACGATCAGGTAGTAGCCATTAAAGAGCAGGCTGAATTATTTTACGGACGACCGCTGACGAATATCGTTTTCATGGGCATGGGCGAACCCCTTCTTAATTATGCCAACGTGCTTGGCGCCATTGAAAAAATTACCGCGCAAAAAGGACTTAACATGGCCTCAAGGCGGATTACCGTATCCACCGTGGGGGTTGCTAAAATGATTAAGAAAATGGCGGATGACGAAGTGAAGTTTAATCTGGCTGTTTCACTCCACGCAGCACTAAATGAAACACGCTCTTCTATAATGCCTATCAACGATACCAATCCATTGGAAGAGTTGGCCGATGCGCTTCAATATTGGTATCAAAAAACAAAGAGCAAGGTTACCTTTGAATATGTTGTATGGAAAGGAATCAACGACAGTGAAGAACACGCTCAGGCATTGTTGAAATTCACAAAGTTGGTGCCCTCCAAAGTAAACCTGATCGAATACAATCCAATTGATGATGGTGACTTTCAACAAGCATCCGATGGGGCCTTGCGTATGTATATGGATCTCTTGGAAAAAAATGGAATCACCGCACGCATACGTAAAAGCAGAGGTAAGGACATTGATGCTGCGTGCGGGCAGTTGGCGAACAAATCCTGAAACTATTTTAATTTCTCATTCATCTGATCGTTAAACGATTGAATGAATAATTTATTCCGGTGGCTGTTTACCCCCATTTGTTTTTTCTATTCCATTAGTACTCTTTCACAAAAGCAATCCATCACTATTTCAGGTATTGTCGTTGATTCGGTTACCCAAGACCCACTTCCCTACACGGCAATCAAAATAAAAGGCAAAGGCGTTGGGGTATCTTCTACCGATGATGGCAGTTTTTCAATAAGCTGTACAGTGAACGACACACTGGCCTTTACCCGACTAGGTTATAATACATTTCTACACATTGTTGTTGACGATGTGAAATTCATTCGCATTGACCTTGTTGAAAATGCTCGTATGCTTAAAAACGTTACCGTCTACGATAAAATAAATATCCCCGGACTTGACGATTGGAAAAAAGACCTCAAGCCACCCAGACGAGTCAAATTTGAAAACAAAACACTGACCGATCCCACCCCTGGCATAATACCTACGTTTGGTCCAGGTATTACCATTCCTTTTGGTGGTAAAGACAAAACAAAAAAGAAACGGGATGATATCGCTAAAACTTCCGTCTATCGCACCACCGTAAATTCACCTGAAGTAAAAAAACAATTGATGGAACTTTTTGCTCTATCGGAAGAAACATTTTATCGTAAGATAGAAGCCTTCAACAAAGAGAATCCAGCAGTAGCATACCTCACTAACCGGGAAGAAATAATCAACCAGCTTATCCATTTTTTCGCTTTACGCGATCCTTAACAAAAAACTCTTTACTACATTTAAGCCATGGAAGAAGAACATTTTCAATCGTCAGAAAAAGTAAGAGACTTTGTGATCGGCATGAGTGACGGACTTACCGTGCCGTTTGCCTTAGCAGCCGGACTAAGTGGAGCCGTTGATTCCACGGCCATTGTAATCACTGCTGGTTTAGCAGAAATCGCAGCCGGTTCCATCGCCATGGGATTGGGTGGTTATCTCGCTGGCCGAACTGAAATTGAACATTATGATTCAGAGGAGCGAAGAGAATATGATGAGGTTGAAAATAAACACGAAGTAGAAATACAGGAAACGAAAGATATTTTTGCCGAGTATGGTGTAAGTGATGATTTGCAGGAAAGGATTGCCCGTGAAATGGCAAAGAACCCTAAGAAGTGGGTCGACTTTATGATGCGTTTTGAACTCGGCCTCGAGCGCCCCGACAAACACAGGGCTCATCAAAGTGCACTCATTATTGGTATCTCTTATATAATTGGCGGCATGATTCCGCTTAGCGCTTACTTCTTTACGGATTCATCGGAAACAGGATTAATTTACTCGACCATCATAACCGTTATCTGTTTGATGGTGTTCGGTCTGGTGAAAAGTAAGCTTACTGGTCAGCCGCTTTTTAAAGGAGCGATGAGGGTTACGTTGATTGGTGTGGCTGCTGCTGCCGCAGCATTTGGAATAGCAAAGTTGATTGTGTAAGACTACTTCTTACTGGCATTAAAGAGTTTTTCCTTTTCTTCTTTCGATAGACTTTCGTATCCACGATCGGAAATCTTGTCAAGGATAGCATCAATTTCTGCTTGTGTTGCTTTGGAGGATGCTGCCGTTGATTTAGAAGCCCTGGTCTTTGGTTCTGCACTGCGATAGGTGACTTTCACTTTGGAGCGCGTGCTGAATAATCCTTTCATCCAATCTAAGGTGATGGTAATCCAACTACCCCAGTTTACACCTATTTGCAATTGTTTAATATAAACAAAGCCAATCAACGCACCACCTAAGTGAGCCACGTTGCCACCGGCATTGCCGCCCACAGAACCGAGGAATGAAATTACAATATAAATGATCGCTATGTATTTGATCCGCACCGCGCCAAAAAACAAAAGAAAGATAGTGTAGTCTGGCAAAAGGGTCGCTGTTGCCACCAACACGGCATACACAGCGGCAGAGGCGCCTACCATGCCATGCAATGGAATGCGTTCAGTATAAAACGGAATTGTATTGTACACTAACAGGTATGAAACACCTCCGGCAATGGCACCCAGCACATAAACAGCAATCAACTTGTCGCTACCCAAGTACTCGATAAAGATTTTTCCAAACCAATAAAAAGCAAGCATGTTGAAAAGGATGTGAAAGACGCCAGTAAGATCATGTACAAAAGAATAGGTTATGATCGTCCAGGGTTTGGTAATAAAAACAAAAAATGGAGCAGGTATTGACAGCTGGGCGTGGATACTCTCAAAAAAAGTTGCGAATCCTGCTGCGGTCGAAAAAACATATAACACTGCTAGAACCATATATACGATCACATTGATAAAAATCAACTGAACGTGTGCGTTGTTGGGTCGTTGAAATGCGTTTTTAAATTCTTCTAACACAGTGTTTCGCTTTAATCTACTTTTTCAAGTTAACAGAATTTTACTACAAAAGTCACCACCCACGGCCTCTGTCCTGACTTCGCCAAATAGAAACTATAACGAAGGCAACGATGGCACCTCCAAAATGCGCCAGGTGTGCTACGGTGCCGCTGCTGTCTAATGCATATGTGATGAACCCCATAATAAAAACCATGTATTTTGCTTTGATGGGTATCGGTGGAAAGAGTAACATGATTTCAAGGTTTGGGAACACCATACCAAAAGCCATTAAAATACCATACAATGCCCCCGATGCACCCAACATTATGCCCCCATCGCTGGTGCCTAATAAAAGATTCACCACGGCATATACCACTCCCGCCCCAATGCCAGTTGCCAAATAAAAGGTCAGGAATTTTTTGTCTCCCCAATGGCTTTCCAGTATCGGTGCAAAAGATGCCAGTGCCAGCATGTTAAAGAAGATATGACCTATGCCTCCATGGGCAAACATGTAGGTAAAAAACTGGTAAGGTTTGAAGTTTGGAGAGTGGATGCTCCAAAGTGATAAATACTCAGTCAGATACATTCTGTTGAGTAAATTCTGAGCAAGAAAAACAACCACATTGATAATGATCAGATTCCTGACCAGGGGAGTAAGTCTGAACATGCAATAAATTTAACGGGTAAAGTAACTTTCTATCTTAGACGTTTCAAAAGTAAAAAATGTTGGGCGTCCATCAGGAGAAAAATTTGGTTTCGAACAAGAAAAAAGTCCTTCTACTATAGATTCAATCTCCTCAAGCCCTAATTTCTGACCTGATTTAACTGAAGTGCGCCTGGCCAATGCCATGGCCAGATTATCGCGAATAGGTAGCTCCAATTCTGATTGATTTCTCTTAAACTGCTCAATTAAGCCTTCAAATAACTCTTTTTCATTAGAACCACAGCCCACCGGCACGCCCGAAACAAGCAGCGCACTTTTTCCAAATACCTCAAAGCGAAAACCCAACGATATCAATTCGTTTTCAATTTCCATCGCCAACGCAAAATCAGCCGGACTTAATGTTATTGTCTGTGGAAATAAACTTTGCTGACTATTGCCAGCGCCCCCCTTCAGCCGTCTAGTATATTTTTCAAAAAGAACTCGTTCGTGTGCGGCCTGCTGATCGATAATCATCAATCCTGACTTGGCTGCACGCACAAAATATTTGTTTTGAAATTGAAATACCGCTCCGGTCTCCTGCTTTTCTGCTGTGCCTTCCTGTTGATTGATCGAACTTTCAAATCGAAGTGTATTGATTGGCTCGGATTTTTGAAATAGTTTGGATTCAGTTGGGACATCTTCGAATAATTTCTCCCAGTTATGAAGGTTGGAACGATTTAAGGAAGAAGTAAACTGTTCATTAAAATATTGTTCATTGGTAATATTCTGACTGAGCTTATTCACAATATTAATATCCGAATGGAAATCGATGGCCGGAGCCAGGTTATGGGTTCCCAACGCAAGTTTTACTGAAGCTTTGACTACCGCATACACCGCTCGCTCATCATCAAACTTGATTTCTGTTTTAGTGGGATGCACATTCACATCAATGTGTTTCGGGTCAATCTCAATGAAAAGCACATAAAACGGAAAACTATTTTCAACCAATAATCCTTCAAAGGCGGTAGTCACCGCATGATTGAGATAATTACTTTTGATATATCGTTGATTCACAAATATGAATTGTTCACCGCGGGTTTTTCGTGCCGACTCAGGCCTGCCAATATAACCTGTCACCGTAACCAAAGCTGTCTCTTCCTGACAAGCTGCCAACTGTCCTTGAAATGATTTTCCGAAAAGCGCCACAATCCGTTGACTTAGTTTGGAAGGCGCCAGGTCATAAATCAAATCATCACTATGATGCAGCGCAAAAGCAACCTGTGGATGAGCCAACGCGAGACGTTGAAATTCCTCGATAATGTGCCTCATCTCCACTGGGTTCGCTTTCAAAAAATTTCTCCTGGCAGGGATGTTGAAAAACAAATTCTTAATGCTGATACTCGTGCCTTTTTCGCAGGCAACTGGTCCTTGATTTTTTACTTCCGATGCCTCCACTAAAATTTGTGTGCCTAAATCCTGATGTGCCTGACGGGTTTTCAATTCAAACTGTGAGACAGCCGCAATGGAAGCCAACGCTTCACCACGAAAACCCATCGTGCGCAACCGGAAAAGGTCATCGGCCGTACGAATTTTGGAAGTAGCATGACGCTCCAGGCTCATTCGGGCGTCCGTTTCGCTCATGCCCATACCATTATCAATCACTTGTATGAGAGACTTTCCTGCTTCTTTTACGATCAGGGTGATCGATGTTGCCCCTGCATCCAGGGAATTCTCCATGAGCTCTTTTACAGCGGAAGCTGGGCGTTGCACCACCTCGCCTGCCGCAATCTGGTTGGCAATAGAATCAGGAAGTAATTGAATAATATCTGGCATGAAAGAATTGCTGTGCCGCTTATTTTCTAATGAATTTTAAATAAATATAAAATGGCACAAATAATAGCAACAAATAAAACGCTGGCCTGCCAAACTCTAAAAATGTAATAAGAAAAACTGTTAAAAACAGGAGTATTCCAAACCTGAGCAAGGTTGCTTTAAGAGTGCCTCCGCTGGGTTTACTTAGTTTTCTGGCCTCTTTAAATGAACCCGCAATACGAGAGCGATGCGTATTATCACTTTCAGAAGTAGAAATACCCCGCTCACGATCAAGCTCCTGTTTAATTCTTTTTTCGCGCGCCTCCATCTCCTCCTTTTGAGCATCATAAAAGCGAGGCGAATATTTAAATCGCTGATAGGATGGCGCTTTTGTAAATGTGGATAAAAACTTCATAACGTTTACTTTCTTATAATTGACCTGTAGCTTTGTAAAATACAAACTCCCCGTTCAACCAATTGGCGTTGTAGGAGAAAATTAAGAATGGTAAAATTACAAAAATCGAACGGCCTGATGGTTAAAAATTTCTTCATCACAATCTCATTTACAATTATTTTCTTCGTTGGCAATGCCCAGAATCTTAAAACCCGATGGGTTGACAGTGTTTTTCAAACATTAAACACTACTGAAAAAATTGGTCAACTTTTCATGATTCCGGTTTCCAGCTATTCCACACCAGAAGAAATTGAAGAATTAAATGATTTAATCTCCAAACATCAACCCGGTAGCATTCTTATAACACAAGGGGGCCCTAAAAGTCTCGCACACCTGGTGAATAAATTTCAATCCAATGCCAAGATTCCGATGCTGGTAGGCATTCAAGCCGAATGGGGATTGGGGCAATCGTTGGATAGCGTGATGAGTTTTCAAAAATCGTTGACATTAGCATCCCTCCACGATGATACTTTAGTTTATAGACAAGGACGGCAGGTGGCCCGTGAAATGAGGCAGCTGGGAATACACATCAACTTTGCACCGAATGCCGACATGGATATAGTAAAACAATCGTATCCTCAAATGCTACGCTACTTTAGCGACTCTAGAGAACGGGTGGCTACAAAAGCGGTGGCCTATATGCAAGGCTTGCAACAGGGTGGCGTCTTAGCATGTGCTATCCACCCGGCAAGCATAGAAAAAACAAATGAAAAGGATTCTTCTTTATTTGTTACTATTTCACCGCTGGACACCATTGGTCTATATCCGTATCGTCAATTAGTAAATGCCGGGTTGCAGGGACTACTCACCTCACATTTGCATCTTTATCCTAACCCCACAGCCAAATCTCGGTCTCAAATTTTCATTAGTGAGATTCTTAAAAAAAATCTGGGATTTAATGGACTGTGTTTTACCGATATCCCCCATCTTCAAAAAACTACAGGCACCCAGCGCGATGGCGTTATTGAAAAGTTGGCCCTTGAAGTAGGCAATGATATACTGATTAATCCGCATAATATTTCTGCATCAGTAAAACTCATCTCAAAGGAGGTAAGAAAAAATAAAATTTTAAAGGCGAGACTGGATGAAGCCGTGATAAAAATATTATCCGCCAAATACGATGCAGGCCTGTCCTATAAAAAATCAGTAACAACCGATAATCTGGTGGCTCGCTTAAACTCTCCACAGGCAAAACTGTTGAGTCATCAGATTTCGGAAGCATCGGTCACACTACTTGTAAATGAGAAAAAATCGGTGCCGGTGCTGCGTGTTGAAGATAAAAAGTTTGTTTCAGTCAGTGTTGGTCGCGAGGAACAAAATGAATTTACCCATTACTTATCCAAGTACGCATCGTTCGAGCATCTATCCATACGATTGCCAGAAGATACAGCACGCATAAGAGCAAAACTGGCAGCAGCCGATGTGATTGTGATTGGTGTTTTTCCTCTTTCCTCTTCTTTCATTAAAGTTGTCGCTCCTTTTATTAAATCCTTTACTAAAAGGAAGGAGGTAATCGTGAGTCATTTCACTAATCCCGCTGAACTAAAATACCTGGAGGGGATCCCTACGCTATTGGTTGGATATACTGATCAAAACGTAGTGCCCAAAGTGGCGGCACAAATAATTTTTGGTGGTGTGGCTGCGCGGGGAGAGTTGCCTTTCTCCATTTCAAATTATCAGGAAGGACAAGGTATAAAAAGTGAAATCACCGGAAGATTATCGTACAGCCTGCCCGAGGCGGCTGGCATCAATAGCAAGACACTTTCAAAAATTGAAGCCATCGCACAGGAAGCTATTGAAATAGGCGCTACGCCTGGAAGTCATGTGCTGGTAGCCAAAGATGGCATGGTCGTGTATGAATATTCGAGTGGTTATCTCTCGTACGAAAATAAAATTCCGGTTACTGAACAGACTATTTATGATCTGGCCTCTGTTACCAAAGTTTCAGCCACCTTGCAAACGGTGATGTTCATGTATGAGAAGGGTCTCATCGATGTAAATAAAAAAGCTTCGGTGTATCTACCCGAATTAAAAAATTCGAATAAAAAAGACTTTACCATTAAAGATATTCTTACCCACCAGGCAGGCCTTTGGCCATACCTTCCTTTCTGGTCAGAAACAGTTAAAGACGGGGTACAACTCCCTCAATACTACAGTTCAGCAAGCAGTAAAGATTATCCTTATCCGGTGGCGGATGGTCTCTTTGCCCACAAGTCTATGAAAGACAGTTTATGGAGTTGGATTATCAAAGCCAAGATTCGCGAAAAACCCCCTCGCACATCATATAACTATACCTACAGCGATATGGGTTTTTATATTCTTCAACATCTGGCTGAAAAAATTCTTAATCAACCGATGGAAGAATTCCTTGATCAAAATTTATATGAGCCTTTAGGTGCCTATGAAATGGGTTACCTGCCTCTTCGGAAATTTCCAGACTATCTTATTGCTCCTACCGAAAATGACATACTGTGGAGAAAAAAATTATTGACGGGCTATGTGCATGACCAGGGCGCTGCTATGCAGGGTGGCATTGCCGGGCATGCAGGTTTATTTGGATCGGCCAACGATCTGGCCAAACTGGGCCAGATGCTTCTACAAAAAGGTAGCTACGGTGGTCATCAATATTATAAACCCGAAACAGTAGAATTTTTTACAGCAAAACAATATGAACCAAGCAGGCGCGGTCTTGGCTGGGATAAGCCTACCCCTAGCGATTGGAATGGCCCTACTACTCTTTTTGCATCTAAAAAAACGTTTGGGCATACCGGTTTCACTGGCACTTGTATCTGGGTGGACCCAGAGTTTAATCTTGTTTTTATCTTTTTGTCCAACAGAGTTCATCCGGATATGACAAATAATAAACTATTAAATGCCAATATACGTCCACGTATCCAGGAGGTAATTTACAAGGCCATCTTTGATTATCGACAATACTGAATGGTTCCGATTTTTAATTGACTGTTTTTGGTAAAGAACCCGAAACTAAAGTGACCATAAATTAGTTAATACAAGATCTCCAGAAAAAAACCTATAAAACTCCAAAATGAAACTAATGAAAATAGGAATAGTATGTTATCCAACTTTCGGTGGAAGTGGGGTTGTGGCAACCGAATTAGGAAAGGCACTTTCCAAAGAAGGCCATGAAGTTCACTTTATTACCTATAGTCAGCCCACCCGTTTGGATTTTCTGAATGAAAATTTGTTCTATCACGAAGTAGAATTCCACTCCTATCCATTGTTTGAATATCCACCCTATGAGTTGGCATTGGCCAGCAAAATGGTGAGTGTCGTGAAAAATGAAAAATTAGATCTGCTACATGTTCACTATGCGATTCCACACGCCTCAGCAGCCTATATGGCGAAACAAATTTTAAAAACGCAGGGTATTTATATTCCCGTAATTACTACACTACATGGCACTGATATTACGCTCGTTGGAAAAGATGCTTCATACGAGCCCGTGGTAACATTCAGTATTAACGAGTCGGATGGTGTAACATCGGTATCAGAAGATTTAAAAAGAGAAACATATCACTCATTTAAAATTACCAGAGATATTGAAGTGATACCCAACTTCATCGACCTCGAAAAATTTAAGAAGCAAAAAAAGGATCATTTTAAGAAAGCGATATGCCCGCATGGCGAATCCTTAATTGTACATACCTCCAACTTCCGAAAAGTGAAACGGGTGAGTGATGTGATTCATGTATTCAATAATATCCATAAAGAAATCCCATCCAAATTATTATTGATAGGCGATGGCCCCGAGCGCACCATGGCCGAAACAATGACGCGCGATTTGGCTATTAGTGATGCCGTGCGTTTTTTAGGAAAACAGGAAGCCGTAGAGGAAGTTTTATCAGTAGCAGACCTTTTCTTAATGCCTTCTGAAAAAGAGAGTTTCGGATTAGCAGCGTTGGAAGCGATGGCCTGTGAAGTTCCTGTCATTTCAACAAACACAGGTGGCATACCTGAATTACAGGTGCAGGGAGTTACCGGTTTTATGAGCAATGTCGGAGATGTTGAAGATATGACACGAAATTCTCTTTTTATCTTAGACAAAAACAATTTGCCGAAATTCAAAGGAAATGCGCTGGCGCGTGCTAAAGAATTTGATATCACCAACATATTGCCGCGGTATGAACGGTATTACGAAATCATCTTAGAGAAGGCCGCAGCACACCGTTCGGTTGGGTCGCTGACGTGAGGCGAGGTTGAAAGTCTGCCGTGTTTTCATCAAGGTATTTTTTAATACACGTGTGAAAGAAGATTCTTCTTCCAATTTGAAGTTCACCCAAAGAAGGCTTATCTTATTTGTTGATTGATGCATTTTCATAATTCCATTTTGCCGTCACTGAATTATGGGAAATCCGGAAACAGAAAATGCCTTTATTTGGTTAAACGTATAACACAAAAATAATTTATGCTTGGACATCGCTTTTCACAATACACCCCGCCACCCGAAAGTGAGAAAAGCGACTTCGAACGATTGCTGAAGATTTTCATGCAATTAATATTAATCACCGCAGGTAATGTTTCCGAAGCGCTACAGTGGCTAACCGAAGTTGACAAGCAATACAATCTTTCCAATCCTAACTATGGCATTGGCGATTTTATTGAGGACCTGAAAAAAAATGGCTACATCACCGAGGAAGGTCCTGATGGAGAATTCAAACTAAAAGCTAAAAGTGAGCAAAGCCTGCGACAGTCTGCGCTGGAAGAAATTTTCGGCAAGCTGAAGAAATCAAAATCCGGAGAGCATAAAACACATCATAGCGGTCGCGGGGACGAATCAACTACTGACAGGCGCGATTACGAGTTTGGTGATGCCATCGATCAAATTTCGATGACCGATTCATTACGCAATGCACAAATTAATCATGGGCTGGATGATTTTTTCATGACTGAAGAAGATCTTGAGGTCATTGAAAGCGAATTTAAAACACAGACCTCCACCGTGCTCATGATCGACATCTCCCATTCCATGATTTTATATGGCGAAGACCGTATCACACCCGCTAAAAAAGTAGCCATGGCGCTGGCCGAGCTGATCACCAAAAAATATCCAAAAGACACACTTGATATTTTAGTCTTTGGTGATGACGCCTGGCAAATTGAAATCAAAGATCTTCCCTACCTTCAAGTGGGGCCGTATCACACCAACACCGTGGCTGGTCTTGAATTGGCGATGGATATTTTGAGACGAAGGAAAAATACTAACAAGCAGGTGTTCATGATCACCGATGGGAAACCTACATGCATCAAGCAAGGAATAAAATATTACAAAAACAGTTTTGGCCTCGATCATAAAATCCTCAACAAGACACTAGACCTTGCCACGCAACTCAGAAAATTAAAAATACCAGTTACCACTTTTATGATTGCCACTGATCCTTACCTGAAAGCATTTGTACGGGAGTTTACAAAAGCCAACAACGGCAATGCCTATTACAGCAGCCTGCAAGGGTTAGGTGATTTGGTTTTCGAAGATTTTAAACGAAACCGTGCTAAGAATTTATAATAGCGTTGGTGGTTGGTGGTTATTCGTTGATGCCGTTAACGTTCTAACCAAATTACACCAACAACGAATAACAAATAACGAAAATGAAAGACCACAAAAACATTAATACACTCGCACAACTCAAAAGTTCTGGTTATCATTTCAAAACCATTAAAGATGAATTAAGAGCAAACCTCATTCAAAAACTAAAAGCAAACGAAAATGTATTTGAAGGAATATGGGGTTATGAAGAAACAGTAATACCGGATTTGGAAAGAGCCATCCTGGCCGGTCACGATATCAACCTCCTCGGTTTACGCGGTCAGGCAAAGACACGGCTCGCACGGTTAATGGTTAACCTGTTGGATGAATATGTGCCGGTGATAGAGGGTTCCGAATTGAATGACGATCCGTTACATCCCATCTCACGATATGGTAAGGATAAAATCAAAGAATTTGGTGACCAATTGCCCATTACCTGGCTACAACGTGATGAACGCTATACTGAAAAATTAGCCACACCCGATGTTTCCATTGCTGATCTGATTGGTGACGTAGATCCCATCAAAGCGGCATCGTTAAAATTACCTTATTCGGACGAACGTGTTATTCACTTTGGTCTGATCCCACGTTCGCATCGTTGCATTTTTGTGATCAATGAACTTCCGGATTTGCAAGCACGCATTCAGGTAGCACTTTTCAATATTCTTCAGGAAGGCGATATTCAGATTCGGGGATTTAAAATCCGTCTTCATCTTGATCTTCAGTTTGTGTTTACAGCCAATCCCGAAGATTACACCAATCGTGGCAGCATAGTTACACCCTTAAAAGATCGTATAGATAGCCAGATTATTACTCATTATCCGAAGTCGATGGAGGTGAGTAAAAAAATTACACAACAAGAAGCCTCCATACGCGATGAGCAAAAGGAACGTGTAACCACCAATGAAATTGCCAAAGACCTGGTTGAGCAAATCGCCTTCGAAGCACGCAAAAGTGAATATGTGGATGCGAAGAGCGGAGTTTCGGCACGACTTACTATTTCAGCTTTTGAAAGTTTGATTGCCGCTGCCGAGCGTAGATCATTAATTAATCATGATAAAAATACTGCCGTACGAATTTCAGATTTTATTGGAGTAGTGCCTTCCATTACAGGCAAAGTGGAATTGGTATATGAGGGGCAACAAGAGGGGCCTGGCATTGTAGCGCAGAATTTGGTGGGCAAGGCCATTCGTGCCCAGTTTGTAAATTACTTTCCAGACCCGGATAAATTCAGAAAGCAAAAGGAAAAAAGTCCTTATAAGAAAATCACCAACTGGTTTGGTGATGGAAACACCATCGATCTGCTACATGATATGAGCAACGCTGATTATGAAAAGTCATTAAAGTCTGTACCCGGTCTGGCTGATTTAATTAATGAATTTCAAAAACCAGCCGATGCCGGCCATAAACTTTTCTTGATGGAGTTTGCGCTGCACGGTTTGGCCGAATTTAGTTTGATCAGTAAGCACACGCTTACTTCAGGACTTCAGTTTAAGGATCTTCTCAGCAGCATGTTTAATTTGCCCAAGGCAGATGACGAAGATGAATCAGATGACGATGAAGACTTCGGAAGCGGCAAACGTTAACTATGCCGGTGTTCGTGAGTTAAAAAAATTAGTAGCCGAAGGGGAAGGCCTGCAACTTGAATTCAAGCGCAAGGCCACTTACCCTGAAAAAATTGTGCGCGAACTGATTGCTTTTGCAAACACAGAAGGAGGTACTTTGTTGATTGGTGTAGATGATGACGGAACCATTCCGGGCGTAAAGTATCCTGAGGAAGAAGGTCATGTAATCAATGAAGCTATAAAAAATTATTGCAGACCTACTCTGCTCTATAAAGAATCAATCATCCCTATTTCCGAAAAGAAATATATAGTAAGATTTGACATCCCACCAAGTTCAAAGCGTCCACATTATCTAGTTCTAGGCAAAGATTTAAGGCAAAGTTTTGTGCGTGAAAAAGACATGAGTATAAAAGCCAGTGCTGAAATGGAAGAGATCGTGCGCAGATCAAAACATAACCATGACATTCGTTTTACCTTTGGTGACGCTGAGAAAATTTTAATGGCCTATCTTCATGAGCACCATGCTATCAGTTTACCGGCCTACCAAAAATTATCAGGACTCAATCGTTTCAAGGCAAGGAGGAAACTTATTTTACTCGTGCTTGCCAACGTATTAAAAATCACCGCCTCCGAAAAAGGCGATTTGTATTCCAGGGTATAGTATAACATTTCCGTTCTCCGTAATTAAAATACTACAAGCCACGAGAATTGGCTGGTAACTCAAAGCTTGCAGTTCCTAACTAATTTTGACCAAAGTAAATTTGACTCTATGCTGTAGTTAAACTAAAAAAGATTATCCAAATCCATTGCATTTTCACAACCGCTTTCAGTAGATTTAGCATACAGAATGAATGACGCGAAGACCTGTTTATACTTGCAAGGTTATTTTTCAACATTGTAAGAAACGTGTCTTCGCATTTTTTTTAGCTTAACTCACCACTATGGCCAAGAAAGATAAAGACAAGAAGATTTTCGTGCTGGACACTTCCGTTATTATTTACGAGCACAACAGTATCTTAAACTTTGACGAACACGATGTGGGCATTCCCATCACCGTATTGGAAGAACTCGATAATTTCAAAAAAGGCAACGACACCAAAAATTTTGAGGCGCGTGAGTTTATACGACTCATCGATAAGCTGGCGAAAGACCAGATGCTACATCATTGGAATCCCATCAACGGAAAAGGAAAAGGAAACTTTAAAGTAGTGATGGACACCAGCGGCACCAGCCAGGTTGATGCTAAT
The DNA here is from genome assembly GCA_964349405.1 of uncultured Ohtaekwangia sp. Lineage (GTDB taxonomy): Bacteria > Bacteroidota > Bacteroidia > Cytophagales > Cyclobacteriaceae > ELB16-189. The sequence continues at coordinate 120,251 of CAYGGY010000003.1, read as the reverse complement.
AAAGTATTCAATGAAGACAAGGCCGATCATCGCATACTTAATTCCGCACTGGTTTTACAGAAAGAAGAGAAGGGCAGAAAAGTGATCCTGGTATCGAAAGATGTAAACCTTCGCCTAAAGGCAAAAGCGTTGGGCTTGCAGGCAGAAGATTACACCACAGGCAAAATACAGAACATCAGTTCACTACACACAGGCCGCACCGTGATTGATGACGTGGACCCTGCCATTATAAACCTGATGTATGAAAAAGGATATTGCCCACCTGAAGATGTGCTGGGGAAAAACAAGCCTATGAAAAACCACTACTTTATATTGAAGAGTGGAAAAAAATCAGTGCTGGCATTTTACAACTCCGCCAACGGCATGGTAGAGCAAGTAGAAAAAAGAAATGTGTATGGCATTAAGCCACGCAATGCAGAACAGGCCTTTGCAATGCACGCCATGCTAAAACCCGAGATACGATTAGTCTCCATGCAAGGCGTAGCCGGAACAGGTAAAACATTGATTGCATTAGCCGCAGCACTTGAACAAAAAAGAGAATATAAACAAATCTACCTGGCACGCCCCATCGTGCCTCTTAGCAATAAAGACATTGGCTTCTTACCGGGAGATATCAAGTCAAAGTTGAACCCTTATATGGAGCCGCTGTGGGACAATCTTAAATTTATTCAGAATCAATACAGTGAATCCGATAAAGAATATTCGAAGATCACAGAAATGGTCACGAATGAAAAACTAGTGATCACTCCGCTTGCCTACATCCGCGGCAGAAGTCTATCCAACATTTGTTTCATTGTGGATGAAGCCCAAAATCTGACACCCCATGAAGTAAAAACCATCATCACACGGGCGGGAGAAAACACCAAGATTATTTTTACCGGAGATATTTACCAGATTGATACGCCCTACCTTGATACGCAAAGTAATGGATTATCATACCTGATTGACCGATTGAAAGATCATGAATTGTATGCTCACATTACCCTTGAAAAAGGAGAACGATCTGAGTTAGCGAATTTGGCGAATGAACTGTTGTAATATTAGTCAGGTAAAGATTATTCACTTTAAAGAAGGCATCATTAGTTTTTAAATTTTATTTTAAGATGTGCTATTCAAAGAAAAGAGACCGGAACCATATTTAAAATATTTGGCATTATTCGTAATTATCAGAAAATTAATCGTGCACTAATTATTACTCTATCCAAAATTCCTTCTCTACGAGTAATTTTTTTTTGTGATAGAGCCTGTATTTCCATTTTCCCCTTATAAGATTGCTAGATTCGCTCATATTGAATGACAAATTAATCTTTTCATTAGTTGGCTTTTCAATACTTGTCCGTACTTCTTTAAACTTAGCTCCTTTCTCATCAGCTATTTCTTTTGGGAAAATCCAAATCTGGTTTAGCGTTATTTTTTCATTGGTCGTTGCCTCCAATATAAATTCCATTCCAATTTTTATATCAGTTCTATGTTCTGCTGTTTCTGTACATACCTGGTAGCTTAGTGGCTTATAGTTAATATCGCTACTATATGTTTTGTTAAATTGTGCGTAGCTGTTGACTGAATTGGTTAAAAATAAAAACACAGTAATCAGAAATCCATTTATTTTGGTAACCATAAATTATTTTCTTTAGAGACTAAAAATTAAAATTTTATCAGTTCATGTTTAAGATGTCTACACCGTAACTAAAGTTTTACATTGAATTAAAATGCACCATTCTATTCGTATTGAGTAGCTTAAAAAAATTACGTAGGAATGGAATTTTGGTATTCATAGGGTTTAATTGACTTGTAAGCCCCATTGTGGTGACGTATCCTCAGTAATATTTTAGGATATATACCTGTTGATTCTTATTTTTTCTAAATACCTTTTTTGCGGAGATTTTTTAAAATTCTGTGTAATTCCTGATCGTATTATAAATTCATTTTCTTAAATTCCTCCACTGCATAATTGACTGCCCTGGCGGTAATGGCCATATAAAAAACAGATGGGTTTTGATTGCCGGTGCTGGTCATGCAGGCACCATCGGTAACAAATACATTTTTACAATGATGTAATTGATTCCATTTATTCAGTAAAGAAGTTTTAGGATCATGGCCCATTCGCACACCACCCATCTCGTGAATGTCCAGACCGGGCGCTTGAAGACTGTCATGCTGTTCAATATTGGTGCATCCTGCTGCCTTCAGCATTTCAGTGCTTTGCATAAGAAAATCTCTAACCATTTTTTCATCGTTATCATCATAGTCCACGGAAGTAACTAATAATGGAATGCCCCACTGATCTTTTTGATCTTCACTCAAGCGAACATGATTTGATTCTTTCGGAATAGTTTCCCCCTGCATAGACATGTATACTTTCCATTCCCCTGGTTCGGCCAAGGAATTTTTTAAATCGGCACCAATCTTCTCTTGTCCGGCAATCTTCTTTCCCCGTGAGCGATACGCTCCGATGAATGACAAAAAACCTCCCACATAATCAGTATCCTGTTTATGCAGGTTTCTGTAATTCGCGATAATGGGCTTCGATGGACTACGCCCATAATAATATTGATCTTCAGGGCCATCATATGAGGCCGTCAACGATCCACGGTAATTGTGAAAAATAATATGTTTTCCTAGAAGCCCATTATCGTTTCCCAGTCCGTTTGGAAAACGAGCGGACGTTGAGTTCAACAAGATGAGATTGCTGTTTAGGCAAGATGCATTGACAAAAATTATTCTTGCTGAATAGTCAATTGTTTCTTTTGTGATCGCATCTACTATTCTTACTCCAGATGCTTTTCCACTTTGCTCATCATATATAATTGAATGAACCACGGAAAATGGTCGTATAGTAAGATTGCCGGTTTTTTGAGCCCAGGGCAACGTGGCCGATACAGAACTGAAGTATCCACCATAGGGACACCCACGCGCACATAAATCCCTTGCCTGGCATTGGCCTCTTCCTTGTTTCAAATGAATCTCATTGGGTTGGGTCAGGTGGGCTCCACGGCCATGCACCATAAAGCGGTCTTTATATCTGCTGGATATTTTTTTCTGTAATTCTTTTTCCACGCAATTCATTTCAAAGGGAGGTTGAAACACACCATCTGGCATAGCTTCCAGCCCATCCGGATTACCACAGATGCCAGCGAAGGTTTCTACATGCGAATACCAAGGCGCCAAATCTTCGTAACGTATCGGCCAGTCGATACCATAGCCATATCGAGCGGGGGCCGTAAATTCAAAATTGCTCCACCGCTGGCATTCACGTGCCCACATCAGAGATTTGCCACCCACCTGATAGCCACGAATCCAGTCAAACGGTTTTTCCTGAACGTAGGGGTGGTCTTTATCTTTCACAAAAAAATCTTCAGTAGCTTCTTCAAATGCATAGCACCTTCCTGCGATAGGATTTTCTTCCATAACATTTAAAGGCAAGTGGCCCCGGTGGGGAAACTCCCAGGGGTTTTTGGTGGCTGTCGGATAATCTTTGATGTGCTCGATATTGCGGCCTCGTTCGAGCACCAACGTTTTTAATCCGTTATCACAAAGTTCTTTAGCTGCCCAGCCTCCTGAAATTCCGGAGCCGATTACAATAGCATCGTAGGTGTTTGGTGAAGTTGGCATGGATAATAATTAATAGTAATGAATTTTGAAGAGTCTTAAATCTATCAATTCATTCAACACTAGCCAACAAATTTGATATGAACAAAAGAAATTGAAATCAATGGTATGGGCAAACCAGTTTGTGAACTCACGCCTACAAAATCATTTATGAGACAAAGTGTAATTAAACAAGTAAAAAATTCTTTTCCTTAAGTGGTTTAAATTCAGGATTACTCTGTGAAATACTTTATACTGTGAAAGTATTTCAGCGAGATAAAAAAATTAATTTAGATTAAAGATGCTGCACTACCATTGCATGAAATTGAAACTGGCTTCAGGCAAAATCGATCATTTTTTGTTTGCCAGATAAACTCCTCCAAGAATTGCGGCCATTCCAATAAAATGACCTGTCAATAATTTTTCACCATCAATCACTCCCCACATCACTGCCACAATCGGCATGATGTAAGTTACTGAACTTGTATAGAGTGGAGAAGATATTCGGAGCAATTTGTTAAACAGGAGTCCTGCTACGGCTGTACTCATAAATGCCAGCAACACGATAAACCCAAAAGCCTTCCATGCTTCGGGGTCAGTTGCCATCGTATGAGTAAAATCTGTAAAGAAAAAAAGATAGGCGGCAGCAATAGGCCCTACAAAAAGTATGGATATACTCGTAATGGTAATGGATCCTAAATCATGGATTTTGAATTTTACCCAATTGAGATTCGCTCCATATAAAGCACAAGCCGCGACAATCAAAAGTGCATAGACATTAAACCCGGTGATCGTGCCACCACTGCGCGACAGTGCTAACATAACAGCACCTAAAAAAGAAAGTATAATGCCTACTACAGCATATCCACGAAAACGTTGTGTGAAAAACAACGCACCCAGCATCATCGTCCACAATGGGGAAAGAGTGTTGAGGATGCCTGCCAATGAACTATTTAATTTCGTTTGTGCAAAGGCAAAAAGAAATGCCGGAAAGAATACACCCATTAATCCTGACAATAGTAATTTATAAGGATCACCCGGCTTCAATTCTTTTAATCGGGGCAAGGCCAACGGTAATAAAAAAATAGAGGCAGCGGTCACCCGTAGTGCACCAACCACATCCGGTGAAAATGCTTTAAGACCTTGTTTGATTAGAATGAATGAAGTACCCCAAATGAGAGACAATACAATTAGTAAAAATAGCGCAGAGGTGTTTTTGTTTTGAGACATAAGGTAATGCTTGTGGCGCCTGAAAAAGACGGCCCAAAGAACGACATTCGATGCAGCAATTCAAATGCGCCTTCTTCCTATTATTTTTTATACAGATACGTTACCAAATACATCAATCACTTCATCCAGAATACGGTTCACTTCCTCCATGGTTGGTGCTTCAACAAGACGGGCTCTATAGGGTTTAAAATCAGGAGTTCCTTTGAAATAGTTTGTATAATGTCTGCGCATTTCAAAAATACCCAGTTTGTCTCCCTTCCAGCGAATGGAAAACTCAAGATGTTTGCGTGCAATAGCTACACGTTCTGCCATATCTGGCGGAGGCAATAACGTACCTGTATTAAAATAATGTTTGATTTCATTAAACACCCAAGGCGAACCAATGGCTGCACGACCAATCATAATACCGTCAACACCATATCGGTTTCGATACTCCAATGCCTTTTGTGGAGTATCAACATCGCCATTGCCAAACACGGGTATATTCATGCGCTGATTTTCTTTGATCTTTCCGATCAACGTCCAATCGGCTGAACCTTTATACATCTGCACGCGTGTGCGCCCATGGATTGTTAATGCTTTGATGCCAATATCCTGCAACCGTTCAGCAACTTCTACCACATTTTTAGTAGCGTCATCCCACCCAAGTCTTGTTTTCACTGTCACCGGAAGGTGCGTTGCCTTCACAATTTCCTCCGTCATCTTCACCATTTTCGGAATATCCTGAAGTAGGGCTGCCCCTGCTCCTCGACAAGCCACGGCTTTTACCGGGCATCCATAATTAATGTCAATCAGGTCGGGATTAACCTCGGTGGCAATCTCAGCCGACTGCACCATGTTTCCAATATCTCCACCAAATAACTGGATTCCAATGGGACGCTCATATTCAAATATGTCGAGTTTCTGGCGACTCTTAGCGGCATCACGAATCAATCCTTCAGACGAAATAAATTCGGTGTACATCAAATCGGCACCACCTTGTTTGCAAACGGCACGAAAAGGCGGATCACTCACATCCTCCATGGGCGCGAGTAAAAGTGGAAACTCTCCTAATTCAATATCACCGATCTTTACCAAGTTTGATAATTTGATTAAAACTCCGTTGTTTGCGGCCGCAAAATTAACCCTTTTGTTGAGATGTCGGAACTGTCGGGAATTTCCCAAAGGCCAGCGTGGTTATCTATTATTTTTATTCTACTCACTGCCACCTTCGGTTTTGTAGTGATAGGGCCACTTATAGGCTTTTTGGTTGCGATGCCATTTTATGATGGCACTATTTTCGACCTGACTTCCAAACTTTCTAACCCTGCCGCTCACCCAGAAATAAGGCTACCAATATTAATCATGCAGGGTTGCGCCACCACAATAGGGCTAATATTGATACCCTATTTATACACGTGGTCAATCGAAAGAAAAAACGCTTTTTCGTGGATAAAAGGAAAGTCAGTATCAATGTTAATCCTGGTTGTCACCGCTCTGATCGTTATATCTTTCATGGCTATCAATACTATTTTTATTGAATGGAATGCAGCCTTCACCTTCCCTGATTTTATGAAGGAATTTGGAGATTGGGCGCGTGCACAAGAAACCAAAGCAGAACTACTCACTAAATTTTTCACCACATTCAATTCCACCGGGGATTTTCTTTTTGGTGTTGTGGTAATCGCCTTGTTACCTGCCATAGGAGAAGAATTGGTTTTTCGCGGAATGCTACAACCTGAAATTTATCGTGCGAGCGGAAATCATCATGCTGCTATTTGGGTTTCAGCCATTATCTTCAGTGCCTTTCATATGCAATTTTTCGGATTCGTGCCCCGTATGTTGCTGGGTGCCTTGTTCGGGTATCTTTATGTATGGTCAGGTAATTTACTTTTTCCCATGATAGCCCATTTTGTGAACAATGGTTTTTCTGTGCTTATGATGTATCTCTATCAGAGAGGTACTATTACGGTTGATATGGATTCACCGGAGGCCGCACCCTGGCCTTTAGTTGCCAGCTTCACATTGATTTTTGCAGCACTCCTGTTCTACTTTAAAAAATATCACGCCTCTCAAAACCTTTCTGTGTGACGGCCGCAACAAAATTCAGTAACCTTTCCCAACGACTTATCACCGCCCTATTAGGTGCCGCTGGTATCGTCTTCAGTGTGATGTACAGCGAGTGGACCTACTTCATTGTATTTTTTATCATTTGCTTATTCACCCTTCTAGAGTTCTATAAACTCTCAGGATTGGATGGAATGATCCCACAAAAGACATTTGGAACCTTTAGTGGTGTGTTGATTTATTGTTTATCATTCTTTATCGAACGTGGAGACATTTCATACCGGTACTATTTCTTGATTTTTCCGACTGTATCGTGCATATACATGATTAAACTTTACAAAAAGTTAGAACGCAAACCTTTTACCAATATCGCCTATACATTTTTGGGGATTTTTTATGTAGCAACACCCATTGCCCTGCTCAACATTGCTGCCTATGAAAATGAGGTGTATGATTACCAGATTATTTTTGGCTGTTTATTCATTTTGTGGGCCAGCGATACGGGGGCCTATTTTGCAGGTTCCTTGTTTGGCAAACGAAAACTTTTTGAGCGTATCTCGCCTAAAAAGTCGTGGGAGGGTTTTGCCGGTGGCGCTGTTTTGGCCTTTGCCTTTGCCTATGCTTTGCCATACTTCTTTTCTGCCATCGGGCACGACCCCACCATCCGCTCCTGGCAATGGATGGTTATTGGTGTCATTATCATTATCGGTGGCACCTTTGGCGACCTGGTAGAATCCCTGCTTAAAAGAAGTATTGAAATTAAAGATTCCGGCACCAGCCTGCCAGGCCACGGTGGCTTTTTAGATCGCTTTGATGGGTTATTAATTTCCGCTCCGTTTATCGTAGCTTTTCTCGAGATTTTTTAACTGTTTTTAAGGCCCTTATTTCTTTACGGGCATCTAATTTATATATCTTTGCAACCGTTTTAGGGGCCCGTTTACGCGGCTTTTACTAAGATCAGCGAATAAGGCCAGACCTAATAAAATTTTAAAAATCTATCCCACTTTTATGGCGTATATCGAACCTGCACCGATTGTAGATAAGGAGAATCCTTTTGAAGCGATGATGTCTCGTTTTCACACAGCTTCTCAAATTTTAGGACTTGAAGATGAAGTGTATCAAGTGCTGAAGTCACCCGCGAAGCAGGTGATAGTTTCGTTGCCCGTTACTATGGATGACGGAAGTATTAAAGTATTTGAAGGCTACCGGGTAATTCACTCAACTATATTAGGACCCTCCAAAGGAGGAATCCGGTTTGATCCTCACGTAAATCTTGATGAAGTAAAAGCGCTTGCCGCCTGGATGACCTGGAAATGTGCTGTCGTGGATATTCCCTATGGGGGAGCAAAAGGAGGCGTTACCTGCAACCCACGCGAAATGTCGGCTGGAGAAATTGAACGTTTAATGCGTTCATATACCCAGGCAATGATGGGCGTGTTTGGCCCTGATCAGGATATACCTGCCCCTGATATGGGCACAGGACCTCGTGAAATGGCCTGGTTGATGGATCAATATTCAAGAAATAAAGGTATGACCGTAGCCGCTGTGGTTACCGGAAAACCGATTGTAATGGGTGGTTCATTAGGAAGAACCGAAGCTACCGGCCGTGGTGTAATGGTTTCTGCCTTGGCTGCCATGGAAAAACTTAAAATTAATCCATATAACGCTACCTGCGCTGTTCAAGGATTTGGGAACGTGGGCTCATGGGCAGCCCGACTTCTTGCCGAAAGAGGATTGAAGGTAGTTGCCGTGAGTGACATCTCTGGCGCTTATTACAATGAAAATGGTATTGACATCGATGCTGCCGTTGCTTATCGCGATAAAAATAAAGGATCGCTGGAAGGATATGCTGAAGTAGAGAAAATCGCTGGAGCCGACCTACTGACTTTACCTGTAGATGTGCTCGTGCCTGCCGCAACAGAAGACGTGATCACTGGTTCTAATGCCGGAAAAATTCAGGCAAAGCTAATCGTAGAAGGAGCCAACGGACCAACCTCATCAAAAGCTGACAGTATCATTTTTGAAAAAGGCATCAGCGTGGTTCCTGATATTCTTGCCAATGCCGGTGGTGTAACGGTTTCCTATTTTGAATGGGTTCAAAACCGATTGGGCTATAAGTGGACCGCAGAGCGCGTAAATCGTAGAAGTGACCGGATTATGAAAGATGCCTTCAATATTGTGTATAAAACATCTATTCAATACAAAGTATCGTTGCGCATTGCAGCCTATATGGTTGCCATCGATAAAGTGGCTAAGACCTATAAATACCGAGGGGGATTTTAATCCATTTCCTGAATAGAACGGATTTGCTATGAGTTAAGGGTTAGTGCCCTTACCTTTGAGCTTTTAAAAGCTAATTTAATTATCATGACTATTCATCGCGAGGGCCGCACGTTATTATTTGTTTTATTGGTGGCTCTTTTTGCTCTTAACTGGGCTGTCTCCTACTTTTTTTCGGATGCCATCATCGTACAGAACATCATCATTGGTGTTAGCCTTGCCTTTTACCTTCTTATTCTTCAGTTCTTTCGCATACCCATATTTGAAGTTCAAAAAGATGTAAAGAAAGTGTTGGCTCCTGCCGATGGAAAAGTGGTAGTGATTGAAGAAACGGAAGAGACTGAATATTTAAAATCGAAGCGAAAGCAAATATCTATTTTCATGTCTCCCGTTAACGTGCATATTAACCGTATGCCGGTGAAAGGTGTTATATCCTATTTTAAATATCATCCCGGGAAATATTTAGTAGCATGGCATCCGAAATCAAGTACAGAAAATGAGCGCACAACCGTTGTTGCCAAAATGAATAACGGCACTGAAATATTATTCAGGCAAATTGCCGGAGCCCTCGCTCGAAGAATAAAGTGCTATGTAAAAGAAGGACAGCAACTCGATCAGGGAGATGAATTCGGCTTTATTAAGTTTGGCTCACGTGTCGATGTTTTCCTGCCATTAGATGCCAAGGTAATGGTTCAGGTTGGCGATGTCACCAAAGGAGGCAAAACAGTACTTGCTGAATTTTAATAACCTTCTCCAAGAGCAAATTACCGTTTTTCAAAAATCTTCACCCTGCCGGTGTTATCAATTTTCAAATGCTTACCTTTGAAAATTAGATTTTACTCATTTGGTAAGATCGTACTTTATTAGCTAACTCATCATTACCTCTATGAGTATAAACCTGAATATCAAATTTGCCAATAAGCAACAAGATTTTTTCGTCACGCTAAACCAGCGTGTTAACCAATATTTCAAAACGAATAATATTGAACGTACCGGGAACGCTGAGATGGTCATCAAAACCATGGTGATGTTTTCGATTTACTTCATCCCGTATTTCGTGTTGATCTCCGGAGTAGTTTCGAGTGCCTGGGGCATGTTAGGCCTTTGTGTGATTATGGGCTTCGGTTTAGCCGGCATTGGCCTGTCAATCATGCACGATGCCAATCACGGATCTTATTCTAACAAACCATGGGTTAATAGTTTATTAAGTCTATCGCTCAACCTGGTTGGTGGCCACGCAATAAACTGGAAAGTACAGCATAATGTACTTCATCACACCTACACCAATGTGCACGATGTGGATGAAGACATCAGCCCACGTGGTATTATCAGAATGGCTCCTGATTCAAAATGGAAACCCATTCACAAATTCCAGCATTATTACGCCTGGTTCTTCTATGGATTCATGACGTTGGTTTGGGTGATCGTAAAAGATTTTGACCGCCTTATCAAATATCAACGCGAAGGGCTTATTAAAAAGCAGCGCACCTCTGCCACGAAAGAATGGATAATCATGATATCGACCAAAGTACTTTATTATACCTATATCGTTGCCATACCAATGCTTCTTCTTCCCGTAACCTTTTGGCAGGTCGCAATCGGATTTTTTGTTATGCACTACATTGGTGGCTTTATTCTGGCTATGATTTTTCAACCGGCTCACGTTGTGGAAGGCACTGAATATCCTATACCCGATGAAAATGGAAATCTGGAAAACAGCTGGGCTATTCATCAGCTTCTCACCACTACGAACTTTGGTCACCGCGCCAAAATTTTCTCTTGGTATGTAGGCGGTCTTAACTATCAAGTAGAGCATCATTTGTTCCCTAACATTTGCCACGTTCATTATCGGAAAATCGCCAAGATTGTAGAACAAACAGCCAAAGAATATGGGGTGCCTTACAAATCAAAGGAAACTTTTATGGAGGCCATTGTTGCACATGCAAAGCAACTAAAAGTGCTCAGTGTAAAACCGGAACCGGTATTGGCGTAAGTTTTTCAGCTGCTGACTAACCGTATATGAGTTCAGCTAAGTACTTCTTTAAGTACTGCGATCGATTTCATTTCCCCGAAGCCATCCGAGTGAGCCTGGTAAAACCTTAAAAGCGCGGCCAGAATATTTTTTCTTTGTTGATAGGTTAACGGAATCTCCACACGATAATCCAATGTTAGGAACTTATTGAGCGCCTGCTCTTCCTCTTCACTGATCATTCTGCCACCCAACACTTCACTTGCCAGGTTAGGCCCAAAACCTAAATGTTTACTAAGACCAATGAGAAAGATCAAATGAAAATTTTCCGGATGCGCGAGGGTATCAAGATAAATTAATGACTCTGCTATGAAATTAAAAAGATCCTGTGCGTGACTTTGCTCTTTCACCGACTTGTTTAGCACTTCATTGATAAACATGGCGATCGCTGCCTTGCGCACATCGGCATTTATAAATTGATATGGATGAAAGCATCTCACTTCTTTAATGTGCATGATGCCTCCACTTTCTTTATGATAAACGACCATTTCCAATAAGGTTAATGGTTGAAAAAAGGCAATCTTACTTTTACGGGCATTGGTTCTCACGCCCTTTATCATATAACTCTGCAACCCAAATTGCTCGGTAAATATGTTAGCGATGATGGAGGTCTCTCCAAATTTCACAAACCTGAAAACAATTCCTCTGGTTTTCTGGAGCACGATTATTTTTTACGATTCTTCATGTCATTAAAAAATGACTGACGACTACGAGCCTCGTAGGTATCTTTTTCACCGAGCATAACTTGTGTATTATTGGCATTTAATCGAAATGAAAAGGACGCAAGTTCTCCGGTCTCTGCGCATATGGCATGCACTTTAGTTACAAATTCTGCCACAGCAAGTAAATAAGGCATGGGGCCAAAAGGCTTCCCTTCATAATCCATATCCAGACCAGCTACAATTACACGCTTCCCACCATTCGCCAAGGTATTACAAACCTCTACAATTGACTCATCAAAAAACTGAGCTTCGTCAATACCAACCACATCACAATCACCAGCTAATAGCAAAATGTCATTGGCAAAATTTACCGGTGTCGATCTGATCTCCCGCTCATTGTGTGATACAATCTTCTCTACATGATATCGTGTATCCACCTTGGGTTTGAATATTTCTACTTTTTGTTTTGCAATTAAGGCACGGTTTAATCTTCGAATTAATTCTTCCGTTTTACCGGAAAACATGCATCCACAAATTACTTCCATCCAACCGCTGCGACCGCTGGCTTTAGATCTACCTAAATGAGGTTCGATAAACATAAGTGCAATTTAGGGGTTGAAGGGAAGATATATAAATAGCCATCTTAATTTGTGTTTTTGTTTAGAAAATGCTTCGTGCCACTTGCAATGTTGGTTGTCAAATCTACTCGCTAACTGGTATAATCAGCATTGGGAACTTTACTTTCTTCGGGAACCCGTATCCGACATGAGCCAATAGCCCGTGTTTGACAAGCCAGCCGTTCGTTTTCTGCTAATTGCCCAAGGCTCCTGTACTTTATTTCTGCTGGTGTTATAGCCGATAACTTCTCTACTCCTTCCACGACCACCATTTTACATGTAGTGCATCGTCCCTTTCCGCCACAAGCATGCATCCAATCAATAAAATTGGACTGAACAAGCTGCAATATTGATTTAGATTCATCAACAAGTGATAGTTCTTTTTGAGCCAAATTTTCAATCACTATCTTTACCATCGAACCAATTTAAATCGGGTACCTTCGTTTCTAAACAAGATTAATGAAAATTTCTGCTCATGGACGAAAAGATTAGTTTGAAATCTGTAGATCAATACGCTCAACAGTATGCGCTTACCCTCGTCAATTCGTTTTTCTCAAAAAAGAATAAGATAACGGGGCCGGAAATACTTCAATTGTCCACGATACAACAGGTGAACTTATTTGTAGTGCATGATCTTCTTGCCGCCTGGCAAAAGGAAACTGAAAAATTAAAGAGTCCTTATTTTGATTATGAAGCCAAAGAGGTTCATGAAGCGCTGGTTGCCTTTCAAAATACACTGAGTAATCACATTTTAATCGACAAACAAGACTTCCTCCCGCTGCTGACAAATGCTGTAAGTCAAACCATTTATTTGATTCTTGATCCGTATGATTTTTTTTCGGATACGCTAGACCGAAAAGAAGGGAAACCTGTACTCACCCAAGATTTAAAAAGTGAAGTAAAATACATCAAAATCAACCGTGCTCCTCTTGAAAAACTGGTTGCTCGATTGGAAGAAAAAAAATTGAAGTCTCTCTCTGGCAATGAAGCATTCGCGATCCTAGATCAAATTCTGGAAGAAGTAAATTTTACGCCAGAAGAAATTGAACCTCACTTCCAACTATTCAATCAGGTGATACCCATAAAAACAGAAATTTTTTATGAGGTGAAAACGGCCATGCAACCGCCCCCTGCTTCAAAGCCAGCAATCAATATTTCAACCGATATAAAAAAAACTAACTCTCCTGCCACGCAAAAAGAAGCCAAAAATACACTGGCTGACGATTTGGCTAAGAAGAAGATGGTACGCTTGAAAGATAATCTTACGATCAATCAGAAATTCATGTTTACCAAGATCTTATTCCATGGTGACTTCGAAATTTTTTCGGAGGCTGTTGACCGGCTGGATCGTTTTGATAATCTACAACAAGCTACAAGGTTTATTGAAGATGCCTATCCACATTGGGATAAGGAGAGTGAAGAATACCTTGAGTTTATTGAAATAGTTGAAAAGCGATTCAACAACTAAATACGCTGTAACATCTGACTGCGATGGGCATCTAACTTTAAAAGCACAAATAGTAAAATTGTAAAGCCCCATAACGAAGATCCTCCATAACTAAAAAATGGAAGTGGTATGCCGATTACAGGAAATAGACCAATCGTCATTCCAATATTTACGGCAAAGTGAAAAAAGAATATGCTGGCAACAGCATATCCGTACGAACGTGCGAATCTGCTTTTCTGTCGCTCTGCAATAAAAATCACGCGCAGTAAAAACGCAATGAATAAAGCAACTATAAAAAAACTTCCCAGCCAGCCATGTTCTTCACCGATGGTGCAAAAAATGAAGTCGGTACTTTGCTCAGGCACAAAATCAAACTTAGTTTGAGTTCCCTCAAGAAATCCTTTGCCTGCAAATCCACCACTACCTATCGCGATTTTAGACTGAGTGACATTCCAATTAATTCCCATTGGGTCAAAGTCCGGATCAACCAGTGCCTCCAGGCGCATTTTGTGACGAACCGGTAATACATTGTTAATGACGTAGTCAAAACTCTCAATGGTTAAAATGATCAGAAGTGCACCAGCACCCAAAGCGATGATTCGCTTTAATGTCCGCTTGCCAAAGAAAATTATGATGGCAAATATGGAGACAATCATACCGTACAGATACCAATGATTTTTGAAAATTAATGTGAGTATGGCAATCGCTGCCATGGATATACCAACGATCAAAAGGAAAGGGGACATTCCTTCTCTATAAAACACCAGGAGAAGAGAGGCAAATACGATGGCTGTGCCGAAATCCTTCTGCAAAAGAATTAAGCCCATGGGGACTGCCATTATTGAAAGAAGTGTTAGTTGGTTGCGAAGGTTATCCATCTTAAAACCCACAGAACCAATAACCTTTGCTACCACAAGAGCCGTGGCAAATTTCGCAAACTCAGAAGGCTGAATACCAAAAGACCCAATTCCCAACCAGGATTTATTCCCCCCTACTTCTTTTCCGATAAACGGAACCAAAATGAGCACAAAGATAATTAGTCCAAAAAACAAAAAGGCAAACGTTTCATAAAATCGCATATCGATAATAACGATCGCGAAAATGATAACGAATGACGCTGCAATAAAAATAAGCTGACGGCCAGAATTCAGGGACATATCCCAAATCGTTTGCTTAACCGATTCGTCATAGACTGAGGCAAATATGTTGAGCCATCCCAGCACGACCATCAGTATATACAGGAGTACGGCAACCCAATCTAATTTATCTGATATGCTTTCCTCCCTTCTCACTCAAATTTGTTATTAAGTACATACTGTTCTATATGCGGTCGTTTGGTTTGACCATACAAATATTTTTCAATCATCAGACTTGCGATGGAAGCCGCTGCTCGAGCACCCTGGCCCGCATCCTCAACGTATACTGAAATAGCAATTTTCGGATTATCTCTCGGAGCAAATGCAATAAACACGGAGTGATCAAACAGTGGTGGCGCATTTTCTACCGTACCCGTTTTTCCACAAACTATAACATCAGCAAGTCGTGCGCGATATTGTCCTGTCCCTTCCTCTACTACTTTCTGCATTGCATCCACCGCTACAACAAAATAGGAAGTATCAATTGACGTGTAGTGTCGTTGGGCATATTGAGGTAAGGGGTTTCCATCTGACCCTATTGACTTCACCAAATGGGGTGTATAAAAATATCCTCTGTTCGCGATAGTGGCGGCAAAGTTTGCCATCTGAATTGGCACCACTAAGTTTTCTCCTTCTCCGATAGCGATTGAATATATGTTTGAGAACTTCCAGGGCCTGTTATTATAGGCACGATCGTAATAGGCAGGTGTAGGTATTAACCCACCCTTTTCATTGGGTAGATCGATCCCTAGCCTGCTTCCGAATCCAAAACTTTTAATATGTTTATTCCACTCAGCCAAACCAATGCGTGTATCTTCAAAAGGATCGTTAACAACACCCTTCACTAACATTTTCTTGAGCACATTAAAAAAATAGGGGTTACATGAATTTGCAATGGCGCCTCGCAGATCCAGATTATCGTGGCCAGGGTGACAACCAATAAGGGATTTGTCACACCTGAATCGGGTTTCTTCTGTGATTGCGCCTTCCTGCAGGGCAGTCATCGCCTGAGCAATTTTAAAAATTGAACCCGGCCGATATTGAGCCATGAGAGGTCGGCTGAATAATGGTTTCAATGAATCCGAGTTAATCAATTTAAAATTAGTGCTATAGTTTTTTCCGGTCAGTAGAGTGGGATCATAGGATGGTCCTGATACCAATGATAATATTTCTCCAGAAGCAGGTTCGATGGCAACAATACTACCTGACTTTCCTTTCATCAGGAATTCTCCATATTGCTGTAGAACGATATCAATGCCGGTAACCAGATTCTGACCAGGCACCGATAACGTATCGTACTTCCCTTCATTAAAGGAGCCTTTCTCAATGCCTTTTACATCTCTCAGTTTAAACCGAACGCCCCTCTTTCCTCTCAACTGCTCTTCATAAAATGCCTCTATACCGCTCTGCCCAATATAATCTCCCTGCTTGTAGATTTTTGTTTTGTCGTTGTCCAATTGGTTCTTATTGATTTCGCTTACATAACCCAGCGCATTGGCCAGTGCATCAGAAGAGTACGCACGGGTGGTACGGGCCTGTATATAAAAACCAGGAAACTCATCCATCTGATCCTGCACTCGTGCAAAATCAATATTGGAAAGTTGATCCATAAAAAGAGTAGGCTTAAAAGAAGAATATTCCTTACGAGCTTTCATCTCTCTGAATTTCGTACGCAACTCCTCCTGTGAAATCTCAAACACCTCACAAAACTTTGTTGAATCAAATTTCTTAATGTCCTTGATTATTACTTCAATATCATACTCCGGAGTATTGTAGACGATCAACTTATTATTACGGTCATAAATAAGTCCACGGAAAGGATACTCTACCTGCCGAAGGATGGCATTACCATCTGCCATGATTGCATATCGGTCATCGAGTACTTGAATAGAGAACAGCTTAATCAGGAAAATTACGCCAACCAATACGAATACAATCTGCACTATTTCTTTGCGTGATTCATTCATATTTTTCTACGCTGCGGCACCAGTAATTGTAAAAAGAAAATCACGATCATCGTAAACATAAGGCTACCCATAATTTTCAACATGGTAAACCAGAACATGTCAAAACCGGAAGCTTCCAGAAAGAATAACACAAAATGATGTATAAAAACCAGTGGTATGGCATATACTAAAAACCACTGCACACCATTGGAAGCTATCGTAGGTGAGTTCCCTACATCATATCCTCCTTGTGGTGTAATAACAGATAACCAATAGTTGCGTAAATAACCCATCAAGACACTGGCAAAGGCATGAAGCCCCATACTGCTATAAAATATATCGATCGTAAAGCCAACCAAAAACCCAATCAGAACAATAAACACGGTGCTTAGTTCAAAGGGCAGTAACAGAATAAACGCCACATATAAAAAACAAAAGGCAGAATCAAACAACACCAGGTTCTTCAGCAGCACAACCTGTACCAGCACGTACACAATAAATAAAATAACCTGAACAATTCCTGACCTGATCATCGTATTTCATCAAACGTTATATGTTCTAAAGAATCTCTTTCATTTTTCAGATTACTCTTTATTAATTCTACAAATGACAACTTACCGAAGTCTTGTGCCAAGGTAACCTGTATGTCCCAAAAAGGAGAGTCCTCATCTAATGCCGCACTTCGTATCACCCCTACCAATACATCGCTAGGAAAAATTGAATTATATCCGGAAGTAACAACAGTATCGCCTACAGAAGGGTTCGCGTGACGAGGAATATAATGAAGATTTGTAAAACGGGCATCGGCACCATCCCATTGGGCAGTTCCAAAATAATCTTTATGTTTCACCACACAGGACACCATCTCATCGGTATGCAATAAAGATATCAATACAGAGAAATGATTGGATACAGACTTCACTTTCCCTACCACACCAGACGAACTAATTGCGGCCATTCCCTGCACAACCCCATCCTGCGAGCCTTTATCAACAGTGATATAATTCTTATAAAACCGTGTTGAATTAGACACCACTTTGGCACTTAGATATTCAAAACGATTTCGGATTAATGTATCATTCAGATCAGGAATCTGTTCAGCAAATATTCGTTGGTTGCGATGTTCCAGTTCAGTGCGTAAAATCGCATTTTCCTCAGCCAAATCTCGATTGATGGTGCGCAGTGAAAAATATTCACTTACACTTTGAGAAAACCCCAGGACATTCGCTGCCATTCGGTTTGAGGAATTAAAATAAACCGAACTCTGAAATTGATTGTTTTCCACGATCAACCAGGCACAAGTCAACTCAAGAAATAAAAACGTAATAAAAGCGCGATACTCGTAAATAAACTTTAAGAGCCTCTCCATTCATCAAGTCATCAAAACCTTTCTGTATTTATCCAGATTCTTTAAGGCAGCCCCAGTTCCTCTAACAACGGCTCTCAATGGATCATCCGCCACATGAATGGGCAATTTTGTTTTAAGTGAAAGACGTTTGTCCAGGCCCCGCAGCATAGCTCCCCCACCCGTCAGATATATTCCTTGCTCATAAATATCCGCTGAAAGTTCAGGAGGTGAAAGTTCAAGCGCCTTGAGCACGGCTTCTTCTAATTTTGAAATAGATTTGTCAAGCGCAAAGGCTACCTCTGAGTAAGAAATCTTAATGGTCTTTGGGATCCCCGTCATTAAATCACGACCACGAATTTCATAATCATCAGGGCCATCATCTAGTTCGGTTAATGCCGATCCTACTTCTATTTTTACACGTTCCGCAGAACGCTCACCAATCAACAGATTGTGTTGTCTGCGCATGTAATCGAGAATATCACGATTAAACGTATCTCCGGCTATGCGTATCGATTGATCACATACAATTCCAGAAAGTGCGATCACGGCAATGTCGGTGGTTCCTCCTCCGATATCAACAATCATGTTGCCGATCGGTTCTTCAATATCAATTCCAATTCCAATCGCAGCTGCAATTGGCTCATGAATCATGTACACTTCTTTTGCATTCGCATGTTCAGCCGAGTCGCGCACAGCACGTTTTTCTACTTCGGTAATCGCTGAAGGGATACAGATTACCATGCGTAAAGAAGGCGGAAAAAGTCTGCGACCGGTGTCGATCATCTTGATCATACCACGAATCATCATCTCGGCAGCATGGAAGTCAGCAATTACACCTTCCTTTAAAGGACGAATTGTCTTTATATTATCGTGAGTCTTCTCATGCATTTGCATAGCCTCGCGACCGATAGCAAGCACTTTACCGGTAGTGCGATCTAAAGCAATGATGGATGGCTCATCTACAACGACTTTATCTTTGTGAATAATCAGTGTATTGGCAGTTCCCAGGTCGATCGCAATGTCACTGGTAAAGAAATCAAAAAGTCCCATTCGTTACTCCCTCGGTAAAGTTAATAAAACACGAAATTACAGAAATATTCTGTGGATTTTTAAGGCAATTCAATTGAAAAACTTACACGTCACTAGTGCTTGAAGTGCCGCGTGCCCGTGAAGACCATCGCCATCTTGTGGCGATCACAAAAGTCGATGGAATCTTGGTCTTTGATTGATCCGCCCGGTTGAATCACAGCGCTTATTCCATGTTGATGAGCGATCTCTACACAATCCGGAAAGGGGAAGAAAGCATCGGATGCCATCACTGCTCCCTTTAGTTCAAATCCAAATGCACCCGCCTTCTCGATCGCCTGCTTCAATGCATCCACACGACTGGTTTGCCCAACTCCGCTGGCCAGAAGCTGACCATTGGTAGCCAGAATGATGGTGTTCGATTTGGTGTGCTTACAAATTTTACTGGCGAAGAGTAACGCCTCAATTTCTTCGGGTGACGCAGAAAGTTTAGTTACCTGTTTCAGGTCTTCTTTTGAATCTGTTTTTAGATCCAGGTCCTGCTCAATTACTCCATTTAATAAACTCTTGAATTGTTTTTTTGCTGTTAGCGCTTGTTTTTGCTTGAGTAGGATTCTGTTCTTTTTTGATTTTAATAAGGCTAGTGCATCCGAATCAAAGTCGGGAGCAATCAAAATCTCAAAAAACAACTTGTTTATTTCTTCTGCTGCCGCCAAATCAATTTGTTGGTTCGATGCCAGTACGCCACCGAATGCTGAAATTGTATCGGCCTGAAATGCCTTCAGATATGCTTCTTTCACATGTGCACCTGTAGCCACCCCGCACGCGTTGGTGTGTTTAATGATTACAAAAGCAGTTTCGTCATCAAACTCCTTTACAAGATTGATAGCCGCATCCACATCAACCAGATTATTATAAGAAAGCTCTTTACCATTAAGTTGATCAAAAAGTTTTTCAAGATCACCAAAGAAAACTCCCTGTTGATGTGGGTTTTCTCCATATCGTAAAACTTTACCTTTTTGAATACTGGCCTTGAAACTTGAAATGCTTTGTTCCTGGTTAAAATAACTAAAGATGGCAGCGTCATAATGAGAGGTTACATCAAACGCCTTGGCCGCAAATCGTTTTCTGTCGGTCATCTCTGATGATCCGTTCTTCGTTTTCAGCAACTCCAGCAATTCCTCGTATTGCGTACGTTCAGACACAATCAAGACATCATTGAAATTTTTGGCAGCTCCGCGAATAAGCGAAATGCCACCGATATCAATTTTCTCAACTATTTCATCATCAGTACCACCTTTGGCCACTGTTTCTTCGAATGGATATAAATCAACAATCACTAAATCAATTGCAGAGATATTAAACTCGCGTGCTTGTTTTAAATCACCAGCATCATCGCGTCTATAAAGGATTCCCCCAAAAACAGCCGGATGAAGTGTTTTAACCCGACCTCCAAAGATGGAGGGATAGCCAGTTAATTTCTCAACAGGTATCACTGGGTAGCCAAGTTTCTCAATAAATTCCTGCGTGCCACCGGTAGACACAAACTCTACTCCTTGCTTGGCCAGCAGGTGAATGATGGGTTCAAGGTTATCCTTGTAATATACGGATACAAGTGCGCGGGATATTTTTTTGGAAGACATGGTAGTAAATTGAGGTGCAAAAATGCAGGAATTATATCTTGCACGCAAAGACGCTGCGAACGTAAAAACATTTCTGTTGAATTTAACATAGTGATCTTTGTGCCCTGACGTACTGCAAATATGAAACTCTTCCTTCACCTTGAACTTCGCAAATGGCAAGAATCTGGCTACGAAAAGCCATTGCTATCGTTTGCTTCCTCTCTTTCGAGCGATGTGATTGGAGCCGAAATTGACAATCAGACGGAACACTCTATTGTGGATCTAGTAATTAAACTCTGCGATAAAGTGAATCAGATTTTTATTTTGGTGCAGGCGCAACCTGATGAATCAATCGGATCAACGCTGAAATTATTAAATCATCTGCTTCGAAAGGAGCAACTAATTCACACGGTTGTTCTTGCCGGCAACCATTTGCAGGCAGAAAAATTATTACGAACACTCAATGATCGTTTTAAAAAGGAAGATGATCCTGAAATAATTAAGAAATGGATAGAAGTTTTCGCGTTAGCTTAATCCCTGAATGTGATCACGCTCCTCATACGCCTCTGCTTCAATAGTGAAATCATCGGCATCTAAAAAAGCAGGAAACTTATCACGATACGATTGAAGTGCGTGCGCATTCAAAGATAACGTCTTCATCGCCTCTACACCCTCCACCGAAAAGAACGAATCTCCTTTCGGGCCGATAAAGGCTGAGTGCCCATTATACTCGATACCATTGCC
Organism: uncultured Ohtaekwangia sp.; assembly: GCA_964349405.1. GTDB lineage: Bacteria > Bacteroidota > Bacteroidia > Cytophagales > Cyclobacteriaceae > ELB16-189. The sequence continues at coordinate 98,530 of CAYGGY010000003.1, read as the reverse complement.
ATCCATACCAACCCTATTCACACCAATGGTATAACTGAGATTTTCGATCGCTCTCGCTTTGAGCAAGGTCTCCCATGCCGAAGATCTTACCATTGGCCAGTTGGCCACATAAATCAGGAGATCATAGGTAGGTTTCTTCAAAGAAGGATTCCATTGGTTGCGGCTCCATACCGGAAAACGCAAATCATAGCATATCAAAGGACAAATCCTCCACCCTTTCCAATGGCCTATCAAAAGACTTTCGCCCGGAGAATATACTTGATTTTCCTCCGCCATTCGGAATAAATGGCGTTTATCGTACGTCTTGAAATTTCCTCCTGGTTCCATCCACAACAATCGGTTATAATACCGATCGTGCACGTTGGCAATAAAACTTCCTAAAATCAACGCTCCGGTTTGATCTGCCATCTGCTTCATCCACTTGAATGTGCGCATATTCATGTGCTCGGCCAGTTTGGGAGCATTCATGGTGAAACCGGTAGTAAACATTTCGGGCAATACAATCACATCCGTAGCCCCACCAATCTGCCATATTTTCTCTTCAAACATGGCCAGGTTGGCTCCAATATCTTCCCAATGAAGATCTGATTGAATAATGGTGATTTTTAAATCCTGCATAATGACCGTAAAACGGACTACAAAGAAAGCAATACCATCGCAAATATTGAACCCTTGAAGAAATAAAAGCCTTAAAGTTTTCGCAGAATGGTTCCAGCCTTAGCGAGTGTTTCCTCGCCTTTAGCAAAACAAAACCTCAAAAGCTTATGATCATCTTTTTCCTGATAAAAGGCCGATACCGGTATAGGGGCCAGTTTTTTCTCCTTCGTCATCCATTCTGCCATTTCTGCTTCCTTCAATTCCGAAACAGAATCATAAGACAAAAGCTGAAAATAGCTTCCGTAAGATGGCAGCGGTTTAAGTGAAGATCCTTTTATCTGAGCGAGAAAAAAATCACGCTTTTGCTGATAAAATGCTCCCAGGTGGAGATAATTATCAGGATTGGTCAGATATTCTGCCAGAGCAAGTTGCACAGGGGTATTCACGCTAAACGTAATAAACTGATGTGCTTTACGTATTTCCCTAGTGAGAATTTCTGGGGCAACGGTGTAACCTAATTTCCAACCCGTTGCGTGAAATGTTTTGCCAAATGAAAACACGGCCACACTTTGAGAAGATAGCGCAGGGTATTTAAGCACACTCTGATGTTCTTTGCCATCAAAGATGATACGTTCATACACTTCATCGCTGAGCACAATCAATCCAAATTCAAGTGCCAGCTTCTCAAGGGATTTCAGATCCGATTCCTCCATCACCGTTCCGGTAGGATTGTGCGGAGTGTTGATCATAATCATTTTGGTGCGTGATGTAATCTTTTCGCGAACTTCTTGCCAGTCAATTGAAAAATGAGGTGGCTTCAATTTTATGTGTATGGGGCTGCCACCGTTCAAGCGAATCGAAGGATCATAGGAATCATAGGCCGGATCGAATACAATTACTTCATCACCTTCTTTTACCAAAGCCGCTATGGTGGAAAAAAGTGCTTCCGTGCCACCGGCAGTAATCGTAACTTCCGTTTCGAAATCCGTTAGCCTGTTATAGGTTGTTTCAACAACCTCCGCAATTGCTTTCCTGAGTGCTGGCACACCCGGCATGGGCGCATATTGATTGTGCCCCTCTTTCATGTTTTTATAAATGAGTTCTATCAACTCCTGCGATACAGGAAAATCGGGGAACCCTTGAGAAAGGTTGATAGCGCCATGTTCAAGCGCCATACGCGACATAACGGTGAATATGGAAGTGCCAACTTCCGGTAGACGTGATATTATATTCAAAATTTCAAATTCAAAAAATATTTCGAATTATTTCCTCAATGGAGCCAAAATCCTATATTCCGTATCTACATCTCCCTTGCTGATATTGGTAAGCTTACCTTTAAGCATTCTCTTTTTTAGCGGAGTCAGATAATCGATAAACAACTTGCCTTCGATGTGATCATATTCATGCTGAATGATGCGTGCCTTCATCCCACTAAATTCCTCTTCCTTCGGCTGCCAGTTTTCATCAAAATACTTCAACTTGATTTTTTCCTTACGGGAAACATCCTCCCGGATATTAGGGATGCTCAAACATCCTTCCTCAAATTCCCACTCGGTACCTGTTTCTTTTATAATCACAGGATTGATAAATGCCTGCTTAAAATCCTTGAGTGTTGGCTCTTCTTCGAGAGTCGTGCCATCAACAACAAAAAGACGTACGCTTTTGCCAATCTGTGGTGCGGCTAAACCAATTCCGTGAGCACCATGCATGGTTTCATACATATCTGCTATCAACGTCTTTAAATCGGTTCCTTCCTGGATGTCCTTTGCGCGTTTTCGCAACACAGCATCGCCATACATTACTATAGGATAAATCATGATTTTCTCAATAATGAAATCGAAATGCAAAAATAATCAATATTCGCCCGATTTTTAAGCGCTCTGCATTTCTAATAAAGTTTTGTGATACCAGAAACTCAACCGACTACAGCCCCTGCATGTAGGATTGCAGAATGAGCACTGCACTTATCTTATCTACATTACCTTTCACCTGGCGGTCTTTCTTTTTCATACCTCCCGCAATCATAGCCTGTTGAGCCATCGAGCTGGTAAATCGTTCGTCCACTGTTTGAATGGGATTCTCAGGAAATTTACTTTTAAATGTTTCGATAAACGTGCGCACAGCTGGAGCAATCTCTGAGTCTGTATTGTTTAGGCGCTTTGGCAAGCCAATGATAACTTGCTCAACCTCTTCTTTTTGAAAATAGTTTTTTAGGTATTCGATGAGCTTTGGCGTTTCTACCATGTCCAATGCCGTGGCAATTATTCGCAAAGGATCAGTGACAGCCAGCCCAGTGCGTTTCAATCCGTAATCAATTGCAAGAATTCTGCCCATTAAAAATGTTTGATTGTAAAAGTTGATCAGTTATAGCGGGCTCTCTCAAAAAATTTCTTTTTCACCTCGCTTTCCAAAGCCATCGCTTTTGGAAATAATATTTCATTCTCAATGCGAGCATGCTCCTGAAGAACTCTTTCAAAAGACTTAAGCTCCGAATAAATCACCTTCACATGTAAGGGCGCATTGGTTATAATGAGATAATTTTTTGTAATCCTTCGAATACCCTGCATCTCATCGTCATGAGCTTCATGTTCCATAGCACATTTTTGTAATGAGTGCTTTTCTATCATCTGGTAGAGCAACGAGGGATTGTAACTCCCTTTTACTGCTTTCTCAAGCAATCGGATGTATTCGAACAGCGTATCTTCCTCTTCGTAAATGTGATGTATAAAATCTTCCAAAAACAACGGAAAAAGTGTTTTCAAGTCTTTCTCTACTGTTTTATACTCTTCATGATTGGCCTTAAAACTTTCAACCAATCTGCCGATATAAGGCAGTTTATGCTTTACAAACAGAAAGTGCGCGTGCTTAAGATACTCCATGATCAAATCAATGGGGTAACTCATTAAAGGAAGATCAAGTTCCTTGTAGTTTTCGCCAGGCGATTCCAGTTCTTTTACTACCGCATCCACGAATAGACCCTTTTCGTGACAAACCTGCTCCAGTGTATGCTCTGGAAATTCAAAAAACTTAATACCGAAGGAATACAGTACATGAGCCCGCAGGTTGTCCTGATCCACCAATTCTGCAATTCTTCTGTACTTAAACGTTCCTTTTTCCATGAAAAGTAAAGATAGTAATCCCCTTTTATCAAAAATCTAACCCTAACAATTAATTTGCCGTTTCGTTATATCATCTTATCTAATACAAAGATAGACTATGGAGGAACATAAGAATTCCAATTACCAGATCGGTTTGCCACTTATTTTGTTTATAGGCCTGGCAGCCGGAGTATTGATTGGAGCCAGCCTGACCAATAAAAGTGGTTCTGGCGATGTGGGTGAAGAGGTTCAGAAAATGAGAGAGGTACTAAGCCTGATTAAGAACGAATATGTAGATACGGCCAATACAGAGATGATAGTGGAGGATGCCATTGAACATATGCTTGGAAAACTTGATCCACACTCGTCTTATATATCAGCTAAAGATATTGTAGAAGCAAACGAAGATCTCCGAGGCAATTTTGAAGGAATTGGTATTGAATTCAATATTTTCCATGACACCCTCGTGGTGGTGGCTGCACTCAGTGGTGGACCATCCGAAAGCGTGGGGTTGAGGTCGGGTGACAAGATTATCAAAGTAAATGATAAAAATATTGCCGGTATCGGACTGTCTACACGCGATGTGCAAACACACCTAAAAGGACCCAAAGGCACAGAGGTTATCATTGAAGTACTAAGAAAAAATGTTAGTAAACCCATTGTGTTTAACATTGTACGTGATAAAATACCCCAGTTTTCCGTAGATGCCTCTTATATGCTTGAGCCGGAAATCGGATACATTAAAGTAAGCCGTTTTGCGCAAACCACTTACTCCGAAGTGAAGGATGCGATGAGTAAACTGCAAAAAGAAGGAATGAAGAAATTGATTCTAGACCTTCAAGGAAACCCAGGTGGGTATATGGATCAGGCCATTAACATCGCTGATGAGTTTCTACCGAAAGGGGAAAGGATTGTTTTTACGAAAGGACAAAAATCCAAATATGATGAAAATGCTTTTGCTACTGAGCAAGGGGAATTTGAACAAGGTGATCTTATCGTATTGGTAAATGAAGGTAGTGCTTCGGCTTCAGAAATTGTTGCTGGTGCCCTGCAGGATAATGATCGCGCTTTAGTGGTTGGTCGTAGGTCGTACGGCAAAGGATTAGTGCAGCGACCATTTGATTTAAATGATGGATCAGAAGTTCGGTTAACTATCTCCCGATATTACACCCCCAGTGGTCGTTCTATTCAAAAGCCTTACAACAATATGGATGAGTACGATAAAGATTTAGTACATCGCTATAAAAATGGTGAGTTTTTTTCTGCGGATAGTATTCATTTTAATGATTCTCTAAAGTTTCAAACGATGAGTGGTCGCTCTGTGTATGGTGGCGGTGGCATCATGCCCGATTATTTTGTACCCCTGGATACTGCCAGCAACAGCCGGTATTTTAATCAACTTTTCAACGCCAATATATTGCGTGAATATGCTTTTGGCTATGCTCATGAAAATAAGAACGCGCTGAAGGAAAAAGGTTATCCCGACTATCTTCAAAATTTTGAGGTTCCGCAATCCATGATTAATGACATTATCGAAATGGGGCGTAAAAACAAAATTGAGTCTGATGGAAAGGACTTATTGAAAAACAAGAGACTTTTTAAGATATATCTTAAAGCAGAAGTAGCCCGCAATGTATGGAACAACGAAGCGTTCTATCCTATCTTCAATGAAACCAACGAAGTGCTTCAGCAAGCAATCAAACTCTTCGATCGCATTCCTGAGCTGAATAGAAGTAAGATGTAGGATTAATGTTACGACTTCCCTTAATCCATAAGCCACGAGCTTTGAGTTGTGAGCGTTTGCTCGTAGCTCAAAGCTTTTAACTAGCACCTATAATTGTGTCATCATAAACCGATACGTTCTTTTTTGTAATTTCACAAAGCTGTTACACTAAAACCGTTCGTTATGTATTACCACCGCCTTGGAAATATTCCGCATAAGCGCCACACACAATTCAGACAACCGGATGGCAGTTTATATAAGGAAGAACTGGTGAGCTCTGAAGGGTTTTCAGGAATTTATTCCAATCTCTATCATATCAATCCACCCACGCGCATCAAAGCAATTAAAGAGCCTGTGAAATATGGGCCCCAACTTATTCAGGATTATGCGTTGCGCCAAACCCACCTGAATACATCTAATGTAACAACAACCGGAAACGATTACCTGACTGCCCGCAAAGTACTTCTTGCCAATAGTGATTGTTCCATTTCCATTTGTTCGCCAACGCAACGTAAAATGGATTACTTCTATAAAAATGCCGAAGGCGATGAAGTGCTGTATCTTCATGATGGTGGTGGTGTTTTAATCTCTCAGTTTGGAAAATTAGAAATACGACAAGGAGATTATATTGTGATTCCGCGCACGATCATTTACAAACTTGAGTTTGATGATGGACCGCTTCGGTTATTAATTATTGAATCGGCCTCTCCGGTAGAAACGGTAAACCGATATAGAAATCAACTCGGCCAACTGGGTGAACATTCTCCGTATTGCGAACGCGACATTCGTCCTCCGCAAGAATTGATCACTGACCCAGGCAAAGGTGAGTTTCTGATGAAGATAAAGAAACAAGGATACCTGCACCAGTACGTCTATGATTACAGTCCACTAGACATAATCGGTTGGGATGGATTTTTATGGCCGTATGCGTTTTCCATTCATGACTTTGAACCCATTACCGGGCGCATTCATCAGCCACCACCGGTGCATCAAACTTTTCAGGCACACAATTTCGTAATCTGCTCATTCGTGCCACGTTTATTTGATTACCACCCACAAGCGATACCTGCACCATACAATCACAGCAACATCGATAGCGATGAGGTGCTGTATTATGCGGAAGGAAATTTTATGAGCCGAAGAGGAATTGATCGGGGATCGTTTACCCTACACCCTGGAGGATTGCCACACGGCCCCCATCCCGGCACGGTAGAAAAAAGTATTGGTGCCAAGGAAACACATGAACTGGCCGTGATGATTGATACCTTTCGTCCGTTGTTCCTTACGGAAGACTCATTGCAGTATCTAGATCAAAATTATCCAATGAGTTGGACCGATAATTTGGGAGAAGGGTTTCATGAAGTGAATACACCGTGAATTAACAATCCAAACACCTATCCTATGAAAAGTCTCAATTTACTTTTACTAGTTGCGAGTAGTTTTTCGTCACTCGCACAAACTGACATTACCGGTGCCTGGCAAAGCGGATCGGAAGAAAATCGTTCCACCATGATTGTTGCTGGAAAGTTTTTTTCTGTGGCTGTATACAACTCCAAAGAAAAAACTTATACAGGTACATACGGTGGTCAATGGCGTATTGAAAAAAATCAATTTATTGAGATTCAGGAATTCAATACGATGAAACCTGAATTGATTGGTATTGAACAACGTGCAGATCTAAAGACGCAACAAAACAAACTAACTTTTAAAGCAGGAAACACGATACAGGAATTCACTCGCATAGATACAGGCCAACCCGGTGAACTTGCAGGAGCCTGGTTAATAACAGGTCGCATGACAAACGAAGGTATTCAAAAGATAACGCCCGGTGCACGCAAAACCATGAAGATTCTTTCGGGTACACGCTTTCAGTGGATTGCTTACAACAATGAAACAAAAGAATTTTTTGGAACCGGTGGTGGTACATATACTACGGTAAATGGAAAGTACACCGAGCGTATTGAATTCTTTTCAAGAGATAATAGCCGTGTTGGTGCAACCCTTGAATTTGATTTCTCATTGATTGAAGGCGACTGGCGCCACAGCGGCAAGAGCAGCAAAGGCGACCTGATTGATGAGATCTGGTCGAAGCGTGAGAAAATTGGAATTTAATTCTAACCACCTATCGTTTGGATAATTTTTCACTCCCCATTCAAGTTCGCTGGTCAGACATTGATCAAAATCGTCACCTTCGCCATTCTGCCTATTATGATTATGGCGCTACCGTGCGTGTCGCTTGCTTTTCACAACATGGGCTTACTAATCTTAAATTTGAAGAGCTACGCATCGGGCCGATTTTGTTTCGGGAAGAAGCTGTTTTCAAACGTGAAATTAAATTTGAAGATCGTGTAACGGTTGATTTATCGGTAACCAAAGCAACGCCTGATTTTTCGAGATGGAGTGTACGCCATCATTTCTATAGAGAAGATGGAACCATAGCCGCTATTATCAATCTGGACGGAGCGTGGATGGATATCTTGGCGAGAAAGTTAGCCGTGCCCGACATTTATATTCAGGGCGTATTTGATGATTCCCCTAAATCTTCTGACTTTCAACAAATCACACGTAAGAAAAAGTAGCTATTGAGTAACCCACGCTTCAATCACGCGTGGGTAATGGAGATGCTCAAGGCGCTGAACTTTTTCAGCAATTTCCTTTGGCGTATCTGAAATATCTATTTCACAAAGGGCTTGAAATAATATTCTTCCCTCGTCATAATTTTCATCTACTTCATGAATGGTGATTCCCGTTTGCGCATCCTCAGAAGCTTTCACAGCCTCATGCACCTTCATTCCATACATGCCTTTGCCCCCAAATTTTGGCAACAAAGCCGGATGTATGTTGATTATGCGATGAGGAAAAGCCCTGATCAAATTCGAAGGTATCAACCAAAGAAATCCAGCCAAAACCAGGTGAGTTATTTCAGCGGCCTTCAGCCATTGCAAAACCTCTTCGCTTTGGCGGAATTGCTCGCGTGTAAAAACCTTTGATGGAATAGAAAACTTCTTTGCCCGTTCCAATCCATAGGCATCCGAATTGTTGCTGAGCACTAATTCGACTTTTATAGAAGGATGAATTTGGAAATAAGTAAAGATCGCCTCTGCATTAGAGCCACTCCCTGAAATAAAAATTGCTAATCGTGCCGGTTTTAACATTACACTAATAATATCATTGTACAAAGACCATACTTACAACACCTAATATCATGATCACTTTACACCATTGGCTGAGTGAGTAAAAATCTCGTTTTGTGTCTGCTTGCAGAAGTATAAACAAGAACAAACCCAAAGGAATAAACAGAAAAAAAAGAAAATAATAAAAAGGCATTAGCGTATATATCGCGTTAAGCAAAATTACCAACAATGAAAACACGGCTAACAATAGATACACTACTATTTTTGTTTTGCGAATCCCCCATATGATCGGAAGCGTTTTACACCCAAACGTATTATCGCCCTTAAGATCCTCCATGTCTTTGATGATTTCACGAACCAGTGTCATAAAAAAGGCAAAGAGTGAGTAGATGATCACATATGAATTACTGAGATCATATAATACGTTTATGAGCATAATCGATAAACCTGTTAGCAAGGCCACGACAAAATTTCCTACAAAAGGCTGCCGTTTGAGATTATTGGAATACCACCACAAAATAAAGGAAGAAAAGATGTGAATTAATCCTAATCGCCATCCCAACAAAAAGGCAAGGCCTACACCAGCAAAGGAAAGAATGCTGTGAAACAACAACGCATACCTACGGGCAATGTGCTTACCGATTACCACCCGATCGGGCTTGTTAATCAAATCTATTTTAATATCATAGTAGTCATTAATGATATAACCTGCGCCAGCAATAATTGCTGTGGACAATGCCAGAATCATTAACCTCCAATCAAAAATATATTGAAAGTCAATTAGAAAAATGGCAGTAAAATATTGCGCCATGCCAATAATCAGCAGATTCCAAAACCGTGTCAGGCGGAGGACAGCATTAAATGTAAATTTTGGATGGCTTTCCTGAGACATAGAAGGACAAAGGTAATTGGATTCTGGATACTAGATACTGGATTCCAGATACTGTATTTTTGTTTTGTGTGTAATAAATTAAGAATCCAGGCTCTAGAATCCAGCATCAAGCATCCAACATCAAAACCTCAACGCCAGCATCATCATGTAGTTTCTACCCGCTTGTGGATAATAGTAATTTTGTCTGTACTCCGTAGAACCCCCCAGGAAACCATACGTGTAGCCATTGGAAGAATACAGGGAATTGAAAATATTATTGGCGAGCAGGCTTAACGAAATTTCTCTCATGAAGGAGGGTTTCCAGATGTAGGACAGTCTCACATCATTAGTCAGATAGGCATCGATTTTCCGGCTTTCATTACTGGTATTATCAAGATATTGCTTGCCAACATATTTAGTAAGAAGACCCAATTCAAATCCACTCACGGGGGAATACATGAAGGTAGATCCTGCAATTACATTGGGCGATAAGGCAATATCGGTATTGACATAACTTTTAATCACTTCATTGTATTGATCAAAATTTGCACCATAGTCATAAAGCACTTCGTTAAAATTTTTGATTTTATTTTGACTTAGTGTGAGGTTTGCATTCCATAACAGTTTAGAACTTAACCTTACTGAACCATCTAATTCAATTCCAGTGCGATAACTCTCATCTACGTTAGTTCTTATCATGGCTCCTACATCGTTAACCTTCCCAGTTGGCACCAGCTGGTTTTTATAATCCATGAGGTAATAATTTGCCGTGAACGTGATGTTCTGCTTACGAAATCGCCAGCCAGCTTCCACATTTCGCAATGTTTCATGCCTGGGGGTTTTGCCTGCCAGGGCATCCACAATGTCATCACGCACGGGCTCACGATTGCCAATACTGTAGGAAGTATACCATTGTTGTTCTTGCGACATTTCGTACGTAATCCCCAATTTCGGATTAAAGAAATTGTAGTGGTTGTTTACATTCACATCGGTCTGTTTGTTTTCTTTTCCGATGGCTGTAAAATCAACCCCTCGGTATTGCACATCCAAAAAGCCATTTAATTTTTCAGTTAACTGATAATTATTTTTCCAGTAAATAGTAAAATCGCTTTTCTTTCCCTGGTTGAAATAATACTGATAATTTTTAGGTACAGCAGAAACCTGAGCCCATAAAATTTCACCAAAATGATCACCAACATATTGATTCCAGGCACCACCTAAAATGGAATTAAGTTTACCTTTTTCGTAATTAAGCGAGTAGGTGACACCATAAAAATTATTATCAAGCCATCTTCTTCTAATTAAATCAGTCGATGATACCGTTTCACTTCCAATGGATACGTCACTGAGTCCGTAGGCACTGAAGGAATCACCATTTCTAAACTCTTCATAAAAGCCGCGGCCATAAGTGTAATGCAATGCTCCATTAGCGGTGAGTGCTTCTGAAAACAGGTGAGAGACATGCAATTGGTAGTGATCTTGCGCATAGTTATCAACCTGATTTTTGTACTTATAAAAATTAAATGTACGGCCTGAGGTAAGTAAATTATCCGTTTGTTCCTCGTTCCATCCTTCCGTAGCAGCTGTTTCCAACATAGCATTTTCATCATTATTTAATCGCGATTGGGGCACACCATACCAGCTTTGATAGGTAATTTCCTTACCTCCAAACACAATGGCTTTGATCATGGTCTTCTTGCCATAATATCCACCCGACAAATAATACGATCTCAAATCTGAACTGGCACGATCGATGAATCCGTCTGAAGCGATCTGTGATAAGCGTCCATCAAAGGCAAACTTATTATTGATAAGGCCAGTGCCAAAAGCTACTGTGTGCCTGCGTGTGTTAAATGAACCAACCGAATTAATAACATCGGCATAAGCCTGATCATTTCTTGTATTGGTTTGCAGATTGACACTAGCGCCAAAGGCACCTGCTCCATTGGTAGATGTGCCCACACCACGTTGCACCTGAATGCTTTGTGTGGAGGTTGCCAGATCGGGAGTATTCACCCAATACACACCCTGACTTTCACTATCGTTAACCGGAATACCATTGATGGTAACATTTATGCGAGTGGCATCGCTTCCACGGATTCGTATGCCCGTGTAGCCTACACCGGCTCCTGCATCGGAAGTAGTAACCAATGACGGTGTCCAGTTAAGTGTGAGGGGTAAGTCCTGACCAAAATTTTGTTTTTGAAGCGTCAACTTATTGATCGTACTAAAGGTGGTTGGTGTTTTGTCATTAACCCGTGTGGCAGAAACAATCACCTGATCCGTCATAACTACATCTTCTTCCAATAAAATACTCACCGGCTCTTCGGCTGGAATGCTCATTTGCATCTCCCGGGTTTTATAACCCAGAAAGCGAACTTCGGCCTGATAATTACCCGCTGCGATTTTTTCCAATTCAAATTCACCACGTTCATTGGTGATTGCATACCGGTTAATTTCTTTCAACGAGATAGTGGCACCGGCCAACAACTCGTTTGACTTACTGTCTTTCACATAACCGCGAATGACATACTGCGCTTGCGCAGCGAGCGAACAGACCATCATGGCTGTTGCCATACAAATTTTTAACATTGTTTGTTTTTGTTTAAACCCGCAGGCACATCGGGGAATGTACCTTACTTACGTGTTTACTTTGCCTCCCTTCGACCGCATTACCGGCATCAGGTTCTATGGGTATAATCTCAGCCATTGTTTTTTAGGCACCCCTTGCCTTGATTGCTCAAGGCGTTGCAAATGTACATGGAATAATGATTGATTTCCAATGTGATTTGAATTTGAGAATATGTGAAAGATATAAATCGTTAAGAATCAGGAATCAACTTCAAATTTTTATTTTTACTGCATGTACAAAGCCATCGTTAACAACAAGACCTTCGAGATTGAACAAAATGACCAATCCATTACAGTGAACGGATCACCCTTTGAATGGGACATTCATAAAGTGAGTGACGGATATTTTCACGTACTTTATCAAAATAAAGGCTATCGCGCTGAGATCATTAATACCGACATCGCTTCCAAAATCGTTACGTTCAAAATCAACGGTAAAAATTATTCTGTTGAATTGAAAGACAAGTTTGATTTGTTACTCGAAAAGATGGGGATGAATCAGACCGCAACACACAAGGTGAACTCCATCAAAGCCCCCATGCCCGGTTTGATTATTGATTTAAAAATAAAGGCAGGTGACTTTGTAATGCAAGGTGATCCGCTTTTAATTCTGGAAGCCATGAAAATGGAAAACATTTTAAAATCTCCTGGTGACGGTGAAATTAAAATAGTGAAAGTGAAGAAGGGTGATAATGTGGAGCGAGGGCAGGTGTTGATTGAGTTCTAGTGCATTAGCTTCGAACCTCGAGCTTTTAGCTGTGAGCTACTCGAAGCTCACGGCTCGAAGCTTACTTATTTAACCAATACTCGGCTTGTCGAAGTAAAATCGCTGGAAATATATTTTGCGTAATACACTCCAGACTCCAGTTTTACCGGTATGTTTAATGTTGATGAATTGCCGGAAACTTCAAAGTGAGCAATTTCTGATCCCATCGTATTATAGACAGCCACATAGGCACGGCTAGTGGGAGTAAAGTTTGTTTCGGCAGTAAATGAAACACCATCCGATGGATTAGGCCAAACCGAAAAACTCTTTGAGCCATCAAAATCTACCATCACCACATTAAAGGTTTCCGTGTAACCATCAAAGTCAACTGACTTGAGGCGATAATAGTTTTTGCCGATCAGGGGTTTTTCATCATTAAACGAGTAATCATGGTTCTCGTTGGTAGTGCCATTACCTTTAATGGTTGAAATACTATTGAAATTTTTTCCATCAGAGGATTTTTCTAAATCGAAATAATCGAAGTTTAGTTCTGAGGCGGTGGACCAAGAAAGGGATATTTTATTTGGTTCCAAAGAACCTTTAAAAAATAGAAGCGAAATTGGTTGTGGTCCTGTTGCACAAAAAGTCGAACCCCCATCGGTGCAAGTTCCACTCACCGCAACAGTTCCTGTTCCGCTTATTGTTGAGCCATTTCCCACGGAAATATTACCACCTATAGTTACCGCTCCATCTACAACCAAATTTGTGTTATTAGTTGCGGTAACATTTCCAGAAATATTCATAGTCCCTGTATTGGAAACAGTCAAATTTCCATTAGTCCCTAAATTTACATTGCCTGTGATCGTAACGGTACCCGTAACATTCCATATTAGGTTATTATTAACAACTAAATCGCCATTTATCACCAAATTCCCATACACATTAATTGTCGTACCATTATTAGTGGTGAAATTACCGTTTACTGTTAAAGTACCTCCTGAATTGATCGTTAAGATACTGTTATTTCCAGCGGTGAAGCTAGTAATGGTTGCAGACTGGGTGTCAAGAATTGTCGCTGTGGCACTGTTATTGAAAGTAACCGCACTTGTTGATATTGGAACTCCTGCACTCCAACCTGTACCGCCATCAAACCAAAGACTTCCTCCTGTTGTTGACGTTCTTGTTGTTTGGCAAAACGTATTAAATGAAATCATGATTCCAAAGAACATGACAATTATCCCATAAGTTTTGGAGGTCAACATAGATATAAATATAAGAAATGATTCTTTTCGTTTAATTTATTAGAATCCAAAAGTAACTAATTATCAACAAAATAGAGGCAAGTAAAATAGTCTTTATTTCTTATAATAAAACCATGCTATACAACAATCATGTTTTTTTTAACCCTTATTTGGATTGCAAATCCTACTTTGTGAAAAAAATCAGCTTTCACAATAAAAAGTAAACCAGACCCCTGCCAAAATTGAATAAACTATCCCGTCTCGCAGGTGAAACCGCCCTTTATGGCCTGGGCAGCATCCTACCCCGTATGCTCAACTTCCTGCTCGTTCCCCTGCATACCAAGGATATGTTTGGGCAGGCCGAGTATGGCCAAATCACCAAACTCTACGCTTTTGTGGGCGTAATCAACATTGTGTACATGTTTGGGATGGAGACCGCCTTTTTCCGGTTTGCCACTAAACCGGGAGACAGTCAGCAACGGATTTTTAATCTGAGCCAGACCAGCGTGGTTTTTATCAGCGTATTATTGTCTGTCATTTTTATCTCCTTCGCCACGCCCATTGCGCAGGCATTACACATCGGGGAACACCCGGAGTTTATCATCTGGCTTACCCTTACCATGTTCGTGGATGCACTGGTAGCCATTCCTTTTGCCCGCCTGCGTCTAGAGAAAAAGGCATTGGTTTTTGCCACAGCCAAAATCTTTAACGTTGGTGTACTCATTGGTTTGAACTACTATTTCCTAAAACTCAATTATGATCCGTCTATAGGTATCGGTTACGTTTTCTTAGCCAATCTTATCGCCAACGCCTTCTTCATCCTCTTCTTCCTCAAAACCATTATTGCATGGCGGCCAGCGTGGGATAAAGCCATCTCGCCACAAATGCTGCAATATGCCTATCCCGTCATGATTACCGGAGTGGCCGGCATGATCAATGAGATGTTCTCCAGAAGTATGCTGGACTGGTGGCTTCCTGAGAATTTCTACGCAGGCATAACACGCGAAGAAGCCGGGGGAATCTTTGGGGCCTGCTACAAATTTGCCGTGTTTATGAACCTGGGCATTCAGGCATTTCGCTATGCCGCGGAGCCTTTCTTTTTTTCTAATGCCTCCGATAAAAACTCTCCGGCCCTTTTCGCGAAGGTCAATCACTACTTTGTGATTGTGTGCTGTGTGGTGTTACTAGGCATCAGCATCAACATGGATATTTTTAAATTCATGGTTGGGGATAATTTCTGGGCTGGCATCAACATCGTGCCCGTTTTGTTATTAGCCTATCTTTTTCTGGGTGTTTATTACAACATCAGTGTTTGGTTCAAACTAACTGACAAAACTTATTATGGCACCTTGATTACATTGCTGGGTGCTTTCATTACCGTGGCCGGCAATTATTTTCTTATTCCCGTGGCCGGATATATGGGTAGCAGCATAGCCGCTTTATTATGTTATTTCACAATGGCTGTTGCCTGTTATGTGATCGGTCAACGCTACTATCCAATACCTTATTCTATAGCGAAAGATTTGAGTTACATTATCATTACCTATTGCATTATTCTTGCAGTCAACAGCATGAGTTTTACCAATCAGTGGGCGAATGTCGGATTTCATTTGATTGTGGTAGTCCTTTTTTGTGGCACTATTTTCCTGATCGAAAGAAAGAACCTTATGCGGTCAGTCGCATGAAGAATTTAGTAGCTTTACTTCCAACATAAATACTGTTAGTATGAACATCATCATCCCCATGGCTGGCTTAGGCAAGCGCCTGCGACCGCATACCCTTACCACCGCAAAACCCTTATTGCCCATTGCCGGCAAGCCCATTGTGCATCGCCTGGTTGAAGATATTGCCCATGTATGTCCCGAAAAAATTAATCATATCGGATTCATCGTTCATCCTTCTTTTGGAAAACAAGTAGAAGAAGATTTGAAAGCGGTGGCCAAAGCAGTAGGTGCTGAAGGGAGAATTTATTATCAGGATCAGGCGCTTGGAATTTCGCACGCACTTCTCTTTGCCAAGGAATTATTTAGCGGCAAAGTAATTGTGGCCTTTGCTGACACGCTCTTTAAGGCCGACTTCAAACTAAATACTACCATCGATGGCACCATCTGGGTACAAAAAGTTGCCAACCCATCACAGTTTGGCGTAGTGAAACTTAATGAGAAGGGTGAAATTACCGAGTTGATTGAAAAGCCATCCACCTTTGTATCTGATCTTGCCATCATCGGAATCTATTTCTTCAAAAACGGAGAAAAGTTGAGAGACGAAATGCAACACCTGATCGATCATGATATAAAAGAGAAAGGTGAATTTCAGTTTACTACTGCGCTGGAAAACATGAAACAGAAAGGCGCTATTTTTGTGCCTGGCGAAGTGGAAGAATGGCTAGACTGCGGCAACAAAAACAATATGGTGCAAACCAACCAACGCTACCTCGAGATCATAAAAGACCAAAAGTTAATTTCAGAAAAGGCCAGAATTATCAACAGTATCCTTATCCCACCTGTGTTTATAGGCGATAATGTATCCATTGAAAATTCAATCGTTGGCCCTTACGTGTCTATTAGTGAAGGAACCACCGTTGTTGATTCGAGGGTAACGAACTCGATCATACAAAAGCACAGCCAGGTCAGGAAGGGAATTTTAGACAATAGCCTGTTAGGAAATTTCGTTAATTTTGAGGGGAATTCCTCAGAATTAGATCTTGGGGATTTCAGTACGATTTGATCCTTAACCGTTGATAAAAAGAACCTTATACATATTTTTTATTGCCTTTTTCACGCTGCTGACAAACCCATCGGTGTTTGCACAGAAAAAAAGGAATCAACCTGAACAGCATTCTGCCGAGGCCCGGTTGCGCGAAGCTGAGTTTTTCTTTACAGAAGCAGAAAAGTATTTTATTCTGGAAGACTACGCCAAATCATTGGTCTACTTTCAGCGTGTGGCCGAGTTAAATCCGACAAACGCCACTGTTCATTATAAAATTGCAGAAATCCTTGCCAAGAGTACAAAAGAAGAGGACCTGATAAAAGCATCTCAAAGCATTGAGATTGCACTTAAAAACGAAAAGAAGAATAAATATTTCTATTTATTGGCTTCCAATATTTTTGCTGGCCTTGGTGAGTTTAGCAAAGCAACCAGTACACTCGAAACAATGCTTAAGGAGGTCAAAGGAACAGACGATTACTTATATGAACTCGCTGCACTTTATCTCTATGATAAAAAAGAAGACGAAGCCTTGAAAGTTTATGAGCGGGCAGAAAGTGTTTTGGGGATTAATGAAGTGTCGTCCCTACAGAAGCAACGTATTTATCTGGAGCGTGATAACATCGATAAAGCCATTGCCGAAGGCGAAAAACTTATGCAGGCTTTTCCCGATGAAGAACGCTATCTTCTTGGGTTTGCGGAGACGCTTTCGCGGTACGGGCAAGGTCAAAAAGCCATTGGATATATCGAGAATTACATCAAGGATCATCCGGATGCCGGAAGTTCCAAAATGATGCTGGCCGGATTATATCGTGACAGCGGACAAGAAAAGAAATCCAGGGAATATGTGCGACAAATCATCGATGATCTCGCTGTAGATGTCAGTAGCAAAGTGTTGATGATGGGCGTGTATACCAACTCACTTTCTGCCAATAAAGTCAAAAACATTACAGACAAAGAATTAGAATCATTTGCTATTGACCTCTTCAAAAAACTGGAGGACAATTACCCGGCAGATCCAAATGTACACTTAGTGGGAGGTGATTTATATATGACCCTCGAAAATGATAGAGAGGCTCTATTGCAATATTTAAAAGCAATAAAAGGAGGCTCAGGCAGTTTCGATGCATGGCAAAATCTAATGTTCCTTGAAAGTGAAGCCAACCAGGTAGATAGTTTGATCAAACACTCAGAAGAAGCACTTGAAATATTCCCTAATCAGGCTATGGCTTATTATTTTAATGGCTATGGTTACCTTCGCAAGAAGAAATACAAAGAAGGAATTTACGCACTCGAACAAGCAAAAAAACTCTCGGCAAGCAACCCCACTTTTGTTAGTGAGTTAAATTCAATGCTGGGAGATGCATACCACGGATCAAAAGAGTTCGCCAAATCAGATGCTGCCTATGAAGAGGCCCTGGCCTATAATCCCAACAATGATATTGTGCTTAATAATTACAGCTACTACCTTGCCTTGCGTAAGGAAAATCTAGACAAGGCCGATAAGCTGTCGGCCCAACTGATCAAGCTTTTTCCTGAAAATTCATCTTACCTTGATACGCGTGCCTGGGTTTTATATGCACAGGGAAAATATAAAGAGGCCCGAAAAGTGATGGAAAAAGCTATTCAAATCGGATCGGTATCGGCAACACATTTAGACCACTATGGAGATATTCTTTTCCGGTTGGGTGAAGTGGATCAGGCAATTAAACAGTGGCAAAAGGCCAAGCAAACGGGAGGTGATGATATTGCCCTTGATAAGAAAATTTTAAACAAGAAATTGAATTGATGACATTCACAAACCCTTAATTCTTTTCATCTTTGGTATTGCACATGCATAAAAAACTCTCTTTTATTATCGTAATCGTTGCGCTGCTGGCTTTTCAAGCTTGCAGCAAAAAGACTATTCCTACTCTTCCTCCCCCACCAAAAACCATCGATATCGAACAAATCGATTTTGGCTATCTACATGGTAAAGCACGACTTGTATTTAAAGATGAGAAAAAAGAAAGAGAAGTGAAGGCTACCATTCGCGTCAGGAAGGACAGCGTAATATGGATGAACTTTACCGTAATTGGTGTGCAAGGTGGAAAAGCGCTAATTAATAAAGACTCGATAACCATCGTCAGCAATGTAGATAAGGAATATTATGTTTTCGATTACGAAGAGCTCTCGAAGCGATTCAATTTTAAAATTGATTATTCCGTCATTGAAGCCGCCATGCTGGGAAACCCAATCAAAAGCAATAATTCTGAAAACGAAATCGGCCACGAGGGAGATCACGATAAGCTAATTCAAAAAGATGGTTCCGTTACCATCAAAAATATGGTCAATCCCATTATCAAAAAAATTGAATATGTGGAATTGGTTGAAGCAACCACCAACAATATCCTCAAAGTAGAATACTCTAATTTTCAACCGCTAGGCGATAAATACTTTCCTTATAATGGTGTTGTTAATGTGTTTTACAAGACCGCTGCGGGCATCATCAACAATACCATTACCATCGAATACAACAAAGCCGAAGTTGGTGATCGGGAATTGAAATTCCCTTTCAATATTCCCAAGCGATATGACCGCAGGTAGATATCTTTATCTGTCTCTACTTCTCTCACTGTTTTGCTATGCCGCCTATGGGCAAAAGACGAAATCCCAGTTGCAGCGAGAAAAGCAACAGAACCTCGCCAAAATAAAAGAGACGGAAAAAATTCTGGCAGAGACAGGGGCCGAAAAAAAGAATACCATAGGCGAATTAGTTGCGCTTAATCAGCGTATTTCACAACAGGAATCATTAATTATGTCAATCAGAAATGAAATTTCATTTCTGGATAATGATATCAGTGAGAATAATCAAATAATCCAATCCCTTGAAAGAGATGTGGATAAACTGAAGGAAGAATATGCGGCCATGATTTTTGCTGCGCAAAAAGCAAGTGGCAAAGTGGACAAGCTTACGTTTCTGTTTT
Organism: uncultured Ohtaekwangia sp.; assembly: GCA_964349405.1. Taxonomy (GTDB): domain Bacteria; phylum Bacteroidota; class Bacteroidia; order Cytophagales; family Cyclobacteriaceae; genus ELB16-189. Next base: position 78,857 of record CAYGGY010000003.1, on the reverse strand, counting down.
CATCAAAATCATTCGACCAATTGCTCATGCGATTAAAGTATATGGAGCAATATGGTAAGGCAAGACAAAGCCAGGCAGAAGCAATAGAAAAAGTGCAACAGATTTTACGCCAACAAGTGCATATCACCGAAATAAAAAGAGGAGAAAAAAACAACTTACTGGCCGATGAAGTAAATCAGAACAATGAACTTACCAGTTTGAAGGTAAAGCAGAAATCAGTGGTACGTTCACTTGAAAAACAAGAGAAACAACTGCGGAAAGATTTGGAAGCCACCAAAAAAGCAGTAGCTGAACTGGATAATTTAATTGCTAAAATCATCAAAGAAGAATTGGAACGTGCCGAACGTGAAGCGCGTGAAAGGGACGGCAAAAAGAATAAAGAAGTCTCTGAGGCAACCATGGCGCTTTCGAATTCATTTGAAGAAAATAAAAATAAATTCCCATGGCCTGTTACCGGTTTTGTTTCACAACGGTTTGGAAGGCAACAACATCCTGTATTGAAAGGAATTGAAATCCAGAATGATGGTGTAAATATTCAAACCACGCAAGGGGAAGAAGTACACACAATTTTTAATGGGGAGGTTAGCCGCATCGCGTTTACTCCCGGCATGGGAAATACGATTATTATTAAACATGGAGATTACTTTACTGTTTATACCGGCTTAAAGGATATTACCGTAAAACAAGGTCAGCGGGTAACAACCAATCAAGGAATTGGTAAAGTCTTGTCAAATGGAGAAGGTATTTCCGAGCTTCGCTTTCAGATCCGGAAAAATTTTGATGCCCTGAATCCACAAGATTGGCTTAAAAATTAGTTAAACGGTAAAATAATGAGTTAAATCGGTTCAATTTTAATCAGACAAAATCAGACTAATTACTTCGTTTATCATATTTCGTTATCTTTACACTCTTAATTAATTGCTATGAATACAATTCTTTTGATAGGGATGCCCGGTATGGGCGAGTGGGTGGTCATCGGTTTATTCGTTTTGGTCTTCTTTGGAGCAAAGAAAATTCCTGAATTTGCCAAAGGCCTTGGAAAAGGCATTAAAGAATTTAAAGATGCCGTTAAGGATGTGAAGAAAGAAGTGGATGATGCCGGCAAAGAAGTTCCGAAGATTGACGAAAATTAAGCGTTGAATACGTACGCTAATTTAAAAGATCTACATCAAAGCCTCTCTAACGGATCGATCTCCTGCACCGACAGGGTAAATTACTTTTTGGCCAACATCGAAGCAAAAAAACATCTCAATGTTTTTTTAAGTGTGTATGGACAAGAAGCTAGAGAACGGGCGATTCTGATTGACTCCAAAATCAAAATTGGAACTGCGGGCAAACTTGCCGGTTTAGTCATTGGGCTCAAGGATGTTCTTTCCTATAAAGACCATCCCGTTCAAGCCAGCAGTAAAATTTTAAACGGTTTTGTTTGTCAATTTACGGCTACTGCTGTGCAACGACTGCTAGACGAAGACGCCATTATAATTGGTCGCCAAAACTGTGATGAGTTTGCCATGGGCTCCTCCAATGAAAACTCTGCTTTTGGCCCTGTTCTTAATGATATCGATAACACACGAGTAGCCGGTGGATCATCCGGTGGTTCGGCAGTAGCTGTGATGGCCGATATGTGTGACATTTCAATCGGGTCGGATACAGGTGGCTCCGTTCGTCAACCAGCTGCTTTTTGTGGTGTGATTGGTTTAAAGCCAACCTACTCACGCATCTCCCGTCATGGATTAATTGCGTATGGATCATCTTTTGATTGCATTGGCATTTTCTCTAAAAACATCTATGATGCGGCTATCGTACTGGAAACGATCGCTGGCAAAGATGATTATGACAGTACAGTATCAACACAACCTGTTCCATCGTACAGTGCTGAGTTAACCACTTCAACGGAAAAAAAATATCGCATTGCCTACATGCGTGACACCCTTGAGTCGGAAGCACTACAGCCGGAAATAAAGGAAAACATTTTAAAAAAAATTGATCAACTTAAATCGGCAGGTCATTCGGTGGAAGCCATTGACTTCCCTCTGAATGAATACGTGTTGCCTACGTATTATATATTGGCAACGGCCGAAGCTAGCTCTAACCTATCACGCTTTGATGGCGTTCGTTATGGTTATCGTTCTTCTGCATCGCATGATTTGAATGCCTTGTATAAAAAAACACGCTCAGAAGGATTTGGTAAAGAAGTGCAGCGAAGAATTATGCTGGGAACTTTTGTGCTGAGTGCAAGCTATTACGATGCGTACTACACCAAAGCGCAGAAAGTAAGAAAATTAATACGTGATCACATTAAAGCCATTTTTGCGAATCATGACTTTATAATCCTTCCCACCACACCCACCACAGCATTTAGATTGGGAGAGCATACAAATAATCCAATCGAAATGTACTTAGCTGACTTATATTCCGTTCAGGCAAATGTGGCCGGTGTTCCTGGTATTTCTATCCCTTGCGGAAAGGATGGTAATGGTCTTCCAATCGGGATTCAAATCATGGCAGATGACTTTGAAGAATCTAAACTGTTTCAGTTTTCGGAAATAATTCGGAACTTGAACTGAATTTCAGCGGTACAGCAGAATAAATTGAACATTAAGAAGGTGATATGATGAGGTATTTTGTTCTGGTTATATTTTTTATCTTTTCTCATACTGTGTTATTGGCACAAGAAGAAGAGGAGACTGAAACGGACTCCCTGGAGCTGCCTGCACCCACTGGTGATTTAATTCCGTTGGATAGTTTACCCATTTCGCTGAATATACTCCCCAGTGACTTAGAATATATTCCGGCAGATGAAACACCCGAATTACTCGCAGATCGACTGAGTTGTATACAACGCGTCATCCCGCTCACTTATAATAAAACGGTGCATGGATTCATCAATTACTTTACCATTCGAAACCGTGAATACACACGCACCATGCAGCGTAAAAAAGACATGTTCTTTCCTCTGTTTGAAAAAAGTCTCGCGCTATACAAGTTACCCGATGAATTAAAATATTTATCCATCATTGAATCTGCACTAAATCCCCGAGCCGTTTCAAAGGCGAGAGCTGTAGGTTTATGGCAGTTCATGTCTGGAACAGGAAGATACATGGGGTTACATGCTGACTGGTATGTTGATGAACGGATGGATCCTGAAAAATCTACCGATGCAGCATGTCGGTATTTATCACAACTACATTCGATTTTTGGCGATTGGGAATTAGCTCTGGCTGCTTACAATTCTGGCCCCGGCACTGTGCGCAAGGCCATTCGCAGATCTGGATATAAAAAATCTTTTTGGGAAATCTATCCTCATTTGCCTCGAGAGACACGCGCCTATGTGCCGCAGTTTATCGCGATCATTTATGCGATGAATTATACTGAACAACATAACTTAGTAGAAACTGCGCGAGAGGAATTACCCCTATTTGATACACTTGCCGTAAAACAATTTGTTCACTTTGAAGCATTGGCATCCCTTACCGGCACCTGTCTTGAAGATTTACAAAAATTAAATCCATCCGTGCAACGCAATGCCCTACCCGATAACGGCAAAGTGCATATCATGAAAATACCTGTCCACGCGAAAACAACGCTTGATCTAAATAGGGTTGCCATTCTGGATTCTGTTTCGCGTGTTGGTAAAAAAGAGATAGAAGCATTGGCAAAAAAATTCACTGGAGGCAGCACCGAAGGCCGTGAAATAGTATCCTACAAAGTAAGATCAGGGGACGTATTGGGATCTATCGCCATGCGACACCACGTGAGAGTAATCGATATTAAAAAATGGAATAACCTTCATAGCGACAGAATTCACGCTGGTCAGCGTCTTGCTATTTGGGTAATCCCTTCCGGAGCCGTTGCTTCTGTAAGAGCTCAAAACGCTACGCAATCGTTAATTTTATCGCCTGATACGAAAACCTATATTGTTCAACCGGGAGACACACTTTGGAATATCTCCAGAAGAATTCCGGGTCTTACCGTAGAGAAAATTAAAAGTCTGAACAACTTAAAGGACAACGGACTAAAACCAGGTCAAAAATTAATCATTAGCTCATAAAAGTCTTTGTGACCATTTCGAAAAGACTGAATTATAAAGACGTCACACATGATTGCTATGAAATACCCATTGCCCCTGTCAGGAATTTGGTATGAGGTGATTAGACATAGCCATAAACCGGTAATTATTTCAACATGTAATGAGCCATGATTTACAATACCCCAACAGGACGATCATCTAATCAGGCGAATTCCATGTGGTCATAGACAAAAAACAGTAACCCATGAAATATATTTTCAGCTCACTTTTTCTGTCAATCTTTATACTGAGTGGCTGCTCAGATTCTAAAGAAACTAACCTCCCTCCTTCATCTGGATTATCAGGCGATATATTCCTTATCATGGATTCTACCCAATGGAAAGGACCTCTTGGAAGGGTGATTGACTCGCTTTTTAGTGCTGAAATGGAAGTGCTGCCAAGACCTGAACCGATTTACAATTTAAAGTGGATAGACCCACGCAAGCTCAATTTTGTATTGAAGCAAAGAAGAAACTTAATCTTTGCTGTTTCTCTTGATCAGCGAGCAGCTGGTGCCAGCATAGTGAAAAGACTTTTTACGAAAGAATCACTGGATCAAATCAAGGCCAACCCCGATTTTTTTAGTCAAAACTCGGAAGACGTTTTCGCCAAAGGACAGGAAGTGCTTTATCTTTTTAGTATGACTGAAAATCAACTCTTACAGCACATCCGAAAAAATGGAAAGAAACTTATTGATTATTTTGATCACAAAGAACGGGAAAGACTAACTGCTTCACTCTTTAAATCAAAACAGGTTAAAGGAGTATCTCAGATTTTGAAAAAAGATTTTCAGTGCGATCTAAAAGTCCCGTTTGGTTATCAATTGGTGATGAATAATGAAGAGTTTCTTTGGATACGTCAGATTAATCCAAAAGATGATAAAGATGTATTTATAGCCAGAAAAAAATATACATCGCAAGAACAATTTAAAAGAGACAGCTTGATCAACTGGCGCGATGAGATTTGCCAGAAATATTTATACGGAGATCCCGAACGGGTCGATACATATCTGGTCACAGAAACAAACGTTGACAGTAAACCCGTTATTACACGCGAAATTTCATTTCAAAAGAAGTTTGCTGTTGAAATGCGCGGACTCTGGAGAACCAACAATTTTGTCATGGGTGGACCTTTTCTTTCATACACACTGGTTGATCAGCCACAAGGCATGATTTATTATATCGAAGGATTTACATTTAGCCCTGGCAAAGGCCAACGTGAAATCATGCGCGAATTGGAAGCCATTTTATATACTTTCAGAATAAGCTCAGAGTTACCTGCTGCTGCTAAATAAGCCAGTTACGCATCCTCGTATTCAGTGGATATTTCCCGATTAAAATTATTAATCCAGTTACTTAGATTGTAACTTGCTTCATCACCCTTATCTAAATAAAACCGTACTCATGTCTACCAAAATTCGTAAGCAGGACGCCCTCAACTATCACACCCAAGGACAACCCGGAAAGATCGAAGTAGTACCGACTAAAATGCTAAGTACACAACATGATTTAGCATTAGCCTATTCACCAGGCGTAGCCGAACCTTGCAAAGAAATTGCTGCCAACAAAGAAGACGTCTATAAATATACCTCCAAAGGCAACCTCGTGGCTGTTATTACCAATGGCACGGCTGTGTTGGGATTAGGTAATATCGGTCCCGAAGCATCTAAGCCTGTGATGGAAGGGAAAGCAGTCTTATTTAAAAAATATGCCGGCATTGATAGTTTTGATATTGAGATTGATGAAGAAGATCCGGATGCTTTTATCAAAATTGTAAAATCACTGGAACCAACCTTTGGTGGCATCAATCTGGAAGACATAAAAGCGCCCGAGTGTTTTAAAATTGAAACCGAGCTGCGCGCGAAAATGAAAATTCCCATCATGCATGACGACCAGCATGGTACTGCCATTATTTCCAGTGCTGCTTTATTGAGTGCGCTTGAAATTGTAGGGAAGAAAATTGAAGAAATTATACTGGTCGTAAATGGTGCAGGTGCCGCAGCCGTATCATGTACTAAACTTTATTTCGCATTGGGTTTGAAAAAAGAAAACCTGATTATGTGCGATAGCAAAGGTGTAATCAACATGGAGCGCGAAAACCTAGACGCCAGTAAAAAAGAATTCGCCACTACCCGAAAAATAAAAACATTACAAGAAGCGGTTAAAGGTTGCGATGTGTTTGTGGGACTTTCGGTTGCTGATAGCTTGACACCTGAAGACGTTCTTGCGATGGCAAAAGATCCGATTGTGTTCGCGCTGGCCAATCCTAATCCCGAAATTGCCTATGACCTTGCAAAAAAGACAAGGCCTGATTTAATCATGGGCACAGGGCGCTCAGATCATCCTAATCAAATTAACAACGTATTAGGCTTCCCCTATATTTTCAGAGGCGCCTTGGATGTGCGCGCTACTGAAATTAATGAAGCCATGAAGCTCGCTGCCGTGCGAGCCTTGGCGGAATTAGCCAAAGAGCCAGTTCCCGATGTTGTTTTTCAGGCCTATGGCATTGATCGCATTGAATTCGGAAAAGATTATTTAATTCCCAAACCCTTAGACCCACGGTTGATAACCACCGTTTCACCGGCCGTAGCAAAAGCAGCGATGGATTCGGGTATAGCAAAAAACCCAATTACCGATTGGGGTGCCTATCATCAACAACTACTCAAGCGCATTGGCATTGATCAAAAACTTACTTCACGGATCATTGATATTGCTAAACAAAAACCGAAGTATATTGTATTTGCTGAAGCTGACCATATAAAAATCCTCAAAGCTGCGCAAGTGTTGCAAGACGAGAAAATTGCCCATCCTATTTTATTGGGAAACCGTGAGGAGATTTTAAGGCTTTGTCATGAACATAGCCTTGAGCTAAGTGAATGTAAAATTATAGATCCTCGCGAAGAAAAGGAACTCACGGCACGCTACGCGAAAGCATATCATGAAAAAAGACAACGCAAAGGCACAACACTAAAAGATGCGGAAAGAGTCATGCGCGATCGTAATGCTTTCGGTGCTATGATGGTTGAATTTGGTGAAGCCGATGCATTGATTTCCGGTCTCACCAAAGATTACCCTAAAACCATTTTACCATCATTGCAAATCATTGGCATGGCTGAAGGAGTAAATCGGGTTGCTGGAATGTATATCATCATGAACAAAAAAGGAGTCTTCTTTTTTGCAGATTGTACCATCAATCAAGATCCTACCACCGAGGAGTTGGTTGAAATTATTGGGTTGGCCGGACGAGGCGTTAAATTTTTCGACATGGAACCAAGGGTTGCGGTTCTTTCCTACTCCAATTTCGGATCCAGTAAAGGAGAGGTTCCTACCAAAACAGGCAATGCTGTGAAATTGGCTAAAGAAAAATACCCTGACTTGATTTTGGATGGAGAAATTCAAGCCAATGTGGCTTTTGACACAGATCTTCAAAAAGAGATTTATCCATTTAGTGCGCTGGCTGAAAAAGGAGCCAATACGTTGATTTTTCCAAATCTGGCTTCTGCCAATATCGCGTATAAATTATTGATGGAAATTGGTGGTGCAGAAGCAATTGGGCCCATTTTATTGGGAATGAAAAAGCCTGTACACATACTTCAACTCGGTAGTTCAATACGGGAAATTATCAACATGGCAGCCATTGCCGTGGTGGATGCGCAGTTGCATGAAAAGAATGATCACCTTTAAATATTATTATTCCTTACAGGTGGTTTCCATTCACAGCAGGATGGATTTATATTTTGTGGGAGAAGAAAGGATTTGACCAATGCCCTTGCTCACGGATAAAAGTGATTGAGGATCAATATTTACCTGGAGTTTAAAAATTTTGTAGAATCGTTCCTTCACCCCTTTCAGTTGTGCATTGCCCCCGGTCACAAATATTCCGGATTGATAGATATCAGATGATAATTCAGGAGGACACACTTCAAGCGATTGAAGAATGCACTCTTCTATTTGCTTAAAAGGTCTTTCCAGCACTTTCGTCAACTCTTGCTGGGAGATAGGCCTGCTCACCGGAATGCCCTCCATCAGATCTTTGCCCTTCACCATAACAGTCTCGTTTGTAGCCACCGGTGAAAAAACGCATCCGATTTTTTTCTTGACCGCTTCTGCGGTTTTCAATCCAATGGACATGTTGTATTCTCTACGGAAATAATCCTGAATTTCTTCATCCAGTGCATCCCCGGCTATGCGCAACGACCGGAAGGCCGCAATCCCCGAAAGAGAAATAACAACTACTTCAGTAATGCCTCCACCAATATCTACAATCAACTTACCCTCAGGTTCCTGTATATTCAGATTCATGCCCAATGCCGCTGCCAAAGGTTCATGAACCAAAAAAGTATTTTTTGCCGAGAACTGATCCAGTGCATCTCGCAATGCCCGCTTCTCTACCTGGGTGGTGTCATATGGAATGCCCGATAAGAGATAATTATATTTTCGACCCAGCAAAGAAGGCTTGTCCACACTGTCCACCAACTCTTTCAACAATGTTTTGGCGGACTCCCCATCTGAAATCACGCCTCCCTTCAACGGTTTTATTGGCTTAAGATGAGAGTGGGTCTTCTCCATCATCGCGTAGGCCTTATCACCTACCGCCTCTATTTTATTATTGACTTCATTGATCACCATAAATGAGGGTTGCGACAAAAGAATAGATGATTGGTCGGTAAGCAATGTGTTATTGTTACCGAAGTCAATGGCCAGATTTTTCGATAATGACATTCCCCACATATCTGTAAATTTTAAGGCAAGATACTTTGGTCTTGTGGTAGATTGGAATTAAAGTATCAATAAAAATATTCGAGCAAGCTACCTGCCAAACAAGTTCAGTTACCTGTTTTTATACGATATGGAATGGACTCGACACAATATGATAAACCCTTGTTTCCATGCCCAAATCCTCGTAAACTGCATTTTAATTTTTTTAGCTTTTAATGATCGCTTATTTAAAAGGAAAGCTCGTCCATAAAGAGCCAACATTTATTCAGTTAGAAGTGAATGGAGTGGGCTATCAGGTGAGTATTTCCCTTCATACTTTTTCAGAAATTAAAGATCGTGAAGACCTTAAAGTTTTCACCTATATGCACGTGCGCGAAGATGCCCATGTGCTCTATGGCTTTGCCACGGAGGCTGAAAAAAAAATGTTTATGTACCTGATCTCCGTGAACGGTGTTGGGCCTAATACCGCACTGGTTGTACTCTCCTACCTGCCTCCACCCGATTTACGATCGGCTATTGTAGGCGAAAATGTCACCGCCTTACAGGCCGTGAAAGGAATTGGAGGCAAAACTGCACAGCGTATTATTCTCGAATTGAAGGATAAACTTCGAAGAGACTTGGGTGACGAAGAGCCAGGTAAACCCGGAATGGTACACAATACCACGCGGCACGAAGCGTTAACTGCTTTAGTAACGCTTGGTATAACCAAACCGGCAGCTGAAAAAAGTATCGATACCATCCTTAAAAGATTGGGAGCATCAATAAGTTTGGAAGAGCTGGTGAAACAAGCACTAAAAAACGCCTGAACCACGATTGAGTAGATCTAACCGGAAGATTCAGTTCATCCTCGGACTGGTTATTTGCCTGACAACAGGCTGGTCCGCTCCTGCAGCCTTAGGGCAGCAGCGTGATACTGTGCGCGCCAAGGTTGATACCACCAAAACTTTAATCTTCAATCCTTACAGGCCCTCATTCCGCCTACGCGACCGATATGGTGATCCGTTTTCAAATTACACCACCTATTCACCCCTATACCTTAAAGACCCTAAAAGCATTACCACTGAGGTCAGTATTGACTCTGGCAGAAATTATAGCATCTCAGAAAAGATCGGTGGGGTGTATTATAGACCCAACTCCAGCATGTCCTTTGATGAGTTTAGTCAGCAACAAGACAGAATTATCAAACGCAGTTATTGGCAAAGTCGCAGCAAAGCACTGGACGGAGAAAGTGCCGTAAGCAGCAGGAACCTGATACCCAAAATTTATATCAGTCCGGTGTTGGACCGCATCTTCGGGGGCAGCTATGTAGAATTGATTCCGCGAGGGTTTGTGAATCTGGATTTTGGTGGTCAATTCCAAAAAATTGAAAACCCATCCATACCTATACGCCAGCAGCGAAACGGAGGCTTTGAATTCGACCAGCAAATAAACCTGAGCGTAGTTGGAAAAGTGGGCGAGAAATTATCGGTAACCACCAACTTTGATAACAACAATTCATTCGACTTTCAAAACAATATGAAAGTGGAATACTCCGGATTCAAAGAAGACATTCTCAAGAAACTCGAAGTGGGTAATGTGAGTTTGCCATTAAACAACAGCTTAATCACAGGATCACAAAATCTTTTTGGTATCAAAGCCCAAATGCAGTTTGGGAAATTGTTTGTAACTACCATCGCCACTACACAACGTGGCAAGCAATCATCTATCAAAGTAGCCGGTAGTACCAACGGAGCCGCACAAGGTAGGCCCTTTGAAATCGTAGGCTCAAACTATGATGAAAACCGTCACTTCTTTTTAGGACAATTTTTTCGCGATAATTTTGAGGCGTGGTTAGGTACGTTGCCACAAATTACTTCCGGTGTTAACGTTACCCGCGTAGAAGTATACCTGCTCAATCGCCAGAACGATACGCAAACCCTACGCAATGTTGTTGGCTTTATGGACATGGGTGAGTCCGATAAGATTTATCGCAAAGATATTTTAACTTCTACGGTTGCACCACGCTCGCCTACCGGCAATACAGCCAACAACTTGTTTGATAAATTGGGAGGTATTTCGGCTAACTCGGATGGAATAAATCAGGCACTGGAAGGACTTGGGTTAGTAAATGGTACCGACTTCGAAAAAATTACCAGCGCCAGAAAATTATCGCCTACCGAATTTTCTTTTCATAAAGAACTAGGCTATCTCACGCTTCAGCGCAAGTTGCAAAATGACGAAGCGCTCGCCATCGCATTTGAATATACCTTCAATGGAAGAGTGTATAAAGTGGGTGAGCTTACGGAAGATTATTCCAACAAGCCCGAAAACGAAGTCGTCTATTTGAAAATGCTGCGCCCTCGCAAAATCAGTCTCAAAGACCAGCAAGGGAAAATCATTCCTACCTGGAACCTGATGATGAAAAACATCTATAACCTTAATGTAAGTCAACTCACCCGCGAAGGATTTCAGCTTCGTGTAATCTATCGTGATGACCGCACCGGTATTGATAATCCACAATTGCAGGAAGGAGATTATGCACGCACCCAACAGCTAATTCAAGTACTTGGACTTGATAGACTTAATCCCTATAACGACCCGCAACCGGATGGCAACTTTGACTTTGTAGAAAAAATAACGGTGAACACCGAAACCGGATTAATCATCTTTCCTTACCTCGAGCCATTTAACAAAGCGCTTCGAAATCTTTTTGCTAAAGAAACCAACCCTACTATACGTGATCAATTGATCAACAAATATGTCTATGACACGCTTTATCACACAACCAAAGCCGAAGCCGAATTATTTGCCACAAAAAACAAATTCTACCTGACAGGTTCTTTCAAAGCAGGCTCAGGAAAAGATATTATTATACAAGGATTTAATATTTCACAGGGCTCCGTGAAGGTATATGCCGGTGGTTCTCCGTTGCGCGAAGGAACCGACTATACCGTTGATTATACGTTTGGTAAAGTCACCATTTTAAATGAAGGCATTCTCAGTTCTGGCAAAGACCTTGAGATTACGTATGAACAGCAAGACCCTTTTGCTTTTCAAACACGATCTTTGTTAGGTACCCGACTGGATTACAAACTTAATGATGATATCAACATAGGATCTACGCTGCTCTATTATAACGAGCGTCCTCTCATCAGCCGTAATCTTATTGGCACAGAGCCTGCCAGAAATCTGCAATACGGATTGGATTTTAACATGAGAAAAAATTCACGCATACTCACCAAAGTGGTGGACGCTCTTCCGTTTTTACAAACCAAAGAACAATCTACCATTACCCTCAATGCAGAGTTTGCCCAGCTATTGCCAGGCACGTCAAACATTGTTGGTGGCGATGGCACTTCGTTTATTGATGACTTTGAAAACACAGCCACCCCTTATAGTTTACTGACTCCGGCCTCCTGGAAACTTTCAACCACCCCAAAAACAAATGACAATCGTTTTGATCAAAGCCTGGGCGCACCTAACGATATACGTGCTGGTTACAAAAGAGCCAAATTAGCCTGGTATACCGTAGATAATCTCTTTTACCGAACAGGTGGAAGACTCAAACCAAAAAATATTGATGATAAAGACTTGGAGAACCATTACGTTAGGCCAGTGCCTCCCAAAGAAATTTTCCCCTACTTCGATCCTTTTGTTGGAAATTTTTTCGAACAGATTTTTGATGTTGCTTATTACCCTGCTGAGCGCGGCCCCTACAATTATAACTTCGACTTAAACGCAGACGGAACATTAAAAGACCCTGCCAGTAACTGGGGAGGAATCACCACGGCCATTCGCACTGAAGTGGATTTTGACAAAGCCAACGTGGAGTACCTGGAATTTTGGTTGCTGGATCCCTTCATCAATAATGAACGCGGTGTAGTCAACGATGGAAGAACAACACCAAAAGTGAATACTACGGGTGGCAAAGTAATTTTTCATTTAGGAAGTTTATCAGAAGACCTGATGCGTGATGGCAAGCATGCGTTTGAAAATGGGTTGCCCACCGATGGAGACCTAACATCCGGAAAAGTGACAGAAAACAATTGGGGTTATGTGACTAATCAACAATACCTCAATAATGCATTTGACAATAATACTAATTCAAGACCAAACCAGGATGTCGGGTTGGATGGTGTTGGAAACATAAAAGAAGCAGACAAGTTTAGGGATGATTTCTTAAATAAGATCACCAACCCATCTGCACAAACGATTGCTTTGCAAGATCCGTCTGCGGATGATTTTCGATATTTTTTAAGCGATGAATTTGACCAAAAAAACGCCAAGATTCTTGAGCGCTATAAAAATTGGAATGGACTGGAGAACAACACTCCGGTGCTCACGGGAAACGAACTCTATCCAAGGTCAGGCACTACCATTCCAGACAATGAAGATCTTAATCAGGATAATACGTTAAGTGATCTGGAGGAATATTATTCCTATAACATTGAATTAACTCCTAATACATTAAAAGTAGGGAACAAGTATATCGTTGATGCCATCTCATCGGAAAAAAACCCGGATGCCACCTGGTATCTTTTCCGTATTCCTGTAAGGCAATTTGATGAGAAGGTCGGCAACCTGGAAGGATTTAAATCCATTCGATACGCACGCATGTACCTAACCGGATTTACTCAACCTGTGGTGTTGCGCATGGCAAAATTTCGTGCCGTTGGCAACCGTTGGAGGCGCTACACCGGCAACCTGCAAGAGTCACGTTTTGGCGAACCCATTGAACCCAACCTCGATAACTTTGCCGTGTCTGTTGTAAACGTAGAAGAAAACGGGAAAGGAAATAATGTAAAGCCAGCTTATGTAGAACCACTCAGACGTGATCGCGATAACACTTCGGTAGTGCAACGAAGATTAAATGAACAGTCCGTACAACTTTGTGTTCAGGAATTGCCGGATGGTGATGCGCGTTCTATTTTTAAAAACGTGTCAATGGATTTTTTCAACTATGGTCGCATCAAAATGTTTTTGAGCGCTCACAGTACCAACCTGAAAAATAATTTACAAGATGGTCAGCTTACGGCCTTTGTTCGTTTAGGTACTGACTTTGATGAAAACTATTACGAAATTGAGCTGCCCCTTAAGATCACTCCGCCCGGTGACAATGGCCGCGATATATCCATCATCTGGCCAGATGAAAATCAAATCGATTTAGACTTGAATGAACTCTACGCGTTAAAATCACAACGTGATCGTGATGGATATAACTTAGGTATTTTATATCCGCAGGCAGGACCGAAAGAAGTGGGCAAACACGGAATAAGAATATTAGGAAGACCTGATCTTAGCCAGGTGCGCATGATGATGATTGGCGTGCGTAATCCACGCAGCGCAGATGCCAAAGTATTTGATGTGTGCGTATGGGCAAATGAATTGCGTCTTACTGATTTTGATCGCACTGCCGGTTGGGCTACCAATGTCGTGTTGAACACAAAACTGGCCGACTTAGGTACGGTTACTGGTTCGTTGCGGCATATTAGTTTTGGATATGGTAATGTTCAATCAAAAATATCTGAACGCGCGCGCGGTGAAACTACTTCGTATGATGTTTCGGCCAACATCAACGTGGATAAGTTACTTCCACAATGGACAGGATTGAAGATACCAATGTTCATCAGTTATGAAAACACAACCATCAACCCCAACTTCGATCCGGCTAATCCGGACATGCGCCTTGCAGCTGCCTTAAAATCGTTCAACACAGACGCAGAACGAGAGTCGTATTTGAAGGTCATACAGGATCAATCCGTAAGACGAAGTTTGAATTTTGCCAACGTGCGAAAAGTGAAACTAAATAAAGATGCCAAAGCGCATATTTACGATGTCGAGAATTTTTCATTCACCTATGCCTTCAGCGAAGCAACACAAACTAATTTCAATTTACAGGAAAACACCAGACGAAATTATAAAGGTGCCGTTGCCTGGCAATATTCGCCTAAGTTTAAAGGCTTTGAGCCTTTCAAAGATTCAAAGGCATTGTCATCGCCTGCCTTAAAACTGATTAAAGATTTCAATTTCAATCCCATGCCCGCGAATATTTCCATCCGCGGAGATTTAGATCGATCTTTTAGTAAGATGATCTATCGTAATGCCGTTAAAGATGCGGGGAGCGCTTTACCTAACTTTCAAAAATTCTTTGTATTCAACCGGTCATACAACGTGCGATGGAGTTTGACCAAAGCGCTTACGTTGGATTATAGTTCGCAGGTAAATGCCATCATTGACGAACCCGATGGTGATCTTAACAATGAAGACTCTCTCAAAATTGTAATTGAAAATCTGAAAAAGTTTGGCCGGATGAAAAACTTTAATCAGAATATCACGGCTAATTATACACTGCCCTTTGAAAAAATCCCATTGGTTAATTGGTTAGGAGCAGAGTATCGCTACAACGTGGGCTATGGTTGGAGAGCAGGGCCACTGGAAAAAATTGACAGTCTTCGCATGGGAAACATTATTCAAAATACTCAAGACCAAGGCTTGAACGGAAAAATTGATATGGTGAAACTGTATAACAAGATTGGTTTCCTTAAAAAGATCAACACCCCTGCACGCCCTAGTTCAATCACTACACAAAAGCCTACTAAACCCGACACGGTGCAGCACCCTCCTGAATTGAAAGCCGTTAAATCATTGCTGCGTTTAATCATGTCGCTTCGGAATATTACGGGCACGTATACAGTTACACAAGGAACCATCCTTCCGGGCTTTACTCCTAGCCCTTACCTGGGTGGGATGGATAAAGGGTGGAGTGCCCCCGGGTGGGGATTTGTTCTTGGCCAGCAGGAATCAGGCTTTCAGAAAAAAGCAGCAGAAAACGGATGGCTTTCCAGAAGTAATAAACTAACCACTCCCTTTAGTCAGATTCAAACCAAAGACTTGAGTATGCGGGCAAGCTTAGAGCCGTCATCTTCACTTAAAATTCAGCTCGATGTAAAAAAGAATTCGACTACTTCGTTTCAGGAAATTTTCAGAATGGATTCAACGGGCAGCGCCTACCAGTCACTCAGTCCGAGCAGAATGGGCTCCTACAAAGTTTCAATCCTCTCGATCAACACCGCCTTTAAAAATAATGAGAGTGTGAACTCAACCGTATTCAATCAATTCGCGCAAAACATAGGCACGCTTCAAGATCGGTTTACTTCTATCACCGGTAATTCATATGAAACAAGATCGCAAGATGTGTTGATCCCTGCATTCATTGCCGCCTACACAGGAAAAACTGCCGAGACGGTAAACCTTTCCCCTTTCCCGGCCATACCATTTCCTAACTGGCGAATCGATTACTCTGGCTTAAACAAACTGGAAGGACTTAAAGATATTTTTCAATCTATCACGCTCAACCATGCATATAGTTCTACTTACTCCGTGGTGAATTATACCAACTCCCTGGAGTACACGAATGTGGGAATTAACAATCCCATTGAAGATTATAATAATGGACAGTTTGCCTCTCAATCAAACGCAAAAGGCGAGCTGATACCCGTGTATGTAATCAGTCAGGTGATGATCAGTGAGCAGTTCGCGCCTTTGGTTGGTGTTAACTTCCGAACCAAAAGTAAACTCAATGTTCGCTTTGAATATAAAACAAAACGCGACCTGGCACTTAATATTTCAAACTCGCAAATAACCGAACTGAATAGTAAAGACTGGTCTGTCGATTTGGGTTATACGAAGGCGAATATGAAACTTCCCTTCAAAGACAACGGTCGTGTGATCACCTTAAAAAATGACATCACCTTTCAGTTGAATATGAGTGTGGCCAATAACCGAACTATTCAGAGAAAAATTGATGAGGTAAATACCATCACCAATGGTAATATTAATTTTCAGCTTCGCCCCAATGTGAGTTATCTCATTAATCAAAAATTAAGAATTCAGGGTTATATGGAGCGAAACGTAAATGAGCCGCTGGTAACCAACTCATTCCGCAGGTCAACCACACGCGGAGGCATAAAAATCATCTTCAATTTGGCCCAATAGAACAAGGGTTTCGCTATTTTTGGACCTTAAATTATTTGACGATATGAACATCCCTCAAGACCTAAAGTATACCAAAGACCACGAATGGATCAAAATTGAAGGCAACGCTGCTACTATTGGCATTACTGATTTTGCCCAAAATGAGTTGGGCGATATAGTTTATGTAGATATTTCTTCTGTTGGACAGGATGTGAAACAACACGATGTATTTGGCACCGTAGAAGCCGTAAAGACCGTGTCGGATTTATACATGCCTTTAAGTGGAAAAATAACTGAATTTAATAAGTCGTTGGAAAGCGGTCCTGAAAAAGTAAATAGCGATCCTTACGGAGGCGGCTGGATGGTGAAAATCACGATAAGCAACGCAGCAGAAGCTAATGACTTACTTTCTGCGGATCAATACAAGGAACTTATCGGTAAGTAATTGGTTATTAGTTGATGGTTGTTCGTTGTTCGAATAACAATATCCAGTATCATGATTGAATTACCTGTCATTTCAATAGAAGAAACTAAAAAACGTAAACCAGACTGGCTTCGCGTGAAGTTGCCCATTGGGCCTGAGTATGCGAAAGTTCGCAAACTGGTTGACGAAAATAAACTTCATACCATTTGCGAAAGCGGTAATTGCCCGAACATGGGCGAATGTTGGGGTGCGGGCACAGCTACCTTCATGATCTTGGGAAATGTATGCACACGTAGCTGCACCTTTTGTGCTGTAGCCACCGGACGCCCCACCGAATATGATGCCGATGAACCTGCTCGTGTAGCTGAAGCAATAAAGCTCATGGGTGTGAAACACGCAGTGCTTACTTCTGTAAACCGTGATGAACTGAAAGACAGGGGTGCTGAAATCTGGTATCAAACAGTTGTGCAAACCAAAGTGGCAAGTCCGCAGACAACCATCGAAACCTTAATACCCGACACAAAAGGAAATTGGGAGGCGCTGTATAAAATGATTGAAGGCGGACAGGAAGTAGTTTCTCATAATATGGAAACCGTGGGGCGATTATACAGAATGGTGCGACCACAAGCTAAATACGATCGCAGCTTAGAGCAAATCAAACGCATACGCGAAGCGGGTATGCGCACCAAGTCGGGCATTATGCTGGGCGTGGGCGAAACACAAGAAGAAGTTTTTAAAGCGATGGATGATTTGGCAGAGAATGGTTTAATGATTCTCACCTTGGGTCAATACCTGCAACCCACCAAAATGCATTTGGAAGTAGCCGAGTTTATACACCCCGATACCTTTGCGATGTATAGAGAAGAAGGCTTGAAACGCGGACTAAAATATGTGGAGTCAGGTCCGTTGGTGCGATCAAGCTATCATGCTGAACGACATGTACATGTTCCTTTTTAAGGAACAGTAAATAATCTGCCAATACTTACGGCTACTTTTTATCTACCGTAATCCTGGTATCGCGGTAAGCAATTTCCCAGGCTGTATAAAAAACTGTTTTGGTGCGAAGCGCCAATAAATCAAATTCTATTTTATCTACTTCATCACCAGGCTTGTGATAGTCCTCATGAATGCCATCAAAATAAAAGATGATTGGAATATTCTTTTTGGCGAAGTTCCAGTGATCAGAGCGATAGTATAAACGATCCGGATGATTCTGATCGTTGTAGGTATAATCAAAAATCAGATTGGTGTATGTTTTATTCGTTGTCTCACTTAAGGTGTGCAGTTCGGAGGATAGTTTGTCGGAGCCAATGACATAAATATAAGGCGCACTACTTTTATGTTGCGGGTCTCTTCGACCAATCATATCGATATTTAAATTCACCACCGTATTATCTAACGAATAGACGGGATTGTCGGTATAAAATTGAGAGCCCAACAATCCTTTCTCCTCACCGGTAACGGTCATAAACAAAATACTTCTGCGTGGACCCTTCCCATCATTCTTTGCCTGAACAAAGGCTCTGGCCAAAGCCATTACTGCTACTGTGCCCGAGCCATCATCATCGGCACCATTATTAATTTTGTCACCCTCAGCGCGGGTTGAAATACCAATGTGATCATAATGCGCTGTGATCACCACCACTTCCTCTTTCTTATCCGTTCCTTCCAAAAAACCTAATACGTTTTCCGATTTAATCTCTCTATAATTATGTGCCGTTGAATACGATATTATTGTCGGCTTAACTTTATTCAGTTTCTTGTCCGTTACTGCCTTCCTAAGTTTTTCAAATGTGGTATTGAAAATTTTTCCAGCCGTTTGTGCCGACAAATAAAATACACCGGTGTTATTACTTTGGGTTGATTGCCTGGTGAGGGAAAGTCTTCCACCAGCAAAACTTCTTGACCTATTGGCAACTCGTTTGAAGTCCTCCTCCTTCTCAATAACAGCAAACACCATCCTGGCACCCTTATCGCGCAATACGCTAATTAAAGGATTATTCATAACCGACATACCCGGATCCATCAAAAACATTACTGCCTTTCCATTCAAATCAAGGTTGTCGATTTCTTCTTCGGTACCTCCCCCTACAAATAAAACAGGCACTTCAACCATTCCACCGGTTTCAAAAGATCCTATATAAAAATACTCTTCTTTGGTGAACACAATTGTGCCAGACTTCAATGCGACATTGGACGTAGCGGTGCCATAAAGTGGCACTGGTTGATAATAGTCTCCATTCACCGGGGCAGTAAGACCCAATTCTTGAAAATGAGAAGCAATGAAAGCCGCAGCCATTTTCTGTCCACGCTTTCCTGTTTCGCGCCCCTCCATCACATCAGAAGCGATGATTGATAAATTGTCTTTCAAGTCATCCGTTGTGATCGTCTCTGCATATTTTAACGCAACGGAATCTTGCTGAGAAAAAGCACCAACTCCTATCAGCATGAAAAAGAGCGCCAGGTATTTTCTGATCTTCATACCTGAATGATCACCAAAGCTTTGACGGATAAACTCCTTGCTTCACCAGGTCTCTGATCTTTTGCGACACATCTTCCTTGTCCTCCTTGTAAGTAACACCAAACCATGTTTTGCCTCCTGGAAGAATATGAACTTTACCCAGATCTCTATGAATAAGCTCACTTACCATCAGGGCAATATAAAACTCAGCAGAGGGGTTTTGATGGTTCTGCGCCACGAACTCAACAAACATTTTTTCAGTGAGGTCAAATGCCTCCGACTGAAAACCCCAACAATTCATCGACACAGGCACCTCAGCGTCAAGCTCAATATCACCACTCTTTTCTTTTGAAATTATTTTATCGCCTTCGCGCACGATCACTGTGTGTTCTTTCATGCCAGATAAAAAACCATCGGCATCCCGTGAGGCAACACCACGAGAAACGCTTCCATATTCCGACAGGACATTCTTGAGTGTATAGCCAACCATGGCATGATGATGGGCTGGAGCGCTCGCAAAAAAACTTGCCAGTGCCTCAAACGCCTCCTTGCCGTAAAAATCATCGGCATTGATTACCGCAAAAGGACCGTCTATCACCTCTTTGCCACATAGCATCGCATGTGTCGTTCCCCAGGGTTTCTTCCTGTTAACTGGCAGGTATGCTGCTGGCACAAACTTTTCAAGCGACTGCACCACAAAGTGAACCTCCGCTTTGCCCTGAAGCTTTGGAAGGAAAATCTCCTTTACGGTTTCCTTTATCTCCTCGCGCACTACAAATACAATTTTATCGAAGCCCGAACGAATCGCATCGTACAACGAGTAATCCATGATGGTTTCGCCATTGGGGCCGAAGCCGTCAATTTGTTTGATGCCACCATACCGGCTACCCATGCCAGCTGCCATTACGAGCAAAGAAAGTTTTTGATCCTTTTTCAACTTGTTTGAATAAATTAAAAGTGAGTAATTACCGGCTAAATTAAACCTGTGCAAAAATAGAAGTTTACTTCTGAATGCCTAAACCCTTTCACTCATGACCCAAACCCGTCCCTCCAGCTACCTGATGTCGATTACCATCATCGGAATTTTGTTTTTCATTTTTGGATTCGTCACCTGGATCAACGGCACTTTGATTCCATATCTAAAAATTGCCTGCGAATTGCAGACCGACTTTCAATCGTACCTGGTAGCTACCGCTTTCTTTATCGCCTATACGGTAATGGCTATACCTTCTTCCTATGTTTTGAAAAAGACAGGATATAAAAAGGGTATGTCGTTGGGTTTGTTTATTATGGCCATTGGAGCCATCATTTTTGTGCCTGCTGCTGAAGCACGTAACTTTGATCTTTTTCTCGTAGGATTATTTATTATTGGTACTGGCCTGGCACTTTTGCAAACTGCTTCAAACCCCTATGCAACCATTATTGGCCCAATAGAAAGCGCAGCCACACGTATCAGCATTATGGGTATTTGTAATAAAGTGGCGGGTATTTTGGCCGGGTTAATTTTTGGATATATCGCCTTGAATGATGCCGATGCCCTGGAAGCCAGCTTGAAGACTATGGATGCCGCTGCTAAGAATGCAACATTGGATGAACTTGCCAGCCGTGTGATATTGCCTTATACGATTATTGCCGGTGTTTTAGCATTTCTAGCAATCGCGATTTTATTTTCTACTCTTCCTGATATTGATGATAGTACTGAAGGTGATGAATCGGATACATCACATGTTGGAAAAACAAGCGTATTCCAATATCCGCATCTTATATTAGGTGTGATTGCTATATTCTTATACGTAGGAGTGGAAGTATTAGCCGGAGATACGATCATCAGTTACGGAAAGTCATTGGGTATTGAATTATCAACTGCCCGCTATTTTACTCAAGCCACATTAGCCTTCATGCTTATCGGATATATTGTAGGCATCACAGCCATTCCAAAATACATGTCACAATCCACCGCATTAAAAATCTGTACCTGGCTGGGGGTGATTTTCACAGTTGGTGCGGTAAGTACAGATGGATATGTCTCCGTAGCATTTATCGCCATGCTTGGTTTAGCGAATTCATTAATGTGGCCTGCTATTTTCCCTCTGGCCATTGATGGTTTGGGTAAGTTCACAAAAATTGGTTCGGCCCTGTTAATTATGGCCATTGCCGGTGGCGCCATTCTCCCACTCTTATATGGCAGACTTTCTGAAATATTCAATACGAAAGATGCATACTTAATCATGTTACCCTGCTATCTCTACATCATGTATTTTGCTATAAAGGGTCATAAGGTTGGAAGGAAAATAGCATGAGAATTTCACTAACGCTATTAACCGTTGCTGTTTTCTCAATTGTTGCCAAGGCTCAGTATTATGAAGCACGCGACCTCACCGCAGAAAATACTTTTTCGGAAAACATAGAAGGTCCCAACGTAGATAAAGCAGGTAACCTGTTTGTTGTAAACATTCAAAAAGATGGCACCATCGGATTAGTACATCCTAATGGGGAAGTTGAATTATATGTGACCTTGCCAAACGGAAGTGTGGCCAACGCCATTATGTTTGATAAAAAAGGTGATATGTTGCTGGCCGACTGGACGGGGCATAATGTGCTGAAGGTAAATAAAAAGACAAAAGCGGTTTCGGTGTATGTGCATTCCGATCAGTTCAATCAGCCCAACGATTTGTGCATTAATAAAAAAGGACAACTCTTTGCTTCCGATCCCAACTGGAAAGAAGGCACCGGAAAAATCTGGCGCGTTGACGGACCCGGAAAATTGGTCTTGTTAAAAGAAAACATGGGCACCACCAATGGTATTGAACTTAGCCCGAATGAAAAAAAACTATATGTAAATGAAAGTGTATCGCGAAAGATTTGGGTATTTGATGTGAATGCAAAAGGTGAAATCTCCAATCAACAACTCTTTTATCAGTTTGATGATTTTGGCATGGATGGCATGAAGTGCGACAAGCTCGGCAACCTATATGTAACTCGCCACGGAAAAGGTGCTGTAGCCATTCTATCTACGGAAGGAAAGTTACTCCGTGAAGTACAGATGAAGGGGAAGTACACCAGCAACATTACATTTGGTGGCCCGGAAGGAAAGACTTGTTATGTTACCCTTCAGGACAGAAAGTGTGTGGAGGTTTTTGAGAGTGAGGTGGCTGGGAAGAATTTTTAAGGACACTTAATAGTTAGGATCAAATTCCCACACGTCATTGTAATTAAAAATGTAAGCTTTACTTGAGAGATGAATACTTAAATATGGAGCGCCATATAAAGTAAATGGAAAATTGACATCCTGTGTCCATGAATTCGTTTGAGGAACATATTTATAAAATTTCCTATCTAGAGTACTAAAGAATCCTTTATTTTTTAAACTAAACACCGCCCCCAATACTCCTGGCAAAGTTCCAGTTAGATCTAACCATGTATCGGATAATATATCATAATTCCACATTTGATTTGTATTATCCACAGG
Source organism: uncultured Ohtaekwangia sp. (assembly GCA_964349405.1). GTDB lineage: Bacteria > Bacteroidota > Bacteroidia > Cytophagales > Cyclobacteriaceae > ELB16-189. Next base: position 55,763 of record CAYGGY010000003.1, on the reverse strand, counting down.
AGACTTTCCAAAAATAAAAAGTTGATTATCAAAAGCAAAACCATTATTTGGGGAAAAATTAGGCAAATTTGATTTGCTAATCCAGTTATCGTTGGCGGGTTCATATCTCCAATACTCCATATCATAATTAAACATAAATCCGTTACTTGAAGAACTTAACCCAAATTTAAAATTGATAGTAGTAAAAGTAACCTCGGTATTTAATCGCCAGTTATCAGAAGTTAGATCATATTCATAAACTTCTCGGAAAGGGAAATAGCCAATATAAATTTTATCGTTTACGGAAAATGACCAATGCCATGGAGTTCCATATGCAGGAAAATCTTTTAGTCTTACCAACGAATTTGATGTAGGGTGGAATTCATAAAAATGAGCAGAAGCAGTATTTGAATACTCTGGGGTAGCGATAGCAAAAAGCCTGTCCTTCGCAACTACAAAATGATTGATTATTAGGCGTTGGTTGCCCTCATAATATGGAAAGGAAGAGACCAACGCCCAAGGTGATTTAACTTTAGTAACTGCAAGTACTGCCCCCCCGGAAGACTGAACTTCCAATGTTAATTCATGTGCTGAAATTTTATCTGGCACCAATATTTTAATTTGCGTTGAGGTAGCCGAGATAACCTTACCTTTTTCGCCATTAAAGGTCACAATATTGTTTTCAATAACAGGACTGAATCTACTACCTGAAATAGTCACTTCTGTTTGGGTCGAGACTCTGTCTGGAGTATAGTTTGCGATAATTGGTGGCAGCAAACTAAACTCTTTATCAATTGATACTTGCTGGTTATAATGAATTGTAACCTTTGATTTTGGAATTGCAACGCTTTCTGGCACTTTAACTTTTATTTCAGTAGCCGAGGCTGAAATAATCTCCGCAACTTTATCTTCAAACTTCACAAGATTTTCACCTGGACCATTACCAAAATAATTTCCCTTAATTATAACAATGTCTCCATATGTTCCTTCAGCTGGAACCAATTCAGAAATAGTCGGGGCCTCATAATAAAATAACTCTAAAGCGGTTGTCTTTTGAACACCTGAAACCACTTCTAAGAACACATTCCCATTAGAAAGGCCAGTTGGTACTTTAGCCATTATCTGTGTGGTGGTACGTTTTATGATCTCGACAGGTTTACCATTTAAATTTACAGCTAATTGAAATGAATGAAAATAATTTCCATTGATCGTTAGCTGATCTCCAAACTTCCCTTGTTTGGGAGTGAAGTCTACAACAACAGGTGCCTTCAATTTGAATTTATCTTTTGAGATCGTAGCATTCCCTGCAAATAGAATAGAAATGAACTCTTCGGGTTGAGTGTATTCAAAGGGAACTTTTACTTTAATTATTTTATCGTCTCGCTCAATTATTTCTGCCTCCACATCTCCAAATTTTACAATTCCCGCAAAATTCTTTCCTATTAATGTAATAGTATCATTCCACGTTGCTTCTTTTGGATTAAAGTCCTCTAATACCGGAGCTAGAGAACCAAGGCTCACAAATTCAAAGGTCTCACCATAAACGATATGAGTATTACTCTGAGCATAAGCCTTGAAATAATACTTTACACCTTGGACCAATCCAAAACTAACGTTGGCCTCAAAAACGCCTGCTCCAGATTTTAATCCAAGTCGCACCTTCTCAGTTTTGGAAAGATCAAGGCTCTGATTTGAAGACCAAACAAATCCATGGTCAATTATTTCTGAAGAGGCGTATGTGATTTCGCCACGAAAAACAACACCAGCACTCGCTATATCAGTTACTGGTAACGTTCTTACGCGTGGGTAAGCACGAGTGGCAATTTCTTCCTGGGTACAAGTAACCAGAACGGTAAGAAAGATAATGGCCGTCAAGAGTTTCTTCATATGCTAATACCTAAAGCCAACTGATACATTGACATTATTATTTTCGATTGGCGCCTGAAATTGTCCGTAAAAGTAACCGTATCTCTTTTCAAGCCTAGTTTCTACATAGATCTTGTAACGTCCCTTCACCCCTCTTTGATATCCAGCACTCATCCAAAATCCCATTTGAGTTCTGCTGTCTAACTTTTCATCTACTACAGAAGTAATTACGGTTCCACCACTTTCCTGCTCCGTAATAATTTTATAAGAGGAGCCTACATTCACAGCAGTAATAAATCCTCCTTCAATATAAGATGTATTATTATCACTCAAAAAAATAAATCTAACGCCTAATGGGAGTTGGAGAAGGGACATATCCATAATCACATCATTCCTAATACTTGTTGATTGTAAATTTTCCTTATAACCCTGGAAAAGTGACTTATAATAATTTAACTCCATCGAAATGAAGAACTTTTCATTTATCCTTGGCATTGAAATATCAATACCTCCTCCCAAAAAACCACCTGTACTAGGTGCGAAGTTTATGTTGCCATAATAGTCCATACGCATAGTTGATAGAGCAATGCCTCCAGTTATTTCGTAATTAAATTGAGTCCACGGTAAATTTCTTTTGTATACAAGCCCTGCCTCACCTAAACACCTATTGTAGTTCTGAACAAGGTTGACCAGATCTCTTTGTTTATAGTCTGTCTCATCAGCTCTGAGATTACATTCATCCAATATGAGATTAAGTATCCCAACGTATAGCTTGCCCGATCTCCTAACAGAAGGCAACTCCATTAGAGTATCTTGTTCATAATAAAAAATATTCTCGCTGGTGTATAAACTTAATTCTCCTTTTACTAATACTTCGAGTAAAGCTATATCCGAAGTGCCATTTCTTGTAATTGTTTTTGATTCAAATCTTTTACCTTCAAAAATCCCATAGACTAGAAGCTCTTTGGGCGAAAACTTCACACTTTTACTTTTCAGAGTCTCCCTGTAAATACAAACCCTCGAACTATTTTTGGTAGTGGGGTAGACAACCCACCCTGTTAAAGAATCACCATTAACTTTAATAATGTAGCCATTACGAAAGTCACCCTGAGCAAACAGACTTGAGGTCAGGCATAATAGAAGACCCGATATTATAACTCTCATTAAAGAATAGTAAAGTAGCAAAACCACTAAGACCTATGATGAAGTTACTTCATTATCGATAATCCACCAATCTCTTCTCGAATAATTTTCTCACGGCTTCCCAATTACCTAGTACGCTTATGAAAGTGAGGTCTATCCTACCCAGTTCATACTTAAACATTTAATTCCTTCTTTCATCCAAATCCCTTATCCCATCGGCCACCCAGGGCACATCAATGTTAAACAAAACACATTGATTGTAGGTGATCTTCTTTTCCAAGTCATATAAAACCGGTGGAACTACTCCCTAATAATGATTGCCATAAATCTGCGTGGTGATCAGATCTGTGTCGTAGAATAAAATTTTATGGCAATTTTAATTTTCTTTATAACACTCACGTCTGTTGGGTAGAATAGGATTTATACTCGCGCCACCAGTTCCAGAAACCAAAGGAGGCAATGATACAAAACGCAAAATACATGAGACTATAAAATTTGATATCACGAACGAAATACAAATATGTAGCTACCACATCGATGAGCACCCAAATGATCCAACACTCCACCCGTTTTTGAATCATGAGAAAGGTGGCCAACACACTCATTACGGTAATGAAGGAGTCCAGGAAAGGGGAGGCACTTGGCTTAGTAAAAATGACAGGCAGCCATTCATGTAGATTCATTGCAAACAATGTCATCGCCACTATACCAGCCATGCTTATCAACGAATAGATCACTAACTTACGATAAGGCAAAAAACTTACTTTCAAATATTGATGCATATCCTCTTCGCCAGGTTTGGGGTGTGTCCATCGCCACCAACCCATCACATTCGTGACAAAAAAGAACACCTGTAAAAACATATCCGGATAAAGTTGCACCTGATAAAATAGAAAAAAAGAGAGGGTAACATTAATGATTCCTAACGGCCAACTCCAGATGTTGGCCAGCGAAGAAAGAACTACTGCGACAACTCCACTCACCAAACCAAAAAACTCAAGATAGCTCATGGAGTAGCCGAGCACGGTGAAGACGATATGATTGATATCAAAGAAACTCATGCCATTTTATCTGTTATGCAATAACATAATTACAAACAAAGACACAAAGCACGGACAGAGCAAAAATCAAACAAAGAATCATGTCTTTTTCAAATTAGAAATTGCATATAAAATTAGCTTGAATTTGCATCAAGATCCTGACCTACTAGTGTACCGAAATGAAATCAATCTAAAATGATCATAACTGTAAACGAGAACACCATTAAAATAAATTCTATTCCTAATCCATTAATATAATACTCAACAACAGATCAACAAGCGACTAGTCATTAGCATTAAGAGAATCCAACAATTAAATCGTAAATTGTTCATGATATACAAGTGTTTTAAACGCAAGTCAGATTTATTTTATGAATTATAAACTACTTATTTTACTGGCGCTCTTACGAACATATTCATTTGCGCAGGGTAGTAAGCAGACTAGTCCTGTTCTACCCAATTGCATTTGGTTATACGACAGCATTTTCATTGATAAAACAGAAATTGCCAACCACCATTGGCTTGAGTTTTTAAATTCCATAAAACGTGATTCAAGTTTTGCTTTTTATGAAAGCATGATACCTGATAGTACCGTTTGGCCAGGTCCAGATCCGTTCAAGGCTATTCTTGCTATTTATATGAGACAGGACTCTGGTAAAAAGAAAAATTCTGATACACAATTTCTTCATAAGCTATCCAAATTTGATCTTCTTCTTTACAGAGACGTCTTATTTAATCCTGTAGTTGGCATTACTTACTTTCAGGCTAGCCAATTTTGCCAATGGCGAACGGAAGCCACCAATAAAAAAAGAGAGAATCTCGCAGAATCTTTTCGAATAAAATTTAGACTTCCAACCGAAGAGGAATGGATTTATGCTGCCTCTGCCGGTCTCGATACTAATGTATACTCTTTTGGATATAAAGACTATACCGTGAAGACGACTGTTATTTCCGATCCCAATTTTTATTGGGATCAAATTAAAGACACCACCCAGCTTAGCAGGCAGTTATTCAATCAGATTTTTTTTAATTACAAAAAATATGGTAATGAACCGTTTTTCAATTGTTCAAAAAGTTTTTTCAAATACTTCACATACGGAATGAAGCAACCCGCTTCCGTATATGATCTTTCTAATCGGCCACCAAAAATTGACAAACATCTGTCCATCCTTCGTGAGAACAAGATCGACCGGTCATCTGCAACATTCATGAATGCAAATGCAAACGGTTATGGCATTTCAAATATGATTGGTAATGCTGCCGAAATGACCTTGCAAGAAGGCATAGCCAGGGGTGGCAGTTGGGCACATGCTCTTATGAATTGTAAAGTTAGCACGCGCTACTATTACTATATCCCAGCAACAAACTGGCTTGGCTTTCGGTGTGTGGCGGAAGTTTATAAGAAATAAATTCAGTACGCATATAAATCTGCTCCTTGATAATACATCATGCTTAAAGCTTAATGCACACATTCTTCGCTTCCGTAAAAAACCGTAGCGCCTCCCATCCCCCTTCCCTGCCTACACCGGATTGCTTCATTCCACCAAAAGGTGTGCGCAAATCGCGAAAGAGCCAACAGTTTACCCAGATGATACCACTCTTGATTTGATGAGCCACACGATGTGCCCGTTTTAAATTTTCTGTCCAGATGGTAGCGCTTAAACCATAGGCATTTGAATTCGCATACGTAATTACCTCCTCCTCGGTATCAAAAGGCATGATGGTTACCACTGGGCCGAATATCTCTTCCTGATTGGTGCGACATGTTTGATCCAAACCAACAATCACTGTGGGTTTTACAAAATATCCATGCTCACAACGACCTGGAACGATGATTCGATTTCCTCCACACAAAACTTGTCCTCCTTCTGTTTTTGCCAATTCAATGTATGACAACACCTTATTCATATGTCCTTCTGATATTAATGCCCCTATGCGAGTCTCCTCAGCTAACGGATCTCCTATTACCAATTCGTTGGTTCGCCTGACAAACTCATCTACAAACTTTTGATAGATTCCTCTCTCCACCAATATGCGTGAGCCACACAAACAAATTTCACCTTGGTTGGAGAAAGAAGAATCGATAGAAGTACGTAACGCATTTTCAAAATCACAATCCGCAAAAACGATGTTTGGGTTTTTACCACCTAGTTCCAACGAAAGTTTTTTGAACATGGGAGCTGCAGTGGCAGCAATGGTTTTCCCTGTCACCGTGCCCCCTGTAAATGAAATCACCGATACATCGACATGCTCTACTATGGCCTGACCTACTTTATGACCAAGGCCGTGAACAATATTTAACACACCGGCAGGCAAACCAGCTTCCATACAAATTTTTGAAAATAAAAAAGCCGTCATCGGTGTGAGCTCGGATGGCTTAGCCGCAACGGTGCATCCTGCGGCAAGAGCCGGAGCAATTTTCCAGGTAAACAAATACAAAGGAAGATTCCACGGTGATATACATCCGGCAACGCCAATAGGTGAACGCGTGGTATAATTGATTGCCTCACCTTCCATGAAGTGAGATTCCGAAGCAAAGTGCATAGCGGCCGTTGCATAAAATCGCATGTTGGCGGAAGCTCGCGGTATATCCACCGACTTTGCCAATTTCAATGGCTTACCCTGATCAACACTTTCAGCAAGTGCCAGTTGATTGAGATCTCGATCAATGAGATCCGCTATCTTATTTAAAATGGCCGAGCGCTTGGTAAGTGGCATCGTTGACCATAATACAAAAACAGCCTTAGCAGCCTTCACGGCATCCTCCACATCTTGAGCATCTGAGTCAGGAACTAAATTGTAAGAAACCCCTTCAGCCGGATTAATATTTTTAAGGTAATTACCTTTTACTGGCTCAATCAGTTTGCCATCAATGAAATTAAAGAGTTTTTCCATGCCAGAATAAATTCTGGGCTAAGTTACTCATTGATAGTTACCTTCTAAATAAAATTGAGCGTATGATAAAAGTTGACTCTTTAGATCGATTTATTGGTGCTAACCAGCATAACTATCTCACAACAAAAATAAAATCACTACCAGGGGCATTGTCACCAAATTCGCCTGCCCTGGGTTGTATTTTCAATTTTTCTACATAACCAAATAATTCCTGAAAAGTAAGAATACCGTCCTTGCCACCTTGCGATTGAAGTGCTTCAATAAAATTTTTCGCAAATGGAGAATGCTTGCCAGGTATACCATCCGAAACGTAAGTTTTGCCACCCGATGTTAAATACTTTCTGGTTTTGGTAGTGAGTTTTCTGGCTATAAATTCAGATTGATCCTGCTCTTTGTAAACTTCTTCATCAAGACCTCTGCTTGAGGCTAATGCTTCATCAAAGGTACCACCAAAACATACATCCATAGCCAGAAAAATATGTTCGCAAGAAACGTTGTTGATGATTGACCTTAATCGATTATATGAAAGATAGGAGGATTTACCTTCATCATTAAGAATTGATTCGCGGGTAACTACAAACCCTTCTCCAAAAGTTTGATCGTAGGTACCATGGCCGGCAAAGAAGATCATAAGCTGATCCAATGGTTTATACTTTTTTTCTGAATACTCTCTCAATTTTCTTAACACATCATCTTGCGTTGGGTTTTCAACAAGGTCAACCTGAAATCCATAATTCTTTTTAACAACTTCAGCTATTGCTTTTGAATCAAAAACAGGATTCACTAAATCAGTCCAATTATCATATTGATCGGTGGCAAAAATCAAGGCATAGTCTGTTCGGTCCAATTTGTTAGCATCGGCCAACGCGACAGAACCAACCCTCACTTTTTTTGAACTTCTGGTAAGTACACCCTCTGTGTTTTCTACTTCCACCTCAATGAGGTTTTCACCGTCCATTAAATTCAGATTTTTTTCGAATACCCCATATTTTTTTTGGCCTTCTTCTGGCAAGATGGTAAGGCTGCCACGCTTTTCTGAACTTATATTTTCTTTAATATTGATAGTCACTTTTTTTATTGACGTGCCTGCCTCAACGGTGAACTTAACCCTAAATCGTTGCTCTTGCGAATAACTGGTTTCTGGTATGGGTGCTTGCCAGGTTATCATAGGAACCGAGGTTGGCGTAAACTTTTTCGAAGTATTAACATCTACCTTGAATACATTAGAGCGTGAGGTTACATTTTGCGCCACCGACTCAGCAAAGCATAATGATAGTGCTGAAATAAAAATGATTGTTATTTGTTTGCTCATGTTTTTAATTTATCGGTTAATGATGATTTTTTGAATTTGCGTTTCCCTGATGGATGTTCCGCTGGCAGTCATCTTCACAAGATAAAGTCCATTAGCTACGACATCCTTAACGTTCCAATCTTGTTTGTAAAATCCTGGCTTTAGTTGGCCTTCATAAAGAACTGCTATTCTGTTACCCTGATTGTTATACACTTCAAGTTTAACGGAATAAGAAGCTGAAATGTCTGATAACGTAAATGGAATGGAAACCTGATCTGATGCAGGATTTGGATAAGTCACTCCGAGCAAAACTTTACCAGGTTTAATTTTGGACTGAAGATTTTCTCCGAAATAAATTTTAAAACTTTTTGAAGTAGCCGGATCGAATGAATAAGAGGACTGCAACCTCATATTGATTAACTGTTGTGTGGCTTCATCCATAAGGAATAATTCTTTGTTGTTTTCGCCAAAGAGATCATTGTTCCACGTTAATGAAGTCCGTTCAGAACCATTAGTATTCAGGCTGAACCTCCAGGTAAATTCGGATTGTGTGGGCACGACATCTTTTGAAAGTTTTTTAACCATGCCTTCCTTTTTTTCAAAATCCAGATTCGCACGCTGTATGCCTTCAAACAAGGGCATATTCAGATCATCAAAATCATCGTAATTCAAATCTGCATTTGCATTCATCCCGATACCTGAAAGTTCATTCACGATAGCTCCTTGTTCCACCTTAATAGGAAGTTCCCAATTAGTACTGGCCAGATCTGGTGATGATTTTGAACCAACACGCCCTCCGGTAGTTATACCCGGGAAACGCACTTTTACGTTTTGTGCATTGGTAACGAATACGAAACCACCTTCATACGGATTTAGGGCATCAGCGTTTGTATACGTTCCGTTTGAATATTTCTTGACGCTGCCTATTCCTGTTTTTCCAGCAATGGTTTCCGTCCAGGAAATATTAACCGGGTATGGATTACCAATTTGATTCCAACCCACCGAAAGCGGTAATTCAAAAAATGAGGTTCGATTATTTTCTGGTGTTTGTGCCCCTTCTACAAATACATCGGTATTATTTTTAGCTATGATCCAATAACCTTTGCCGCGCTGAATATCGGTGAGCCCGGCTTCACCATACTCATTCCAGCTTTCATTGCCGGCATAGGAAAACATCCTCCACACTTTTTTATTTGGCGAACCGAGTTCGTCAAAAATGGTGCTGATCTTAGTGTCACTCAATTTATAAGGAACTGAAATAATACGATAGGCGCTGGCATCTTCTCCAAACGAAATAGAGGAAATCTTCAAGTTGGAAGCTGATGGATACGATATATACGAGTAATGATATTTACCTGCGGCTGGCGCTCCTGCCGGTGATGTAACGGTATTGCCAGATACATCCTTTGCTTCAAAATAAAATTCGAGGCCCATGCCATCATACCAGCTTTCGGATGCGGTAATTGTAAACTTGCCGCCACTACCTGCGGTTAAGGCTGCAGAAGAAAACGTGTTTGCTGATGCCGTTGTAATTCCACGATAAAACATTTTAATACTGTTATTATCGATACCGCCCGCATCCGTAACTGTAATTTCAAAAGTCTTTGTTACCCCTTTTTCCAGATTAGAGGTGGTAAATTCAATCGCAGGAGGTGTGGCGTCTTCGATAGTAAAACCCCAGACACTACTACCACCCATTGCTAAAGAAACATTGCCGTAAAAATCGGTGAATGCGCCTGCATCAACCACAGCATAGTAAACACCAAGGTCTGCTGGGACAAACGAAGGTGTGAAAATCATTTTATTATCGAATACAACTCCATTGGTTACAGTTATGGTTTCAACAGGTGTTGCGGGATCTGTTGACTTATAGATCTTAAGATTTTTTCCTGTTACTGCCTTAGGGGCTTCGTTGAAAACTATGGCAAGTTTCAATCCGCTCTTTTTAACTCCGGTGGCACCATTGGCCGGAATAAACGACTGCAGCGTAGGCCCGATTTTATCATTTGGAACAACAATGCCTGCACTCTTAAACAACGGACGGGAAGGGTGTGTGCCGTAAGCAATGCCGGTGCTTAAATCAATGGCAATGTCACCGAAGGTAGTTTTGACGTTGGTTGCACTTACATTTTGCCAGGAAACACCACCATCGCGTGAAACAAATAATACTCCATTATTTCCTGATAAGAATAAGTAACCGTTATTGGCAAATATTAACCTATCAGTGCCTGCTGGTACAGCACGCTTAGCCCACTTTACGCCATCGGTAGTTTCGAAAATAAATCCATCCGAAGAAAAAAGATATACTTTGTTATCCCGCGAAATCACTTGATTATGACTAAACGCTAATGAAAGTTTAGTGGCATTGCCTGAATTGATTTCATATGCCTCATTTAACTGAGAGTTTGGATTATATGCCGTTATATAAATTTTATTTCCCAAGGTAGCCAATGAACTAAAACCATTGCCGGTACCCCCTAAGTTGGATGGCAAACCGGTAACCGTTATTTGTGACCAGTTTATTAAATCCGTACTACTATAAAAATTCTGCGCGCAACAACTGGTAGGGCCACCTATTCCAATATAATTTGGAGACGTATCCGAACCATTATAACTTAAAAAGGGAAACCATGAATATTGAGCGGAAACCTCACTCCAGGTGCTGCCTCCATCCAGCGACTTATAAGGTCGACCATTTCCATACCCAATTAAATCGCCATTAGGCAAACTAAGAATTTTGTTTGCCGGGATATTACTGCTTGTCCATGTAGCTCCGGCATCCTTTGATATAGACATGGCCATATCCTGACCAAAATTGAAGATATTATTTCTGATGTTAATGGCACCGCCAGACCAGGAACTATACCCTGAAAACCCTTTGTTGTTTTCGAAAACAGAAAATGTTGCTCCCCCATCATCAGAAAATAAAATCCCTTCATACCAACCTGATAAAGCATATATCCGGGCACCTACCCACATTAGATCAACAATATCGTTGAATTTGGTACCGGTGGTATTGGTGTTTTTTCTGGTCCAGGTAACTCCTTTATCTGTAGATACATAAAGTTTGGCCGGATAGCCCATGGCCACAAAATGATAATCTCCGGTGGGCGAAACATAAACTCGGCTACCACCCCACAAGCTGGTTTCCTGAATGGCAGACGTTTTGATGGATGTCCAGGTTACACCACCGTCAATAGTTTTATAGATATTGTTGGAAGTGGTGAGTGTAAATACATTATTGCCATCTGATGTCAACAATCGTTCGGTTTTTACTTCAGTAAAGGTAACGCCTGCTTGTGCGCTGGTCCAGGTAACGCCTCCATCGGTGCTGCGCTCCACAAACATATTGCCACCATCATTGCCAGCTGAAAGTAAGGTTGTTCCTGATTCAGCTATGGAAGTATAACTTCTTCCACTTTTTACTTTAGTGAAGGTAACCCCATCATTGGTGGATCGATACAAGCCATTGTTGGAAAGAATAAAAATGGTTCCTGCTGCGGTTTTAAATAATCCGTTGCCAGTGGTAATGGTTTCTGTAAACTGATTTTCTGAAAGTTTGGTAAATGTATTTCCTCCGTCTGTAGATTTATACAAAGTATTCCATTGAGCCTGATAAATATTGGTTCCATCATGAAACATAGCATGATTGGCATTAACATAGGCTGCCTCCAAAAACTCCCAAGCCTTGGTGGTGGCATTAAAACGATATATTGAATTGTTTCCATCAACAAATAGTTGATCAGCTGATGATTTAAATAACCTCTTGCCGGTTCCTCCTCCTGTCGGGCCATCCATTTTCTGCCAACCAAAATCGATATATTGCTGAGTCTTGTTATAAATTAACGTATCCGTTGCTGATGGCGCGAACTTTAGCGCAGGCGAACTGGTAGCTGCGGCATAGGTAGTCAACCCATTGTCATTAGAAGTGATGTTATTAATAAATCCATCTCTGGGCAAGGCGGTGCTGGTGAAGGTAACACCATCGTCCTGAGTAACGACCAATATTCCATTTTTGCTTATACCAATCCCTCCCACTTTCTGATTAATGGGAAACAAACTGCTGTGATCATAATTAAGATACTTAAACGTATTACCCTGATCGTTACTGATCGCTATTTTGTTATTATCCCCGATATAGAGCTTTCCTTTAAAAATAAATAGCCCGGCCGTTGTATATTGATCTGTTCGCAAGCCTACGGTAAGTTGTGTAGCAGCAAAGGTGGTAGCATCTATGCGCCAGTATTCTGTCTGGCCATTCCTGATCATGGCCACATAAAAATTCACCCCATCATAAGCCGCAACCTGAACGTGATTCATGTCTGTCGGGTAACCAGAAAGGGTTACTGCATTCCAGGTTGTTCCACCATTAGTTGATTTCATGATAACATTGGCACGGAAACCATACAAATCGGTGGTACCTACGGTTACATAATCTTCAAAAGTTTCTGCGCTTAATTGCGACCAAGTTAAACCGTCCGTTGTGCGATAGGTGCCGGAACCTGAATTAACGATGATAGAGTTATCCTGTAATCGCTTGAAAACTTTATGTGGGTAATAGGTTCTTATATAAAAAGGTAAACTTTGCCAACTCCAGCTGTTACCCTTAGTGGTGGAGGTCCAATAACCCCAAGCGTCAGAATGAGGCACCAGCATAAGGCGTGAACCAACGAACTCAATATCGCGGGCCGGTGAACTCATAATGGCATTACTAACCGAGAGGCTATCTGTACTGATTGTGGGTGTGCCATTGTTTATCGCCCAGATCGAGCCATTGTCAGTCGATTTCCAGACTCCATCCCCCTCTACACCCACATAAATCTCATTGAAGTTTTTATAGTAGAAAGACTTGATATTATAATTGGAAAAGCCAGGATTTCCGAAACTGCTTTTTGAGGTAAATGAAGGATTAGCCCCATCGGTAACGTCATAAATATTGCGACCGATGATATGATATAATTTTCCTGCAAATGTAAACCAATAGCCTCCAGGCGTTCCAGTTGTTGGGCTGGTAATGGTGGACCAAGTAGATCCTCCATTAGTGGAAACCTCATAGATTAACGCTGTTTGACCAGCATTTTGGTAGGAAATGAATAATTTATCCGAATTACTCCTGTTTACGCCAATGGTGCCTACCTCATCATTGCCTGTGGTGAGTTTAGGCTTTATGGTTACAAACTTACTTTGATCCCAGTTAGCCAATGAAGTCTGTGCCGGATGTTTAACTATACCCACTTCAGGCACCGTAATATAAACATCACCGGCCACAGAAAATGCTGCCCGATAGGTCTTCTTATCATAAATTTTCTTCCAGTTTACACCACTATCAACAGAAATCCACACCCCAGTAGTACCGTAAATCAGTAAGCCACTCACACCTGGTATGAATTCCATACCTATGTCCAGATACCCCATTCCGGAAGTTGTATTTATTTTAGTCCAACTGGTGCCCCCGTTGGAGCTTTTGTACACATCTGACCAGGTATTAATATAAACATCAGATCCAATGACTTCTAGCCCATTCAAATAATTTATAGATCCCGATAGCGTATTCCAGGTAGTGCCACCATTGGCTGATTTATAAACTTCGCCATCCACAAGTGCATACACGTTATTATTAGCATCCATCGTTAACTTAGTCACATTACCTCCCGTGGGCCCTGCAAGAGGTTTCCAATTTTGTGCACTAACAATATGAGTTGCTAATAGTATTGATAGAATCAGTATATATTGTTTCGCGTTCTTCATTTGCTTATTGTTCATCATCGTCAATTATTCTTTTTTCCGTTCAGGCGTTATTAGTTAGTGGTCGGCAATAGAGGCGCTCCGGGAAGATCCTTTGAGCCTGAGGAGCCAATTAAAGTGGTAGCTAAATAGCCTAAGCCTAATACGGGCAGAACTTTTAAGAATAACGGAATCTTTCGTTTTACTTTAAAATTTTCTGTGACCACAAAATCATCTGATTTTCTGGAGTCGGTTATTTTAAGATTATAGTTACTACCGGGCTTAAGATGTTGCCCCAGATTTACTGTATATTTTCCGTTGTTGGGTAGGTTTAATTCCCCCTGCACCCTTTGACTGCCTTTCAACACCTCAACATGAACAGGGTTTGTGTTTCCCGGCCTCCAGGCCAACTCATATGACTTGCCTCTTTTGTATTTGCGGCCATTACCAAAGGATTGCAACTTTACAAAGGGGATAAACACTTTTCCGCGCACCTCCACCTCGAGGTCACCCTTATAACTTCCAAACTCTTCGAAAATATTCCATTCGATTTGCTTACCCACTCCTGGTTTAACTTCTCCGCCAACATCTCCATTTACTTTACTTACAGGCGTAGCAAAGTTATCCTTGGAGATATATAAGTTCATTTGGTACTCGTTGTTTGGGTTGTCATCCACCAGATCATAATAAACAATGATCTTTTCACCGGTAAGTTCTATTTTTTTAATTGTGGCTTTTTGGGCCAGTGCCGAATAGCTGGCACACAGAAGCAGCAATAATATTCTTTTCATATTAGTAGTCTAAGTTCAAAGGACTAATATTAAATTGATTTGACATAATGAAAAATACCCTAAATAGGGTATTTTTAGCATACTGGATAAGTTGAAAATCTATGAATCAAAAGAGACTTTTTGTGTGCGATGACCATACGATTATAAATGATGGATTAGAACTTTTGTTTAACAATCATCCCTCATACAGATTAATAGGTAAAACACAATTTGGTAAAAACCTATTATCCAAATTGGAAGAGTTAACTCCTGATATTCTATTGCTTGATCTTAATTTGAAGGATAGTGATGGATTTACATTGCTGGAACATATTCGAAAAACGAATAGTGCCTTAAAAATCATCATCCTTACTATGTATCAAGATGACTTTTTAATCGAACGCGCAAAAAAAGTCGGAGCCAATGGTTATCTCCAAAAAAGCATAAGCAATAAAGAATTGATTGAGGCACTTGAGCAGGTTTATCATAAGCCCTTTTATCTATCCAAGGCCTTACAAAAAGATATCGACAAACGAAAAATGTTTCGCGATCATTTTGCGGATAAAATGGCTTTGACAAGGCGTGAACTGGAATTAATTCCCCTGCTATCAACCGGTAAATCTTCAAATGAAATAGCCGCAGAATTATTTCTTAGTACATACACTATTGACACACACCGAAAAAATATTTTTAAAAAATTAAAGATCAACACGATCATCGAATTGGTGAACTTCGCACATGAAAACCATTTGGTATAACCTTTTAATTTTCTTTGCAGCTTATTCAGCTTTTGGCAACATTCCTGATTCGATCGATCTGACGCTGAAACAATCAAAATTTTCACTACTTAATCACGCATATTATATAAAAAGCACCCCTGATGTAACGGTGGATGCTGTTGCAAGCGATGTAATCCACAACAGAAACATTCGTGTATTTAATCAGTTCAAATTTGGAAGCAACGATAGCATCGTCTGGTTGATTGTCCCCATTAAAAATTCGTTTGGTGCTGCAAACGAATACATCATTGAAATACAAAATCCACACATTGATAAACTTCAGGCCTATTGCCTTATAGGGGATAAAATTTCAATTCTTGGAAACGAAACAGGAGATTATTTTAAATTCAATACACGTTATATAGCTCATCGAAATTTTGTGTGGCCATTGAACGCATGCGGACTTGAAGATTTTAACCTAATCATAAGAGTTGAAAAGAGAAATACCTCATTGAACATTCCGGTGTATATATGGCAAAATAAATCACACGCAGATTATAGCGCTTTGATGAATATCTTCTACGGATTATGCTTTGGGATGATGTTCGTTGTTGCTCTTTACGGACTGATTGCAGGATTCTTCTTAAAGGCTACTGTATACCTGTTTTACTTTGCCTTTATTATGGTTGCTATCGTTTTTTTGGCCACCACAGAAGGTCTGAGTTTTCAAATTCTCTATCCAGAGCTGGAGGATTTTAATAGCCTATTCCGTGTTTCAATTAATGCTATCGCTACCATTACTTTCATACTTTTTTCCCGTGAGTTTCTTAATACGAAAAAATTCACACCCATAATTAATAAGATCTTTTTATTCGATATTGCAATACTTACATCCCTTTTAATTTTAACACCCTTCCTTGCGGATTATTTTCTGGCAAACAGTGCCGTCATGCTGCCGATCATTATTTTACTTACGCTTATCGCAAATATATCTTGCATTCTGGCTGCTCTTAAATTATTGGCCATCCAACGGATAGTAGCAACCTTTTATTTGGTAGCCTATTTTGTGATTATCTTATCCAGTATAATTTCACTGGGAGAAGATTTTGGATGGATCGAAAAACTTCCGTATAACCTAACCATCATCGGAGTCTTGATCGAAATAATGGTGTTCTCTCTGGCATTAACCTACCAAATGAAAAAAGTATATGATGAGCGAAACGATCTGTCGTTAAAAATCGCACGGCATCAAAGAGAAATGATGCAAGCTTATGTTAACGGTATTGAAAAAGAACGTGGACGAATAGCCGGTGAATTGCATGATGATATTGGTAGTCGACTGGGTAACCTAAGAAGAATTGTTTCTCAATCAAAAAATGAAAATTTTGAACACATCGAAAAACAAATTGAGACCTTATCAGATGATGTGCGTAATTTATCACATCAATTAGCACCCATAGGCCTACGGAATAAAGGACTCAGACAAATGGTGACAGAATTGATTATTGATTCACAAAAATTAACCAACACAGAATTTATTTTGCAATGCTACGATATCCCTGATAATCTTCCAGAAGATGTCGTTCAACAATCATATCGCATTATTCAGGAATCCATTACCAATATTATCAAGCACGCCCAGGCAACGCAGGCTGACATTCAGCTTTTTGGACATGACCATGAATTTGTTATTACTATAGAAGATAATGGTATCGGCTTTAACAAGGCTACCAACAAAAAAGGTCTTGGTCATTCACAGATTGAATCACGTGCGCAATCCTTGGATGGAAAAATTGAAATAAGTTCTTCAATTAATCGCGGCACGCAGTTGATGATCAGTATTCCTATATAAAATCGGTGTTATAGTATTAATCCATCTGAATAAATTGACCATCGCAGTAAAATCAACAATAAAAAAAATACTATCATATCTGGCTCATTTCAAATTGTCGCGGCACTGCTAACCAAACAATAATTAGTTCCTTCGGAATTTGGTTGAAATTATTCACACATTTATACAAAAATATTACCTCTATGAGGCATTAAAGTACCATAGGCAATATCATTAAGTTAAGAACATTGTGTAGCAAATGAACCACATAGATCAATAGATGTTCAGATAGACTTCACTTTTGACGAAGTGTGCATTACAATGTGTCTTGGGTGCCACCGTGTTTTAAACCCTTCCTAACTAAATGACATTGCCCAAAGGGACGTAACATTGGCAGGAAAGACAATCTTCACTAACCCAGTAGGGTCGACATATTATTTAATTGCGACAATTTGAATTGCATCCCGATTTAGGAGATGATTTTGCGAACCGTAACAATATAATACCCATTGTTAGGTATTGCCGTATCTAATAAAAAATGCCTATTTGAATACACATTCCTGCAGCCTATGTATACTCACAGAAGTGTTCAATATATTAAGGTACTTTTTGTAGTGATGTTGAACTTCTGTTTAACACACGTTTTTTGTCAAAGTATTCGGGTCATGTCATTCAACATTCTGGAGGGCGGTAAAGAAAGGTTGGATACAATTCTTTATATCATTAATACACAAAAGGCCGACCTTGTTCTCATCCAGGAATCTAATAATCTGGATGATACCTTCGCTAAGAAAGCTGCTTCCTATGGGTTTCAGGTGGTTCAAAATCCGGTGGGGCAGGGAATTCTTGAACCGGCCATTATGAGTAAGTTTAAAATCGTAACGAGTGAAAGTATTTTCCGTATGATGAGCGCGGTCATTGAATTGCCGAACGGAAAACAAATAAAAGTTCATAATGGTCACCTGCTTCCCTATGATCAAAACCCCGATCGCATTTATCAAATGAAACACCTGGTACAACAATACCTCACCACAGACCGGGAAATCTATCCTTTAATTGTGGGGGGTGATCTGAATGTGTGGTCATATCAGCAGGAAGTTTTAGGGCAACTCACAAGCCAAGGTTTTAACTTGGATATTTTCGATCGCCTCGACTATATTTATTCCTTCGGGTTAAGCAAAGTGCCGGGCACTTCCAAAGTACTGGGCTCGTTGAGCGACCCCAAATGGCCATCCGACCATACCATTTTGATAGTAGACTATTCCTATCCGGTTACTTATCCTACGCACTCCAAAAGTTTTAATATCAGCAATGAATATAGAAAAACGGTCGCGCTAAAAGCCAGCGATTTCGTCAAAAACTTTCCTCTGGGTGGTTTGAATGAAGTGGTGTTTAAAAATTTGGGTACTAAAGGAAATCTCTTTAAAGACAATGTACCACTTGTCAATAATGCTTCCGTTTCCGTACATGATCTTGATAAATTGAAATACGAAAATATAAGACCCGGCTTTGACGAAATAGAATGGCTGGGCCTTTCCAGTAATGGCGAAGCCCGCAACAGTTCATACCTTAAAATTGAAAATCCGATAACTATCAAAAGTTTTGACCGAAGCAAATGCCTGTATGATGTTGACTTTTTAGTACCTGGAACTCCCTTGTATTTTGGTAGCAATGATACCTTTTCATCCACTTCGCTTGACAGTCTGCATGGGGCTGAGTTTGTAAAGTTTCCAGTATTTATTCGTCACATTGGTTATCCAGAGCGAGCTGATTACTTTTCACTTGAGATCAGTAAGCCTTCTACACTTTACCTCGCTTTTGATGATCGATATATTCAGCCGCCTGCCTGGATCACGCAAACCTTTATCCCCACTACCATTGGCTTCACCAGCAGCGAACATCTGTATCGATTATATAAGCGCGATGTGCCAGCGGGTAAATTTTCTTTCGGCAGTAATAACTGGTTGAACTGGGAATATCGAAATACACTTGATCATTTTTTATTGATTGTACTACCTAAAAAAGTAGTGGTGGGTACCGAAAATAAATTGACTCCTCCTGAATTTTTTCCCAATCCCTGGCAGCAGGGATTCTATCTGTATTTTGGTAATATGATTAATGAGGCTACTATTGAAATGCTGGATACCCAGGGAAAATCGGTATTAAAGAAAACCTGTTATTCCTGTGAATCGATCTTTGTAGAAACAGCTCTGTCGGCAGGATTATACCTAATCCGTGTAAGCGCTGATGGAAATACTGTACTCTTCAAAACGCTGAAAAAATAATCCAGACAAATCACTTTTTTTCCTATAAACTTCCCGTCCTTCCGCCATCTACCGGCACGTTGATGCCATTGATATAACTTGCAGCAGGACTTGCCAAAAAAGCTACCGCAGCAGCTACTTCATGAGGCTCTGATATTCTTCCTGCTGGCACTTCCGAAATCATTTCATTTTTCACTTGTTCATACGTCTTGCCAGATTTCTCTGCCTTGGTTCGGATCAATGAATCCAATCGTCCCGTCATGGTAGTTCCTGGCAATACGTTGTTCACAGTAATACCAAAAGCCCCGAGCTCAACTGATAATGTTTTAGCCCAATTGGCTACCGCACCGCGTGTAGTATTTGAAACCCCTAGTCCGCGCAATGGCACTTTCACTGAAGTGGAAATAATATTGATGATTCTTCCATATCCCGCCTCTTTCATGGAAGGCACCACCGCCTGCACCATGATTTGATTACAAATCAGATGACTGGTAAAAGCGCTGATAAATTCTTCTGGTGTTGCATCAATGGCCTGACCTGCCGGTGGCCCACCCGTGTTGTTAATGAGTATATGCACATTTTTATTCTTCATATATAGACCAATCACACTCTTCAATTGATCAGGGTTACTAAAATCAGCAACCAAATAATCATGATTTTGTCCAGCATTGGTTGATAACTCTTTTAATGTACTTTTCAACGACTCTTCGTTGCGGGCCACCAATATTATTTCTGCACCCAACAAGGCTAATTCAATGGCAGATGCCTTTCCTATTCCTTGTGTACTACCGCACACGACTGCTCTTTTTCCTTTTAAATCCAGATTCATAGAATTGATTTTTTGTAAAGATAAAAGAACGTTAACTTTCCTTACTAAATACACACAATTTATGGATGCGGTTTACAAAAATTGTCAAAGTTGTGGCATGCCTATGAAGCGCGATGCCCAGGGTGGTGGCTCCCACGCGGATGGCACCAAGTCGCTTATGTATTGCAGTCGTTGTTATCAGGACGGAAAATTTACCAATCCGGATATGACGGTAGACGAAATGAAATTACTGGTGAAAGGAAAACTGAAAGAGTTTGGCATACCCGGAATACTCACTGGAGTATTCACACGAAACATTCCCAAGCTAGCGCGCTGGAAAAATAAGACACATTAATTCTTTAAATAACTCTCAACAATTTGATATGGCCATTCGCAGACCTTTTAATTTAAAAAACTGGATTACCGAAAACAGGGACTTACTCAAGCCTCCTGTTGGAAATAAAAACTTATATGCCGATGCGGGAGACTACATTGTGATGATTGTTGGTGGCCCCAACGCACGCAAAGATTTTCACTTTAATGAAACTGAAGAACTTTTCTATCAATTGGAAGGAGATATTAATGTTCGCATTCAGGAAAATGGCAAGCCTGTAGATATTGCAATTAAAGAAGGTGACATGTTTTTATTGCCTGCCAATATCCCACATCGGCCCGAGCGCCCTGCCGGAACTGTTGGGTTAGTGATAGAATGTAAACGCCCGGAGCAAACTATCTTAGATGGTCTGCAATGGTATTGCGACAACTGCAATAACAAATTGCATGAATACCGTTTTCATCTCGATAACATCGAAAAAGATTTTCTTCCGCGCTTCCGCGAATTCTACGGATCAAAAGAATTTCGCACCTGTAAAAAGTGCGGCACCGTGATGGAAACCGATCCTCGTTTTGTTTAATCCACCAAATTTCCAAAGAATATGAAATCATCCGCCCTACTTCTTTTCTTTTTGATTTCGATCAGTTCGGTCGGTCAAAAATTCAATGGTATTGAATCAAACATGTCAAACATTTTCAAACTATCGGATGCGAAGAGCAGATCCATTTCACCGGAAAATTTTAATGGTGAAAAAGGGAAAGGCGGCATGGCAACAGAAGGTACCGGCTCAAAAGCCTCGCGTGACTTAGGGCAGGGCTGGAAAGTGAGCCCCAGTGTGCGCATTAAATCGAAAACTACATTTACCGTTGCTGAAATTACCGGACCTGGTTCTATTCAACATATCTGGATGACGCCCACCGGAAACTGGAGACACTCCATCATTCGTTTTTATTGGGATGATGAAAAAGAACCTTCGGTAGAAGTTCCTGTTGGAGATTTTTTTGGAATGGGTTGGGGAAAATATTCCTTACTTAATTCATTAGCAGTGTCTGTCAATCCAGGCAGTGCATTCAATTGTTATTGGCCGATGCCATTCCGAAAAAATTGCAAAATTACTCTTGAGAATTTAGATGACAATGACATGGTTCTTTATTACCAGGTCGACTACCTGCTTACCGATGTACCCTCCGATGCGGCTTACTTTCACGCACAGTTCAGACGCGTACATAATCTTCCCTACAAACAAGATTATACGTTGATTGATAATGTGAAAGGGAAAGGACATTATGTTGGCACCTACATCGCCTATGAAGCGCACGAAAATGGTTGGTGGGGTGAAGGAGAAATTAAATTCTTCATGGATGGCGACACCCAATGGCCCACCATCATTGGTACCGGCACCGAAGATTATTTCTGTGGCTCCTACGATTGGGATACCAAAAAGAAAAACGCAGCCGGTGTAGATGTCGTTGATTACACCGAATACACCGGCCCCTATACGGGCCTTCATCAGGTGATTCGTGGTGATGGTCACTACCAAGTGATGCAACGCTTCGGCATGTATCGCTGGCATATCAACGACCCGATCCGATTTGAAAAAGATTTGAAAGTTACCATACAGGCATTGGGCTGGCGAAATGATGGACGCTACCTGCCATTACAAGATGACATAGCCTCCGTTGTATTTTGGTATCAGGCAGATCCGCACACACCTTTCCCAAAGCTTCCTTTGCGGGATGATCTGGATACGTATTGATTAACTTGCTGCATGAATTTTGAAAACACATTAAGCTTTGCCAGGAAGCTCGACAAAACGGATCCGCTAAAATTATTTAGACAAAAATTTCATCTGCCTAAAATAAATGGAAAGAGTACTTTTTATTTTACAGGCAATTCGTTGGGCTTGCAACCAAAAACCACAAAGGCCTTTCTTACACAAGAACTTTCTGATTGGGCTGCGTTAGGCGTGGAAGGTCACTTCCATGCAAAACGACCCTGGCTATATTATCATAAATTCAGCAAGAAAACCTTGGCCGGATTAGTAGGTGCAAAACCAATAGAGGTGGTGGCGATGAACCAACTTACCGTAAACCTTCATCTGATGATGACCAGTTTTTACCGACCTACTTCATCACGTTTTAAAATACTAACCGAATCTGGTGCCTTCTCATCGGACCAATATGCTTTTGAATCACAATTAAATCTTCACAACATAAATCCATCGGAAGGTTTAATTGAATTAAAACCTCGACCCGGTGAATACACACTGCGCACCGAAGACATTCTACAAGCCATTGATGAACACGGAGATCAACTGTCACTTATAATTTTTGGCGCAGTTCAATATTATTCCGGACAATTCTTTAACATCAAAGCAATCACCGAAGCAGGACATCATGTTGGAGCGTCCGTAGGTTTTGATCTGGCGCATGCCATAGGAAATGTGCCTCTGTCGTTGCACAAGCATAATGTTGACTTTGCTGTTTGGTGCAGTTACAAATACCTGAACTCAGGCCCGGGTGGAATTGCCGGAGCCTTTGTGCATGAAAAGCATGCAAATAATCCTAACCTTACTCGCTTAGCTGGCTGGTGGGGTCATCATGAAAAAGATCGCTTTCAAATGAAGAAAGGATTTATTCCCATGCCCGGTGCCGATGGCTGGCAGTTATCCAACTTTCCAGTACTTTCAGGTGCAGCCCATCTTGCCTCTCTTCAAATCTTTGAAGAAGCAGGCATAAGAAATCTGAGAAAGAAAAGTGTACTGCTCACAGGCTACCTGGAGTATCTGCTAAAGTCGATCGAACACCATACTGATCACTTTACGGTCATTACCAATTCAAATGCGAACGAACGCGGATGTCAGCTTTCCATTCTGATGAAAAAAAATGGTAAAAAAGTTTTTACTTCACTCACCAAAGCAGGCGTTATTGCTGACTGGCGCGAACCAGCTGTGATACGTGTGACCCCAGTGCCATTGTATAATACTTTTGAAGAGGTGTTTCAATATGTCAGTATCTTTAAAAGTGCTTTGGAAAAATAATCATGACCACAACCAAACATATTGCCATCTCCGGAGCCGGCTTGGTAGGTTCTTTACTTTCTATCTATCTTATAAAAAGGGGCTATAAAGTAACTGTATTCGAACGAAGACGCGACATGCGCCAAAGTGATTATGAGGGCGGGCGCTCCATCAACCTTGCCTTGAGCAACCGTGGCATTCGTGCTTTGGAAGAAGTTGGATTGGCAGAAGAAATGAAAAAGGTGGCCATACCCATGCATGGGCGAATCATGCACGATAGAACTGGTGTACTTTCATTTTTGCCTTACGGAAAGGAAGGACAATTTATTAATTCAGTTTCTCGTAGCGCACTCAATATTGTACTGATGAACAAGGCAGAAGAATTAGGTGTCGAATTTCTTTTCGAGCAACGGATAACTAATGTTGATCATGAAAAAACAATCCTATCCATCGACCATGGACCTTGGAACATGGACAGAAATTTTGATTTAATCATAGGTGCTGATGGTGCTTACTCAGCGGTGAGAGGTGCCTTTCAAATCACCGATCGTTTTAATTATTCGCAAAATTATATTGATCACGGATATAAAGAACTTCATATTCCACCCGGCCATGCTGGTTCTTTTCAATTCGAAAAAAATGCTTTACACATCTGGCCACGCGAAAGTTTTATGATGATCGCGCTGCCAAATCCAGATGGGAGTTTTACTGTTACCTTGTTTTTTCCTTTTGCTGGTAATCCCTCTTTCAATCAATTAAAGACGGATGCAGAAGTGAGCATGTTCTTTGAAAGTACCTTTCCGGATGTCGTAAAATTAATGCCTTCGTTACTGGAGGATTACAATGCTAACCCAACTTCATCATTAGTAACCGTGCGGTGTTATCCGTGGGTTAAAAATAATACGCTGTTGATTGGTGATGCCGCTCATGCCATCGTGCCTTTCTTTGGTCAGGGAATGAATGCCGGCTTTGAAGATTGCCGCATCTTAAACGACATGCTGACTAGGCACGATGACAATTGGGTAAAAGTTCTTCCAGAATTTCAACAAGAAAGAAAAAAAGATGCCGATGCCATCGCGCAACTTGCGTTGGAAAATTTTGTAGAGATGCGTGACCTGGTGGCGGATGTCGATTTTCTGTTACGAAAAAAAATTGAAGCTAAACTCCATCAGCTTTATCCCGCACGATGGATACCTCTTTATTCTATGGTAACCTTTCATGATAAAATACCTTATTCGATAGCCTATGAAACCGGCTTGAAACAAAAGAAAATAATGGATGAGGTGATGAAAAGACCGGGTATTCAAAATAACTGGGAGTCGCTTGATTTTAATGCTATCGTTTCCAAACTAAATCTGTGAATACAATAGAGTCATGAGTATCGAGGAACTGGTCACATCAGAAAATAATAAATGAAGATATCCTGACCACCTCAACACATAAAGACCTGAACAAAATTATACGTTAATCCGAAGCTTGTACTCATCATATCGCTGCAACACTTGCTTTACATAACTTACTGGCCCAACACACCGGCAGTAACCCACCACCACTACCGGATCACGATAATATTTTGGATCGGATTTTTGTAATAGATAATACTCTACGTTGTCTTCCCATTTGGTCGGATCTTTACCATACTTCTGGGTGAGCTTTTGTGCATCAATGACATGTGAGAGACCCACGTTATATGAGGCAAGCACAAACTTTTTACGTTCGTGCGGATCAGTCACCGTCTTGGCCCATTGTTTATCCAAAAATTTTAAAAACCTTATTCCGACTTTAATATTTTGAGCCGGGTCCCACAGATTTTCAACACCAAAGTAATTACCCGTTTCAGGCATAATTTGCATCAGACCTATTGCACCGGCCCACGATTCAACCTTGGGATCAAAATTTGATTCCTGATATACCATCGATGCAATCAGTCGCCAGTCCCAACCAATCTGCAAAGCACCAGCCTTTAATTGATCATCAAAAGGCGAGAGTTTATTGCCTGCCAAAGAAGAATAATCACTCGTAATTCGCGCAAGCAACGAGCGAGGGTTATTAAAATATTTATCGTAAATAACTTTAAATACCCCTTTTCGCTTTGTGTCTCGCAGCCATACATTAACGGATTCAAGTAGTTGTGGTGAATTTTTGCGTATCCCCCAGGCAATCTGCTGCGGTTCACTTAGCACGGTATTTATATCAATGTTGGTATAATAGGCTGAATTTACCATGGCAATCGTTTGATCAGATACGGTATATTTTATTTCCCCTGTTGCTACTTTTCTAATCAAAGATTCTGTTTCTGCAGACGCACTATCTTCTATGATCTTAATGCGACCCCCCAGATGTTGTGAAATTTCAGTCATCCGTTCTTTATAAGACGAACCTTTCATCACATACACTTTCTTACCAATCAATTGCGTGGTGTCACGAACCAACTTCTTTTCTACCAGCAGTGGCGGCTGCATGCGCCAGTTAGCAGGTTTTTTTTGAACCAACACCTGGTGTGTATTAAAATGAGGATTCGTAAATGACACATATTTTTTGCGCTCTTCGGTAATGGTAAGCGGAAAAGCCAGAATATCACCCTCACCCTTATTAAGGATATCAATGCCCTGCTCAATACCGGTTATCAATTTTATTTTAAGACTAACTTTCAAATGGCTTGCCAGGCGTTTTAGCAATTCATACTCAAAGCCCATCGTTCTGCCCTTATAAATGAAATAACTGATGGAAGTGTTATCTACCAGGGCAGTGAGATAACCACGTTCCCGAATGGCATCAAGGTCGAGTTCTACCTCAGGCTCAGTGGCAAAGGGCTGATCCTCAATGGGTGAAACACAGCCGATCAGGTTACAAAGTGCGAAAACCAATAAAACACCGGACTTTTTTCTCCACTTCATAAGATGGAAGATACGCCTTCCGGCATAAAATAAAAAGAGGCCCGTGGGCCTCTTTTTTTAAGACGAATTTGAACTTTGACTTAGTTGAAAATATAGCGTATGCCAAACTGCATCTGCCATACATCGCTAATGGTTGTGCTCGTTCCATAGGTAGATGTTGGAAGTTGACCATTTACAGCACTAAATCTGTACTGTGGCACTCCAGCTGTAACACCTCTGAATTCAATTGGGCTTGAATTTATAATTCTGTCACCTACTCCCCAATTGTTGTTAATCATGTTACCAAAATTAAAAATATCTGCACGCACCTGAATGGTATTTCTTTTACCTTTTACATCAATAAAGAATTCCTGAACAAATGTTATGTCTAACGTACTTAACCAAGGCATCAACACACCATTGCGTTCAGCATATTGACCTCTTCGTGTGCTTAGGTATGCGTCCTGATTTATATACGCATCGAAAGCAGCTGCTTGTTGTGCAGCCGTGAACGTAACGGGGCTACCAGAAACCGTGATGGTATAATTTTGAAAGTTCATTTCACTCATATCTTTAGGGACATACATCAAGTCATTGCTTGTAAGCTGATCTCCATTCAAATCACCATTAACCCTGTAAGAAAATCTTCCCTGATTTTGTGTCTGAAAGAAAAAAGAAACTTGTGATGCAAAATGTTCTGCATACTCCTTTCTATAAGAAAGAGCGGCTATAAGGCGGTGGCGCAAATCGTTATTTGAATACGCTAAATCAGGAAGGTTATTTCCTCTAACCGAGAAATTATCTCTCCATGAGGAAAAGGCGATAGAACCGGCACTCATTAAGTCTCTTGTGTTACTATAGTTATAGGCAACCATCGTACTAAGTCCGTTGGTGAGTGGTCGTTCTAATTTGATAGTTGCAGAATACCCTCTGCCCTTATTTGTGTTTTTCAATAGGATAGCATCTGTGATGTTATCATTCACACGAAGTGCATTGTTTTGAGGGGTTCCTGACAATCCAAGACCCGGATATACAGGACGGTTATCGGCACCAATCAAAGATCCTGAAGCCACCTCCTGGTTTGCATTTATGTAGGTAACATTATTCACCTCTTTGTTATAAATAAATTCTACGGTTCCTATAATACCAAACGGTAATTGTTTGTCAATAGCAATGTTCGTTTTCCAGCTTTGAGGATATTTAAAATTTGAATCCGTTACGGCAATATTATACGATGCTGCTGGCTGACCTGGATTAGGAGGTAGATTATAGGCTGTAACATCCGTATTAAATGGATAAACGTCTTTGGTGTTATCAGCACGCAACGATCCGGTAAGAATTCCATTATTGCTCATCTGATTTGAAATCCAAACGAAAGCCGGTCTTCCAGAGAATACACCTGTTCCACCGCGTATCTGAAGTGAACGGTCACCCATTACATCCCAATTAAATCCTACACGTGGCGACCACAGTGCCTGTGTCTTTGGTAATTGAGAAGTACTCACCTTGATCGAGTTTCCGTTTTCGTCTTTGAAAGTATAGCCACTAACCTGTGAATTTTCTAAAGCAGTTTGTTTAAACGATGGAACATCCACGCGCAAGCCACCGGTTAACTTAAAATTGGTGTTCACTTGTATTTCATCTTGCATATAAAAACCAATTTGCCTTGCATTAGTGGTAGCCGTTGGCAATGCACTATTGGCCAAGTTTGAATACGTTAACTGATATCTGCGTAATGTTGGGTTATTGGTATTATCGGCATCTGTATCGTTATAAAAATCCTGTAGGGAATTATACACGAATTGACCATAATAGGTTGGTGTGAAGGTGTTGTCAAATTTGAAAGCCTCAAAGTTCACCCCTGCTGTTACAGTATGCTTTCCTGCATAGTATGTGAAATTGTCCTGAAACTGCCAGGTATTTGTATTCAAAATGTTATTTGGCGTAAATGGCTCATAACCAAAGTTGGTATAGTTACGTCCTCCTTCCAAAATATCAACTAAAGGGAAAACGCCACCCAAGCTGCTTCGATAATCACGATTTGCCGTAAAGCCAGCTATTACATTATTAGAGAAGTTACCCCCTAAAAAATTATGTTCGGCTATAACTGAATTGATATCATTGTTAATTACATAGTTGGCGTTTTGAAAATTCATAGCAAAGCCATTGTCACGTCTGTTGTTGAACGAACCACTATTGCTTGTAGGCACATCACGAGAAGACTTTAAATAATTGTAGCGAATACTGAACTTGCTTTTTTGGCTCATGTTGTAGTCAAAACGTATCAATGCCTTGTCACTCTTAGTAGCCAATGCATAATTTTCATATGCCCCAGGGTTATATCCAAACTTGCTTATCAAATAGGAACTTAGGTTATCCAAATCAGATGCTAACACACGCGAAACGTTAGCTGCATTATCATTAATCCCCGGTCTTAAGGCTACATAGCTGGTGGCTGGATCATCTCTTCTTTCCTGCTCACCGTTAATGAAGAAGAATAGTTTGTCTTTAATTATTGGACCCCCTACCCTGAAACCTTGCTGCTTTACATTAAAATTCTGTGTAACAACATCCTGATCTTTTGCCTTATCTCCAACCATTTTCTCGCTTCTGGTATTGTAGAATACAGAACCTGAAAATTCATTTGTCCCGCTACGGGTTATGGCATTTACTCCTGCTCCTGTGAAACCACCTTGACGCACATCAAATGGCGCAATATTTACCTGAACCTCCTGAATGGCATCCAAAGAAATTGGAGTAGAGTTTGTTTGCCCCCCTGGTACGTCTGATAATCCAAAGCTGTTATTAAAAATTGACCCATCAATGGTGAGGTTATTAAAACGAGAGTCTGCCCCGCTAAATGAGCGACCATTTGCTTGTGGGGTTAGACGAGTAAAATCAGAAATACTTCTTCCGATAGTCGGCATAGCGTTTAAAGTACCTACACTAATATTGGTACTGGCTCCTGTCCTTTCGTCATTCAAAATAGAGTTAGAAGATACTACAATTTCCTGTAGCTCTAAACCAGCTTCTACCATTGCAGGATTCAAAACAAAATTCTGACCTAAGGAGAGATTTATTCCCTCTACAGTATAGTCATGATATCCTACAAACGTGATGGTTATCTTATAGGGACCTCCAACACGCAAACCGGGAAGTGTATATCTTCCATCGGCACGGCTTGAAGATCCATAAGTTGTTCCGGAAGGAACATGCAACGCAACAATATTGGCACCCGGAAGCCCTGCTCCAGCGGCATCTTTAACTTCACCACTTATTGTGGCGGTAGTCACCCCTTGCGCAAGTACAGCGATAGAGGCTGAAAGAACGAAGGTTAATAACAGTAAAATTTTCCTCATAAAGATGTGTTTTATGTGTTTGAAATTTTTTCACGGGCAAAAATATCCTTTTGTAACATAAATACCCCTTTCATCATTTTAAATCTTTCAAACAATTTATTAACAATAAGATAACCCACAAAACCACTTATACTTTATGGCTTGTGCGTTGAGCGAAAAAGTAATTACTTACCCATCCTTACCAAAAACCTATTTTTTATATATGAAAAAGCCCCTTTTATTGGCTTTGCTTACCCTTGCCTCGGCTTTGGTTCTTCAAGCCCAAACTGACCTATCCTATTACTTGCCACCCAATACGCAGTATGACCCGGCCATTCCAACTCCCCCATCAGTAATCGGACACAACGTAGGTGAATGGCACATCACCCACGACAGGCTAGTGACCTACATGAAAGCCCTCGATCAGGCATCAGACAGGATAACATTAGAACAAACGGGTCTTACCTACGAAGCAAGGCCTTTATTACTGTTGACGATTACCTCCCCAAAAAACCATCAGAACATTGAAGCAATACGCACACAGCATCTACAACTAACCGATGCCTCTAAGTCAGCTACGATGGACATAAAAAATATGCCTGCTATTTTTTATCTCGGATGTAGCATTCATGGCAATGAAGCAAGTGGTGCTAATGCTGGGTTACTGATGGCCTACCATCTGGCCGCAGCCAAAGGGCCTGAAATTGAAAAGTACCTGGAAAACACAGTCATACTTTTTGATCCCAGTTTTAACCCCGATGGATTGCAACGTTTTTCTGGCTGGGTGAATTCGCGTAAGAGCATGCAAATAGCTACTGACCCAAATGATATGGAACATAACGAAGCCTGGCCCGGTGGTCGCTTCAATCATTATTGGTTTGATCTTAATCGCGATTGGTTGGTAGCGCAACATCCGGAGTCGCAGGCACGCATCAAGAAATTTCAGGAATGGAGACCCAATGTTTTGACCGATCATCATGAACAAGGAACCAACGCCACGTTCTTTTTCATGCCCGGTGTGCCTTCACGCGTGAATCCAATCACCCCTGAAAAAAACCAGGAGCTCACCCGCAAAATGGGTGAGTATCACGCCAAAGCATTAGACCAGATAGGCTCATTGTATTTCACACAAGAAGGATACGATGACTTCTATTATGGCAAAGGTTCAACGTTTCCCGATGTTCAAGGATCCATTGGTATTTTATTTGAACAAGCCAGCTCACGCGGCCACGCACAGGAAAGTGTGAATGGCGTTTTGAAATTTCCTTTCACCATTCGCAATCAGTTTGTAACCATGCTCAGTTCGTTAAAGGCGATCAACGACATGCGAGAAGAACTTCTAAACTATCAACGTGACTTTTACAAGAACGCCATGACGGATGCCTCTAAGGATCCCGTGAAAGCATATCTCTTTGGGTCAAAAGATAAAGCCCGCGTAAACATGTTTGTAGAGATGGCCTTACGTCAAAAGGTAGATGTGTACAAATTTCCTGCTACCCAAACTATTAACGGGAAAATGTTTGATGCCACCTCTAGTTATCTTATTCCGCTCAATCAAACCCAATACAAACTCATTCATGGCATGTTTGATAAGCAAGTGAAATTTAAAGACAGCATTTTTTATGATATCTCCAGCTGGACCTTGCCCCTTGCCTATGGTTTGGATTATGAAGAATTGAAAACTACCCCCGCATTGGGTGAGAAAATTTCTGAGAGCAAATTACCCAAAGCGCAACTCATCGGGCAAGGAAGTTATGCCTATGTAATAGAACCATACGGATATTATGTGCCCCGCGCCATGTATCGCCTGTTGGATCAAGGCATCCGTATCAAAGTATCGAATGAAACTTTTTATGGCGATGGGAAAAAGTTTGAACAAGGGACCATTTTAATTCCGATTGAAAATCAGGAAAAGACACCCGAACAGATTAAGGCATTAGTAAAAGAAATTACTGAGAAGGATGGTGTTGATGTTTATGCATTAGGAACAGGATTAGATTATAGAGGTGTGAGTTTGGGCAGTAGTTCGTTTTATGTCTTGCGCAAACCAGCAATTGCCATCCTGATTGACGGTGGTATCTCTCCTACCGATGCAGGCGAACTCTGGCATTTACTCGATACACGATTTCAAATTCCGGTTACATTAATTCCAATCAATGTGTTTAACACGGCATCCCTTGAAAGGTATAATACCATTTTAATACCTGAAGGAAATCATGCAGCCGTTGCCGATGCCGCCAAAGAAAAGTTAAAGAGTTGGGTACAGGCTGGTGGTGTACTGATTGGCTTTGAGCGAGCGTTAAACTTCTTCACATCAGCGGGCCTGGGAAAATTTGATTTGAAAAAAGACGATGAGCAAAAAGAACCCGCAAAACCAAAACTTTATGGAGACCTGGATGAAGCGCTGCGCGCACAGGAAACCAGTGGCGCCATCTTTGAAGCCGAAGCCGATCTTACACATCCATTTATGTATGGATACACTTCCAATAAAGTAGCCATGTTTAAGGCCAACAATCTATTCATTCAAAAAGCAAATGGTGCGTACTCCAATCCGTTGGTTTATGGAAACAATCCATTAGTAAGTGGCTACATCACCAAACCCAATTATGATAAACTCAAAAACTCTTCGGTGTTAGGCACGGTGGCGTTGGGCAAAGGCCGGGTGATTGGTTTCACTGAAAACCTGGCCTTTCGTGCCTTCTGGTTTGGCACTAATAAAATGCTGATGAATGCTATCTTCTACGCACCAATGATCAGAACAGAAGCAAGCCGGTAAACATCAAAATGAACCTGATTCCTTAAAAGAGACTTTGCAAAAAGTCTCTTTTTCTTTTTATCGGAATGACAATTGTTTTTTAATCCAATGACATCCATTAGGGTTTTAAAATACAAACTTCATTACTTTCCTGATGTTGCTGGAAAATAATGAAACGCATTGGTCTTCTTCTTTTACTGTTTTTGTTTCATGGGCATTTTATTTTTTCCCAAGACCAATCGGATACCATTCGCGAAAAGAAAAACATTTCGGTTTTTCAGGGAAAGGCTGCACAAAAAGTAATGGGCACGATCAGACAATCATCACCTTCCGACACGTTGCCCTTTATAAGAAGTGAAGATTCCTTCCTACCCTATGAAGGAAGAATCATCCGAAAGATCATTATCAATCAACTTGGTTTTGATCGCACCATTTCAGACACTTCACGTTGGATCAAAACCACCATAGCCAAAATTGCCAACCGCCTGCACAACGACTCCAAGAGTTGGGTAATCCGCGACAACCTATTTATACACGAGGGTAAACCACTCAATCCCTATCGTCTCGCTGACAATGAAAGGTACCTTCGCAATCTTAATTTTATACTGGACTCCAGAATTTATGTATTGCCATTATCAGAAGAGAGTGATTCAGTAGATATTTTGGTAATGACGCGCGATGTGTTCGGACTGGGAGCTGCCGTTTGGCCCTACAAGGCCAACACCTATTACTTTAGAGTGCAGGAAGCAAACCTTGGCGGGATGGGCCAACGCGTGCAAGTGGCGGGTGTTTATGATTATGTACGTTCACCAAAAACTGGATTTGAATTCTTATATCAGAAAGCAAATTTATTTGGAAGCTTTATCAATGCATCCATCGGCTATACAGAAATTGATTCGGGGCGAAGTGTAGGCCACGAAAATGAATATGGATATTTTTTCAGATTGAACAGACCACTTTTTCACCCGTACGCACGCTGGACGGGCGGATTGGAATGGAGCCGAAACTGGTCAAATAATAATTTTAATAAAACGGAAAATTCATTTGCCAATTATCAATATGATATCCAGGATGTATGGGCAGGTTATTCATTTGGCACCAAGAAACTTTCGGGGGCAGCAGACGGTGAAAGAAGAGACCGGACATTTGTTGCCGTTCGTGTATTCAATCAGGAGTTTGGTAAGATGCCAGACCTGACCCGTTCACTTGATGACAGGGTAACGTATGTAGATCGTTCCAATGTGCTGGGCCAATGGTCTTTCTTCAAACAGAATTTTTACAAAACGCGCTACCTACTCGGCTTCGGACGCACCGAAGACATTCCTTATGGATATCGAATTTCATTTACTGGCGGGTGGGAAAAAGAAGGAGGAATACAGCGTGCCTACACCGGTGCAGAAGTCATCGTGAGCACCGTTAACACCAACGGCACATTTTACACCTATAGTTTAACGCTTGGAAATTATATTAGAGAAGATTTGATTGAAGATGCACTGGCACAAATTGGTGTGAGCCGATATAGTCGTCTTTATATCGTGGGTAAGAGTAAAGTGAGATACTTCGCTGAAATAGGTTTTGCTTCACAAGTAAATCAAACATTAAAAAGAAAATTAGACATACGCGATATAAATGGCATCAGCGGCTTCATGCCAGATAGTCTGCGTGGTTCTAATCGACTAAGAGTAAAAACGGAATTGGTTATGTATACACCCTGGAAACCATTGGGCTTTCAGCTGGCTGCTATTGCCAATATAGAACTGGCCTACCTGGCTCAGGAATATGAAAAACTGATTCGAAAAGAAAACTGCTTTGCCGGGTTTGCTGCCGGCTTGCGTGCACGCAATGAAAACCTGGTTTTCAACACGGTAGAAGTAAAAGGATATTATTATCCCAACACAATAGAAGGACTTAACCACTGGCGGCTTGTGTTTCGTATAAACCTGCCCATCAAATATTCTACAAAGTTAGTGGTGGCGCCTGCTACCGTGTATAATCGCTGATGGTGACGATCGCTATTTCAATGCACCAGCCCACGCTGCGATTGCCTCAGACTGTTCAGGAGTAAGTTTTGCATCGCGGTGAATTAAGGTATAGCTACCCAAAGGCATTTCTCCTTCACGCACGAGTTCTTCAATTTCATCAAACTTATGTTTTGCTCTTTTTTCCACATACGTGCCAAATTCTTCAAAGTTGAGTTCTTTCTTTCCTTCGTTGATATGGCGTTGCAACCACCAGCCTACAGGCTGAATGTTTACATACCAGGGATAGTTGGTGTTGTTGCTATGACAGTCATAACATGATTTTTTTAATACGGCATGAATCTCGTCAGGCACATTATAGAATTTTGAAATTTCGTTAGGACTCTCCGTTGAGGAGATGTTTCTTGTGGGTCGGATAAATTGAATGATCACTAATAAAACCAGTAACCCTAAACCAATTTTCTTTTTCATGTTCTTAAGGATAAGTAGATAAAGATATAAAAGATTTGTACGTGGTGTGATTAATTTCTTTAAATGGTTAGATAATAAATCCAATCCGGTTGGCAAGATTTTAGACGGCATCTTCTGACCTTAGATCTATTCCCAAACATTTACATGACTGTTTCAGAGGTTTTATAAATCCATTGCAATTCTGGTTACTCCTCCTGGGATATGATTCTCTTTTAACAGGAATCAAAACAAAAGAACGAAACCTAAGTTTGCGTTCATTTCACTTGTGCCTAAGAACTGACAACCCTATCTGATTCAGAAACGTATAAGATTAAGTATCACTCTTTTATTATTCTCCATGATTTGTTTCAGTCAGTGAAGACGCGGACTGAGGTTCGGGACTTTAACCGAGGCACCGTGGAATAAGTCCGATGAAAGAAATACGAATAAAAATTATTTCCTCAAATCCAATCGAGCTACGTTTTCCACGTGAATGGTTTGTGGAAACATGTCTACCGGCTGCACGGCTGTGATGTCATATTTCTCAGACAGGATTTTCAAGTCTCGGGCCTGTGTGGCGGCATTACAACTTACATATACGATTCTTTTAGGAGCAGCCTTCAACAGCATGTTGGTAACATCTTCGTGCATGCCAGCACGTGGCGGATCGGTGATCACGGTGTCCGGATAGCCGTGTTGTGAAAGAAAACTGTCGTTGAGCAAATCTTTCATGTCACCAGCAAAAAATTCGGTATTGTGGATGTTATTAATTTTTGAATTGACGTTGGCATCATCAATGGCAGCAGCTACATACTCAAGGCCTATCACCTTTTTTGCCTGGCCTGCTACAAAGTTGGCAATGGTGCCGGTGCCGGTGTAAAGATCATAGACCAACTCATCACCTTTTAAATCGGCCATCTGCCATGCAATTTTGTATAACTCAAATGCCTGATCGGAATTGGTTTGATAAAATGATTTTGGCCCCACCCTAAACTGAAGCACACCTGTTCCATCGGGCTTGCTCATTTGTTCGGTAATGTATGGATTCCCTTTCCAACATATCACATCAAGATCCGCAAAGGTGTCGTTGCGTTTTCCATTAATTATATAATTAGCAGACGTGATCTGAGGAAACGCATCAGTAAGTGTTTTCAACATCAGCTCAATCCATCTCATTTCATTGTACGTGACTTGCAAAATGATCATGACCTCTCCTGTAGTGGCGGTGCGAATAGTCAATGTCCGCAAAAAACCGATTTGCCTACGCAGATCGAAAAAAGGCATTTCATTTTCATTAGCCACTTTTCTTGCCAGCAATCGAATCGCGTTAGAAGGATCCGGTTGCAAATAACAATTCTTCACGTCAAACACACGATCATACATGCGCGGGATGTGATAACCGAGGCCTGGTTCATCCGGATAACGGCCATTCTCAGTCGCGAGTGCGGCCTGATTTTTTTTAGAGTCTAATTCCTCTTTTGTCAACCAGCGCCCTGCCGTGAAAGTATAATCAAGTTTATTTCGATAGTAGTTTATTTTCTTTGAAGCAAAGATGGGCGAGATCGCGGGCAAGGTAAGTCCACCGAGGCGCTCCAGATTATCAACCACCTGCTGTTGCTTATACTTTAGTTGTGTTTCATAATTAATATGCTGCCACGAGCAACCACCACACGTGCCAAAGTGCTCGCAAAAAGGGCTTGTCCGGTGGAGAGATAATTGCTGCACGGAAACTACTTTTCCCTCGAGGTAATTACTTTTTATTTTCGTGAGTTCCACTTCTACGGTATCCCCGGGCGCTCCACCTTGTAAAAAAATAACCAATCCTTCTACCTTGGCTATGCACTTGCCTTCGGCTGCCATAGTTTCGATTACAATATTGCTTAGTTTATCGCCTTTCTTCATAACATGCGTTGTTTCACGGTTTCCAACCAACTTATCATCAAGTGTGTCAATTACGCGTGTAAATGACCATGCACTACGATGATAAATTTTAAAATTAAGGCCCCAAAATTACTGAAAATATGAAGGGTTTCAGCAGTGTTTCAAAATAGCTATCTTTCGTAATTGGTGATGTGATGAAAAAGATCTTTCTAACGCTGTTGCTGTTGATTACGTTTCCCTTGGTTGCCTCACATATTGTGGGCGGGGAATTTGAGCTGATCCATATTTCAGGAACATCCTATCGCCTTAATCTCATTATTTATTTTGATCAGATCAACGGTGCTCCTGGCGCTAAAGATCCAAATGCCACCGTCACGATCTACCGAAAAAGAGATAAGATCTTTATGGCCTCTTTAATTCTCCCTCTGAACAACGAGTCGAATGTACCCTATACACAGCCCCAATGTTCTCACGGTGAAATTATAACTACCAAACTAACATATACGTCCATCATAACGCTTTCACCGGAAGAGTTCAACGATCCGGAAGGATATTTTGTGGTTTGGGAACGTTGCTGCCGCAATTACTCCATCACAAATATTTACAGTCAAGTACCGACTGCCAGCAGCATTTCAGCGGGACAAACGTTTTATCTTGAATTTCCACCCGTGGTCAAAAAAGGAGAGCCTTTCCACAATTCTTCCCCACGATTATTCCCTCCACTCAATGATTTTGCTTGTCCTTATCGCCCTTATTATGTTGACTTTGCTGGTGTGGATGATGATGGTGATTCATTGGTCTATTCATTGGTTACACCACTTAACACAACAGCCGCTATTGCCTTACCTACGCCATCGCCAGGACCCTATCCGGAAGTAGTCTGGCGGCCCGGATACAATCTATCCAATATTATTGGTGGCAAGCCAGATTTAAGAATCAGCAAAGATGGATTACTTACCGCTACACCCCGCACTCAAGGACTTTTTGTCTTTGCTGTTCAAATTGATGAATACCGTGCTGGTGAAAAAATCGGATTAAGCAGACGCGACTTTCAGATGTTGGTGGTTGATGCCTGTCCACAAGCAGAACCACCTCAGATTGTTGGTAAAAAGTTAACCGATGCTTCCTTCACATATAATAAAACGATGAGTGTGAATTATGCCAACAACGTTTTGGATGGTGATCGATGTATCCAGGTGAGCGTGTCGGACCCTGATGCAAGCAAAATGGAAGACAACTTTACTGAGAAGATTTCCATACGTGCTGTGTCGTTGAATTTCAAAAAGAATGTGAAAGAAATTCTGCCCACCGTCACTACCGCTACCTTGACTAATGGCAGCACCCAGGATTTTACCATTTGCTTTCCTGCCTGTCCCTTCATTGAAGGCGGCCCCTATCAAATTGGGATCATTGCTTTTGATGATGCCTGTAGTTTGCCCTTGAGCGATACTCTTAAAATAGAAGTGAATGTGCAGCCTCCTGTTAATACCAAGCCCTATTTTATAAAGCCAATCAACCCGGTTACTTCTATAACACTTAATGAAGGTGGGTTTTACGAATCGGATTTCGAAATACGTGACGATGAAAACGATGAAATCATTGTATCCATCACCAACAATGGATTTATTTTGGCGGACGCTGGTATTATCGTACAAATAGAGGAGCCTCGTGTGAATGGACTGGTGAAAGGTAAAATCCGTTGGGACGCCTTCTGCGATATCTTTGATTTTACCAAACGCACCTATTTTGAAGTGAATATTCTGGCCAACGATAAAGACGTGTGCGACACCGGTGAACCCGTGAAGGCTACGTTTACATTTAATGTACTGCTACCTGGCAATGCCGATCCTATCATCGACACCGATCTCACGGCTGATCCGCAAGAAAGAAGAGTGCTGAATCTCGAAAGAAGAATCAACGAAACATTATCTTTTACCGTTACCGGAAAGGATCTAATTGATAATGATTTTCTGGTGCTCGATATAAAGCAACGAGACTCACTTAGTTTATTAGGTATTACGTTTCCAAAAGTAAGCGACAACAGGCTGGTGTCGTCTTTGTTTCAATGGGACTTAACGTGTTCTAAGGTCGACCTGAAAAGGAAAGATAAATTTTTATTTCAATTTATGGTGGTCGACAATTCCAACAAATGCAGAGTCTACAAGGCCGATACCGTAGATGTACAAGTAAAAATACTTCCCCCATTGAATACCGAACCTCAACTCCTCATACAAAATGGTACTACCGTTGTCAATGATCAAACTGTAAATTTTACCTTGGGTCAACCTATTCTATTTGACTTGATAGGAACCGACACGGATGTTCTTCCTGACAAAGATTTATTAAAACTCACTCTTATTGAAGCAAAAGGAAACGTAACTCCGGAGGGATACGAATTTACCCCTGCAGCCGGTAAAGGAAGAGTCACTTCTGTTTTATCATGGTCACCCGACTGTTCGATATTCAAAGAAAATAGTTACGAAAACGAATACACATTCAAATTCAGATTAGGGGACGATCGTTGCTTCAATATCAAAGCCGATACGGTTACCCTCACCATTCGGTTGAAAGATATTGAAAATGGCGAACGAGAATTTCTTCCGCCCAATGTATTTACACCCAATGGTGATGGCTGTAATGATTACTTTGCTGTGGAGGGAATTGACCCCTGCCCGTTTAATCCCGATCAGACTATACAACCCGATGAGTGGGTTGCCTTACCGCCAGACAACTGTATTCGTAAATTTGAATCGGTACGAATTTATAATCGATGGGGTAAATCAGTCTTCGAAAGTACTGATCGGAAATTCCGTTGGTATGCAACTGATCAGGCAACCGGAGTGTATTATTACCTCATTAAATTCACCGATAAAGAATATAAAAGCTCGCTTTCGGTTCGGTTTTGAATTCGTAATAAATACGAATCACAAACAGCATGGCTGATGGTTATACTGGTTATTGGAAATTGCAAACCAGCAACACAAAAACATAGGAGTAATTCGGTGATTTTAATTTGCTAAGATTAAAGGGTGATGGGTGTCACACGGTTTTCTTTTACATAAACCGGCTGATCAAACCACTGCACCTTGAGCCACACATCCTTTTTATCAAGCAAACGCAACTTGTGACCTTCATTCACTACGCCAATTACGCTAGCCCCAGCAGATGGCCCATTCATCAGGTAGGTATTGCCACTGGTGATCATCACGGTGGTATCTTTCAACGGATAATTCACATTCACGGCAAGTAACACCATGAAAATCATCAACATTACCACTGCTCCTATAGGTTTTTTATTTTTATTTTTTTGAGTGTAAATCCACATCAGTATAAATAGTGCGATGCTTGCCAAAAGCAACGAAACTAAATAGCTGTATTTGCTTACCTGGTAATAAAACTGATCTGACTCCGGATTCTCATAACCTTCCAACCTGTTTTTGGCAGCCAACTCCTGCATCTTTTCTAATGCCTGCTCATCTCCGGTAGCTTTATAATACAAGTTGAGATAATAAAGGCTATAGCTCACTTTTCCCAATCCTTCCTGAATGAAGGCCATTTTCAACAACATCGAAGGTGAATATTGCTTTGCAGCAAGCACTTCTTCATAAATCTCCAATGACTGTGTGTATTGTTTTACTTTAAATAAAGAATCCGCATAGGCTAGCTGCCTTGAAAATATTTGTGCCTGCGTACTTTCTGAGAAAAAAGTAAGTGCAATTATTATAAGAATTTTTAAAATGCCCGTTTGTATATTTTTCATATCCTGTTACCTTTGCAGCCTCAATTACGGAAACGACCGCAATTTAGGCAGATTTTAATGATTCCGTAGCTCAGCTGGTAGAGCAATACACTTTTAATGTATGGGTCCTGGGTTCGAATCCCAGCGGGATCACACCAAGTGCCTCAGAAAGTATTTTCTGGGGCATTTTTGTTTTAGCAATCACGGGAGCGATCACGGGAAATATAGGTAGAAATAGGTTCTATGAGGTAGAAAAATCACTTTGAAGGGGTGTATGCCGTGATTGCCAGTCCGTTTGAAAGGAAAAGTGTTACCCCACCCTTATCATAATCACATTCGTTTTTTGTCTAATAAGTTCATTGAAATCTCGATCAGTAATACTGGAGAGACTAACTGACATTACAAGAAAAAAATATACATTATCAACATGCATTAATAGCTTGCCCCTGGTTTAGACCTAATGCTTTATGACGAATCTGGAATAGGTTTTTTATGAACCAAGCCCTGCAACCAGATTGAGTTTGCTTTTAGATTGAACAATCCAATGGTCCCTTATAGAGGAGGTAGGATGGGCTTTGTGGAAAGCAATCGAGGAAAATAAAAATACTACTTCTTTAACATTCAACTGTGTTAGCAGCGATTTGGCTCTTGCTTTGATTCGTAGGACTGTTTCCGAAAAATTATATCCGTTTATAAACGTATAGAAAAGATTATAACACGACTAAAGACTCCCTTTGATGACACAAGTTGACGATCGAGCCTATTTAATCCCTATGCGCGAAACAGAAAATAGTACATGACACCTATTTGAATAAAATGCCTAAAGTAAATGAAGCTCTTGACAGATCAGAAAAGGTAATATAAAGTAACGCTTTTTTTATTAAAGTGGTGTCACATAAGAATCAGGGATGCTTTGTATCCAAATCATTAAAGATCTATTTCACTGTCACAATTACCCGTTGATATCGAGTCAATGGTTGCCGTGCATGGTCTGTGCCTTCGAGAATTAAGTGAATGGTCTGTCCTTTCTGTGCATCCATAGGAATGTCAATCTCGATAGAAGGCGATGTAGGTTCTTTAATAATGATTTGTCCTGCATACGTTCCCACGTTAAATGGCCACCATCTGACAGAAACAGTATCGTGATCGGGATCCGAAACCACGCCTTTCAACTTTATTTTTTCACCCGCTTTTGCTGTGATATCACTCGCCCCATCAATCCGCACTAGAGGTTCGTGGTTAGCCTCTTCGTATTTCGTTGTTACCGACCATTTCATACGAGCAGCAAAATCATGCTGGGCCACAGGCCAGAAGTTGGGAAATGGAGGACCCGTTTCACTTTGTGATGGATCAGGGAAGCCCATTCCTATACCAGGTATGACTTGCTTTCCTCCCCATCCACCAAAAGAACCTTGCTCATAAGCACGGAGTCCGTTGGCTAGCATGTTCATAAATGTTAAGTTATCACCTTCACCGAGGAATGTACCCTTCGGCTGCACTGGCATCCACACAACATATCCCATTTTCTTCAATTCATCAGACGTGTAACCTCCCATGCCAAAGAAGTCAAAGATGTCGCCTTTCACCATCTGCCTACCATCACCCCATACTCTATAATACGCACCCAGCGGACCACGGCTGGTTATATTATCCGCAACCCAACCCGGTGTAACATATAGCGCATTTTCTTTTGTTGGATTCACAGGTGCGAAGTAACTGTAGTTGGGGCCTTGTCCCATTTGTCGATAATCAATCTCTGGCCAGTTGGGTTTGATATACCTGGCATAGGTATCGTCCTGATCACCGGAAGGGAGTAGGATAACCTTGCTCAATACTTTCTTTCTAACCTCAGGCCATTGTTTCGTTTTTTCATATTGATCTTGTATAGATTTAAGTGCACGAGCAATTGTACTTTGGCCTCCCCATGCAGTGATATACAATGGCTCTTTGTTGTCATCCAACATAAGAGATTTGATCAAGTCTGACCCGGGAGTGTCTTTGGAGTAATCGCCATCGAATTCAATATTGCCAAAACGTATTTTTGATTTGAGATAATCAGGAGATGGATAATCGGGATTATGAACTTTCAGATTAGGGTATACTTTTTCGTACAACTCCACAATATCATCAATGAAGCGCTCCCCTTTTGCCCATCGATACGATTCACAGGGACACAGGTTTAATCCATTCCGACTATACTCGCGACCCGGAACGGAGAACTTTGTTCCTTTGCCATCACCTGTCCAGTGAAACTGACTGCTGGCATAAATGAGGCCCTCTACTTTTACATCAGAGCTATAGAGTAAAAATCGAATGAGTGAATTGGCATCATCCAGTTCCGGATCGGCTGTGATAATAATCCGGGGTTTTGATTGAGCCAACGATCCTATGAATGCAAAAATGAATATTGAAACAAACAAAAGAGGTTGGTACGACCATCGACACCTGTGATTAGACAATTGTTTTTGCATTACCATGTGATGTTTTTGAATTTACTACTTA
This sequence comes from uncultured Ohtaekwangia sp., assembly GCA_964349405.1. GTDB lineage: Bacteria > Bacteroidota > Bacteroidia > Cytophagales > Cyclobacteriaceae > ELB16-189. The sequence continues at coordinate 12,560 of CAYGGY010000003.1, read as the reverse complement.
CTAACGACTATTTAATTCGTGCAAAAATTGATCAGACAATCAAGCATTTCACGAATAAGAATTATTCCTCCTGTTTTAAAGAACCTACTAATTCATAGTACTGCGATACTCCAGTGGTGAGACGCCCACATGTTGTTTAAATACACGACTGAAATGCTGAGGATATTTGAACCCTAACTCGTAGGCCACTTCACTGACTGACTTGTTCACATCAAATATTTTCTCTTTTGCCACATCTATCAATTTTAGTTGAATGAATTCATGGGCCGATTTTCCCGTCTCCTTTTTTATGAGGTCTCCAAAATAATTTGCCGATAGGTTAAGTTCACTTGCACAGTACGCAACAGAGGGTAAACCTACCTCCTGTGGTTTGTCGGATGAAAAGAACTCATTCAGTAATGTTTCAAATCGTTCAAGAATTCCTTGGTGAACATTATCACGTGTGATGAATTGCCGATCATAAAACCGAACGCAATAATTTAGGAGCAGTTCGATATTGTCAGCGATCAGTATTTTGCTGTGCTTATCTACAGCATGTTCTAATTCGTATTTAATTTTTGAAAAAGAATCCAACACCAGTTGGCGCTCGCGTTCAGAAACATGCAGTGCTTCATTGACATGGTAGCTAAAGAACGTATAATCATCAATATGACGCCCTAACGAGGTTCCCTTGATAAGATCTGGATGAAAGGCAATTCCATAACCTTTGGGTTGATACAACTCTTCACCACCATTGGCACCAAGCATTTGCCCAGGACCAATAAATATGAGTGTGCCTTCCTGGTAATCGTACGTGTTTTTTCCATATCGCAGATCTCCGCATTCAACATCCTTGATTAAGAGTAAATAGAAACCAAAATAGGCTCTTCGTAACCTCCTGGGTGCAACCTTTGAAAAATCAATCACAGTAACCAGTGGATGCAAGGTCTCATGGTTATTGTCTGCATTGAATTGGCTGATCGTCTCAAACTTTATGATCTCTTCCATATAATTCAGCGTAATACTTCAAAAGTAAACACATTTAGGTTTTATTCTCTATTGATGATGTATCATCGGTGATTTTGGTAGGTAAAACCGTAATCTGTATAAGTGGGCGGGCCAGGAAGGTGACATATTTGCAGTGTAAACAAATTTCAAAACAAATAACTTCAACCATGAAAAAATCAATTATTGGACTATTGTTCCTTCTTATCGGCACACAGTTATCCTTCGCACAAAATTCTGCGACCGAAAATGAAATTAAGGAGCTCTCAAAAAATAAGTGGCAGTGGATGGCGGACAAGAATGTGGACAAGCTTGCTAACCTCTTCCACGAAAAATCAAAATTTGTGCACATGAGTGGCACCTGGAAGAAGGATGAGGAACTTGAAATCATTAAGACCGGAAGTATTTGGTATAAGAATGCAGATGTTAAGGACGTTGCTGTCGAGATTGTTGATGATGTGGCAGTGGTCTGGAGTCGAATTACATTAACAGCACAAGTTCGTGGCAATGATGTGGTCACCGAGTTTACCGTAACGGAAGTTTATAAAAAACAAAAGAAAGAATGGAAGATGTTGGCTCTTACTTTTAGTAGTGTGCGGGATACGCACGTGATCAAACATTAATAGCATTCAATACGAGTAATAAAACCAATTCATGAAGTTACTCACCCTATTTTTTGGTCTCATTTCATGGTGTTGTTCATCACAGGCGAATGACACCCTGGAAGTAGACAATTCGGTAGCTTCTGAAAAAATATTGATTGTGTATTTGTCGCGCACCAACAACACGAAGGCTGTAGCGCAAATCATCCACGAACATGTTGGCGGAACTCTGGTAAGCGTAGAACTTGTAGAACCTTACCCTGAAGATTACAAAGCAATTGTTGCACAGGTCGTTCATGAAAATGAAACTGGATTCCTTCCTCCACTGAAAACAAGCATCAGCAACATTCAGCAATATGATGTTGTTTTTGTTGGGTTTCCCACGTGGGCCATGCAACTACCTCCACCCATGAAAAGTTTCTTAAAACAAAATGACCTGAGTGGAAAAACCATTATTCCCTTCAACACGAATGCCGGTTATGGAGTGGGGAGTTCTTTCGATATGGTTAAAAAACTTTGTCCGAAGAGTACAGTATTGGAGGGCTATTCAACGAAAGGTGGAGTGGAAAGGGATGGCATTCTTTTCGTGATGGAAGGTGAGAAAGAAAAGCAGACACAAACTGACATAGCCAACTGGCTAAGGAAACTGGAGTTGATAAAGAAATAAACACAATGAAGAAGCCCATGAAATATTTTACCATGCTCCTGGTTTTTTTCACACTCGCTTTGAATGCGAGACGATGATTATTATATTAAGGATTAACAGAAAGACTATTCGTAAATTATAACGTATCAAAACTAAACATCAATGGCAACAATTAACCTGATCATCAACGGTAAGCAACAGGTAGTGGATATCGACCCCAAAACCCCTGTGCTGTGGGTACTTCGTGAGCATCTCAATCTCGTGGGTACGAAGTATGGATGTGGTATCGCACAGTGCGGAGCGTGTACCATTCACCTGGAAGGTAATGCGGTGCGATCCTGTTCGCTACCAGTATCGGCTGTTGCGAATAAAAAGATCACAACCATAGAAGGTCTTTCAGAAAATGGTGATCACCCTGTGCAAAAAGCCTGGCTTGAGCATGATGTAGCGCAGTGTGGTTATTGCCAAACCGGTCAGATTATGTCTGCTGCTGCCTTGCTAAATAAGGAACCCAATCCAACTGATTCACAAATTGAAACTGCGATGTCAGGTAACATCTGCCGGTGCGGTACCTATTTGCGCATAAAAGACGCCATCAAAACGGCAGCTAAACAGAAATAAAATTGATCGAGTTACCATTACCAAAAATTTAAAGCGATGAAAACGGAAAAGAATAAAACCTCAGAAAGCAGACGATCATTTTTAAAATCATCCATGCTTGCAGGCGGTGGCCTGATGATTAGTTTTAGCGGATTGGCAGATTACCTTTCAGATGGTAAAATAGATAAAGCCCTGCTTCCTGAGTCATGGAATGAATTAACCGGCTATATCAAAATTACTCCAGACAATATTATTAAAATTCTTAATCCTAATCCGGAGTTTGGTCAAAACGTGATGACCTCACTCCCTATGATGGTAGCAGAAGAATTGGATGTGGACTGGCAAAAAGTAGTGATAGAAATGGGGCCGCACGACAATGTGAAATTAGGGCCACAATTTACGGGCGGAAGTAATTCAATCAGGATGTATTGGAAACCACTACGTGAGGCCGGGGCCGCAGCTCGCCAAATGTTAAAGGAGGCCGCAGCACAAACCTGGGGTGTATCTGTAGATGATGTGACCACAAAAGCCGGCATGCTCTATCATGAAAAAAGCGGTAAGACAGGAACGTATGGCGACTTTGCATCAGTGGCTGCCACCAATCCGATACCAAAAGGCGTAAAACTAAAAGAGGTAAAGAATCTCAAAGTAGTCGGAAGCTCTCAGAAAAATGTTGAGGGCTCGAAAATTGTAACGGGTAAACCTCTCTTTGGATTAGACCACTCTGCGGAAGGAATGCTGGTTGCTATGATTGAGCATCCACCGGCATTCGGTAAGAAGCTTAAGTCATTTGATGCGTCTGAAACGTTGAAGATGCCAGGGATCAAAGAGGTGTTCTCTATGAAATTATATGAAGATGGTTTTGAACAAGCTGGTTTTGATACACGGACATTTAATGATCTGCTGGTGGTGGTGGGAAGTACAACATGGGAAGTGATCAATGCCCGTAAAAAACTGAAAGTAGTTTGGGAGCCGATCAGTGAAACAAAAGAAGTTATTGGAGGTTTTCGTGGAAAATCGGAAGTCACCATTCCTGCAGGACTGGAAAGTACTATAGCGCAGTTGAAAAAAATGTCGGAGTATGCAAAGATGCCTGCACAACAATTACGCAAAGACGGAGATCCGGAAGCAGCATTCGCTAAGGCTGCACAGGTTCTGGAACGCACCTTCACCGCTCCTTTCTTAGCTCATAACTGTATGGAGCCAATAAATTACTTCGCACATGTTACGGATGAAAAGGCCTTACTTGTGGGACCAATACAGGCACCGGGCTGGGCAGAGCCTACTCTCTCCAAGCTTTTGAATCTGCCGGCAGATAAAATAGAGATACAAATGACGCGGATGGGCGGAGGCTTTGGACTCAGGGCATATGCACATTATATGTACGAGGCTGCTCTTATTTCAAAGAAAGTAAAAGCTCCGATCAAGCTTGTTTACAGTCGTGAAGATGATATGACCTACGGTATTTATCGTCCGATGTATACAGCTACTTATCGTGCCGCATTGGATGCAAATAAAAATTTGATTGCATTCCATGTGAAAGGTGGTGGTATCCCTGAGCATCCTATCCATGCAAACCGATTCCCTGCAGGTGCTGTAGATAACTATCTCGCTGAAGGTTGGCAAATACCCTCTAACATAACGATTGGAGCATTCCGTGCACCACGATCAAACTTCAATGCTGCTGCAGAGCAATCCTTCCTGGATGAGTTGGCCGAATTGATGGGCAAAGATCCAATTGATTTCAGGCTGGAGCTATTGCAGCGCGCCAAGGAAAATCCAGTTGGCAAAAACAATGAGTATGATGTTGACCGATATGCGGGTGTATTGAAGTTAGTGAAAGAAAAATCCGGATGGAATAATCCGGAGAATAAGAAATACAGCCGTGGAGTTGCTGCTTACTTCTGCCACGCCTCGTATGCTGCGCACGTAGTGGATATTGTGAGAAAGGACGGACAACCTTATGTAGAACAGGTTACCACTGCCATTGATTGCGGTGTGGTGATCAATCCCGATGCCGCTGTTAACATGGTGCAAGGTGCTGTAGTAGATGGGATAGGAAATGCATTTTATGGAGGATTAACTCATAAGGATGGCGTTCCGGAGCAAAATAATTTTCACAAATACAGAATCATTCGCCACAAGGAGGCTCCTAAAAAAATTAATGTCGCCTTTGTTGAAAACGAGATTGATCCTACGGGTTTGGGTGAACCACCTTTTCCACCTGTCTTTGCTGCGGTGGCCAATGCCATGTACAAAGCGACAGGGAAAAGGCACTACGAACAACCTTTTGGAGCACAGATCGACACAAAGCCTTCTCGTATGTGATCGCTGAAGTGGAAAAGAATAGTATAGTCAATAGCATGTATGGAGAAAGTGAAAACATAAGAGTTTCATGTGGAAGAGTTCACGACTATCTGAGGATATCGTAGACGGATAATTGCAAGGGCTTTTGTAGCCAAACGTGCACCCGCTTACATGTATCAATTCGGCTATGTCCCTGCCGCAGCAAGGTCGCGGGCTCCGTATGGTGCCGGTCACGGATCTGAAGTTTCTTTTGTATTCAAAACCCTCAATGCCCGATGGGGAGCACCCACTGAAGCAAAACCTGACGAGAAAGAACTGGCGAGGATTATGAACATCTATTGGGCAAACTTCGCCAAAACAGGTAATCCTAATGGTAAGGGCGTGCCGGTTTGGCCTCTTTACAATACTCAGAAAGACGAAATACTTGATATTGATTTAGATGGAAAAGCAAGTGGCAAGCCCGATCCCCGGGAAGCAAGATTTGATGTTATCGAAAAAGCATTCAAAAAGAGAGATAAGATTCAAACCAGGGGAATTTAGTTTGGATATTTGATAGTATAATGAGTAACCATGTTTTCATAATGAATAAAATACACATCTTCTTTCTTCTGTTTTTATGTTTGGCAATTAAAGGTTTGGGCCAGACTAATCGGGTAATGAACCTGTTCCCGGAAGGAACTATGCTGCATGGCAACATTGCATATAGCAGTGATACGTTGACGAAACACAAACTCGATATTTATTTACCATCGAAAGTCAATGGAAAAATTCCATTGGTGATTTTTATTCATGGTGGAGGATGGTTAGCGAATGATAAATATGCAGACATGGGGTACATGAAAAATACGGTGGCTGAAATTATCAGCAGCGGTTTTGCACTTGCATCGATCGACTATCGATTTGCTACACAAGCAATCTTCCCTGCACAGATACAAGATTGCAATCGGGCAATTTCTTATCTATACGACCATGCAGATAAATATGGATTTGATAGAAACCGTTTTGCCTTGATTGGTTTTTCAGCAGGCGGACATTTGGCATCACTGGTAGGTTTATCGAAAAATAATAACGTTGAAACTTTCTTCATGAAGGGTTCAAATAAATCATTCACCTTCAAAGGCGTTGTCGATTTTTATGGTCCGGCTGAATTGATTTTGTTTCCCGGAGCGAATGATGAAAAATCACCTGAAGGTTTATTGATTGGTGCTGCTCCATTGACTCGTCCTGATTTAGCAAAAGCAGCAAGCCCCGTTACCTATGTAGATAAAAACGATCCTCCATTTTTGATCATTCATGGCGAAAAAGATGACATGGTTTCACCAAAGCAATCACAGTTATTGAGCGCATGGTTAAATGCCGTTGGAGTAAAGAATGAACTGATCATCGTGAAAGATGCGCCACATTATGGAGTGATGTTCGATACGTATGAGGTGAGGAAAAAGGTGATTGATTTTCTAAAGATGCAATTGAAGTGATGTGTAGATAGTGAACAAACAAACTATTTTGAGGATCTACTCAATAAGGGAATGATGTCTAAACTATTTGATTTTTGTAAATGCTTTTTAATCCGTGTAACTAAATTGCATGATAAAGAAGAATGATTTTGCGATGAATAGAAACTCTATTTTCAGGGCATGTTAAATGAATTAATGTTATGACAGAATCAAAAACTTCAATCAACAGGCGGTCTTTTTTAAAAGTATCAGCAACGGCAGGAGGTGGACTCATGATCAGCTTTGGATGGATTCCGTCTTTTGCTGATGATGGAACAGTCGCCATTGATTTAAACAATGATCTCACCTTCATTAATGGGTATATAAAAATTGCATCAAATGGTATGGTCACCATCATGTCGCCTAATCCTGAAGGTGGACAGAATGTAAAAACATCTATGCCGATGATTGTTGCCGAGGAGTTGGATGTGGATTGGAATGATGTTGTTGTTGAACAAGCAAATCTCGACACGAAATATTATTCACGACAATTTATTGGAGGAAGCCAGGCTATTCGACAGACCTGGAATACACTAAGAACAGCAGGAGCTTCCGCACGACAGATGCTATGTACTGCCGCGGCACAGTCATGGAATGTGCCAGTAAGTGAAATCACAACTGAGAAAGGTGTCATTCATCATAAAGGTAGTGGCAAGTCTGCAACCTATGGAGCGATGGCATCCGCTGCTTCCAAAATAGAAGTGCCCAAAGAAGTGAAACTGAAAGACAAAAAGGATTTCAAAATTATTGGCACCTCAAGAAAAAATGTGGATGTACAAAAGATAGTAACAGGCCAATCACTTTTTGGATCAGACATTAAGCGTGAAGGCATGCTCATCGCGATGATCATACATCCGCCAGCCTTTGGCATGAAACTAAAATCGGTCAACGATGCGAATGTAAAAACAATGTCAGGCATCAAAGATATCTTCACGGTTAAATCCATGAACGATGATTATGAAAGACAATTTTTTGATACGTGTACTTTTCCGGAAGTAGTAGCTATCGTTGGTAACACTACCTGGGAAGTGATGAAAGCAAAGAAAGCATTGAAGGTTGAGTGGGAGCCATTCAGTGATTATACATTTAAGAGAAATGCATTAGGTCAAAAGCTAACCGTAACTGTTCCTGGCAAGCTTGAAAGCACAACGAGTCACAATGCTGCTTTTAAAGAGTTAATGAATAAACCGGTAACGGTGGTTCGTAAAGATGGTAATCCGGAAGAGACATTTAAGAATGCAGCACGCATCATCGAACAAACTTACAACGGGCCATTCCTTGCACACAACTGCATGGAGCCCATGAACTTCTTTGCTGATGTTACTCCAGAGAAAGCATTACTCATCGGGCCTCTTCAGAAGCCCGAACTAACAGAACAAACTTTATCAGCACGCCTCGGACTTCCATTGGAGAAAATTGAAATAGAAATGACGCGCCTAGGCGGTGGATTTGGAAGAAGATCGTATGCACATTGGCTTTTAGAAGCAGCGCTTATTTCTCAAAAAGTGGGAGTACCTGTAAAACTCCTCTACACACGTGAAGACGACATGACTTCAGGAATCTATCGACCTTCCTATAGTGTTAAGTATCGCGCAGCATTGGATCGAAATAATAATTTGATTGCTTTTCATGTGAAGGCAGGAGGAATTCCGGAAAGCCCACTTGAAGCTAACCGTTTTCCTGTAGGTGCAGTAGATAATTATCTCGCGGAGGAGTTTACGATTAATTCAAATATTACTACCGGTTCATTTCGCGCCCCCAGATCAAACTTTATTGCAGCAGCGGAGCAATCATTTCTTGATGAAGTAGCCGAAGCGATGGGAAAAGATCCAATTGATTTCCGTCTCGAACTACTTGAGAGAGCTCTGAAAAATCCTATAGGTACACGAAACGATTACGATGCAAGCCGCTATACAGGTGTGTTGAAACTCGTGAAAGAAAAATCAGGTTGGGGCAAGTCGGTGGCGAATACGCATCGTGGAGTTTCTGCCTATTTCTGTCATAACTCGTATGTGGCCCAGGTACTAGACCTTACCATCGAGAAAGGTAAGCCTGTTGTAAAAAAAGTGTGTTGTGCGGTGGACTGTGGAATCGTAGTCAATCCAGATGCGGCTACTAATCTTGCTGAGGGCGCAATTGTAGACGCAGTGGGCACGGCCATGTATGGAGGGCTTACTTTTAAAGACGGTGTTCCGGATAAGAGTAACTTCAACAAGTACAGGATGATCCGCCATAGCGAAGCACCGAAGGCAATTGAAGTTCATTTTGTACAAAATGATATTGATCCAACGGGCATGGGAGAACCAACCTATCCACCAACCTTTGGTGCTCTCGCGAATGCATTGTATAAGGCAACGGGAAAGAGAATTTATAATCAACCTTTCGTGTCAGAACTTACAGAACAAGTAAGTGGCACCCAGTAGAGGAATGTATCATTCCGTAAAAGTTTTTGCCGGAGGATGATCAGTTAGAAGTATAGTTCATTGTAATAGCACCAGCCCAGCAGATTAGGTTATTCCGATTATCATATACCTCCAACTAAAGGTTCGGCAAGTTGAGTTTCGCTTCAAGCGTAATGGGTTTTAATCGCCATTAAGGGTTCGGCCATCCTAACGTGCATTTGATAGCCAGGCAATCCATTTCTAATTTACTTACGGGAGGATTTCATTATTTGATTTTCGTAAGTATCGTATTGGTTTTTGTTCTTTTGTAAAATTTTATCCGTGTTATTTGTAAAAATATTCAACTTAAGTAACCTATGCCCATATACCCGAACAGGCTATCTTCAATAAGGGTAGCTGCTATCGTTGTTTTATTAATCGCGAATTTCGAGGCGTTTAGTCAGGCGAAGGATAGTACTTTCTATTTTCATGCCGATGTGAGTGTAACGAACAACGGTTTTTCGATCGTGCCGGCATTTACGCTGGGCGATCCTGCCGCTTTCTTAGATATGCGTATGGGCAACAAGCGGATGAGTTTTGAGCCACAGTTTCGTTATGCGCTGGAAGGTCGCCCATGGTCATTTATTTTTATTTACCGATACAAGGCAATTATAAAACCTAAATTTCAATTGTCATTTGGGGGTCATCTTCCCGGATTGAATTTTATTACTCGCCCTGTTATCCTCAATGGAATTGAAGATAACCTATCCATTACCAGGCGATTTCTGGCTGCGGAAATTATTCCTACCTATAAAATTAAAAACAATATCAGTGTAAGTTTATATTATTTGCGTGGCCATGCTTTTCAAAACCATGGTCCACAGAATACTAACTTCTTGTCTTTGCAAGGTAACTTCACCAAAATCAAATTGGTTGGAAAAACATATTTTAGTTTTAACCCTCAGGTATTTTATCTGAAAGTAGATGCCGATGATGGTTTGTATGTGAATGCAACGACCACCTTTGGTGTCGCAAATTTTCCAATAACTATTTCGAGTATTGTTAATAAAGCGGTTGAATCAGAAATACCGGCTAAAGACTTTGATTGGAATGTGAGTTTGATTTATACGTTCGATAAAAATTTCACCATTAAATAAGTAAACTAAAATTGTACGAATCTATTGAAGGGCTCGGCTAAAATCCTGAATGCAAGTAAAACAATCTGTATAATAGCTATATCCTAATGATGGACAGGATTGAAAATACTTGAGGAATTCTATAAAAGAAAATTTGATTGGATGCCAGATAACATCCGCAATGAAATCGGGCACTTCAATATCTTCAGGTTGGAGCCATTGGTAGAGGGTAAACCCACTAGCATACCGTACAAACGGAGGGATTTTTACAAAATCATGTTGGAGAAAGGCAATAGCCAGGTTCACTTTGCCGACAAAGTAGTAGAGGTAAAAAAACAGGCACTTTCGTTTTCCAATCCACAGATTCCATATAAGTAGGAACATTTAGATAAAATACGCGAGGGGATTTACTGCATCTTTACTCCACAACTTTTTCATCAATTCGGACAATTGAATCAATACGAAGTGTTTCAACCGAATGGTAACCATATTTTCGAACTGACCAATGAAGAAGCTAATCATGTGAGTGAAATTTTTGAACGGATGGTGAAGGAGTTTAACTCGGATTATAAATACAAGTATGATGTAATTCGAAATCAGATTTTTGAGCTGTTTCATGTTGCCTTGAAGATGCAGCCTTCCGGTGCTTTTGAAAAACCATCGGCCAATGCTTCTCAACGGATATCGGCTTTATTTATGGAATTGTTGGAGCGTCAATTTCCCATTGATGATTCGCACCTTGCAGTGCAGCTGCGCTCTGCGGCTGATTTTGCCGATCAATTAAATGTGTACGTCAATCATTTAAATCGGGCAGTGAAGGAGACTACACAAAAAAAACAACAACACAAATTATCTCAGATCGCATTTTACAGGAATCAAAGATTCCGTTGCATCACCGTGTCCGGAATGTTTCTGGATTCTCAGAAGTAACGCACTTCAATAACTTTATAAGAAGCATCGGCAAATCAGTCCGTTGAAATTTGGGAATGGTTTACTTTAATCATAAAACCGATTGAATCGTAATAATAATGTGTTTTTCGCAACTTAATAAACCAACAGGTGATTGTTCTTTTTAACACCGAAATGAATATAAATTCGTATCACTGGATGCTGATTGACACTAATTACCAGGTAACAACCGGATCATTGAAAAACCCAATTGAAGAGCATGGACTTTTTTGTTTTCATTTTGACGATCTACATTTTTGTGATCAATCCTATTTTAGAAATCTTTGCTGAATCAGTGAAACGCAAAGAGCTGCTTTTCAGTGATTCTTTCATAGGCTAACACTAAACGGTAAATTGGCAGTGAGGGTAAACATGTATAAACTCACCAAAAAAAGAAACTTCTCATGAGAAAAAACCTGCAGGATAAAGTTGGGCTTCGGAAAAAATTCAGAGCCTTGTTTACCCGCTTTGGGAAAAAAGTCAATTACAACGGATATACGGACATTACGATTCTTCTCACCGAAATAGTAGACGCAGAAACGTCTTTAGTGGTGACAAATCATCATTGGTTTGCTTACACGAAAGGTTTTGAAAAGGTAGCCTTGAAGGAAGGAGCAATGATTGAATTTGATGCACGGGTAAAAATATATAAAAAGGGATACGTGAACCGAAAACTCTCCATCAACAAACGACAATCAGACTATAAGCTCAGCCATCCAACCAACATCAGGGTGATCCGATGAGCATAACGACAAATTGTGATCATTCATCTCTAAAAAATTAGATTAGGTTAGGGCATAGCGTTTAAAAAATTATTCTCTCACCGAAAAGGTTCGATATGGAGCAACTACATTCTTGAATACTGAAAACTTCGGGAGATCTTTATTCAGATATTCATTAACCACTTCTGGTAAAAATTTAAGACGGAATGCAATAGCCTTACAAAAAGCCAACTCATCGGCATGGATTACCCCATCTGCTTTAACCAGTTGAAGTGCCCAATACAAGGCTTGTTCTTTATCTACAATGGTATGTATGCTCTCAAGACTATCCGTTTCAAATGTGTCCAGCTGTTTATGATCAATACCCCTCTCGGCAAGTAAATCTTTTATAAAGGCCTTTTCACTCACGTCAAAATGTCCATCTGCGTTTGCCAAATGGACAAGCAGATTGATTTTCTTTTGCAGCACTTGATCCATAGAAGTTATGTTAAGTTCAATTTTTTATGAACAATATTGATCTTTAAGCCTACTAAGATAAAAAGTTTTTGGCATTGTATCTTGAAGTACGGCAATCATGTATATAAAATGAAGGCTTAGGAAACCCATTTTAAAATTTTTCACTTTCCGGTTTCTTGTTTACAAACTTGAAAATTACGACCAGGCATTCCTTTTACTTATATTCTTCAGGTTCACTTTTAGCTGCGCTGACCTAAATAAATTGTAAGTGAGATTCATTAATCC
>CAYGGY010000002.1:0-160553 GCA_964349405.1 uncultured Ohtaekwangia sp. | reverse complement strand
CTCCCAAAAGGTTGGATACGATACGATAGTGTGCCACCCATCCCTACGCGTGTGCCACTATAAAATTCACCGCCACGTACTATGACCATGTACGTAAATAGCTTTCGGGTATTGGAGGTGTATTTCACTTCAAACTCATTCCAATGATACTCCTCCCCTTTCAGGAGAATCGAATCCCCTTTAGGATCCAATACATCAAAGTCTGCGGGTAATTTTTGGAAAATATCTTTCAATGAACTGGTGAGCATAGCTGTGTTTCTAAAATTCATTGCATACTGCAACGCCAAATTTCGGTCCGTTAATGTGCCACCCGGGATATAACTATTATCAATAGAAATACCTGGCATCAAAAAAACAAAGGGGCCCGATTTAGGATAAAATTTAACGTTGGCCATTGTAAAAGCACCATAATTGCCAGGATAGACCGCCATACTGGGAACAAATCCTACCTCGGCATTATAATTCTTGCCAAGGCTAATGAAGCCTCCCATTAAATTGACATTTCGTGTATTAAAAGTCAGGTAACTACCGATAGAATATTGATCCTTATCTGAAAAATTATCGAATGAATGATGATAGTAGGTTTTTCCTCCCCACTTATTGTTTGCGGTAATCAGGTTGAAGTCAATTCCAGCAACACGATTATAGGCATTAAGTTTGGGCACTGTGTCAGTTCCATTCCATACATTTTTTACCAAGGACTTATGATAGAATTTACCCGGTTCAAAATCACCTAATCCAATCGATTCTTTGTTCACCACAAAGACATCAACATTTGATCTTTCAAAAACTTGCTTCTGCAAAACCGCGACTGTATAATTCTGAGCTGGCAACCCTAAGGATTTTGTTTCCTTGGTTTGTAAATTCATAAGCCCGACACGCCACTTCTTCCCCAATTTCCCGCTAATGCGCGCACCGTATAAAATCGGGACGCGTACCAGATTATGAGCGGTATCGGATGCCAAACCAATCCTTCTGGAAAAAAAAGGTTGCGTATACGTGGTAAAACCAGGAGCAGAAAAGAGATCACTATTTTCTAAAAAAAATTGTCTTCGCTCCGGAAATTGAAATTCAAATCGGGTAAGGTTGATCACTTGCCTGTCTACTTCCACGGTAGAAAAATCAGGATTCACCGTAAGGTCAAGATTCAAGGAAGATGTGATGGCTACTTTGGCATCAAAGCCCGCGTTGATTGAGTTATCAGAAGTTTCCCTATCATTATCTTTTGACATCGATGTGACCGCATAGGGAATCACAGAGACATTGGTGCCTGCATGCGGTGCCGGTGTTTGCCATTGCAATTTGCCTGTCCACGCCAATGAAGACGGAAAAAACTGTATGGGTGTAGCAATCCAGCTCGAAACTTGATTTCGTTTAAGATCCTGACGAACAAAATTGAGATTCCAAGATGGCTGGTTTTGATTATAGCGAAATGATTTGAAGGGAATTGCCAATTCAGCAATCCACCGGTCTTCCAGTCTTTTTACAGATGAATACCATTTATTATCCCAGTTGGCATTATAACCTCCCTCCATGGTTCCTCCACCAGACATCACTCCCTCCCGTTGCACCCCATAAGGAGTTATATTGAAATAGAATCCATTCGTATAATCATTAAAGGGATCCATATACACTCCCACGTTATCGTTGAGCGACCACTCATAGTCTCTGCGCAGCGATTGAACTACATTGGGTTTATCATCGTCATAGCATACGAAGGATAAATAAAAAAAATCATCATCAAAGGTGAGCCTGGCTTCTGTTTGAAAGGATGGCGGCAATGAGTCAACCGGATAGTTAAGAAAAAAATTCGTTGCCGGTATAGCGGACTTCCAGTCTTCTTCATCCAGTACACCATCAATATTAATAGTACCTTTTACTTTTGTGATGGGAAGACTTGTGCCGGGCTTATTCTGGGCAAATGTCCATGAACAAATCAATACAAGGACGGGGATCGCTAAAAAAGAGTATCGATTCATAGAAGGGTGCAAATTTATTAAAAGTCTCGGCAGCACAGTTTATTTTTGACTAATTCTACTACGCTATTTTGAGGATGATGATCTATGATTATGTGATGAATGGAATTCCTCCTAATCCCAATTCATTTTCGTAATTTTGGGTCTTAACGAATTACCTGTGCAACTAAATTCTCTTACTGCGATTTCGCCACTTGATGGGCGCTATTTTGGAACTACCCAACCACTTGCCCCCTACTTCTCGGAATATGGACTGATGTACTATCGTGTGCGCGTAGAAGTGGAATACTTCATTGCGTTAACCAACGCGTTGCCCGAACTATCTGGTTTTTCAAAAGACAACGAACGCAAACTGCGCACGTTATATGAGACGTTTACCGAGGCAGATGCCACCGCTATAAAAGAAATTGAAAAGACTACCAATCACGATGTAAAGGCAGTTGAATATTTCCTAAAGAAAAAATTTGATGACCTCAACCTTTCCTCTTACAAAGAGTTCATTCACTTCGGACTTACCTCACAGGATATTAACAATACCGCTGTTCCTCTTTCATTGAAAGAATTTATGGACGCAACGTTTCTGCCTGCCATGCAAACGTTGGTAGCCGAGCTTACCAATCTCTCCATGCAATGGAAAGATATTGCCCTGCTTGCACGGACTCATGGACAACCTGCATCGCCTACACGCCTGGGAAAAGAAGTGTATGTATTTGTAGAACGTATTCAAAAACAATTCGAGTTACTTCAAACGATTCCTTACTCAGCAAAATTTGGCGGAGCCACCGGGAATTTCAATGCACATCATGTAGCGTATCCTGAAATCAACTGGAATCATTTTGCCGATACCTTTGTAAGCAATCAATTGGGTTTATCACGTAGTAACCCAACCACACAGATTGAACACTATGATAATCTGGCTGCACTGTTCGACAATTTAAAAAGGATCAATACGATCCTGATTGACTTCAGTCGCGATGTGTGGCAATACGTAGCCATGAATTATTTCAAACAAAAAATAAAAGAAGGCGAAGTGGGTTCCAGTGCCATGCCGCACAAAGTAAATCCGATCGACTTTGAAAATGCCGAAGGTAATCTTGGATTGGCAAATGCCCTCTTTGAACATCTTGCTGCTAAACTTCCTATCTCACGTTTGCAGCGCGACCTTACTGACTCAACGGTGTTGAGAAATGTGGGCGTGCCGCTGGCACACACTTTCCTTGCCTTAAAATCCTTAGCGAAAGGTATCGGTAAACTAGAACTTAATCAGGCGGCCATCAATCACGACCTGGAAGAAAACTGGGCCGTAGTAGCGGAAGCGATACAAACGGTGCTACGAAGAGAAGGCTATCCCAACCCGTATGAAGCCTTAAAAGCACTTACGCGGAAGAATGAAAAAATCACCAAAGCAAGTATTCATTCCTTTATTGACGAGTTGAATATCAACGCTGAATTAAAGGCTAAATTGAAAGTGATAACTCCGTTTACCTATACAGGCATATAACATTTTCCTCTGGTGTTGTATCGTAAAATTTGCTACTGCTTATTTATGTGATCTCAATACTTAATCTTTATATCAAATGGTTGCCGTAATTTAGTCTTCCCTATCTTCCCTCCGATTTTTATCCTGTAACCAAGACATTACCCCTATGTAATATTACGAGACATTTTTCCAGTAAACTTATAGGGTGCATTTCAATTTGTTACGGCCGGCCTTCGTTTTAAACTCTCCAAGAGTTATAAAGGAATCCTTTTATCCATAAACCAGAAAACTAACTCTTGGAGAGTTGATGTGGAGGTTAGTTTTATAGCGACAAATTGAAATGCATCCAACTTATAAAGCCAAAATACAAGTCCGAAAACAATAAATAAGGTCTGTTTTTTTACAGGCTTTTTCCCACCCCAGACACCTCCAAAGTATCAGAATCGATTATCTCCGAACCCTCGTATTTCTGTCCAACCTTTTTTTGCTTCATGGTAGCCCTCAGATGAATTAAATCGTTAGGAATACACCGAACATGACGTTGATTCAATCCTTCCAAATCACTTTAAAATACTTTTCAAAACGACACCTTAACCAAAATAAATATCCCACAGCAAAAATTTACCATCCAAGTTACGCTCCGACTATTACTGTAATTGTACGGTAACTGTGTAGTGAGAAGGTTATATTTATTTATGCAATCATTAACGGTTTTGGTTACCCCAATTTAATGTATCAACATGTTGTACATTGATTGTATATCTCATGATTTCAAGTCGGCTAAAATCCAAAAATTAAATCTAATTCTTATGAAAGAAAAACTACACCAATTCTTTGAGAGGTATTTAAAAGAGCACTCTCCAATAAGTAAATATCTACTCTGCCTTTTTATGCTGATGGGTTCACTGCAACTCATGGCTGCAAATTCATCATCAATGTCTATTACAATCAATGTATCAGGAAAGGTAATAGATGACACCGGTCAGGGTATTCCAGGTGTCAACATCCTGGAGAAAGGTACTACCAATGGAAACACTACTGATCAGGATGGCAATTACAAAATTGCCGTGGCGGATGAGAATGCGGTATTAGTCTTTTCGTTTATTGGTTATGCTACGCAAGAAGTTACTGTAGGATCGAGAACTACCATTAATGTTACTCTTCAAACGGATGTGAGATCATTGGAAGAAGTGGTGGTTACAGCCTTGGGTATAGAGCGATCAGCAAAAAGTTTAGGGTATGCAACATCGAAAGTAACCGCTGAACAATTTGCCACCAACCGAACACCGAACATTATGAATTCGCTACAAGGCAAAATTGCTGGTGTAAATATTGCCGGATTAGGCACGGGACCAGCTGGAAGTTCTAAAATCCGTATCCGTGGACAATCCTCGATTTCAGGTCAAAACAATCCACTCATTGTGCTTAATGGCGTACCTATTGATAACACGAATTTTGGAACCAACCAGGGAAACACCGCAGGTGACGCATCAATCGGAAACCGAGGTGGTGGGGCTTCCACAGACGGAGGGGATGGGTTATCCAGTATTAACCCTGATGATGTAGAAAGCATGACCGTTTTAAAAGGTGCAGCTGCTGCTGCTTTGTATGGTTCACGAGCCAAGGATGGAGTAATTATGATCACCACCAAAACAAGAGGATCAAGCAAAGGCATTGGTGTTACCTATAACATGAATTATACGAATGAAACTCCGTTGGATTACACCGACTATCAGACAATATATGGACAAGGAGAAAATGGTGTAGGACCTGCATCGGTTGGTGCAAAGCCAAACCCAAGTACAGGCCAATGGTCATTTGGACCCAAGATACAGCCAGGCATGACTCAAGTATTATTTGATGGTGTCGGTAGTAATGCCAGTGTACCTTATGTTGCACAAAAAGGTATCTTAAAACAATTCTATAGAAATGGTCAAAATCTTACTCACACCGTTTCTTTTTCTTCCAATAGTGATAAAGGGGGAATGAATCTGTCCATCGCCAATATGAAGAGTGATGGTATCACCCCCAATAATTCCTATACAAGAAAAACAATAAACCTCGGCTTTGGCTATGATCTTACGGATAAGTTAAGTGTGAAAGGGAACATCAATTACTCCAATGAATATAACAAAAACCCTCCTGTCGTTGCCGATCAGGACAACTCGATACCAACCTCCTTATATGCTATGGCGAATACTATGCCGATGGATGTACTCAAGGCGAATGCCTACAATGCAGGCGGAGGAGAATTTAATTATTCAAGGTTTACGAATAGAACAAATCCTTACTGGGTGTTGAATGAAGTAAAACAAAACATACGCAGAGACAGGATATTCGGAAATATCTCAGCAAAGTATGATATCGCTAAATGGATTTTTGCCCAAGTTCGCGTAGGCCAGGATTATTGGTCGCGCGATTCCGATTACATCAACCTTCCGACTGGAAAAGCATCCATCAACGCAAGTACTGTTTTCTCTGCCAACGCACCAGGTTTTTATAATGGTGTGTTTACTCAGGAATCAAGAAGGTTTAGAGAAACCAATGTTGACTTCTTGGTTTCAGCCACAAAGACTTTTGGTGATTTCGGAGTTAATGTAACCGGTGGAGGAAATCAAATGCAAAGACGATCTGATTTAAATAGTGTGCAAGTGACCGACTTCATTGTAAAAGGGTTATACACTGTACAGAATGGCCGATTAAAAGATCCCCTTTACGATTTACAGGAAAGAGCGGTTAACTCTCTTTATGGATCAGCTGAAGTTAACTACAAACAATTCGTTTATTTGAATGCAACCGTACGCAATGATTGGTTCTCTACTTTATCTCCTGCTAACCGTAGTATTTTATATCCATCGGTATCAGCCAGCTATATTTTTTCAGAATCCTTTTCCTCAAAACCAAATTGGTTAGACGTTGGAAAGTTCAGGGCGGCCTATGCAGAAGCTGGTAGTGATAGCGATGTAGGACCATATGCTAATAAGTTGTTTTATGGTGTTGGTGCTGCACAGTTTGGTGGGCAGGCCGTAGGTAATTTCGGTTCGGTAGTACCAAATGCCAATCTAAGACCGATGCGTGTCGCAGAAACTGAATTAGGCTTGGATTTAAAAATGTTTAATGGAAAATTGGGTGTTGATCTCGCGGTCTATAGAAAATTAACATCTGATCAAATTGTAAACGCTCAAATCTCTGATGCCTCCGGGTTTACGACCACCAAAATCAATAGCGGACAAAGTCAAAATAAGGGTATTGAAATAATGTTGAATGTGATTCCTATTAAAACCAGCGATTTGCAATGGGACTTCACTTTCACTGGAGCGTATAACATAACCAAAGTGCTCAGCTTGTTAACAGAAACTCCAGGAGAGAAAATTACTGTGGGGCAACACGTATTCAACGGCTTTGTACAGCAAATTGTTGGACAGGAAATGGGACAAATTGTTGGCTTCGGTTATAGAAGAGATGATGGCTCCATTAACCCTGATCATAAAGGACAGGTTATTTTTGGAGCGAATGGTCTTCCTTTACCTACCACCACGCTAATACCATTTGGTAGTGCATTACCGAAATGGGTAGGTGGTTTCACAAACTCCTTCAACTATAAAGGAATTCTAGCTTCATTCTTAATCGACTTCAAATTGGGTGGCAAAGTTTTATCAGGAACAAACTTTAACGCCTATCGTCATGGCCTTTCAAAGGCAACACTTGAAGGTAGAGAAGGTGCACTGGATCAGGCAACTGGCATCGACCCGGGAAGAGTGGTTGGTGTAGGGGTTGATATTAATAGCAATGTAAATACTGCAGCGGCTACTGCTGAAAATTATTACTCTGTCGTGAGGGGCTCTGGTATCATTGAGCCAGTAGTATACAATGCGGGCTATTGGAAGTTGCGACAAATCATGGTAGGGTATGATTTAACGAAATTCTTAAAAAGCACTTCTCCCATCAAAGGCCTTCGATTGAATTTAGTAGGTAATAATGTCCTGCTATTGAAAAAATGGGTACCTAACATTGACCCGGAAAGCTTTAGTTATACTTCTGACAACATAGTGGGATTGGAGTCCCCCAGCGTGCCTACTACCAGAAGTATTGGTTTCAATTTGAATGTTAAATTTTAATTCACCTGAATCATGAAAAAGATATTTAACTTTTATCTGCTGACATTGGTTTTAGTCTTCGTCTCATCTTGCGATAAAGGATTTGATGAACTTAATACAAGTAAAACAGGTGCTATTGCCCTGGATCCGGCACTTATTTTAAATAGTGCTATAATCAACTCCTCTCCAACATCTAGTCTTAATTACGAGATTGCGATCGTACAGCAAGTTTTCTCCTCAAACTCGGGCGTTCTCGTTGGAGGAAATTATAACCAAAAGAATATAGGTAACACTCCTTCCAATTGGGTCAACTATTTCCAAAACGTGATTAAGTACACAAATGATGTTATTTCAAGAACAGCGTCTGACCCAGCAAGAGCTAATCTTTACAACATGGCACGGATTATACAGGCCAATGCCTTTATGGTCCTCACAGATACGTATGGAGACATTCCGTATGCTGAAGCCGGAAGTGGATATAGCAATCAAATCTTTTTTCCAACATACGAAACACAGCAATCGATCTATCCGAAAATTATCCAAACTTTAACGGAAGCCACAACCGCTCTTGATCCAGCAGGAAAAATAGAAACCAGTGTTGTTCTTTATTCGGGGAATATAACGCAATGGAAAAAATTTGGATTCTCCTTATTGTTAAGAGCTGGCATGCGACTCAGTAAAGCTGATGCAACCAAAGCACAGGCTACCGTTACTGCGGCTTTTAATGGTGGAGTAATTCTCTCTAACGCAGACAATGCCATCATTAAACATGATGCAAATTATAGCAATGGAATTGGGGCTACCCTAACAGGCACTGAAGCTGCGAATTATTATCTAGGAAAGCCTTTTGTCGATTTACTTAAGAATAGCAGCGATCCTCGATTGTCCGCCATTGCAGTTCGATATGTTGGTGCCACTTCTGGTTCTGGTCAAACTGCAGCCGTTGCTGATATAACAGCTTCTAACCAATTCGGAATGCCCGTTGGAAGTGATGATAATTCTGCACAGACTGCCGCGGTAACTGCTGGTTTAGGTAGTCGCTATGCCTACAGTCAGGTTGATAGAAACAGGATTGTAAAAAAGACCTCACCCATGTTTCTGGTTACGGCAGGTCAAACTAATCTTTTACTTGCTGAAGCAGCATTTAAAGGTTGGGTTGCCGGAGGTTTTGCCCAAGCATCCATCTATTTCAATAATGGTATTTCGGCACACATGAATCAAATGGCATCCTATGATGCAGCTTCAACAATCAGCGCAGGGGCTATTACAACTTACCTTGGAATAACTGCTAATCAATTAACTATAGGAACTGAATTACAACAAATAGGTGAGCAATATTGGGTTGCATCATTCCTTCATGGCCCCGAAGCATGGGCGAATTTCAGACGTACTGGATACCCTGCTTTAACACCGAATCCTTACCCGGGGAGCGAAGTACCCGGGGCATTTATTAATAGAATTACCTATCCCCCTTCCGAAATTTTAGTGAACAATGAAAACGTTCAAGCGGCCATAGCAGCACAAGGAGCTGATAACTTGGCCACCAAAATGTGGTTATTTAAATAACAAGCCTTATTTATAAAATTGATGGGCAACTAAATAAGGTTGCCCATCCTTTTAAAATAATTCTTCTGCCATTAAAAAAAACCTATTAGGTGAATACCTAATAAATTCATACCTAAGTAGCTTCATATAATCTAAAACCGTTTTACCATGATCAGACAAATCGCAATCCTTTTGATACTAATGCTAACTGGAATGTTCGCCTATTCTCAGCGCGTGGGCTCCTCGCCAGAATATATCAAAGCACTTACCTCCGAATGGAAAGGGGAACGGTTACCCGATGGTCGCCCAAAAGTTTCGGATGCTATACTGGCTCGCCTAAAGAATATTTCTATGGAAGAAGCCTGGAGTGTATTAAGAAATAAAGGGTATCATAATCAATACGAAGGCAACTGGGAAATTGTTTGGCCAGACAGTGCTATGACGGGCCGCGTGGTAACCGCACAATACATGCCGCTACGTCCCGATCTTCAAAATCAGATAAAAGAGCAAGGGAAGACAGAAGGACGTGCGCAAAAAGGCGGCACTAACTCATGGCCCATCGACATCTTAACCCCGGGGGATGTGTATGTAGCCGACAGCTATGGGAAAATGGCTGGAGGCACTTTAATAGGCGACAACCTTGGCAATTCTATTTATGCCAAATCACAACGAGGGGTAATTTTTTATGGATCGGTGCGCGATGTGGAAGGACTGGAAGAAATAAAAGGATTTAATGCATGGGTTAAAGGACAGGATCCCTCTTATATTGATCAGATGATGCTTACTTCCATCAATGCTCCGATACGGATTGGTCGCGCAATTGTGCTTCCAGGTGATGTAGTGTTGGCAAAAAAATATGGTACCATTTTCATTCCTGCCCACTTAGTTGAAGACCTCGTTATTACCGCAGAAGTAACAGCCTTGCGTGATGAGTTCGGTCACCTTCGCCTACGTGAAAAAAAATACCTGGCAGGAGAAATTGACAGCGAATGGACAGAAGCCATTAAAAAAGATTTTCTGAACTGGCTTAATAACTATCCTGGCAAGTTGCCTATGACTAAAAAAGAACTGGATGATTACTTGAAGAATCGTAATTACTAGGTAATAATTATTCACACTTATAAAATAAACTTTATGAAAGGCATCATCCAACAAATTGCAAAACAAAACAAAGAACGGGAAACTGCCGCTGCTCTTGCACGTCAAGCTGAAATTGATAACCCAACTACAGCCAACAACAGAAGAAATTTTCTTAAGAAAACAGCCCTTGGTGGCATGGCCATGACTTCCCTCATGGGTTTGTCATTTGAAGATACCATGGCACAAACAACATCAAAAGTTCAAAAAGCTTCAGCGCCTTCTGATTTAAAAATTACCGACTTGCGATATTGCGTAACCACAGTACTCGGAAGAACCGCCATTATTCGCATTGATACGAATCAAGGTATTTATGGTTTGGGCGAAGTAAGAGATGGTGCTGATCCGCGCTATGCACTCATGCTGAAAAGCAGAATTCTTGGGGAGAATCCGTGCAATGTTGAAAAGATATTTAAGATCATAAAGCAGTTTGGTGGTCCTGCCAGACAGGCTGGAGGGGTTTGTGCCGTTGAAATGGCGCTGTGGGATTTGTGTGGCAAAGCGTACAATGTTCCTGCGTGGCAATTGTTGGGAGGAAGGTATCGGGATAGTATTAGAATATATGCAGATACACCGGAAGCTAAAACTCCTGAAGAACAATTGAAGCTTATTAAATATCGCACGGAGACGCAAGGTTACACCTGGTTAAAAATGGATGTTTCTATTAACGAACTGAGAACCATTCCAGGTACTTTAGTGAACCCCCACATTTTAAAAGAAGGAAGCAGTCAGTGGCAGGGTGGCTATATGTCATACGCGAACACACGCCATCCTTTTACTGGAATTCAAATTACTGAAAAAGGGTTGGACGAACTCGCTAAAATTGTAGACAATGTTCGCAGCATGGTTGGATATGAAATTCCTCTATCGACCGATCACTATGGTCACTTCGATGTAAACAATTGCATCCGCTTAGGTAAGGCACTGGATAAGTATCGGCTTGCCTGGCTGGAAGATATGGTGCCCTGGCAAATGACTGAACAGCACAAGACAATAACAGACGCGTTGGAAACACCTACGTTAACCGGTGAAGATATTTTTGCACTCGATAACTTTAAACCTTTAATCGACAATCATGCGGTTGATATTATCCATCCCGATCTTGCCTCTTCCGGTGGGCTCTTAGAAACAAAGAGAATTGGAGATTATGCGGAAGAAAAAGGAATAGCTATGGCGATGCACCAGGCAGGAACCCCTGTATCGTTTATGGCCAACGTTCATTGTGCTGCGGCAACACAAAACTTCCTGGCACTAGAACACCACTCTGTTGATTTACCGTGGTGGGAAGGAATGGTAAAAACTACGGATGGCAGGAAGCTTATTGAAAAAGGTTATGCAACGGTTCCACTTTCCGCCCCCGGACTTGGCATTGAGTTAGTGGACGAAGAGGTGAAGAAACATCTTCATGCTTCTGACACAAATTACTTCGCACCAACTAAAGAGTGGGATGAAAAACGTTCGCATGATAGAACCTATAGTTAATAACAATCGAAGTGACAAAAGCCCAACCACGCATAATACTACCCTATGCTGGTTGGGGCTTAGTTAATTTTATTATTCAGTTCATCAAAACATAGAAATTTGAAAAACAACATTCTTTTCAAAGTCATCCTGGGTGTGGCTTTGGTTTGCCTGATCCTTTCGTTGGTCATTATCATGAATTCGGGTCTCCCCCAGGCAGGGCCCTCATTAATCGCCTTCCTATTTCTTCTTGGCATTTCCTTTCAAGGATTCGATCCTCTGAAGGGGTTTACTTATTCTATCTTGATTTTTGCAGCCGTAACAACAGCCTTGTTTTACCCTACCAATTTTCAGGAAATTAATGGATTCAAATTAACGAACCTGATTACGCCTTTAATACAACTCATCATGTTTGGCATGGGAACATCCATGAGCACAAAAGATTTTATTGGTGTAGCCAAAACCCCTAAAGCTGTTGGCATAGGTGTTTTAGCACAATTCACCATTATGCCCGTTATTGGTTTTATGCTGGCGAGCATCAGTGGATTTCCTCCTGAGATAGCAGCTGGTGTCATTCTCATTGGTTGTTCGCCAAGCGGACTGGCCTCGAATGTAATGAGCTATTTAGCAAAAGCAAACCTGGCGCTTTCCATCACCATCACTGCCACCACTACGCTATTAGCACCACTGATTACGCCCTTATTAATGAAATTACTTGCAGGCACTTTTATTGAGATTGATATTTTTAAAATGATGTGGGACATCTTCAAAATGATAATGATTCCAATTGGTGCCGGATTGTTATTTAATAAACTTCTTCATGGAAAATCGCAGTGGCTAGATAAAGCCATGCCGCTGGTTTCTATGTTTGGAATCGGTTTGATCATAACCATCATCACGGCTGCCGGGCGCGACAGTCTTTTGGAAATTGGATATATCTTAATTGGATTAGTACTCATCCATAATACGGCTGGTTACCTGATTGGCTATTGGTTTGCACGGTTGTTGAAAATGAATGAAAAAGATTGCAGAACTGTGGCCATTGAAGTGGGTATGCAAAATGGTGGTCTCGCCTCTGGTATCGCAAAAGAGATGGGCAAGATTGCCACGGTAGGATTAGCACCTGCTGTTTTTGGGCCCCTCATGAATATCACTGGATCAATTCTCGCTTCGTACTGGCATAGAAAACCACCTAAAGAATAATCAATTTTTTAAAGGTCACTTATCAACGTTTTAATACTATGATGAAAGAAACACGATCTCTTATTGTAACTCTGACACTCCTTTCATTTTGCTTTACGCTTAACGCACAGCAGATCTCGAAAGAGGAATTATTATTTCTTACCCCTCTGTGGAAAGGTGAGCGATTTACTGATGGCAGACCGAAAGTTTCCGATGCAATTTTAAATCGCATGAAACAGGTAACACTTGAGGAAGCATGGGCTGTATTAAAAGGAGAAAATTACAAGCATCAATATGAAGATGGATGGGAGTCCATCAATCCTGACAGTGTATTGGTTGGTCGCGCGGTGACTGCCATTTTTATGCCTGGCCGTCCCGACATTCATCGTGCCATTGATGAAAGAGGACATAACAGAGATGGAAGGATAAAATCACAGAACGCATGGACAGTAGCCATGCTTGTGAAACGAGATGTGTATGTGGTAGATCAGTTTGGAGCGCATGAAGATGGCCCCACGATTGGTGACAATGTAGGAATGGCCATACTTACTAATTCCGGAAATGGTATTATCTATGACGGAGCCATTCGTGATATCAGTGGATTAAAGGAAATGAAATCGTTCACTTCACTGTACAGGTCTTACCACCCATCACATCATTTGAACAATCCGGATGGAGATCTGAATACTACTCTTGTTGGTATCAATCAACCTACTCGCATAGGCCACGCTACGGTTATGCCGGGCGATGTAGTGTTAGCGCGAGATGGAAGTGTCATTTTTATACCACCCCACCTGGCCGAAAAAGTAGTGAAGACCTCCGAGATCGTGCGCTTGCGCGATATGTTTGGACACCTAAGAATTCGTGAGAAGAAATACTCTGCTGCACAAATTGATAACAGATGGTCGGATGATATCGAAAAAGATTTTTCTAAGTGGCTAAACGATCACATCAATGAACTACCCGTGCCTAAAGAACAAATTCAAGAACTACTTAAAAACAGAACCTGGTAATCCACGATCAGTATGAAACCTACTTCAAACAATACTTCCAGACGTTCCTTCTTAACAAAAGGCGCTCTTGCTGCGGCTATGCTTCCAATCGAAACTTTTGGTAAAGGCTTCGAAACAGCCATAGAGAATACACCAAAATCATCGGCACCTTCTGATTTGAAAATCACGGATATAAAATGCGGTTATATTCGGAGAGGACACAGCTTGTTTGTAAAAATTTATACGAATCAAAATATCTGGGGATGTGGTGAAGGTGTAGATGCAACCCCCGGCACATATCACCTGGTGAAGATGTTTGGCGAACGGATAAAAGGAAAAAGTCCACTCAATGTCAATCGCCTTTTTGAAGACATCAGAAGGTCAGGATTTTTTGAAGGCGCTCAGTCGGGCATGTATGTAGCAGTGCTCACGGCTGTTGAAACTGCCTTATGGGATCTCGCTGGTAAAGCATTGGGATTACCCGTTTATCAATTGCTGGGTGGGAAATTCCGCGATAAAATTCGAGTGTATTGCGACACCGCTCTTTATCAAAGTAAATTACCTACACCAAAAGATTTTGCCGATGCTGCACTGGGTGCAAAGAAAATGGGCTTCAATGCCATCAAGTTTGATTTGGACCAGGCAGAGGATCCTGCTAAATATGATAAGTACAATTGGACGGCCAGTCCTGGTGAATTGCAAAGGATGGTTGATCAGGTAACCGCAGCCCGTGAGGCGGTGGGACCCAATATTGATATCTGTTTAGACATGCATGGCCGGTATGATGCCCCAACAGCACAAGCTATTGCCAAACGGTTGGAGCACTTGAATCTAATGTGGTTGGAAGAACCGATTCCAGCGGAGAATGTAGAGGCATATAAACTCATCACAGAATCAACCAGCACACCGATATGTGCTGGCGAAAACCATTACCTCGCCCACGGCTTCAGGCGCATGCTTGAAATAGGGGCTGTGGATATTATTATGCCCGACCTTCAAAAGGCGGGAGGCTTGGGCGAAGGGCAACGCATCGCCAACCTCGCCAACTTATATTACGTTCCTTTTGCACCGCACATGGTAGCTTCTTATCTGGGTGCTATGGCCTCGTGCCATGTATGCGCCTCCGTGCCTAACTTCCTGATTTTAGAGTGGCAGATTTATTTTCACACCGACCCAATGTTTAAAGAAATCGTAACGTTCGATGGACCGATGGTGGAGAACAGTTTCATTAAGCTATCCGAAAAACCAGGTATTGGTGTGGAAATCAACGAAGAGGGTATGCGTAAGTATGCACCTAAGGGAGTGCCGTTTTTTGAGTAGCCCTGAACCTCAAAAGGATTAGCAAGATGCATCATTAAGAATTCTATTTAGAAAGTCTCCAATTTATATAGTAACTACTCCTCCGGCACATACAACAACCTCCTATTCGCGAAATCATACAGTGTCAATCTTCTCAGATCATAATAGGCGGTCCAGAAAGATTTGAGGGCATCAATATAGCTGCGTTTGGCCGTATCCTTTTCATTGAGAGCAATGTTTAAGTTAGTAATATCAATCTTGCCGATGAGGTATCGGTTTTGGGCCACATTATAGCGATGCTGTGCTACTTCATCAGATTTTTTTGTAATCTCAATTTGGAGACGCAACATCTCAAACTGTCTCACTTGTGTGATAATCTGTTGTTCAAATGTTATTTCGTCCTGTGCAATTATATAATCATTCAATCGCTTGTTAGCCAACGCAGTTTGCATAAGGGCCCGTCTGCGGCCCCAGTCTATAATAGGAAGATTAAATGACACATTCGCTAATTGTTGCTTCGATGTATTCTGATAAAGATCAGTAAGATTAGCCCCCACATTATTCGTTCCGTATGAAGCCGTTACACTCATTTGATAACGCTGACCTTTCGCTTCGGCTACAGCCTGGTTGGCTTCCATTCGTCTTCGCTCAAAAGCGATGTAGGAAGACCTGGTTTGCTTGGCATATTGTAAGGCTTCTTGTTCGTCCACCAGAAATAGAGGAATGTCATCCGGTAATACCAGCTCAAAATTTTCCCCATTTCTTAAGCCGATAAATGTGCGCAATTGAAGGCTGGCCGTTTGCAAATCAAGATTTGCCTTCGCAACGTCCTGTCGCGAGCGCAACAACTGCAACTCAACCTGCAAGAGTTTATCTTCCGATGTGGTACCAATATTATAGCGACCTTGTTCTATTTTAAAAATGGTATCGTTGTTGGCCAGATTAAACTGGGCTATCTGCATGTTTACCTGAGCCACTAACACATTAAAGAATGATTGTACTACATCACGACTTATCTGCTCCATGCTTTCTGCATACTCACGCTTCGATTCTTCATACCGGATGGGCTCTATCTTCTTGTCCCACTTATAAGGGTTAAATGCAAAGATGGGCTGGTTCAAAAAGATGTTGAATGGAGTACCATTCCATTGGCGGGTATCATTGGTAATGTTGTTAAAATAATTATAAGTAGAATTGATATACACCATGCCACCCGTCCATTGAATAGGCTGCTGCAAACCAAAGTTGACACCAGGGTTCAGTTGGTTGAGCGGAAGGTATTTAATGGAACCATCTGGTTGGCGAACCGGAGTAAAACTATTATTGTATAGCGAACCTGCGTTATTACTACTCATGCGCAATTGCGGATTATAATTGGTTCTAAAATATCGGTATTGCCAATATCGGTTTTCCTTTCTGGTTTCGGCTTGCTTAAATGCCGGAGACTGCGAAAGCGTACGGCCGATTACATCTTCCATATTAAACTTGTTTTGCGCTTGCAGTGAAACCACAAACAACAAAACGATTAAAAACGAGAATATTATTTTTTTATTCATATCGCAATGATGATATAGGGTCCTGGCTGGCTGCTTTGCGTGCGGGAGCAATTCCAAAAATCAATCCAACAGTAGCGGCAACACCAAACGAAAGTATGATAGAACTAAAACTAACAATGGTTGGAATATCAGCCACAGAGGAAACGATAAAGGCCATCGATACACCCAATACTACCCCGATCAATCCTCCGCTCACACTGATCATGATTGCCTCGAACAAGAATTGCTGCACGATATCCGTTTTTTGCGCACCAATAGCAAGACGCAAACCAATTTCCTTGATGCGTTCAAGCACCGAGGCGAGCATAATATTCATGATTCCTATTCCACCAACAAGCAACGAGATTCCAGCGATAGCACCTAACACATAATTAAAAATATCATTAGTACGTTGCTGTTGTTTCAATAGCAACTCCGGAATTTCAATTTCAAAATCGACTACTTCATAATGCTTCCGCGAAAGCAATCGTGTTAGTATTTCAGCTGTGGATTGCATCTTGTTTGTTTCTTCCACCTGGATAACCAACCGATCAAGCTGATGATAATTCTTTTTGTCTTGCTCATTTTCAGAATCATTGTTACCACTAATGAACACCATTCCCCGACTACGCATGGCTGTGAGTCGAAGTGCTTCAGCCGTAATCAAGTCACGATTTTCATAGCGTATTAATACACTTTGTAATGGAGCATACACATCCATATTAAAATCGCGGATCCCTAGTTTACTTATGCTATTTTGCGAAACAAGTCGCTCTTTCATCACCCCAATAATTGTAAGCCAATGCGGCCCCACCTTTATACTTTTTCCAACGGGATTTTCAGTAGGGAAAAACCGACTATTTAAAGACGATCCGATAATGCAAACCGGAGCTCCTTTCTTCATTTGTTCAGCATTAAACATATGTCCCTCATCCAATTGAAAATCATAAATCTCAAAATAAGTTGGCTCCACACCAACCAATTTAGCTGAACGTCTGATACCATTGCGAATGATGTTGGTATTGAGAATAATTTCAGGACTCACTTTTGCCAGGCCTGGTATCGTAGTTTTGATACTATTAACATCCCGCATAGTAAGACCGGGTGAAAACTTCTTCTTCTCTTTTTTTCCGGAGGCCTGTTCATTTAATTTCTCTTCCTTTTGTTCAATGATTGGTTTGATCACAATGTTATTTACTCCGACCAATTTTATTTGATTCAAAATTTCCTGTTGGGCACCATTGCCAATAGCAAGCATGGCGATTACGGCAGCTACTCCGAAAATGATACCTAAAGCGGTAAGTAAGGAACGTACCCGATTTGCAATTACGGCATCGATGGCTATGTATAAGTTAGCCAATACGCGAGGCGCAAGGAGTTTAGTTTTAAACTTCACCCGATTACTTATTTACAGGACTAACGGAAACAATTTTTGCTTCCAAATTTGCCATCTCGTCTTTCTGCTTTCTCTTCCCATTCATTTCCGGGAGCAATTCGATTTTTTGATTTTCCAACCCTGCAGGAATTGATAAATAGATTCGATCATCTACCGAAAGGCCTGCTTTCAATACGGCATCATTGGCATTGGTTTCACCAATGATCACTTCCTGTTTAACGGTATTGATTCCCGATTTTTTAAATACATATGTGATTGAATCGGCCTGACTGTGTAATGACTCCAGAGGAATATGCAAAACATCATCCACTACGCTCGCAATTATTTTATTGCTTGTAGTCATAGAAGGCCTGAGTGTAGGGTCAGTACCATTAATCTCAACCGAAACCTCAAACACTTTTGCATCAGAGTTTGGGCGCTGCTCGCCCACGTTGGCTACATTTGTAACTACGCCTGTGAGTTTCTTTTCAGGATATGCATCCAATCCAACCTCTACTTGTTGTCCTACTTTCACTTTTCTAACATCCACTTCATTAACATACGTTTTAGATTGCATTTTAGTAAGATCGGGGAGTGTGGCCACCGTAGGTTCCCACATTTGAATTTGCGATCCTGCTTTAATCGGTTTGCCATCCCAGCCTTTTTCATAAATCACCATACCATCTTCAGGTGCCAGCACATTAAACGATTCAAGCACTTTGGTCATACTTTGAAATTCCGATTGCACCTTGCGCAGTTCGGCATTTACTTCACGCATTTTTTCAATATTCTGGTTCTTTTTAATTTTATAATTATCAAGCGCTTGTTGATAAGCACGTTTCGCTTTATCCATATTAATTTCCACTTGTTTGATGGTGGCCGGTGGTTCAAATTTGGATTGCTCCAGAACGATTGACGTTTCTTCTACCGCATATTTGAGGTTGATCAATTCATCACGGGATTGACGGAGAACAAGTGTAGTATCCAGTTGTGTTTGGTTAAATTTTGAACTGGCTTTATCTAGTTCAATTTGTTTGGCCGTGAACTTATTTTGAAACTCAGAACGATCCAGTGTGGCTACCCAATCCCCTTTCTTAACAACCGTTCCTTCATTTATAATGTTCTGAATTGTGACTTGCCATATTTGAAAGTTACGAAGTGATTGAGGCCCTAATATTTTCACTGAGTTCTTAGCCTCCAACTCTCCGGTTGTCTCAATATCAACCCGAAATTGACCTTTCTTTACGGTGGCCATAATGGAAGCGGCATCGTTACTTTTGTTTCCTGTCACCACAAAATATCCAACTATTAAGACGATGAGGATGCCGGCTCCTAATAATATTTTACGTTTCATAGGCAAGGGGTTATGTATATAAATATAGAACTAAAAGTGGAAATCTAAATTTTTTCTAACTCTTAAAGTGCCCTCGGGGTTACAATGAAACGTATAAAAACAGAAAATAATATAATAAAGGATGAAAGAAACTGATCTTTCATCCTTTATTCAACCTACTGAATTGCACCTTTTTTTATATTCAACTTACCTAAAGCCGTCTCTTTGCTCAATTTTCCGGAAGCATAATTATTCAACACATCGACTTTCACTGAAATCTCCAACGATGAAGGAATACCACACCCTTCACATCTTGTTAATTTGATATTGAATATCAAAGATTCCTCTGGTTTCAGGCTTTTTATAGTACGACCGTATTCCAAAATATCTTCTTTCATATCCTTTTCAAATTGCGGATATAATTCTTTTACCTTTTTATCGCGGGTAGCCTGATCCAAATCTTCAAGACCAATCGTAGGCATCACATAGCGCCTGTTGAATTCCCCCTGATTGCTGGAATATACCTGCATGTAATAAATGGCACCATAATCTTTCATTCGTTCGTAATACACGTTTTCTTCTGTGAAAAATGTCTTTGACAAATCCTGGCGATATAGTCGATTAAAAATACTGGTAAGCAATTCCAGATCTGGTTGCAATTCATCATCCATCACACTGTTGATTACTTTTATTTTGCTATCAAACTGAGACTTACTTAGCTTTCCCTGCTTATAAGAAGTGATATCTGATTTTGTTACTTCCAAAGACATATAGCTGGGGTGCGATCCATTTATAAAAGCACCATACCAGATACGTTCACCCTCACCCCGATTGGTGATTACAATTTTTTCATTGGCCGGGAGTTGCGTAATTAAGTCTCCATAGTTGGCCAGGAATTCTTTACAGGCGTCAATAATCTTATCAGCCGAAGCATCCCGAATACTATCGATATTCACTCTGCGAGAAGATGGCGTTCGTGTGCGCCCAGTGCTTCGGATGGTTTCGGTCTTTACTCGATTATTTTCATCCAAAATGCGTGACAATTCAGCTTCCTCACCGGATGGAAAGTTGAAGGAATAACTATACGAATTGCCATCCAATATTGTACCCACCGATGCCTGACCACCGAAATTCCATATCATGGGCCCATTGACTTCATAAGGTAACCTAAAGGTTACG
This sequence comes from uncultured Ohtaekwangia sp., assembly GCA_964349405.1. Lineage (GTDB taxonomy): Bacteria > Bacteroidota > Bacteroidia > Cytophagales > Cyclobacteriaceae > ELB16-189. The sequence goes on along the minus strand of CAYGGY010000002.1, from coordinate 139,962 downwards.
CCATAACCTTCGCGATATTCACCTGAAATTTCCATTGGAAAAAATGAACGCTTTTCAAATTGTTGCTTAATCAGTGTGCTTAATATATTCTCTGCGACTTCAATATCACGCTGCATGCGTCCTTCATCGATCTTACTTTGAGCATCTGCTTGTATTATGAATGAAAAAATGATCGCTGTCAGCACCAATAATCTTATTCCACTTATTTTCATCTTTTTTAAAATTTAATATTAATTGATTAATAGTTGTTTACTTTCCGCAACGCTGCATCCGGATTAGAAATTATACTGGCCAAAATTTGTTCGGTCTCCTGCTTAAACTGGTCTGTGTTTTTTTCGATGCTGCTCATGCGTGTTTGAAATACCTGGAAGTCTTGCTTTCGTTGTTCTTGCAAATATTTTGAAAAGTCTACCAGCAATGCTTCTACATACGTTTTCTGTTCAGTCGAAGAAAGTTTAAGATAATCCTTCATCAACTTCAGGTTATCTTCCTGCAAGCTTGCCACAAAAGTACGCACCTGATCTTGTGATGCCTGGGAAGTTACTTTCATAAGTTCATCAATTTTATGAGCGTTCACTGCAAAGCTGGTCTTTATGGATTGATCGATCTTCTTTTGATTATCCTCCCACTCTGCTGTAATTTCCTGATTGTTTTTATTGAGTGATGAGTTAATCATTTCCTGCACTTCCGTGGGAGTAAGTGACATCTGTATCGGCTGCACCACCTGCTCGATCTTTTTAGAATCGTTGAAGCTTATTCTCAATTCGCCACCCGAATACGTAATCTCTGGCCCGATCAATCTTGCCGCAACCAGAATTAGAATGAACGATGCAGCCATGCTCATCATCGTTTTAAAATATCCGCCTTGCCAGAAACGCACTTGTTGTACAGATAGATCATCAAAAATTGGAGGAGCAATTACCTCCTGATCCTCTGCTTGCTTCATCGCCTTTCTAACATCAGTCCACTGATGTAGTTTCGTTGCCTCTTCAGGATGCTGATGGAGGTAGTTAATAACTTTCTCTGATTCTTCGGCATCCAATTCTCCATACAGGTACGAGATCAGCGTACCTTCATCTGGTTTATAGTTCATAACCTATTGTTTCTTTAGTAATGTTCCTGTTTTCCAAAATCCGCTTCAATCCATCCAACCCATAATACATTCGCGACTTTACGGTGTTTTCAGAAACATTCAATGCTTCCGCTATTTCGCGAAACTTTAATCCTTCATATTCCTTCATGATCACCACTTCACGTTGCTCATCACTCAACTCCATCAAACATTGCTGCAGCAAGTCCGATAGCTCACTTTGTCGCAATTGTTTTTCGGGATTTTCGCTGCGACTACTGCTGGCTTCCCACCGATAACTCTCCTCACGTTCTCCAGGTCTGAGATCATTCAAAGACACCGACCGATTCGCTTTTCGCTTTCTTAACTCCTCACGACAATAATTAACCGCTATTGTATAAAGCCATGATTTGAATCGTGAAATCTCCTGAAGTCCATCGATATTCCGGTGCATACTGATGAACGTCTTTTGTGCAACTTCCATGGCCAGGTCGTGATCGAAGAAGAACTTATAGCCAAAATTATAAATCCGCTTATACCACAACTGCACCAGTTTACCCTGCGCATTCTTATCCCCTTCGCGGGCCCGTACAATCAGGGCATCAGAATGCATCATAGCTATATCAAGTAAAGTTTCGGCCACGGAAAACGCTTAAGTTGAACTCATTTCAATGCTTTCGCAGTATAAAGATGCGGTATCAGAACGAATAGTTTTAAAGTACAAATAAAAAGTTAATGTCCGAAACCTATAGCAGAAAGTGGAACCTGGCCATATAGCTACGATACCAGACAACATACCTTTTACTTTCAACTTTATGCATTTAACTTTGCCGCCCATGAAGCAACTCATTGCCTTTCTCATCCGATACGTACCTCGAAAATACCTGCAACGATTCACCGGAATTGGTTTAAAAACATTAGGAATTTTCTACGCTGGCAACCAGGTGGAATGCCCGGTATGCGGCCACCATTATCGTAAGTTTCTTCCCTACGGAAGAATCAATCCGAGACAAAATGCACTTTGCCCCCATTGCCTAAGCCTGGAACGACACCGATTGATTTGGGATTATCTACAAGAGAAAACGAATTTCTTTTCAGAAAAACTGGATGTGCTTCATATTGCTCCGGAGCCTTGCTTCATGGACCGCTTCGAACAGCAACATGGTGACAAGTATATCACTGCCGATATCGAATCGCCCTTGGCAAAAGTTAAAATGGATATTCATGCGATTCCGTTTCCGGAAAATCATTTTGATGTAGTGCTATGCAACCATGTGCTGGAGCATGTGGATAACGACATCAAAGCGATGAGTGAAATACATCGCGTGCTTAAACCCGGAGGATATGCGGTAATGCAAGTACCTTTTTTTGCGCCCGTTCCGGATGTTACCGTTGAAGATTTATCGATTACCAATCCGCGTGACCGCGAAAAAGCGTTCGGTCAAAGTGATCATGTGCGAAAGTTTGGAAAAGACTATCCTCAACGAATTGAGCAAAGTGGGTTAAAATCGGAAGCCAGTAAATTTGCTTTCGAACTAAGTGAAGAAAAAGTGCAAAGACATGGCTTGGTAAGAAACGAGATACTTTACATAGGACATAAATAAAAAGCCCCGACAAGTCAGGGCTTTCTACTTTTAGCTTTTTGCTTTAAACTTTTACTTCCCCAACTTATCCAACACATCCATTACTTCCTTCACATGCACGCGGCTGGTTTCAAGTAATGCCTTCTCTTCGTTGTTTAAATCTAATTCAATTACTTTCTCGATACCATTCTTACCAAGTATTACCGGCACACCGAGGTAGCAATCTTTAATACCATACTCACCATCCAACTGCATGCATACGGGTAAAATTCTGCGCTGATCTTTTACAATGGCTTCAACCATTTGCGCTGCTGCAGAACCCGGAGCATACCAGGCAGACGTTCCCATCAACTTCACTAATTCTCCACCTCCAACTTTAGTGCGCTCAATAATGGCGTTCAACTTGTCTTTTGAAATTAACTCTGTCACCGGAATACCTGATACGGTTGTGTAGCGTGGTAGCGGCACCATAGTATCGCCATGGCCACCGAGCAACAAAGCCTGAATATCTTTAGGTGAAACATTAAGTGCTTCAGCCAAAAAAGCACGATAACGGGCGGTATCCAAAATACCAGCCATACCCATCACTCGCATACGTGGCAACTTAGACGTGATGTGTGCCTGATAAGTCATTACATCCAACGGATTGGACACCACAATAATGATTGCATTGGGGGAATGTTTTACCACATTCTCTGTTACCGACTTAACGATTCCTGCATTGGTAGTAATTAAATCATCGCGGGTCATGCCGGGCTTGCGTGGCAATCCGGAAGTGATCACAACAACTTCTGAACCAGCCGTTTTTGAATAATCATTGGTAACCCCAATAGTGCGGCTATCATATAAATCGATAGGAGCCTTTTGCCAAATATCCAGCGCCTTGCCTTCAGCAAAGCCTTCGCGAATATCAACCAATACAATTTCATTGGCTATCTCTTTGTATGCCAATACATCGGCACAGGTGGCGCCTACGTTACCGGCACCTACAACAGTTATTTTCATATTATTTAAAATTAGGTCGTAAAATCGGACGCGAATTTATCAATACAGTGATCAAAAGAAAAGCTATTGGTGTATTTATGAGTAAAGTAAAAATGAGTAGGCCCTTTTAGTGCTTGAAGTGAGCTTAAAACGGTTGTCAATGCGGTGACCCGCTATCCAGATAATCTCACCATCCGACTCAAGCACAGTAACTGAATCCTTCTCCCCTACAGAAATTTTTCTATCAATTAAAAAATCACTGATTTTTTTACGATGAGTCATACCCAACGGGAAGAAGTAGTCTCCCGGCAACCATTTTCTCCACCGCAGAGGAAAAACAAGTTTATCTGCGTCAATCATTGCCTCATTTGGATTATTTGAAGGCCTAATGAGTGAAGATTCCCCTATATCCATCCTCCAAGGCCCTAAGGATGCCCTACTTTGATCATTTTGAATTTTTATTTCATCCCAATGACTTTCCAGAGGCGTAAGAATGAAATATTCCCGATCTACTACCAACTTGTGCGAAGACGACAAAAACTGTTTCCCTGGTTGTCTGTCTTTAATTCCGAATGCTTCCTTACACATTTCATAACTAAAGCCAAATGCCTTTACGCTATTCCACAGTAATGATACCCCGTGTGCCGGATGAAGAAATCCTTCCTTGCTGATCTTCATCACCTCACCATCCTGAAGTATAAATTTATCTTTCCAGTCTTGCACATTTTTCTGGTAGAATGTCCATTCATCTTCCACTTTAATCACGCTTTCGCGGAGGGTATTCTCAAGAGAGGTATTGATTCTTTTTAACAGCGGAACTACCTGATGTCGTATGAAATTACGCTGATAATCATCCGTTATATTGCTGATATCCTCCCGCCAGGTAATTTGGTTACAGGCCACATAGTGGATGATCTCTTCGCGGGTAGCAAATAATAAAGGACGTACGATGTTATTGCGTTTAACGGCAATTCCTCTGAGACTTTCTATGCCTGCGCCTCGTATCCAGTTAATCATCATCGTTTCGATTGAATCGTTGAAATGATGTGCTGTTGCCAACTTTGAAAATCCATTATCCACCAATAATTCCTCAAACCACGTATACCGAAGTTCACGGGCAGCCATCTGAATGGAGAGCTTATTCTCAGTGGCATAGTTGTTGGTTTCAAAGCGTTTACAAAAAAAAGGCACATTAATTTTTTCGCAATGGATTTTCACAAACTCCTCATCCTGATTAGAATCTTCACCACGCAATTGAAAATTGCAATGGGCTACGAACACTTCCATTTCAAGTTGTTTCAGCAAATGCAGCAACGCCATGGAATCCATTCCTCCGCTTACGGCAACCAAAACACGATCATGCCTGGCAAGCAAATTCTTATCACTAATAAATCTCTTTAACTTCTCAATCACAGACCAAAGATAACTTTTCTATATTTTTGACCCGAAAATGAAACGATATCTACCCATATTTCTGATTTTACTAATCGCAACAGGCTCTTTTGCCCAAAGAAGAGTTAAACTAAAGCATGCCGATAGCCTAGCAGGAAGCATACGAGATGGTGAACGGTTCGATCGATTGATCGGGAATGTGATTTTTATTCAGAATACGACTACCATTTATTGTGACTCCGCTCACTTTTTTAAAACCAACAACAGAATTGAGGCGTTTGGCAAAGTTCACATCACCGATGGCGACTCGGTGGATGTAACCTCCCTGGCTCTCACCTACGAGGGGAACAAAAAAATTGCCTACCTACGTAAAAAGGTCGTTTTCACAAAACTGGGTATAGCCACTCTCCATACCGACTTTTTGGATTATGATCGGCAGAAAAATGAAGCACGTTATTTCAATGGCGGAAAATTGGTCGACACCACCAACGTGCTCACTAGTAAAAAAGGATATTATGATGTGCGCACTAACCTCGCTGCATTCAAATCTGAGGTAGTAGTTGTAAATCCAGATTACACGATGACGTCTGACACACTGCTATACAATTCCAAAACAAAAATCATATACTTTAAAGATGTAACCACGATCAAAGACAAGGATGGTGCGGTGGCCGTTTATAAAAGTGGTTTTTATGATACCAACAAAAAATCTTCTGAACTTAACCTGGGGGAGATTGAAACCGTGGAATACAAAATCAAAGGCAATGAGTACCTCATTGATGATTTCCGAAAACACTATAAAGCAAAAGGAAAAGTAGTAATGACCTCTAAAGAGGAAAATATGCTGATTTTTGGTGACGACACTTTCTACGATAAAAAAACCGGTATTTCAAAAGTGTATGGTAATGCTTACGTAGCAAAAATTGACGATGATCTGGATACCCTGTTTATCAGTGCTGATACCCTTGTCTCAATTGAAAATAAGGACCCCAATAAAAAGAGGCTGCTGGCATATAACAAGGTGAAGATTTTTAAAAAAGATTTACAAGGTGTAGCCGACTCCCTAGTTTATATGGCTGTAGACTCCACGATTTATTTTTATACCGACCCGATTTTATGGAGCAGTGGGAACCAAATGACAGCAGACTCCATTCGCATACGGATGAAGAATAAAAAGATAGACAAGCTATACATGGTTGCCAACTCCTTCGTGGTTTCGAAAGATTCTATGTCGAACTTCAACCAGATTAAAGGAAGGAATATGATTACTGACTTTCATGGAAGTTCGATTAATAACGTTCTGGTTGAAGGCAATGCCGAAAGTTTATACTATGCGCTGGAGGAAAAAGAAGAAGATTTGGATAGTGTAAAAGTGAAACTGACGATTACGATGGGCATGAACAAAATGATTTGCAGCAAAATGAAAATCATATTTGAAGATGGAAAAGTTAACACCGTCAACGCCTATGTAAAACCTGATGCCCAGTTTATTCCACCCCATGAAATAAAAGAAGCTGATCGAAAACTAAAAGGGTTTGTCTGGAAAGAAGAACAGCGCCCCACACACGACCAAGTTGTTAAAAAACCCCGCAACGACAGTCCACATCAAAAAATTGTAAAGGATATGTGATTTTTGTTAAAATCGTTAGGATAACCCATACCTTTATAATAAATTTTCACTTGAATGAGTGTGTTATTATGAAAAGTTGGGTAATAGGCATTTTTCTGTTAGTTTTTAGCCTATCCGGGTTTGCCCAGACTTTTGAATTAGTGGACAAACAAGAGAATTTTCAGGCCTCCTTAAGTGAAACCATACGCATCCCAATTAAAATAAGAAATAATACCTCCAAGGCACAATTCTATATTATTCGCAAATTGAATTCAGACCTCACCAGCACACAAAAAGGATATTTCTGTTTGAATAAAATCTGCCTTGAACCAAGTATTGAGCAGGTCTCGAAAAAAGTTGAACCAGGCGAAACACTTCAGGCATTGGTTTATTCACTCGAAAGTGGCATTCAAAGCGGACAGAGCACTATCAAATTTCAGGTTTTCACCAAAGGCAACCCTGCTGATGAGGTGGATTATGCGGTTTCGGTTTCCGTTCAGGAAAAAGACCAAAAACCAATAATTTTCCATTCAAAGGACATCACCATAGAAGATGTTTATCCTAATCCTGTACAAGATTTGGCCTATATGGATTACCAAATACATAATGAATCTGTTACTGCTAAATTAATCATACATAACATTTTAGGCAGAGCTATTAATGAAATTGAGTTATCACCCTTTGAAGACCGCGTTAAAATTCAGACTGATGAGCTTGTTTCAGGTATTTATTTTTACACCCTTTACCTGAATAACAACGGGGTGCTCACCCGAAAATTGATTATCAGAAAATAATTACCAGGCCGGTACCGAACCCCAAAACTTTTCAAATTGTTAATTCATCCTCCTGTAGTATATTTGCAGGCTTAAACGAATTATAACCCTTGATTTTGAGTATTTTAACAAACTTTAATACGAGGCGCTTCTTATCCTTCAACGTAATGTTGCTTGTGATTTTCGCAGTGGGGTGCAGCAAGTTTAGAAAAATTGAAAAAAGTGAAGACTGGCGTGTGAAATATGAGGCCGGACTAAACTACTACAATAGTAAGGATTACTACCGCGCAGCTATTCTATTTGAGTCAATTCTTCCTATTGTGCGAGGACTTCCTGAGGGCGAAAAAGTAGAATTCTATCTTGCCTACTGTCAGTATAATGAAAAAACATATCTATTAGCCTCAGATCAGTTTAAAACATTTTATGAAACGTATGGACGTAGTCAATATGCAGAGGAAGCAAATTTCATGTATGCCTACTCCCTGTTTGCCTCATCGCCCGACCACAGTAAAGACCAAAGCAGTAGCATTCAGGCAATGAATGCGATGCAGGTATTTTTAAACAAATTTCCAGGTAGTCAATTTATGAATAAGGCTATAGAAGTGATCGAAGTGAGTCAGAAAAAACTGGAGCAAAAGGGCTTTGAAAATGCCAAACAATATGTCAAACTTAAAATGTATAAGGGTGCTATTGTTGCCTTTGATGATTTTAAAAAGAATTTTCCAGACTCAAAATATCTCGAGGAAGCAGCCTTTCTGAAAGTTCTTGCCGAATTTGAACTTGCCGAAGTGAGCATTCCTTCAAAACAACTTGAACGTTACTCTTCTACATTGGACTTTTATAAGGAATTGGTAGACAATTTTCCTAATAGTCCGTTATTGAAAGAAGCACAACGCTTTTATAGTGAAAGTCTGAATCAAGTGAATAAATTAAAAAACAATAAAATCTAACTGTTATGGCCATACAACCTTCACTCATTACACGCGACATGGAAAAAATCGCTGCACCAACTGGCAATCTTTATGAATCAGTTGTAGTCATTTCTAAGAGGGCACGTCAAATTGCAATGAATCTCAAGGAAGAATTGAACAACAAACTGTCAGAATTTGCTACCACTGTTGACAATTTGGAAGAGGTTTTTGAAAACCGTGAACAAATTGAAATATCTCGCTATTATGAGCGTATGCCAAAGCCAACGACCACTGCAACAGAAGAGTTTCTGGAAGGAAAATTAACCTATCGTTTACGTTCGGCAACTGACACTGACGTAAAGCCAGAATAACCTTATGCTGGCCGGTAAAAAGATTTTACTGGGTGTAAGCGGTAGCATTGCCGCTTACAAATCAGCACTATTCGTTCGGCTACTTGTAAAGGAAGGCGCAGAAGTAAAGGTAATCATGACTCCATCTGCCCACGACTTCATTACCCCTCTTACACTTGCAACAGTTTCTAAAAATCCGGTATTCACGAATTTTATTAAAGATGATACTGGTGTGTGGAATAATCACGTTGACTTAGGCCGTTGGTCCGATGCAATGGTGATCGCTCCGGCCAGTGCAAACACCATTGCAAAAATGGCCTCCGGAATTTGTGATAACCTGTTGATGGCGGTCTATTTATCCGCACGCAATCCAGTATTTTTTGCTCCGGCCATGGATTTGGATATGCTCCAACATCCGTCTACAAAAAGTAATATCCAAAAACTGATTAGTTGGGGGAACCATCAAATCGATCCCGGACACGGTGAGTTGGCAAGTGGCCTGATCGGAACGGGACGCATGGCCGAACCGGAAGAAATAATAACTCAGCTGACCACCTATTTTAATACAACTTCCCCCTTCGCGGGAAAGAAAGCATTAGTAACTGCCGGGCCTACCTATGAAGCAATTGATCCGGTACGATTTATTGGAAATAATTCCAGTGGAAAAATGGGCTATGCGATTGCCGAAGCGTTGGCAAACCAAGGCGCTGAAGTGATTCTCGTTTCAGGACCAACGTATCTAACGGTAACCCATCCCAAAATAAAAATAATGCGTGTTACATCGGCAGAAGAGATGTATCAGGCTTGTGTCTCAAATTTCCCAAACTCAGATATTGCTGTTCTCTCCGCTGCTGTAGCGGATTATAAGCCGGCACAGCGTGCCAATCAAAAAATAAAAAAATCTGATGCGGTTTTCAATATTGAATTGACAAAAAACCGTGATATCGCTGCCGAATTAGGGAAACTTAAGAAGAAGGAGCAATTCATCGTAGGCTTTGCGCTTGAAACTGAGAACGAAAAGAGTAATGCGGAAAAGAAGATTGAAGCAAAAAACTTAGATCTGATCGTGTTAAATTCACTCAATGACCCAGGAGCTGGGTTTGGTCATGACACAAACAAAATCACGCTTATTGATAAAAATCACAAAGCCACCGAATTTATTTTGAAATCAAAGAAAGAAGTTGCCACTGACATCGTTAATGCAATAAAAGCCCACTGGCATGCATAAATTTTTTATTGTTATCTTATTTACGTTGACGGTATTTACTGCGGAAAGCCAAGAACTGAATTTTAAAGTTTCTATCAATGCCGATAAAATCCAAACAACAGACCGTGCGGTATTCAAGGATATGGAAAGGGCATTCGCCAACTTTTTAAATACACGTAAATGGACATCTGACTCATACAGCAATCATGAGAAAATTAACTGCAACCTTTTTCTCAACATCACCAAAATGCCATCAATAGGGAACTTTAGTGCCAATGCTCAGATCACTTCCGCGCGACCAATCTATAATGGCAATTACGAAACGGTTGTATTCAATTTCGCAGATCGTGAATGGGAATTTGAATACATAGAGTCATTACCACTGGAATACAACGACAACACCTATATCAGTAACCTTACTTCTATGATGGCATTTTATGCCTATATCGTTCTAGGATTGGATTACGACTCGTTTAGCGAATTAGGTGGGACTACTTACATTCAAAAAGCGCTAATGGTTGTAAACAATGCACAACCATCAAATCGGGTAGGTTGGGATGCACTAAGCAGCAACAGGAATCGCTACGCGCTGGTTGAAAACCTCAATAACCCTCAAATGGTTGAGCTTCGTAAAAACATTTATAAATACCACCGCCTTGCATTAGATACATTTGATAAAACTCCAGATCAAAGCAGACAAATTGTGTTGGATATATTAAAAACCGTAAAAAAAGTTTGGACGATTTACCCAAACTCAATTTTCGTTACCACTTTCTTTGACTCTAAAGCAACTGAGCTGGTGAATATATTTTCTGATGGAAGCTTGCCCATACGAAGAGAAGCCTATGACATTCTTACTTCCATCGACCCCAAAAGAAACATTTATCAAAAAATCATCTCCAACTAAGTAATTTCTTTACGCTTAGTTCTTAATTTACCATTCCATTTTAGTTCCCTTCGATGCTTACCCATCTTATCATAAAAAACTATGCACTAATCAAACACCTGGAGTTATCGCCTTCGCCCAGGCTTAATGTGATCACAGGCGAAACTGGTGCAGGTAAATCAATCATGTTGGGAGCTATTGGCCTTTTGTTGGGCAATCGTGCTGATACAAAAGCATTATGGGATGAAAATGAAAAATGTATAACGGAAGGAACATTTGATCTAACCGCCTATAAACTGAAAGAACTATTCGAATCAGAAGATTTGGATTATCAGAACCAGACAACCATCCGTAGAGAAATAAATCCCAATGGTAAGAGTCGTGCGTTTGTCAACGATACTCCAGTAACACTGGAAGTAATGCGTAAAATTGGCAGTCGCCTGATGGACATTCATTCGCAGCATGAAACACTGGAACTGGGAAGTAAAGCGTTTCAGCTTGATCTGGTTGATTCATTCGCTGCCAACACAAGATTAAAAGATGACTATGTACAGGTGTGGAAGAAATTTATCCAGGCACAGGAAGAGTACAATGCATTGCTGGCCGAGTCTGATGCGTTAAAAAAAGAATTTGATTTTATCAATTTCCAACTTGATGAATTAATAAAAGCCAATCTTCAGGAAGGGGAATTAGAACAACTTGAGTCTGCGTTAAAGATCATGGAGCACGCTGAAGAGATTAAAACAAATTTCAATTCCATTCTGGAGCAGTTTGGAAGATCAGAATACTCGGTCAACACTACGCTTGGAACGATTCGCACACAACTACAATCCATAGCTTCATTTTCAACAGAGTATGAACAGCTACTCCAACGCTTTGAAAGTGCCCGCATTGAATTGAATGATATCCTTAGTGAACTAGAACAAGCCGAGGAGAAAATTGAATTTGATCCAAAACAGACTGAGAATACCAAAGATCGACTAAGCGTACTCTATCAGCTATTGCAAAAGCATCGGATGAAAGAAGTAACTCAATTGATTGAATTAAGAAATTCACTTGAGTTAAAGGCTACTAAGACCCGCAACCTTGATCAATTGGTTGCTGAATCGAAAGGAACACTCATTCAATTAGAAAAGGAATTAAAGTCAGCAGCCGAAGCATTAAGCAAATCCAGGCAAAAAACATTTGCCCCACTATCCAAACATCTCACCTCCTTGCTGAAGGAACTGGGCATGCCCGACACGCAACTAATAATTGATCATTCAAGTGTTCCACCAGCCCTACGAGGAGTTGATAGCATAGAAATTCTTTTCACTGCCAATAAAGGAATGCAGCCCAGGCCACTGGCGCAGGTGGCATCCGGTGGAGAATTTTCCAGGCTCATGTTTAGTATCAAATATGTGATGGCCGAAAAGGCCGCTTTACCTACCTTGGTATTGGACGAAATTGATACGGGTGTTTCTGGTGAGATTGCCATTAGGCTGGGTAACCGCATGAAGGAAATGGCTCAACGCCATCAGGTAATTTCAATAAGTCACTTGCCACAAATTGCATCCAAAGCCGATGTCCATTTTTTTGTGTTTAAGGATAACTCCTCTACCCGAACCATTACTTCCATTAAGAAACTTAATAACGAAGAACGCGTTGCTGAAATCGCCCAAATGATTGGAGGTGCCAATCCTTCGGCCAAGGCGGTTGAAAACGCACGCGAAATGTTGCACAATCAGGCTTAAGTATTCCTCTTAAGCGCTTGAAATTTTATTTTATTTTAGTATTTTGTGCATGATTGGTCATAATAAATAACTTTTAAGACTAGTCAAAAGGATATATTTTTAAATTAATTCACTTTTGCATTATGAACATCTTTGTTGCCCGATTGAACTTTAAAACCCGACACGAAGAGCTTGAAGCTGCTTTTGCGAAATTTGGAGAAGTCACTTCAGCTAAGATTGTAAAAGACCGTGACACTGGTAGATCGAAAGGATTTGGTTTTGTAGAAATGCCTAATGATGATCAAGCCAATCAAGCGATTGCGGCATTGAATGAAACTGAACTGGACGGACGGACGATTGTGGTTAAACCTGCCAATCCAAAAACACCCGGTGAAGGCGGGCAACCACAAGGATAATATCAAAATCATTCTTATTGATTGATCATGGAATAGCGAGATTTTTACTCGCTATTTTCATTTTACCACTTACATAAACCATGGTTGTACTAAAAATGATGAATCCTTACTTTGTATCACAATTAATTTATGGAAGATCAATCTGACAATCATTCACCTATTAAAGTTGCCGGATTTCTGGCTGGCCCCATAGTATTTCTTTTGGTAAATACGCTCGTTAGCGCTGAATTCATTTCGCCCGGAGCTAATAAAGTGTTGGGGGTGGCTGCGTGGATGATCGTCTGGTGGATTACTGAGGCAGCACCGATACCAATCACCGCCCTCCTGCCTTTAATTTTATTTCCATTTCTAGGAGTCATGAAAATGAGTGAGGCTTCGGCACCTTATGCCAATCCCATCATATTTCTTTTCATGGGTGGATTTATGATCGCCTTGGGTTTAGAAAAACACCGACTCCATGAACGCATAGCGCTGAATCTTATTCGTATCACAGGCACATCAGGAAATGGAATCATCCTGGGTTTTATGATTGCTACAGGGTTCATCAGTATGTGGATCAGTAACACCGCTACGGCCATGATGATGCTTCCTATAGCTATTTCTGTCATCGACTTATTAAAAACAGAAAAAGGAAACACTCCTGAAATCGAATCGAAAGGTGAACGTAATTTTGGAATCGGTTTAATGTTAGTTATTGCATACGCGGCCAACATTGGTGGAATAGCTACCATTATAGGCACTCCACCCAATGTTGTCTTTGTCGGACTATTGAATCAATTCTATGAACAGAAAATTCCATTTGGCACATGGATGCTGATTGGGCTTCCACTATCTGCCATACTACTAGCCTCTTGTTACTTTGTCATTACTCGTTTGGTTTTTCCAAACAACTTAAAGAAAGTACATGGCTCTGATGCGCTCATTCAAAATAAGCTGAAAGAATTGGGCCGAATCAGAAAAGAAGAAAAACTTGTTATGATTGTTTTTGGAATCACCTCCTCGCTATGGATTTTTCAACAACCGGTAAACTTATTACTTGGTAAAGAAATGTTGAATGATACCAACATTGCCATGATGGGTGGTTCGTTCATGTTTCTGGTTCCCAGCAGCCTGAAAGAATTTAAATTCCTTTTACACTGGCGTGATACAGAAAAACTTTCATGGGGTATTTTGATTCTGTTTGGAGGTGGATTGTGTTTGGCACAGGGCCTTTCCAACGCTGGTATCATTCAGGCGGTAGGTGCCGCTATTGCCAGTCAAGGAAGTGCTGTAAATTGGCTTTTATTGGGATTAATTACTGCTTCTGTGTTTATAACGGAAGTCATGAGCAATGTAGCATTGGTTCAGATTTTTATTCCCGTTGTATTTGGTATTGCTGTAAACCTGGGCTTAAACCCGATCCTGCTGGGTATGCCCGTAGCCATTGGTTCCAGTATGGCCTTTATGTTTCCTGTGGCTACTCCACCTAATGCGATTGTATTCTCCAGCGGGCACATGAAAGTGAAAGATATGATGAAAGCGGGTATTATACTTAACATCGTTTCCATACTTTTTATTTATCTCTTTGCCCGCACTGCCATTGAATGGGTCTTTGCATAAAAATGACCTGATATAAATCAGGTCATTAATTTTGTAAGTGCATGCTAGCGATCAATCTTTCTTCTGATTCTTTTCTTCAATGAGATAAGCTAACCCTAAACCGAAACCACCAAAGATGAATACCATGGAGAAATAGGCTACTTCTTCCATATCGAATGCAGCGTCTAACCCATATCCCATCAATAGCCCCACTCCTGCCCCAACAAGTAACAACGATGCACGCAAAGCAGCTGAAGAAGATCGCTCTCTCTTAAACAGATCTGGGCTCAACCCTTTATCGATAATGGCCATCCGCTCAATGTTGTCATACTTGCGTATATACACCACCATTACAAATGCTCCAAGTGTTATGATAATGGGTAGCATGATGCCTAACACCGGAATAATTATTTCTTGCTCGTCCATAATAGTATTTGTTAATTTTTGCCTCTATGACGCAGTTAATCTTGAGTCGGTTACAGATTATTCTAAAAAATAACTAAATTCTTGCGTTAAGAAATTAACCTGGTTTATTCTTTTACAACCAAACAACGAACAACTATTCACGAACAACCAATCACTTTTAGTCCATAATCTGTAACTTCGATATCAAATTAAGCGTCCAAGAGCCGTGATCACAACGGAAGAGGAATATTTGCTGATAGACAAGATTTTAGCTGGGGAGCGAAATCTATACGCCACACTGGTGGATATGTATAAAAGTTATGCCTTCACCATAGCAATGAAAGTGCTGGAGAACAGATCAGATGCTGAAGAAGCCGCCCAGGATGCTTTCATAAAAGCATTTCACTATCTGAAAGGATTTAACCGGCAAGCGAAATTCAGCACCTGGCTATACAGGATCGTTTTCAATACAGCCATCAGTTATAAGCGTAAAAGAAAACCTGCTTTACAAAGCATCGAAAACAGTATTGTAGAATATTCAGTGCGGGCCGATCACAAAACCGAACAGGATGACAAACAGGTTTTTATAGTAAAGGCAATGAATAAATTGAATGAACTGGATAGACTGGCCATACAATTATTTTATATTAAAGAGTTTAGTATGGAGGAGGTGGCAGAAATGATGGGGCAAAATATAAACACCATTAAAGTACGCATCCACCGGGCTCGTTTGCGACTGGCCGATGAATTGAAAGCATTATTAAAACAAGAAGCATTAACTTTATAGTGATATGAATAAGTTATCACCCGAAAAAGAAGAGGAATTACTTCGCTATTTAGATGACGAGTTGGATACCGTACAGAAATTAAATCTCGAAGGAGAAATTCAACATTCTACGTTATTAAAAACACGACTGAAAGAATTACAATCCGTGCAATCATTCCTTATACACAAATCAGCATTTGAAACTCCCTCCAAAAACTTTACACTTAAAGTGATGGCGGGATTAGATGAGCAGCCAGTAAGGTCATTATTTTCTCCACGCAAGGGGCTCTTACTATTAATGGGAATTATTATCGCCTCCGGCATTTCATTGATATTATTAACTAATGGCGTGTTTGATCAATCTACTACTTCATTAATGGTAGATGTCGCTCCAATTAAAAACAAATGGTTTCCTTATCCTTCTTTTTCGATTCCCTTCAATGGAAAAATTCTGGTGAATGGAATAATCTTTTTAAATCTTGGCCTTGCACTCGTACTGTTAGACCGGACTATACTACGGCCATTGTTTCAGAAACGCACTTACCTGGGGTCTTAAACTTCATGAATTATTTTCTGCTAGCCTTAAGCAACATTCCATTAGAGTGCATATGATGCTAATTTCATATTGCACTAAAAAATAACTAAGGTAGAACAACCAAAATCATAGGCACTTGATATGTTTTTAGCTGTAAAGGATTCAACCATATCGGCCGAATAACACAAAAATCAACTTGGGCCTTAGGACATTGTGGCTAGATGATGAGTGTCATTTAATTTTCCCTGAAATTTATTGTGATACTGGGGGAGTAACCTGATGACCGATCTGCTTTCGAAATTGCAAACCACTCCTATTTCGCTTTTATCAATATAGAAAACATTGGTGCCATTGATCAGGAATATTCTTCAAATGGAGTTGAGATACTGAATTACTTGAAACCAAACCCTGGGGTCGGGGCGAGTTTTAGTCAGAACCATTGATGGACTTCGTTTCGTGTTTGGAGAGGAAAACCAAATAGGAACAAGGAAGAAATTTCAGTTGTACCATTATGATGGAATCAACATTTATCTATAAATGAAAGCAATGGGCCTTTTTAGGCCCATTGCTCAGAATTCATGAATTTGTAATAAATGGGGACTTCTTAATATAGCTGTCATCTAATAATTGTTCGATAACAAAATTTGCAATATCGGCAGCACCAATTTTATTTCCAGGACAATCTTCTAAGCTGACCAGGGTTTTAACTCTTACATCGGTAAATTCAATAAAAGGAACTCTGACCAAAGTCCAGTTTACATCGCTTGTTGATAAAATGTAATAGGTTTTTTGTCGATCTGCGTGAATCAATGGGAAGTTCATTTTCATCCATTCAGTTGCAGCAATTGTTTGCTCACTTTTTTTATCAAAGGGAGTATCTACATTTATTCCTGCAACTAAAATATAACGTTGAATTCCGCATTCGCTCATAGCCTTGAGCACATTTAGAGTGGCTTGACTAGCAATGAGGGGTTCATTCTTGCGTTGACCAACGGTACTAATAACGGCTTGGCAACCCTTGATCAATGAACGAATAGTTTCAAAATCAATTGCATCCCCTTTAACAATCTCGATATCTGGATTTTTAAGTTGGAAATCCTCAGGACTTCTGATAAGTAGCCTTAAACTATAGCCCTGACTTAATAATTGGTTTACGATATATTTTCCTGTTCTACCTCCACCTCCCAATACAGCAATTCTATTTATTTGTTTCATCTCTTTATAAATTTAAATGACGGGTTATATCCCTAGTCTTTTCTGATTGAAAAACATAGGTTGTACAGTAGCCAATTGGTTCTGTACAGATCATTGTAAAATTTTATAAAGAGATTTTAATGATTCGAAGATATCAAATATTTTTTTTAACAAATACTACATCGGACAAGTATTGAAATAAAATCATACGTGCTTGAATACACCGTGATATATAAGTTTAATCATCTCTCTTTTACCTCAAAAAAGGCATCCTCTCGGATGCCTTTCTCATATATTCCTGTTTCAGCTCATTAAGTAGCCCAGGTTTTTCCATTACCCGCTTCTGCCAATGGAATACATCCTTTGTAGGATCCTGGAACGGCTATATATTGCAACACTTGCGTGGCTCCTGGCTCAGAGGTGAAGAAACCCAGCAAGGTGAGTTCTTTCGCCATCAAAATAAAGGGTCTCTTTGCTTCCTTATTTTCCTTTGATTCCGCTATAGCGGCAGCATGTATCTTAGTTACCAACTCCACCTGTTGTTCGGGCTTGCAATAGATAAAGCTATCTCCATAGGCTTTCTTAGCTTCTTCATCGAAGGCAGTAAGTCCCGCAAGGAAACGATCCTGATCTTCCTTTTTATAACAATCTTTCAACATGATATCTATGAAACCGGGTACGCCCGCATCTTTAGCACCAGGCGTATCTGTTTTAGGAATAATAATCTCTGCTACTTCGGTGACAATACGGGCCTGATCTTCCGTAAAAAACTGAGGTATGTAGGCAAGTTCAGGTGTTGTCTTACACCCTTGCAGAATACCAGTCAATGCGGATGCAGACACCGCTGCGCCCATTAGTAGGGCTGTCTTGCGTAGTGCTTCTCTTCTATCGATTAGTTGATTCATACTATCTTAAATTTATCGTGTTACAAGTTACCTTTTTTTAATTCTTCTACTGCATAGTTGGCTGCTCTTGCGGTGAATGCCATATAGGTTAATGATGGATTTACACAAGCAGCCGAAGTCATGAATGAGCCATCCGTAACAAAAACATTTTTGCAGGCATGTACCTGGTTGTATTTGTTGAGCACCGATGTTTTTGGGTCTTTACCCATGCGAGCCGTACCCATTTCATGAATACCGAGCCCCAAGCCATGTTGTGCAGGGTTGTCATGAGAACGAATGTTCTTGGCACCGGCTGCGTCCAGCATTTCAGCTGCATCTGCCTGCATGTCTTTGCGCATTTTATAATCATTCTCTTTAAACTCTGTATCGAATAGCAATGTGGGCAATCCGTATTTATCTTTTTTGTCTTTGTTAATTGTTACCTGATTGGAATGGTCTGGCAATACTTCCCCAAAGCCTCCCATACCAATATTCCACATTCCAGGTGTAGTTGCTGCCTTTTTTAAATCGGCACCTATACTTAATTCTGCTACCAGGCTAGACCAACTCTGACGGCTGCCACCACCTTGATAACCAAAACCACGTAGATAATCGCGCTTATCTTTACCAATATTTCGGAACCGGGGAATATAAATTCCATTCGCTCTGCGTCCGAAATAGTATTGATCTTCAAAGCCTTCCATCTGACCACTGGCACCAACGCCCAGGTGGTGATCCATGATGTTGCAACCAAGTTCGCCACTATCATTACCAAAGCCGTTAGGAAACCGGTTGGAAATTGAGTTCATCATAATATAAGTAGAACCCATCGTAGAGGCACACAGGAAAATTACTTTTGCATAGTATTCTATTGTTTGGCCAGATTCAGAATCCAATACTTTCACACCGGTAGCCTTACCTTTTTTCTCATCGTAGATTAATTCATACACAATTGAGTTAGGTCTCAAGGTCATATTATTAGATCGCTCTGCCGATGGCAAGGTGCATGCGTTGCTGCTAAAATATCCACCATAAGGACAACCTCGGCTACAGAGGTTTCTATACTGACATGTACCACGTTGCGGACTATTGTTATGAGTAAGTGGTCCGGTAGCGTGAGCCACTCGGCCAATTGTTAACAATCTGCCAAATTTATCCATCATGGACTTCTTCAATTCCTTCTCAACACAATTCAGTTCCATCGCAGGAAGAAATTTACTGTCAGGAAGATGAGCAAGGTTTTCCGCCTGACCACTGATACCGGCAAAGGTTTCTACATAATCATACCAAGGCTCAATTTCTTTATACCGAACGGGCCAGTCTATAGCGATGCCATCTTTTGCGTTGGCTTCAAAATCCATATCACTCCAACGATAACTTTGACGCCCCCAGGTAAGGGAACGTCCACCAACGTGGTAACCACGCATCCAATCAAAACGCTTTCCTTCTTTTTCAGTGTATGGGTTTTCAAGATCATTCACAAACCAATGCTTTGTTGCCTGGTTGGTGGTATAACCTGTGCGGTTTTGTACTCCCTGCTTCGCCAAATCTTCCTGCGTAGGACGGCCACCATTGGGAATTTGCCATGGGTCTTTTGTTGCTGTTGGATAGTCAGGATGTTTTACATCACGTCCGCGTTCCAATACCAGGGTCTTGAGGCCTTTTTCGGAAAGTTCCTTGGCGGCCCAGCCTCCGGTAATGCCCGTGCCTACTACAATAGCATCGTACGTGTTTTCTTTCTCTGCGTCAATATTCAAATTCATAGTCAACGTGTGGGTTTAAAAAGATCGTAAAAGGTAAAAATATTTTCATAACAGTTGTATAACCGTTTATCATATTTTCAATTTAATCCAAAATATCCTTCTAAAAATGTTCGATGATGCCCAATCCAAACAAGGCAAAATCATATTTCACAGGATCCAATGGATCAAGCGAACGTAGGTTAGCGGTAAGTTCCAGGGCGGTTTCCCAATCTAATTGTTTTCTCTTTATCAATTTTAGTTTGCGTGCCACACGCTCTACGTGAACATCACACGGACAAATCAATTGCGATGGGGAAAGTTTTTTCCAAATGCCGAAATCAACACCACGCTCATCATGTCTAACCATCCAGCGTAAATACATATTTAATCGTTTACAAGCCGACTTGCGTGCCGGTGTTGACACGTGCTTTAATGTACGCTTCGGATAATCCGGTAAACTGAAAAACGTCTCATGAAAATGCATTAACCCTTCTTCTATAGGAAAGCCAGATGTAGTATCGCTCGAGGCTAGAAAGGCATCTTCCAATGAATTTTGTTTTTTGTAATACTGAGAAAGTGATTCAACAAAATAAAGGACATCCGTTGCATTAAACGTGCGGTGCTTGAATTTTTCAAAAGCCTTCAAATCACGCAATGAATGGTTCATCAAAAAATCATGAGGAGCATTATCCATCATCAACAAAAGTTCTTTGCATTTGTTGATCACGGTAACCCTTTGCCCCCAGGCCAACGTAGCGGCAAAAAATCCACTTATCTCAATATCCTGCTTTTTTTTATATTGATGGGGAATTGAAATGGGATCTAATTCGATAAAATCGAATCTATTATACAAGGCCACCTTCTCATCCAGAAAGTATTTTAAGTCAAGAACAGATTTCTTTGGTCTCACTATTTTCAATCATTTAAAAACCGAAGCTCCACCCTTCTGTTGATGGCCCTTGTCGCTTCGTCATTACCTTTCAGCAGCGGTGTTTGTTTACCGAAGCCTTGTGTTTTTATGCGCGTAGGATCGATACCTCCATCGATGAGGAAATCAGAAACGCTTCCAGCCCGTTGTAATGAAAGATCGAGATTAAATGCATCTGAGCCAACATCATCCGTGTGACCACTCACTACCACCTTCCATGTTTTATTGTATTTCAAAATACCAATTACCTGATTTAGTTCAGGAAAAGAAGTTGCCAGCAGTGTGTAATCATTATATTTAAACTGAATGTTTTTAAGCACATAATCTTCATTTGGCTTTACTTCGGGATAGCCGGCAAGCACGGGTACCTCAGGCGCTTTACTTATCTGTACTACTTTCACATCATCCACAAAAAAATAGGCAGCCTTGTATAGCATTGGCTCAAGCGCCTGCGATGCCTTTATAAAATAAGAACGCGTATCACCATCACTTGAAAAGTTGCCTATCGTGATAAAGCGCTCACCGCCTTTGGCTTCATAGCTGAAGCCAAATCGTGTCCACCAACCGGTATGTTGATTATAAATTACCCGATTAATATTCTGGTAAGTAGCTGATGCCGGAAACACACCATCTCCGGTGATGTGATAAGAAGAATCAGAAATAAGAAACCCTATCCGATCAATGCTATATTTTGAATTAGAAGAGAGTTTGTAATAAAATTCAACAAGATATTTTACACCACCGATCAGTGGTGCGGTAAACTCTGCCTGCAAGTATTCTCTATACGGTGTTCGTTTACCAATTACAAATGAATAAATTCCAGCATAGCCTGAACCCGCATATGCTTTTGATTTACCTGCCCAGTTGGTGGGCACACCTGCATCTCCTAAACTACACGTATTAAACAAGTCGGGGGTGCCCATAGAAGGTGAAACCCAACCGGGAGCAACTTTACCATCTCGTGAAATACTATAAGAACCCGGGCATTGATAGTATTGTTCAAAACTGCCGTTCGGCACCAGGTTTTGTGCTACTGAGTTAGAGGCAATTGCCAGCAGTACAAAGCACACCCTGGCCCACATGATTTACTTATAATAGGTAACCTCTACCCGAAAACGTTGGTCAATCGCACCAAGACGATCATAGGCAGATTTTGAAATTTTTATTACCACATTAGTATTGATACCGGTATCAGGCAGAGGGCCTGTCACTCGAACAAATACTTCTCGATTATTCAATTCGTTTCTTACTTTTAAAATGGTTCCCACTTTTGCTGTGCGATGCAACGCCAGGTACTTGCGATTGCCATCAGTTCCTTCTATCAACTCAGCTAGTCCACCTTCCTTCACTTCATCCGAACCAATCACCTTCTCAGATATGGTAATGGTTGTTTCTTTTTGCTCCGTCACTGGTTTTATTTCTTTTCTGATTGGCTCAACGGGTTCTTTAATTTCCGTTATTTTATTTTGCTCTGTCTTCGCTTCGACTTTGTTATACTTGGGTTGTGCGATAAACAAAGTCTGCCCTATCTTCAATTCACTTGCTTCGATACCATTCCATTCTTTTAGTTGTTGCACGGTGATTCCATAAAGACGCGCTATCGAATACAATGATTCTTTTGCGGCAACGGTGTGCACTCCAGTTAGTGATTTTATTTCGGGGAGTTTGTTTGTTTCTGCACCCAACGTTGATTTCTTTTTAATAATTATTTGTTGGCCGGTGGAAAGGGAATTGTCTTTCAGGTTATTCCATGCTTTAATATCATCCACACTTACCTCATACAATCGTGAAATCGAAAAAAGTGTTTCCTTGGCAGCCACGATGTGCACTCGATCGCCACCTGGCTGAGTTTTCGCTTTGGCTCCTCTGGCCACATAAGGAACTTTCAAAATCTGCCCAGTTGCTAATCCTCCATCAGCAGTTGGGTTTACTTCAAGAATAGCTGTGATAGCCACACCATATCTACGCGAGATGGAATAAAGCGTTTCTTTCTCATCAATTTGATGGATTATAAACTGCTTTCCATTGATCGTTTCCATGCGGAGAGAATCAACCGGGGCCCCGGAAGTAGTCCAGGAAATGAGAGATAAAAAAATTACGTTAATCATAGCTTAAACAATGCGAAAAGTTACCAATTCTGTCCTGTTCTTCACAAAAAATAGAGTGCTGAAAGCAATAAAAAAGGTGTTTACCCCTATTCCTTTCAAATTCGTGCCAATTTCTTCCTCATAAATACATTCTCCGTGTGAATTAAATATTGCCAACTGGTTTACAAATGCCGCTGGATGGCCCGTATAGTATGAAATTATTATACATCCTGCATACTCAAGATATTCTATCCCAAGCCGAGGTGCAATTTCTAATTTATTTTTCAGAAATATTTTCACGGTTTCAAAATCTGGCTCACCGTCCAGATATTGAAACGGTTGCAAGGAATCATTCGTATGTAACCAGTCATTTTGTTGAAGGCTATAATCCACTACTTCCCCATCCTCAACAGATAATAACTGCAAAGAAGTCATATCTGGATTTTCTGTGCTTTCAAACACTTTTAAAACAACGTGATCGTGTGTCACACCTACCAGATTAACCCACCATTTTTCTAACAACACCACATCCCGCCATAGAAATCTTTGATTCTCAAAATCAAAGGCTGAGAAAGACACCAATCTATGCGTATCATCGCGCTGTTCAATCACCAACACACACCTTCCTGCTAGAGGCAAGATATTCCAAACAGGTGCTGATAAGATGACAGATGCAGGTTTAAAATGTAATTCGGACAAGACTTAGTATTTTTATACAAAATTAAGACAAACCAATGCGAAAGCTATTTTTAATCAGTTGCCTGATTGGCCTATACCCTACCCTGTTACACGCCCAGAACGAAAAGAAGAAAGTGATGGTGATGGAGATCAAAGCCGAAATTGATCCGCGTATGAGCCGATATGTAAAACTTGCTTTGGAAAGTGCCGAGAAAACCCATGCTGATTATATCATTATCGACATGGACACCTTTGGCGGAGCACTGAATGATGCCAAAGAAATTGTAGATATGCTGATGGATGAAAAAAGACCCTTGTGGGTTTTTATTAATTCCGATGCAGCTTCTGCCGGAGCGTTGATTTCAATTGCCTGTGATAGCATCTACATGTCACCGGGAGCTACCATTGGGGCCGCTACGGTGGTAAATGGAACAGGCGAAGCCGCACCAGATAAATATCAATCCTATATGCGATCGATTATGCGCTCTACTGCCGAAGAAAATGGACGCGATCCGCGCATTGCAGAAGGCATGGTGGATGAAAACATTGTCATTGATAGCCTGAAGCAAGCCGGAAAAGTAATCACATTTACTACGTTGGAGGCGATTGAAAATGGCTATTGTGAAGCCAAGGTAGAATCCATTGAAGAAATATTAAAACGCAACAACGTGACATCGTATGCGATTGAAAAGTTCGATTTGGGGATCTCTGAAAAAATTATTGCTATCTTTTTAAATCCATTCATTAGCGGAATTTTAATTCTCGTGATCATCGGTGGAATTTATTTCGAGCTGCAAACCCCCGGAATAGGCTTTCCCCTATTTGCCGCCATCGTAGCACTGGTTCTTTATTTGGTACCTTATTATTTAAATGGATTAGCTGAATATTGGGAGATCATTGCACTCTTCACCGGTATCATTCTATTGATGTTAGAAATTTTCGTAATCCCCGGATTTGGCGTGGCCGGAGTGGCCGGTATCACGCTTACTTTGGTTTCACTCATTTTGATCATGCTCAACAACGATTTCTTCAATTTTGAGTTTGTTCCTCTCGGAGACATTATTATGGCAACCTTTGCAACCATCGGTGGAATTACCGGAGGCATATTGCTTTTATTCTTTGGTGGCGCACGAATCACAAAAACAAAAGCCTTTCAACGAATTGCATTAAACGATACACAACAAAAATCAGAGGGCTATACAGTAAATACCCTGAGTGACACGTTGATAGGAAAAGTAGGCATCGCCTACACTGTGTTGCGCCCCGGTGGCAAAGTAATTATTGACGATCAGATTTATGATGCGTTCACTAGAGGAGATTACGTTGAAAAGGGAGAATCCATCGAAGTAATTGGTAATGAGGGTATCACATTAAAAGTAAAGAAAGTAGAATGAGAATTCTTGGAATCATACCCGCTCGTTATGCTTCTACCCGATTTCCTGCAAAACCGCTTGCGGACCTTGGTGGAAAATCGATGATCAGACGTGTGTATGAGCAGGCTAAAAAAAGTAAGTCATTGTCAAAAGTAATCGTTGCCACCGATCATGAAGAAATTTATAATCATGTAACTACTTTTGGTGGAGCCGTATGCATGACCTCGGCTCATCATGCAAGCGGTACTGATCGTTGCTTTGAGGTTTTATCGAAAGAAACTACTTCATTTGATTATGTAATTAATCTACAAGGCGATGAACCCTTTATCGCACCCGAACAAATTGATTTACTGGCTTCATTGCTCGATGGAAAAACCGAGCTTGCTACGCTGATCAAAAGAATCGACTCAATCGAACAATTGGTGAATCCAAACCTGGTGAAGGTAGTATGCAATAAAAATCAAGAGGCGCTGTATTTTAGTCGATCGATGATCCCCTACATTAGAAATCAGGAACAAAGTGAGTGGGTAACTCATCATGTCTTTTTCAAACATATCGGTATGTATGCCTATCGTCATGATATTTTGGGAGAAATTACCAGGCTCGAAATATCTTCGTTAGAAAAAGCGGAATCATTGGAACAATTGCGCTGGCTGGAGAATGGATACAAAATCAACGTGAAGGAAACTGACATCGAAACGATTGGTATTGACACGCCAGAAGATTTACACACCGCGCTTAAGCACCTTGTCAACAACCCATGAGCACGTATCCAGAAGTTGAACACTCCAGGGAAAGCGCTGTCCACTTTTTTCTGAATTACACCAAAAAAAATAAAAGTCAACTTCAATCAAAAAGTATCTGCGACCTTTCTACAGGAAGAGGATATATCGCACATTTGTTTGAGGAGGTCGGAGCAGAAGTTCACGGTTATGATTTATTTCCAGATCAGAATAGATATTTAAATTCACCGGTAAACTCGATTGATCTTCAACAAAAACTCCCAATTGAAGATATTTCCATGGACATTGTGATCTGCTGCGAAACCATCGAACATCTTCCCAATCAATATTTTCTTTTCCAGGAAACAGCACGTATTCTTAAACCGGGTGGTACGTTTATACTCACGACTCCCAATAGTTCATCGCTGCGAAGCCGGTTCTCGCAGTTTATGATGGAAAGTGAGCACTATGGAGCACCGGCCCCAAATGAGTTGAATGCTTTCACTTCCTGGAATGACAGCAAAGAAGGATACTTCAGCAAACTTTTTATCAGCGGTGCATTAAGGTTGCGCACGTTAGCTGCACTCAATCACCTTACACTTAAGAAAATTCATCCTACTAAAAGAAGTTCAACATCTGTGTTCTTACTCTTCTGGTATCCGGCACTTTATTATTTCAACTGGAAAGCAATGAAGAAGCAGGTCAAGCAAGACCCGGCAAATTCAAATACATATCGCACAGTTTTTAAATTGAATACTTCAATGGATGTGCTGTTGGGTAAGCACTTGATCATGGAGTTTTCAAAACAGGTATTTGAATAATTTTAATAGAAACTAATCCGATTAGTGCGAATTCTTTTCTAACTCCAATAAATTTTCAAGTAGGGCGACTGTTGTCGGACCTGGTTTTCCACCTCCAATAATCGTATCATCCACCTGCACAATAGGAATTATCCGTTTGGTGGTGCTGGTAAGAAAAACCTCCCTGGCAGCTAGCACTTCCTGAAGGCGTACAGGGGCTTCCTTTACCGTAAATTTTTCACCCGACATTTTTATAATATTCTTGCGCGTGATGCCATGCAGTATTTTTTCAGAAGGGGTTACAATCATACCATCCTCTTTGACAATAAAAATATTGCACCGGGGAAATTCAGAGACATGACCATTCATATGATATAGTACATCTGCAGCATTGTGTTCTTTTACCAGTGCCTGCAACCAAATACCCATTATGTAATTGATCGTTTTCACTTGAGGAATATCCCTCACATATTCATGGGTGATTACCTTTATCCCCTTTTCAAGATAAGCTGGACCCGGAAAAGTAAGCGTATGTTGTGATATAATTAAATTAGGAGAAGCCGGCTCATAACTATCCGGTGAATAGCCACCGGTAAGGATCATCTTGATGCCGCAGTCCGGTTGTCCATTTTTATTAATCAACTCCAGAATTACTTTCTTCAATTCTTCACGCGACAACAAAATAGGAAGTCTCATCACTTCTGCTGACCGATAGAAGCGATCGAAATAGTCTTCCAGAAAATGCGGGCGACCACTCACCACTTTGAAGAAATCAAAAATACCATAACCGCGTTGCGTTGCCAGATCACTTACGTGGATAAACGTCTTATCGGCAGGGAAGAATTCGTTATTGAAAAATGAATACATAGTTTTATTTAACCGCTTGATGTTTTTTTAAAATTTTAATCACTTCCTCTTTCGGCAACGCATTAATCACATGTCCTTCTTTACCAGTCATCGTTTCTGCAGCAAACAAAGAATTAATAATGGCTTCTTCGGTAGCTTCAATCACAGCCATAAAGAGCGGAGACATGGAATCGTTTCGTAATACATTGATTGTTTCTGTTCTATCTTTTGAATCATGCTTTACGCGAAGTTGTAGATTGGTTGAAAAGGCAATCACATAATCACCACTTCCGTTTGATCCTATACCGCCTGTCTTGGCCAATCCCATGATGGCACGCTTTGCCATTCGCTCCAGATTGCGTGCATCCACCGGTGCATCTGTTGCTACTACCATCATACATGAACCATCGGCTTTGTCCATGAGTTGCTCGCTCATAAAAAATTGTTTCAACTCCTCACCTACGGGCACACCATCCATCTGCAACACACCTCCAAAATTAGATTGCACCAATACCCCAACAGTATATCCTCCCGACTTTTCCGGTAAGACACGCGAAGAACTACCTATACCTCCTTTAAAACCAAAACATACAGTACCCGTGCCTGCACCCACGTTTCCTTCTTGCACGGCACCCGACTGAGCTTTATTGATTGTATTGAGCACATGTTGTTTTTTAACATGTCGCCCACGAATGTCATTCAAATAGCCATCGTTGGTTTCTCCCACTACAGCATTAACAGACTGTACATTTTCGTTGCCCTTCAAGTTGAGTGTATATTCTACTATCGCCTCAATAGCGGTTGCCACGCCCAGGGTATTCGTAAGTACGATGGGGGTTTCAATGTTACCAAGCTCCATAACTTGTGTGCTGCCAGCCAATTTACCAAAACCATTGCCTACGTAAATCGCAGCGGGCACTTTTTCCTGAAATAGATTTCCCTCATGTGGAAGAATCGCGGTGACCCCCGTACGTACTGAATTTCCTTCTGTCATAGTTGTTTGACCTACCTTCACACCGGCTACATCCGTGATCGCATTGAGTTTACCCGGAGCCATAACACCTATTTTTATGCCAACATCACGGGCCCTATCCTGAGCGGCCAAGGAAACGGAAAAGAAGACAAGAAGAAAAATAGTACTGTAATGTTTCATAAAATAATTTATCTATACGTCAATATTCTTTAACCTTTCCACCATGTCTAAAACGGCAGGACACACTAGTGTATTCTTGTACGTCAAATCCATAATCTGCACCATTTTTTTACGATCCGTGTGCGGATATTCACGACAGGCTTTTGGTCTACTTTCATACACCTTGCAATAATTATCAGTATCCAAAAAAGGACATGGTGAGGATTTCAACACATAATCACGATCTTCGTCAATACGAAGGTATTCTTGGATAAAGTCTCCAGGCTTCATTCTCAAAGTCTTCGCAACCCGCTCAATGTCGGTTTGATAAAATATAGGACTCGTTGTTTTGCAACAATTGGCACAGGTAAGACAATCCATTTCTTCAAAAACCTCTTCATGCACTGTATGAAAAACACCATCTATCCGTCTGGCATCTCTTTTCTTAAGCGATTGAAGAAACTTCTTATTCTCTGCCGACTTGTTTTTTGCCTTCTCGCGGAAGCGATTTAAATCCATAGTCAAAGGTAAAACAGTTATCGAATATTGAGTACTTGACAATGGATAATGACTCCTTGATTTTTAAATAAGTTTCTCAATTGAACATCTCTCGTATCCCCTCCTGATAGAAAGTAGCATTCTCATTTAGAAATTTAGAGGTTTTGCTGCTATCAAAGATGTAATCATTTTCGAACTGATACATCATCTCTACAAATTCGCGAAGCACGGGAATAAACAATCCCAAAATACGCACACCTGTTTTCGATAGACTTTGAATCCCCTTATCAGGCATATGCATAATTTCATAGGCCATACGAATTAAATCCTCACCGGTAATTCGCTCCGGACTGGTTAATGCATGCCAGGTTTGATTATACGCTTCTTCTTCGTTTGCCAATAGCGCCACTGTTTTTCCTGCATCCGGTGTGTACGTAAAGGTGTGAATCTTTTTTTTGTCCCCAATCCATTGCGCACCTTTACCTACTTTCAGTCGCTCTGTTACAGTAGAATGAATGAAACTCAAGGTAGCGCCAGGCCCATAAAAATCTGCCGCACGAACGATCATACCTTTCAAATTTCCAGCCTTGATCTCATCTAATAGCATGGTGGCAATGGTTGCGCGTACCTCACCTTTCTTACTAATTGGATTAAACGAAGTTTCTTCGGTCATCACTCCATTTACCTGACCGTACGCATATACATTATCAAAAAATACAAGCTTGCTACCATGCTTCTTACAAGCATCGATTGTATTCTTCATAACAATTGGCCATTGCTGCTGCCATGTTTTGGCATCATACTTTAACCCTGCCAACAAGTACACCACTGCACTTCCTGCTACAGCCTTTTCTATTTCAGTATAATTTAAAAGATCTGCTTTCATGATTTCATCAGAAGCATTTTCCTTCTTCGGATTACGACTTACCTGGCGGATTTGAGACGTATGACGAGGCAGGTGTTTTGAAAGTTCCTTACCGATAATTCCGTTGGCACCTAATATCGTTTGCATGGCGTGTTGGTTTATCCGGTAGACGACTTATTTACATTTTTATTCTTATCGGTAGCAAATATTTTTATAAGGACAATAACGACAATGCTCCAGAATAGCCGTTTGATCAAATACCAAATTAGGATCAAATATTTCTTCCAGGGTTATTTTCAGAAGGGATTCAAATTCAGGCAGCAAGTCATTGGCATTTTCAACACTTTGCCTTTTCATTTTCAAGCCAAATCCAGTGTTGTCACCAAAAAGATAATCCCTGTTGATCAAACCAGGCACCAATTGCATGTGTTGTGTAGTGTGATGATTAAATCGGTAAAGCAACGCATATAATAACGTTTGAAAAGCTGCCTTGTTCCGCTTTTCGTCTCTCATAAAAAGTGAAGCGACCGAATCGAAGTTTAAAGAATCCTTACCCGTCTTATAATCAATGATGCGTAGTTGATTTTCCTTGCGATCTACCCGGTCAATCTTCCCGCCTATCACAGCGAATCCCGGAGCATGATCGATTTTCATGGTATACAATAACCCTTCTTGCTCAACCGCCTCCATTATAAAAGGCGTATGAGATTTATCCTTTTCTAAAATACCATGGGCGAATCGTTTTACAATTTCCCGTACTACTAATCGCTGACCTTCATAATCAACTTTGCGCGTTGGTTCTAGACGATACTCTTCAATAAATACTTCATCAATCAGTTTATCAATGGTCGCGTTTACTCCTTCAAAGTCACCCTGCTCTACCAACTTGTTTTTCTTTTTCCCATACAAGCCCTTATAAAAACGCTCCATCACTTTATGAAGAAAGTTACCCAACACACGGGCATCAATATCTTCCTCGACCTCCTTAGGTTCTTTGATCTGCGCCACATACCGAAAATAAAATTTTATCCGGCACTCCAGGTACGTGTTAATGGCCGAAGGTGAAATTCCACGAAAACGAGCAGTGGTTTCACTCATCCTAGCAAGTGCTCGTTGCACTTCGTCTTTCTTCTTTATGATAATGGGGTTAATCGCAGTGGGTTGCACCGCATTATGTAACACATTCTTTTCAATTTTTAAACCACTTTCAAAAATAAGTTGCTGCAGGTAACGACTCATCTCACCCTGGCCCAGCACATCCGTTTCGGTATTATAAAAAAGAAATATATTTTCCGCCCGTTGTAACACCCGATAAAACAAGTAAGCATAAATAGCATCCTGATGTTCCACCGTGGGCAATCCATACGCACGCCTCACATTAAAAGGAATATAAGATCCTTTGCCACCAAAGGATGGAAATGCTCCTTCGTTGAGAGAAAGAATAAATACATTTTTAAAATCCAGGTTACGCGTTTCAAGCACACCCATTACTTGCATGCCTTTCAAGGGTTCTCCACTAAAAGGAATTTTTTGCGCTCTCACCAATTGTCGTAACAATCTCAGAAATGATTTTAATGATTTCACTTTATCACGCGCATCATCCATTACTTTTTCTGGCTCACCAATCACATCCTGAATGCGATTGATCAGTTTAATAAACTGAAAAGCAAATTCTTTATCCAGATCGGATATAGTATCAAACGATCCAACCTCACGAATAATGGCGGTGATATACGAGAGTAGCCCCTCATCCATTTCCCCAAAAACAAGTCGATGAAGCGGCTGTGTAGTGGCAAGAAAGCCTTGTGGAATAAATACCCAATTATGTGATAGAATATCCTTTCTTTTAGCCTGAGCGGCAGCAGCATCGGCTGCCATCACATACGGATGCCCCAAAATAGCTAACACCTGCCGATGATTGTAATGTCCTTTCTTTTTTCCAATCTGCAGTTCCACCAGCAACTCGATTAAACTATAAAATGGGGTGCTGTTTAATCCAAATCCCATCGTCACATTCAACTTATCTGCACTTTGGGGGATGCTATACAACACCGGCATTAGCAATTTTTCATCCGGCAATACAATCAACGTCTCTTCTGGAGATATACCCTTCTCCAATTGCTGTTCTAATATTTGACCCATCAATTTGGATTGACCTGCTGGTTGTGCCGAACCAAAGACGCGCAGTATTTTGCCTTGCCGGAAGTAAGATGGGAAACTAGCCGGAAAGGTTTTCTTTAAAACAGGATGTTGTTGATATTCTCTAAAAAACATTCCCGCCTCCTGCTGATCATTATTTACATAGTATTCATCACCATCCCAAAATACCTGGCTACCCTGCTCTACAAAATAACTCAGTATTTTCTCTTCCGCTTTGGTAAGTGCATTGAAGCCAGCAAACTTCACGTTGACCGGAATGTATTTTTTATTCACGTCCGCAGAAATAGTTTCCGCTACTTGCCGGTGCAACATTCCTTCATATGCAATACCATCCGCTTCCAGTTGAATTTTAAAAGTGGTATATAGATTAAAAAGTCTATTCCAAACTTCAATAAACTTCTGCTTATTGTCCGTCAGATTTTCTTCGAAGCTCTGCCAAAATTCAGTAAGAAATTTACGTTGTTCTTCGGTGAGGTAATCATAACCTGAGTCGAGTTCCTTCAGGTTGCGTAAGTCCTTAAAAAGCTGTTCCGCATTTACTAAATATTTATCAAGTTCATCAAAATCACGCAGTAGCATGTCGCCCCAAAAATAAAACTGATCGAACGGTTCGCTCTTTACCGCAGTGGCCCTCACCACTTGTTGATACGATTTATGCAAACGATGGATTAATTCAAGTTTATCAGGCACCTTCCAGTCACTAAACGAAGAAATAAATTCTTCAATTGTAATCAAGTTTGGAGCGAATACCGGCTTATCGATAATCTCACTTAAATGCTTACGAAAGTATAAGGCCGCTCTACGGTTGGGAAACACCAGTGTGAGTGAATCCAACGTAGGATTCTCCTGGTATATCTGACGGGCAAGTTCTTTAAGAAATGATTCCATACTGCTTAAAAGCCTAAACCTAATTGACTGTCATCTTTCTTGTGCGACTTAATCGCTTTGCCCGGAGGCACAGAAACTATTTCACCTGTTTTTATATAGAGTAAAAATCCATCCACCTCCGTAAAATTCATTTTGTGTAACGTATCGATATAAGAGGCCACTTGTACTGAATCACTTTTATAGGGTTCTCCGGTTTTAAAGTCAACAACTACCGCCTTAGCATCGCGAATCATGAGTCGGTCGATTCGGCTATCACCCTCACCGGGTAACAAAACAGGGACCTCGGTGCGCACCTCCCACACCGTTGTAAACCAATCTGCAATCACAGGATTAGCAAACAGTTCGTTCATCAAGATTTCAATTTCAGGTTTTTCTCTTGCCGTAATGACGCCCTCCAACAGCAAGTGATCGAATGCATCCTGCAACTCATCCTGATATTTTATTCGAGAGAGAATAGTATGAAGATGAATACCGTATCTGACTTTTTTTGACGTCTCGGTCGGATCCTGAAAATGTTCTTTTGATGATTGTTTGATCACCAACTTATCGCGCCAGGAAGATGAATAATAATTCGTCAGACTAATGGCATGATTGGCTTCACTTTTCTTGGGGCTTATCTTTAATGACCAGTCACCCGATTTCCACACGGAAGTTGCCGGGTTCCATCCTTCGTGAAGTGAAGATGAATTTTCAATTGAATGATAGAGCACGTTGCTTACCGTACCCTTCACATTCCTGTTATCAGGATGTGATGCAGTAACAATCAACCCATGTTCGGCACGCGTGAGCGCCACGTAAAGCAAGTTCAAATTATCTAAATAACAACGAGCTCGCTCCTCTTCATAATACGATGCAAAGAGAGTTTCCTTTAACGCACCAGAATATCTAACAGGCAAAGGCCCTGCCTTCGCAAAGGGTTGTTCATCAGACTTTACCCACAACGCTACTGGCATGCTGTGATCAAGGCTCCATGCACAAAACGGGATAATAACGTATTTAAATTGAAGACCTTTTGACTTGTGGACAGTGAGAATCTGGGCAGCGTTTACTTCACCCGAAACCTGAATGGATTTCTTTGCCTTGTTATCTTCCCACCATTCCAGAAACGCACCAAGATCATTTCGCTCTCGCGAAGTGAAATCTAAAACCAGGTTCTGAAATGTTTGCAGATAGCTGAGCTCACCAATACATTTCCCTAAATTAAAAATCCCGATCAGGGTTTCTGTTAATTCAAAAAGTGGTAACTT
Organism: uncultured Ohtaekwangia sp.; assembly: GCA_964349405.1. GTDB lineage: Bacteria > Bacteroidota > Bacteroidia > Cytophagales > Cyclobacteriaceae > ELB16-189. The sequence goes on along the minus strand of CAYGGY010000002.1, from coordinate 105,742 downwards.
CTTTAAAAATACTTTCTGCTTTGAGAAGTCACCCGGTAAATTATTTTCAAAATTAATTTGATTGGCTACAGCAAAAACCTCTGTAAGTTCACGTTCTGGCTCGCACATACGTGCGTATTCATAACCAAGTTGTGCCCGGGCGATGGCATCTTCTGTATTGAGTAAATATTTTAAAGAACTCACCAATAAATTCACGGAGGCAGCGCCATCCAATCGCAACGACTCATTGGAGACAACATCATATTTGCAATCAGGCAGGGCTTCGGTTGAATTTTTGTATTGAAGTAAATGCGCAACTATCTGCTGACCTTCCTCATTTTTCCGAACGAGTATAGCGATATCTTTTAACTCGGCTCCTAATTGTTGCAACCGCTCAAGGTGTTTGGGCACCTGCTGCAAAGCGATATCCTTCCATTGATCACCATCGGTTGAATTGATAAACGACAATTCCACGAAACCATTTTCATCTTTGGATATTACTTGCTCAATATCAATATACGCTTCTGCAGAAATGGCATGCCCTGTTTCCCTTGAAACCCATTGTGCTGCTGATTTAAAAATCGCATTATTAAACTCCACAACTTGCTTTGCACTTCTGAAATTCTGATTTAGGTTTTTTAATTCTGTGCGATTATCACCGATGTGTGTCTCCACTTCGCGTTGAAGCAAATTAAGGTCACCCCCGCGCCAGCGATACACAGCCTGCTTCACATCTCCCACTACCAAACTGGGGTAGCCCTGATCGAGGCCGTTGTTTAGCAAAGGCAAAAAGTTTTGCCACTGCAAGCGCGAAGTATCCTGAAATTCATCGATCAGGAAATTTTTATAGAACGACCCTACCTTCTCATAAATAAAAGGCGTGTCGCTATCATTAATCACTCCTGACAGAAATTGAGAGGCATCCGCCAACAGCATCACACTGTTTTCATCTTTATATTCTTTGAGCTTCCGTGAAATATCAGCAATCAAGCCAAATGCATAAAAATTACTTAACGCCACTTCAGCCGATAATGCCTTTGAAAAGTTCTTGTCTCTGAATTCAAGAATTTCGTTGAGCAAGGGTATCAGTCGATCCTCGGCAAGTTGCTGAATTACTGACTGGTGAGGAGAATCTTTATTCGGCCAGTTAACGCCTAGTTGGTATTCTTTTTCAGATCTTTTACCTTTCTTTTCATCATTAAAGTCATTCACAGAAGTAAGAGCCGAAAGCTTGATCAGATAACTGTAAGCACCACCGCCTGCATATTTAAAATCACCAAGATCAACATCAAGTTGTTGGATGAGTAAAATTGCCTCGTTGGCTTTTGCCTTAATGGTATTAAGGAATAAAAACTTGGTTTTTTTAAATTCGGATAACAACGCAGGAAAGAACGTTTTCTCAACACTACGTTGGTTTAATTCACCTTCAATACTTTTAAATTCTTCCTTGAAAATCTCTTGCGAAAATTCGAGCAAACTACTCCGCACATCCCATGCGCGATCGTTCATCAGGTTTTCATTGGCAAACTCGACTACCCAGTTTGTCAGAATTTCATTATTACCCAGTTCATCAATCAGGTTATCAATTACTTCTACCAGGATAGGTCCTTGTTCAACCTCTAACCGGTAATCTCCTGCCAACCCCGCTTCGCGCGTGAATGAACGAATTACTTTTTGAAAAAAAGCATCAATGGTACTGATCGAAAACTGTGCATAATGGTGAAGTATCTCAGAGCGTACTTCCTGCGCGTAGTTTTGAAAGGTGGCAGCATCCAGCGAAAGCTCCTTTTGCAACTCACGCGATAAGTCATTCTGCACACCGCTGGAAAAATCATTCAGGTAGGAAAGAATCCTATCCTTCATTTCTTGCGTAGACTTATTGGTGAATGTTACCGCCAGAATATGTTTGAAATATCCCGCCCTAAAGCGTAAGGCAAGTTTTAAATATTCCTTTGCCAGTGTACGGGTTTTGCCTGAACCAGCCGAAGATCGATAAATGGAGAAAAGTGCAGACAAAAAATGTAATGGTTTATTAAATACGATTTACGAATTTATCAGATAAAGCCCATCTGGTTTAAATGTTTTTCTTATTTCATGATACGTTTCGATTTAGTAATTAAATTTTAATATCTTGAAGAGCCTATGATGGTATGAGAAAACTCTACTTATTTCTTTCCAATCTGTATTACTCGTTTCCAGTTCAATTATTATTGAACAACATAAGACGCAATCATGTTCTCTTGTTATGCTGGGTTATTCTTTTTGCCATGATAACCGGCAGCTTTGGCAAATACCTGGGTATCCCCTATCTTTTTCTGGATCCAGAATATCTCAATAAAGTTGGCTTCATGAGTTTTTTAATCATGGGGATTCTAACAGCAGGATTCACGATGGCCTTCCATATTACATGCTATATCTCAGATGGACATCGGTTTTCTTTTATAGGAACATTACCCAGTCCATTCAAAAAATTCACCGTAAATAATAGTCTGATACCTACCATTTTCCTGATTACCTACGTGTATCAGATTATTGCCTTTCAGGTCAATAATGAATACACCTCCAAATTAGAACTGACACAAGACCTTGCCGGCTTGACTTTAGGCTATATCGGCATGATCCTGTTTTTCTCCATTTACTTTCGTCTCACAAACAAAGATATTTTCAAATATGTGGTGTGCCGCATTGATGAAAAACTTAAGCAAAGTGTGAAAGTAACACGCGCCAGCGCTATGCGAAAGTTGGATATCGCCAAAAAAAAACAAGTGCGGGTAGATTATTATCTGACAGGTTATCTACGCGCTAAACCTGTTGACTCCACCACCTTTTATGACCGCAATACGATTATTCAAGTATTTGATCAGAATCATTTTAACATTGTCGTGATTGAAGTATTTATTTTTATTTTACTTCTTATCTTAGGTATGTTCAAGGATTTCCCCTCCTTTCAAATACCAGCAGCAGGCACTTTCATGATCTTTCTTACCATTTTTGTAATGCTATCCGGGGCATTCTCCTATTGGTTTGGCGGTTGGTCTGCTACAGTAGCTTTGATTTTATTTCTTATTGTAAACCACCTGGTAGGCGAAAATTTCTTTGATAAAAAATATGAGGCCTTTGGCCTTAATTATGAAGTACAACCAGCCGAATATTCAATCAATACATTACAACTTCAAGTTGACAGTGTTACGATGGAGAATGACCGAAAGGCTGTGCTTGTTCAATTAGAAAACTGGCGAAAAAAATTTGATCATAAACCAAAAATGTTTTTTCTGTGTGCCAGTGGTGGTGGCAAACGTGCTTCCCTTTGGACACTCAATGCCTTGCAGACGGTCGACAGTCTTTCGCATGGCAACCTGATGAAAAATAGTGTATTAATCACGGGGGCTTCCGGAGGATTGATCGGGGCCAGCTATTTTCGCGAGCTCAAATTAAGAGAACAACATGGTGAACCAATTAATCCGTATTCGAACATTCATCGCAAAAAAATCTCGACTGATAATTTGAATCCGCTGATCTTCAGTTTACTGGCCAACGATCTCTTTGTAGGATTTACAAAATTTGAATATGCCGGCAAGGAATACACCCGCGATCGTGCTTTTACTTTTGAAGATCAACTTAATCAGATAACAGAAGGACTGATGGACAAACCCATTCGAGATTATGCCAAGGAAGAAAGCCTTGGAAGCATTCCGATGGTAATACTCACTCCAACGGTAATCAACGATGGGCGTAAACTGTATATCGCTTCAAGATCAGTTTCCTTTATGAATTCTGAAGTAGAAAATTTTCATGATTACCAACAGGCCAAAGTAAGCGGCATTGATTTTCAACGTTTCTTTAAAGAACAAGATTCTAAAGACTTGAGATTTCTTTCAGCGCTTCGCATGAGCGCTACCTTTCCTTACATTACACCCAACACGACCTTGCCAACCAATCCCCCTATTCAGATTATGGATGCAGGCATCTCTGATAATTTTGGCATGTCGGATGCAGTGCGATTTCTTTATGCCTTCAAAGAATGGGTAGCAGAAAACACTTCAGGCGTAGTGTTTTTATCGATTCGCGATTCACCCAAACTGCGGCAAATCAATGAGAAAAGTGCACAAACAATAATTGATGATATGACACAACCCATCAGTAGTGTGTATAACAATTTTGAAAATTTTCAGGACATAACAAGTGATTTACTGATCGGCCAGGCCCACTCGTGGCTGTCCTTACCAATTGACCGTGTGGATATTGAGTACCAAACTGAAAATTATACCTATATACTTCAGAAGATGGATAGCATACGCAACAACAGTGCACGTGCCTCATTGAGCTGGCGATTGACAACGCGTGAAAAACAAGGAATTGTGAACAACATACACTCAGAGAAAAATAAAGAAGCCATTGAAAAATTATTGCGCCTTTTAGAGTAAATTTTAGTTACCGGCCGGTCCTTTCAACACTTGTCCACTCCGTAAACCTGTATGCGCTCCATTTTCAACCACCATTTCACCATTTACAATCACATAAGTAAATCCATTTGAGTAGGCATGAGGATTGGTATAAGTAGCTGCATCACCTACCGTGTGTTCATCAAACACAACCATATCGGCAGCCATCCCTTCACGCAGTAAACCACGATCACGAAGGTTAAATTTCTGAGCAGGCAGGGAAGACATCCTGCGAACAGCTTCCTCTAACCGAATCACCTTTTGCTCTCTTACGTATCGACCCAACACACGCGCATTGGTTCCATAGGCTCTCGGGTGTGGCATGCCAGAACCAAATTTGGCGATGCCCGCATCGGAAGCAATCATATTAAATGGATATTGAAGAATACGAGTCAGATCTTTTTCATCCATACTAAAATAAACCATCTGGGTGCGATTAATGGCTCCGATCATTTCCAGAATAGTTTCGGCTTCCTGTATAGCCTTCGGTTTTCTGCCTTTTGATTTATTGATTTCAGAAATGTTTTTCCCGTTGAATGTAGAGTCGGGTGCATAACGCGCCACCTGTGCATAGGAATAGTTTTTTAATTTTTTCTTTTTCAGCCCGTCAATCATTTCCTTTTTAATCTTACTGCGCGTTGACGGATCATTGATACGTAATTTTAAGGAATCACGACCGCCACTAAAAACCCAGGTAGGTACGGTGGTGTCCAACGTGGTGCTACTCGCCACGTATGGATATTGATCCATGGTTACATCCAAACCTTCCAACCTGGCGCTTTCCACTAATCCAATTGTCTCAGTGGAGCGCCCCCAATTTGGCTTGTAGGTAACTTTGAAGTGAGAAATTTCAACCGGAATTTTTGCCTCGCGGCCAATAGAGATGGCTTCGCTTACCGCCACATTCACCTGATCTCCTTCATCGCGTATATGTGAGGCATATACACCATTATATTTTGAGGCCACTTTTGCCAGCGATACTACCTCTGGAGTTTTAGCGTAGGTGCCAGGCACATAAATTAGTCCCGTAGAAAGACCTACCGCTCCTTCTTTCATTGCCGACTCAACCAATGCATCCATCTGGTTTTGCTCTGCCAAGGTTGGTGCTCGATTTACATCGCCTAATACCGTCCTTCGCACCGTGTTATGCCCAATCAGGGTAGCTATGTTAATGGATGTTTTAACAGAATCTATGCGCTTGAAATAATTTGCTACTTCCAGGTTGGAACCCCCACAATTTCCTGTGACTACCGAGGTGACACCATCCAAAATAAAATTGTCGGCTGTAGGCACGGTTAGTTCGCCCCCTTCAATATGAGTATGCACATCAATAAAGCCTGGCGCTACTATCAAGCCTTTCACATCAACGATCTTTTTCGCCTCATAAATTTCTTTTCGCCCAATAAATACGATTTTCCCTTGACGGACACCTACATCACCATAATACCACGAATTGCCACTGCCGTCAATGATCTTTCCATTTTTTATTACCAAATCAAATGATTGCGCCTGAGCCAGACAGGAGACAGCAATCAAGCCAATAAGAAAAAGCAGACCACGCATATTAATTAAGGTTAAGTTTGAAAATTAAACAAATGCGATAAACCTGAAAAGCGATATTACACGAAAACAGCTATCTATTATTTGGTATATGACTTACCGTGTGTAGATTGAACCATTATTTGCATCTAAAATAAAGTTACTAATTGGCACCGTGTGAGACGGCATTCAATTCAAGATGGATTTCCGAAAATACATACCAAACCAAGCCATTATACTTTACCGTTGGATAAAAAGATCAATAAACGATAAGGTAATCGGCCATGGAAAATCCACTTTACTTTCGTGGCTTGATATTATTTACAGAATCTCCAATACACTAATTCCATTAAGTACCCTGATCGCGCTGGGCCTGATTATTTACGACTTTGGTTTTTTTGCTTTTTACAGCCATAATGAAAGATTGTACTCCTACCTGTGGTACATGCTTACCATCTTTAAAATATTATTTATTGCCAGATTTATATCAGAGTGGATAGAGATAAAAAAGCTTAAGGCGCATATCTATAATTTCGGTCTAGTAGCGCTTGTTTTTTACCTGGCACATGTGTTAAAAATAATCGTGTCGATGGACTTGAAAATGACATCACAATTATTATTACAGAAATCTATTTTATATATCGGCATCATCTTTTTGTTTTTTACTGAAGCCTCCAATCTGCTGAAGTTCGTATATCACCGTAGACAAAACCCTGCCTTTGTATTCATCATCAGTTTTGCCGTAATTATTCTAGCCGGAACGTTTTTATTAATGCTACCAAATGCAACTACCCATGATATTTCTTTCGTGAATGCATTTTTCACCTCCACCAGTGCCGTATGTGTAACCGGTCTTACCGTGGTTGACACCGGCACCAATTTTACCACAATTGGCCAGGTGATCATTTTATTTCTAATTCAAATCGGTGGACTTGGAATCATGACATTCACTGGGTTGTTAGGTTACCTCGCAGCAGGTTCAGTTTCGTTTCATAGTAGAATGGTGCTAAAAAGTATGGTCAGTAGTAATCAAATCAGTAATGTGATTACCATCGTAACTCGCATCATCGTGGTCACTTTATTCTTTGAAGCCATTGGCGCCATCCTGCTCTATATGAGTGTGGAAAATACTTTATATAACAACAAGATAGAACGAGCATTCTTTTCAGTGTTTCATTCGGTATCAGCTTTTTGTAACGCTGGGTTTTCTACCGAATCGGCCGGACTCTACACTAAAGCATTCCGATTCAATTATTCATTACAACTTATCATTGCCATCTTAATCATCATGGGTGGAATGGGCTTCCCTATTGTATTTAATATCTTCTCTTTTATTCGTATAAAAACCACCTCATTGCTTGCCCGCATCACAAAACTTTCATCACCTGAAACCAAGACCCGGATTATTCAGGTAAACTCAAAACTAGCCTTAACCACAACCATCATTTTGTTAGTGATTGGTTTTCTCTTGTACTTCTCTTTTGAATACAATGCTTCTTTAAAAGATCATCCCACGTGGATAGGCAAGGTGGTTACGTCTTTCTTCGGATCAGTTACACCACGCACTGCGGGATTCAACACCATCGATATGGCAAAACTTTCGCTACCGATGGCGTTGATTTATATATTACTTATGTGGATTGGGGCTTCCCCTTCTTCCACAGGTGGTGGCATTAAAACCACGACAGCAGCCGTGGCGTTTTTAAACTTACGAACCGTGATTCACGGAAGAAACAGAACGGAAGTCTATCGTACTCAAATCAGTGAGCCTTCGATAAACAAAGCCTTTGCCGTCATCCTATTATCGTTATTAGTCATCGGAGTCACGGTGTTATTGATTACTGTTTTTGATGGAGATAAAGGCATCTTAAAAATTACATTCGAATCATTCTCTGCATTCAGCACAGTAGGGTTAACCTTAGGTATCACCAGTGAACTTTCAGAAGCAAGTAAGGTCGTGCTGATATTCACGATGTTTATAGGACGGGTAGGCGCCCTGACCATGCTGATGGCCTTTGTAAATCAGCAAATCGACCGCGCCTATCAATATCCCATAGAAGAGATCATGTATTAAAAGTAAATGTTATGAAATTCATTGTGTTCGGACTCGGAAATTATGGATCATCACTAGGCAGAAAACTAGTAGAATTAGGACACGAAGTCTTCGGTGTGGACTCATCCAATGAGCGGGTGGAAAAAATGAAAAACCGCATCACCTACACGGTGTCCATGGATGCCACCAACCGTGAAGCCATACAAGGTCTGCCCCTGAAAGAAGCTGACATGGTAATTATTGCCATCGGTGAAAATGAAGGAACCATTATTTTGCTCTCGGCCCTACTCAAACAAATTGGTGTAAAGCGTATCATTTGCCGCGTAACCTCACCACTTCAAAAAGCCATCTTGGAAAGCATGGGACTAACCGAATTTGTGTACCCGGAACTTGACTCAGCCGAGCGAAATGCCTACATGCTCGATTTCAGAGAAGTACTCGATTCACATAGGGTTTGTGAAAAGTATCAGATTGCAGAAGTTATTGTGCCGGGGCGCTACATTGGAATTAAAATAAGTGATATAGAATTTGATCATAAATATGAAATTCAATTGGTTAGTGTGAAGCGTTCCGTTGAAGATCGTAACATCATTGGCGTCATGAGAAAGAAAAACAAAACCCTTGGCAAAGTAGGTTCTGATTTCATGCTAAAGGCAGGTGACATATTAATTCTATTCGGTGAATCTAAAAAAATAAGTGAATTTCTATTGGAATAATACACGTAAGAAGAATGCTTGTTGCCCATCAGATTATTTCATTTTTATCTTCCTTACATATTCCTGTCGCGTTGCCCCGGGGAGTGAACGTACTTAATCCTTATCACGATCCCGAAGCAATAGCCGTATGTACAGAATTTTATAAAAAATACTATAGTGACAATTCTCCCCGAAGAATGATATTGGGAATAAACCCTGGAAGATTGGGCGGTGGACTGACGGGAATTCCCTTTACCGATCCTGTCCATCTTGAAAAATTCTGTAACATTAAAAATCAATTACACAAGCAAACAGAACTTTCCAGCTCATTCATCTATGAAATGATAGGTGTTTTTGGAGGGCCCGAAAAATTCTATTCAAAGCTCTATTTCAGTTCCGTCTCACCGTTGGGATTCACCAAAGACAATAAGAATTTAAATTATTATGATGACGTCCGGGTACAAAAAAAACTGGAACCCTTCATCGTTGCTACCATACAATCACAATTGGATTTTAAAATAGATAGAAGCGTGGCTTATTGTTTAGGCGAAGGCACAAACTATAAATATTTAAAATATCTCAACGAATATCATCATTTTTTTAAAGAAATTATACCGCTTGCTCATCCACGCTTTATCATGCAGTACAAGAGGAAAAACAAGGAAGAATACATTGAACAATACATAAGTGCCTTTGACTTTACTCTTGAAACGCACGTTTCTTAATCATTCCCCCCTTTATATCATTCACGCTATTCTCAACAACAAAAGCATCCGGATCAATTTTGGTGATTTCTGTTTTTAACCGTTGAAGTTCAAGACGTGTTACCACAGAATAAATAACATCTACGTCAAAGCTGCGATGACCTTTTTTACCAAATCCACTCTTGCCTTTAAGCACAGTAATTCCACGACCCAATTTATTAATAATCGCATCTTTGATTTCATCACTCTTTTCAGAAACAATCATCACGCTGGTATATTCTTCAATACCGTGAACCACAAAATCTACAATTTTTGAGGCTACTAAATAGGTAAGAATAGCATAGAGGGCGGTTTCAACATCAATCAAATAAGCAGCAACCGAAAAAATAATGATATTAAACACTAAAATAAAATCACCAACAGTAAGCGTTGTTTTACGGCTTGAATAAATTGCCAATACTTCAGTGCCATCAATTACACTCCCACCACGAATCGATAAACCAATTCCAGCGCCTAAAAAAAAACCCCCAAACACTGCAATCAAAAGCTTATCAGAGGTAATGATTGGAAAATCAACCCAAGCCAGGGTAAGTGCTAATAACGTAATGGCAATGAGTGTTCTTAACGCAAACCTTTTGGATACCTGCGCATAGGCGATAATGACAAAAGGCAGGTTGATCAAAACAACCAGAATAGATAGATCAATGTCGGTAATAATATTAGCCAATAAAGAAATCCCCATGACACCCCCATCCAGAAATTTATTGGGTAATAAAAAACCCTTTAATCCAAAACCAGCGGAGGCTACACCGAATGAAATAAATAAAATATCCTTAACGGTTCGTTCGAAATTAATTCTGCGGATGCGCAGTAAATGAAGTTTATATAGACGTTCTTGTGAACTCATATGCTAAGATAAATAATAAAAGTATCACCCAAATTTTTATCTCATAGTTTACCCCCTCATCTTTGCGCGAAATTGATTTATGACTTCACGGGAACAACTTCATAAAACACTTACCCTTATTCAATTAGAGCGTCAGGCCGACCTGGAACAATACCGGCAAAAAGTGTTACTGAGATCCATTAGTCAGCGAACCAAAGAAGGAACTACCTGGTATCCCGTTCGTCTGCTTCGCGATTACATTGGCACTGGTGAGCGCATTATCATTGAGGTAGAAAAGACGAATCAATTAGATCAACCCAGCTCCTTTCAAAGTGGAAAACTGGTCAGTCTATTTTCCAACGCTGCTGGAACACCTAACAAACATCATCAACAAGGTGTAATCAATTATGTACGCGATAATTTAATGGTGATTACCATTAATGGCGATGACCTACCCGACTGGGTTAATGCGGGCATGTTGGGTGTTGATGTGATGTTCGATGAGATGACCTACAAGGAGATGGAACACGCGCTGAAGTCAGTAATGAAAGCCGAAGAGAATCGGGTAGCCGAACTGAGGGAGATATTATTAGGAGATCAGGATGCCGGTTACCAGGTGCCGGATACCGGTAAACAACAGCCGGTAACGGGTAATGACATCTTAAACGAAAGTCAGCAAGCCGCGTTAAAAAAAATACTATGCTCTCCTGATGTTGCCTTTATTCACGGCCCACCAGGAACGGGAAAGACTACTACATTAGTGCAGGCCATCCGACAAACGATAAAAGATGAAAAGCAAGTGCTGGTGTGTGCACCAAGTAATGCTGCTATTGATTTACTGGTGGAAAAACTTTCCGAACATGGATTGCAAGCACTACGGATCGGTCACCCTGCCCGGGTTACCGAACAATCACTTAGCAAAACGCTCGATGCCCGTATTACCACCCATCCGCACTTTCATGAACTTCGGGCATTGCGTAGAAAAATGGAAAACGCGCGTAGCATGGCGCAAAAGTATAAACGCAATTATGGTTACCATGAAAAAGAGCAACGCAGAGCTCTCTTTGAAGAAGCACGTTCGTTGAAATCCGATGCTGATGTACTGGAATTCTATATTGTAAACGATTTATTAAATACCAGTGATGCCATTTGTTGCACCTTGGTAGGCTCATCGCATCCGGTGCTGCGTGGAAGAAAATTCAAAACTGTTTTTATTGACGAAGCAGGCCAGGCACTCGAACCTGCGTGCTGGATACCTCTGTTAAAATCACAACGCGTAGTGTTTGCCGGAGATCATCAACAACTCCCCCCTACCATTAAGTCTCATGAAGCCGCTGTGCAAGGTCTTTCCAAAACACTATTTGAAAAAGGTATTGAAAAAATTCCTGACCACTCGCATATGTTGCAAGTGCAATACCGAATGCACGAAGCCATCATGCGATTTTCCTCCGACTATTTTTATAAGGGAAGTTTGATTGCCCACGCATCAGTTGCACACGAACTACTACGACCCAATCAGTCGCCCATCGATTTTATCGATACAGCCGGATGTGGTTTTACTGAAGAACAGGATAAAGAAACACTTAGTCGATTCAACAAAGAAGAAGCATCCCTACTCATTCGGTTAGTAGAGAGATTAATAGACGAAATTGGAATTGAAACGTGGCTGGAACAAAAACTGACGATGGGAATCATTACTCCCTATAGTGCACAAGTAGATCAACTTCATCAACTGGCGGAAGGATCGGCACAACTTGAACCATTACATAAATTGATTTCAATCAACACAGTCGATGCCTTTCAAGGTCAGGAGCGCGACATAATTGCTATTAGTTTTGTAAGAAGTAATGAGAAAGGAGAAGTTGGTTTTTTGTCGGACATCCGAAGAACCAATGTGGCAATAACACGTGCCCGAAAGAAATTGATTATGGTAGGCGATAGTGCCACCCTTGGATCACACCCATTCTACACCAAACTCATCGACTACGTACAAGTCAATGAATTTTATAAGAGCGCGTTTGAGGTATGAACACGAAATTGGATACCTGAAGGAAAGACAAATCCATACCCAGGATTTCTATATTCTTTATCAGATTTTTATTTTTATAACGACCATTACAAAGTCCACACTCAAATATGAAACTAAAATTATATCAGGTAGATGCTTTTACCGATAAAGTCTTTTCAGGTAATCCTGCAGCAGTTTGTCCTTTGGAAGCATGGCTACCTGATAGTGTCATGCAGAACATTGCGTTTGAAAATAATTTATCGGAAACTGCCTTTTATATAAAACAAGATAGCAACTACCTGATCCGATGGTTCACTCCTACGGTGGAGGTTGATTTGTGCGGTCATGCAACGTTGGCTACGGCACATGTGTTATTCAATCATGAAAAACACACCGGCAACGAAATTACTTTTGAATCTCACCGAAGTGGCGCGCTTAAAGTCTACAAGAGTAACCAATTATTTACATTGGATTTTCCTACCGATATCATTAATAAAATTGATTGGCCTGATAAACTGAATTCAGGATTCAACTTCTTTCCTGTGGAAGCATATAAAGGAAAAACCGACTACATGCTCGTTTTTGAAAATGAAGATCAGGTGAGAAATATTCAACCTAATCTCCCAGTAATTTCAACCTGGAATGTACGCGGAGTTATTGTTACTGCTAAAGGTAAGAATTCAGACTTTGTATCGCGATTCTTTGGGCCTCAGTCCGGGGTGAATGAAGATCCCGTGACAGGTTCGGCACACACCACCTTAACACCGTATTGGACTGATAAACTTGGTAAGCAAGAATTGTCAGCCATACAATTATCCGAACGCAAAGGATATTTAACGTGTCAGCAATTGGGCAACCGTGTACATATCAGTGGCAAAGCAAAAACGTATCTGATAGGAGAAATTAAAATTGAATAAATTTCATGCAGCAAATATTGATTGCCTTATAATCAAACAAGATTAAGTAAGGCTGATTGAATATTTCATTAAAATGCTCTCTTAATCGGAATATGGAGTTTCTCTGCAATACATTTCATTTCATCAACCAGAGATTGATACTCCATTTTTCTTTCCAGTTCTATCGACTTATCACGATCATATTCTAATGTGCCGATATATTCATTAAAATCAGCTTCCCTGACCCTCGAACGAGTGGTTGCATTATAAATATGTCTTTGCTTATCCAGCCTGATGCAATTCAAGGTGTTGAATGATAATTTTTCAGATTTCGTTCTGATCCATAAAAAATAAAATGAATCGATGATGTGTTTTTTTTCTATATCTACTTCCAGGACATATTTAGTTGAAAAAGAAATCATTGAACTAAGTACCAAAAAGAAAACAATCCACAGATAATTTGCAACAAAAATAAGATACCCACTTACCAACATACTACCAATAACGATCGTCCATTTGAGTGAATCCGAAAAATAGTTATCTTCTAATTTCACACACATGATATAATGAAAAGATGTCCTATGAATTTAATCGACAGGACATCTTCCTTTAAAAGTCGGTATTCGCATCTTTCAAATCTAATTTCTTGATCCAGATATTGCGATAAAGTACATCATGACCTTCGGCTTGCAGTTTCAATCCGCCTGGGCGATCTGTGATTCCCTTGCCACCATCATTGCCCCCATCCTGACCTGAGTTTGGTCCACCCCAAACCTGGCTGATCATCTGGTTTGTATGTGCCTTCTTACCATTGAAGTAAACCGTCACCATTGGTTTTTCAATCAGCTTACCCTCTTTGAAACGTGCCGCCCGGAAAACGATATCATACGAATTCCACTTTCCTAATCCATTGTAAGCGAAATAGGGCGACTTGCTTTCATTGATTACCGCCCCTAATCCATGTGACGTTGAATCGCCATCCAACACTTGTATTTCATAGCGATTTTGTAAGTACACTCCACTATTTCCACCGGGTTTTTCAATGAGGAACTCAACATGTGCACGGAAATCACGAAACTCTTTTTTGGTTACAATATCCGCAGCACCATAAAGTCCACCCGCGGCAGCCGGGTCATTTGAATTCATAGCAGTGCCTTTATCTACTGGATCTTTTACAATCTGCCATTTGATCGGTAACGAAGCTTTTAATCGAGGCCCATTCCAATAAGTCCACTTGGCATGCAACATTTTTTCACTTCCATCAAAAAAAACTTCTGCTCCTTTTAATGGTTTGATGCCAACTCCTACTTGGGCACGAACAAATAGAGATGTAGATACAATTGTAAATGATAGGATAAACAAGCGAGTCATGAACATATTATTTAATTTAAAATAGGTAATCCTATTTTTCAATCACTAAAGTTGAAAAAAAATAATGGCATTTGTACGCATATCCGATATTTACTTACAACAATCCGATTAAATTTCTAATACCTTCAACATTTGCCGTTCATTCACCCTATCTGGAATAATCCTGAAAAGTACATTTCTTAACTTCACCCACATGGGATTTTCCCATTGGGCAATTTTACCCAACCGAAAACTCGTGTTAACAATATAGCGTGTACGGGGCACTCGATTCTTCTCAAAATGACTAAAGGCAATTTCAATGTTTTCAGGGTGCTCATCAATTTCATTCGCCACCCACAAAGCATCTTCCATGGCCATGCACGCACCTTGCCCCAAATTAGGTGTAGTGGCATGAGCAGCATCACCCAATAACAAAATGCGACTGAAGGCAAATCGGGAAATTGGTTTCAAGTCGGCTATGTCACTCCAAATTAATTGCGCATCAGGTGTAGCCCCCAATATTTCAGGAATAGGAAATACATAATTTTTGAAATTGTTAAACAAATCCATCAGTCCAAAGGCGCTCATTGCTTCATTATTGGCTGATGTATTTTTACAGGCAAACCAATAGATCATGTTGTTTCCTATCGGCACATAGCCAAACCTTCCATTTGCTCCCCAGGTTTCTACAGCTCGTTTTTGAATGTTCCATTTATTTTCTACTTCACCTCGCCAACAGGTATACCCCGAATATCGGGGTGTTACATCCGGCAATAACTTCTTACGAATAATGGAATGTATCCCATCTGCAATAATTGCGGCATGTCCATCAACCTGGCTGCCATCTTGAAAGTAAAGGGTAATGCCGTTAGGATGGTTTTCAAAATCAATCGCTTTTTTTCCTGTAACAATTTTATTGGGATTGATATTTTTTAGTAACACCTGATGCAGATCGGCACGATGTATAGCCACAAAATCTAACCCATGATCATGGCTTATTTTTTCCGCATTAAATTCCGATATGTTTTTGCCTTTATCATCTTCAATATTCATAAAAGAAATCAAATGCCCTTTTTTCTTTACTTCCTCGGCAAGGCCAATTGTTTTAAGTACACGCATAGCGTTACCTGCTAAAGTAATTCCTGCTCCTACCGTTTTAATCTCCGGCACTGCTTCAAAAATCATATAGTCAATATTTCTTTTCTGAAGCATTAAGGCAGTGGTAAGGCCGGCAATGCCTCCACCAATAATGAGTATCCTGTTTTTCACAAATAATGAGGTTAATGTTTACTGCAAGTATACGAGCAGATAAACTTGAGAAAATTTACATATGTTAAATTGTTCTATTGTTTTCCTGCGCGAATGCGACTTACACTCACCTGAGTGATGCCCAGATAGGAAGCAATATATTTTAAAGGAGCCCGGTTTGTAATTCCCGGATAAAGCCGCTCCAACTCCTCATATTTCTCTTTGGCCGACAAAAAACGGATACTTTCTATTCGCTTTTGACCTGTCATCATACCCAAGGTAATCATTTTACGAGCAGCTCTCTCAAGAGTATGATGTCGCTCACAGAGCAAATCAAATTCCTGATAAGAAAAGTACTCTACGTCTGAATCTTCCAGAATTTCGATTGCCTTGTGTGATGGTTGTTGAGCAAACAAACCAGGCAAAGCACCGATAAACTGATTATCAATGGCGAAGTAATCGGTTATATCTTTCTCGTTACGAATGTAAAATACCCTGGCCAACCCCTTACTGATGAAATAAAATTTTTCAGGTATCTGCCCTAATCTCACCAGCACGGTATCCTTTTTATACAACCTCTGTTTAATAATAGCTGCCAAATCATTTATTGCTTCCAATGAAAGAGGCTGAAGTTGTTGAAGACTATCTATAATCAGACTCATAATAGTGTTGGTTTTTAATCACTACTTACACATTGAAGCCTGAAAACAAAACTTACCACTATCGAGCGGGATCTTCGCTTTCTTATTTAAAATGCCGTCCATCCTAAGGTTGGCGATGGAGGGACCATCATCATTATACGAAATCAAGGTAATATGATCAAAGGCCATGTCGCTTTTCGGATCTTGTCCGCCACCGGTTGTGGCCACCATAATGTAATCATGATGGTTGCGTTCGGTGTATGAATACTTATGCAAATGGCCATTTACCACCGTATAGTTGCGCGAGCCCAAGGCCGTTTCAATACGTGACAAATTTCCAGCACCTTCACGCATCCAAACTGGTTTGTGCATGAGCACAAACGTCCAACGTACTGCCGGATGATCGGCTATTACTTTTTCAAAATAAGAAGATTGTTCATCGCTGATTTCGCCTACACCACGCTCTTGCATGTTGAAATATTCCGTTTGTTGAGCTTCTTCATTTTTTCCGCTATCGAGTAACTCAAGGGCATGTTTGCGTGCATGGTAAATTTCCCACATACGTGTTTCACTATAGTCTTCGGAGTCCATCATCAGAAACAATACATTTTGATATAAGAAATGATAGTATCGTCTGCCATAGCGATGTTCCCAATATTTGCGCATGACAGGATTGGTGAGATCATGATTTCCGCCCACATGAAAAAATGGTGCTTTGGCTTTGCTGATTCGTTGATCAAAATAATCATATTCTTTTTTTAACTCCGTGGTGTCTTCCGTGCCCCCTTCTACGAGATCACCGATGCTTAAAATAAATTCGGGTCTAAGCAGGTTAATCTGCTCCACAGCCACTTCTAAAACTCCCTCACGTTCACCACTATTCAAATCACCAATGATAGCAAAAGTGAATTGATCCTGTGGCCTGCCTACTGGCTCTGAGGTCCATGGCAAGTTCTTCTCTGAAAGATTTTGAACAAAAGGTGATGAAGGTTTTTGATTGCATTGAACTGTCAACAATACAAGCACCACCAAGATGAAATAAATGATCGAATGGTATAATTTCATTGTAAGGAATTTGGGAATCTATTTTAAAAAGTTGCCATCGATAATTAAAAGCTTCACTCCCTCTTTCGAAACCGAGCGATGAGAGCTCAGATCATCTGACACAATATAAGTCATTCCTTTGGTTAATTTAAACTCATCACCATTTTCCATCTCACTCACAAACTCGCCCTCCAGGCAATGGACGATGTGGCCTTTCTGGCACCAATGATCAGCGAGATAACCATTTGAATATTCAACGATACGAACCCGAAGTCCCTCCTATTGCAGTGTTTGCCAGAATGAAGTGCCTGTTTCTCCTTGATGTTCTGTTTTTGGAATAGTCGACCAATCGATAGTTTGAAAAGGTATGTTGCACATAACGGGATTACATATTATTACGAAAACCAGAATTTAAATCAATTTCTATTTTTTTAATAGAGGTGGCACTCTATGCTTTGTTCCCTGTTCGTACGAGTAGGCCAATTTAATTAATGTAGGTTCTGCATACATTCTACCTAAGAATTGAATTCCTGCCGGCAAATTTCCTTCTGTAAACCCCATAGGCACGGTAAACGCTGGTTGGCCCGTATGCGGAGAAATAATCTGGCTATTGTCTCCTTTATAATCTTCCCGATAGGAAGTAATCTTCGCAGGTTTATTATTCCATGTCGGATAGATAATAGCATCAAGTTTCAATTTATCCATTTCATCTTCAATCGCTTTCCGGAAAGCGATACGCCTTTGATCGTTGTAAGCATCCAAACATGCTATTTCCGGACTTTCATATCTTCCCTGCCGCTTTAATGAACCATCCAATCTTTCTCTAACAAAGTCCAGTTTTGTTCCTATCCGGATAATATCTGTTAACGTTTTTATGGAATCATTTTTAACATGATTGATCAGGTATGATTCAATGTCCGTTTTGAATTCACTACACCATTGATTTTTCCTGAGGCTGGCAAAATCAGGCACCACTACGGAATCAATTATCACGGCACCTAATGCCTTCATATCTACGATTGCTTTTTCGAATAATGCTTTTACTTCAGGATCGGGGTCGGTCTCACTAAGTTCGCGCAACACACCGATCCGTGCACCTTTCAATCCATCCTTCTGAAGAAACTGCGTGTAGTTATCCGGAATTTTGTGATCGGAATTTTTTGTAATCGGATCTGAAGGATCATAACCAGCTATTACTTGCAATACTCGAGTGGCGTCCTCTACAGTTCTGCACATCGGTCCCACTACATCATTTCTTAGGTAGAGAGGTACAATTCCACTTCTGCTCACTAAACCCAAGGTAGTCCTGAATCCAACCAAAGAATTATGAGAAGAGGGTCCGCGAATGGAGTTACCTGTATCGGTACCCAAACCAATGGTACCGAAATTTGCAGCAACCGAAGCACCCGTTCCTCCGCTTGAACCTGCCGGAGTATAATTTATATTATAGGGATTTAATGTTGCCCCATTGGTGGAACTCACTGATGACCATGGTGTGAATGCCCATTCGGCCATATTGGATTTGGCAATGATGATGGCACCCGCTTTCACCAGTTTATCAATAATAAAAGCGTCCTCATCGGGAATAAAATGCTGCAAGGCAATGGCACCCGCAGAGGTAGGAAGTCCTTGGGTCTGAATGTTATCCTTCACAATCAATGGTATACCATGCAATGGTCGCAATACTTTAGTTCTACTATATTCTTCATCCAGTTCTTTTGCAATGGAAAGTGCATCCGGATTTATTGTAGTGATAGCATTGATGAGCGTATCGAATTGATTAATGCGATCCAGGTAGGCTGATACTAATTGCTCACTGGTAAAATTACCTTCCTGATAAGCCTGATGAATGTTTGAAATAGTCAGTTCTGTTACATCTATTGGTTGCACTTCCTTTGGAGATTCGCAGGCGATGAATAGAACGGTACAGATGAAAATGATTTTTAATTTTTTCATAATGTTTAGTGAGTGACCAATAACGCCAAAGACAGGGTCAATGTAATAAAAAAGGCTGACGCTCTTATGAAGAACATCAGCCCAAATTATCTTTAATGCAAGCGTTGATTTTAGGGTTTCCAATCCTATCTATCTAAACAAACAACTACCTTCCTGCAACATTGCACAAAAAATAGGTACCTTTAAATAACCCATTGCCCCACATTAATGACTCCACAACAAACTGTACAGACAGAAAATAATTCCCATCAGCGATGGGTGAAGACATCCCACTGGATCGTCACGTTAAGTTTTTTTGCACTGATCTTTACCGGGGTGGAGATGACCATGGTACATCCCCGATTCTATTGGGGCGAAGTAGGAAATGACCTTACTCCCGTATTGTTTGAATTGCCTGTGAGCAGAAACTATCAGCATGGTGGCTGGGAAAAAAGTGTACCCTTCTCTGATGCTGTCAATGCACCGGTAAGTGCGTCTCGTACGTATGATATTTTTAACCAGAATGGCTGGGGTCGCAGCCTTCATTTCCTTGCGGGTTGGTTTCTTCTCGTGCCAGGTTTGATTTATTTCGTTGCCGGAATTTTCACGGGGCATTTTCGCAAGCATCTCTGGCCAAAGGCAAAAGCATTTTCGTTTCGATTGTTTTGGAATGATATCATCAACCATGTGCGTATACAGATTCCTCCTGCAACAAATGGTCCGCATTATGGCCTCTTGCAAAAATTTAGTTATGTAATGGTGATATTTTTCCTGATGTCTGTGATCGTGATGACGGGAATGACCATGTCACCGGCTATCACCGCTGCCTATCCATTTCTTTTGAAATTATTTTTTGGAGCTCAGTCCGCTCGCACCATTCACCTTTTAACTTCTATTTCTCTCTTTATCTTTCTGATCGTGCATGTGGTGATGATGATCAAGTCGGGATTCAAACAACAGATTCGTGCTATGACCATAGGAAATAAATAATATGGAAAAGAAAAAAATCATCACCAGGCGAAAGGCCATCATAACAGGATTGACTTCTATTGGGGGGCTACTCATAGCGGGCTGTTCCAAACCATTACCACCCACCTACGGCAACATCTTGCGCATGGGCGACAATCTTACCTATGTGGCACACCGTGCGTTACTACCTGGCCAATCACTCGCCAAAGAATATAACTTTAGTGATATATCTTCTTTTCCCGCTGTCGGAACAATTAATCCGGCTTCCTCCAACGAAGACTACGCACGCTTACTAAATAATTCATTTGCTGATTGGATGTTGCCAATCGAAGGAAGTGTAACGAAACCTGGATCCTATTCATTGGCTGACCTTCAGAAATTTCCATCACACACCCACATCACTCGACATACCTGCGAAGAAGGCTGGACCGCCATTGCACAATGGACAGGCGTGCCTTTAAGCGCAATCCTTCAAAGCGCAGGCATGCTACCCAGCGCACGCTTTGTAAATTTTTATTCCTTTGATGGTTGGGTGGACAGCATTGACCTACTCGATGCCTTTCATCCTCAAACCATTCTCGCTTATGGTATGAATGGCCGCAATCTCACCGTTCCTCATGGAGCGCCTGTGCGCCTTCGTGTAGAAAATCAAATTGGATATAAGAGCATGAAATACCTACAACGCATTGTTGTCACGGATGATTTTGTAGATACCGGTGATGGTGGATGGGCATGGTATACAGGGATTTAAACCCTAAGGCAGAGTCAGACCGGACGAGTATTGGTAAACACTAATTCCGATGTATTACTTTTCCTTTTTTAAGATAGCCATTGCTTCCTGATCATCGTACTGTGTAATTAATTTTTGTAGTTGATTTTTCAGATCGGTTGTGATTTTACCATACGCTTTCGTGGCGTATAGATTTTTCATTTCGGCAGGATCATTCTTGAGATCATACAATTCCCAGAAGTTTTTTTCTCCGTAAAAGCGAATCAGTTTATATCGATTGGTCCTTATTCCAAAATGACGATACACCTGATGTTCGCCCGGATACTCATAGTAGTGATAATAGACGCCATTACGCCAGTCTTTAATATCCGCATCGCCTTTCAACAAGGGTAGTATAGATTGACCTTGCATATCATCAGGAACAGACAAACCCGCTAATTGTAAAAAAGTCGGTGCCAGATCAAGGTTCTGAACAAGGTAATTATTGTGTGTACCCGCCTTTATCATTTCAGGATAACGGATAATCAGTGGAGTACTCATGGATTCTTCGTACATAAACCGTTTATCAAACCAACCATGTTCACCGAGATAAAAACCCTGGTCTGAAGTATAGATTACCAGTGTATTATCCTGTAAATTATTTGCTTGAAGCCAGGTGGTTATAGTACCTACACTTCGATCGAGGGATAATGTAGTAGCCAGGTAATCTTTCATGTAACGCTGATACTTCCATTCTGTAAGCGCCTGGCCTGTTAGCTTTTGAGATAATAACTCTTCTTTAATTGAATTGTAGTATTTAAAAAACTGTTGTTGTTGACTCTTTGTCATCCTCTTGATATTACCATCTTTCAAGGCAAGAGAATCATGATCAAACATTTTAAGATCATAGCCGAGCAACATTGTTTTTTCAATCGATAAGTCCTGATCCTGGGCGGCAATCCTTCCCTGATAATCATCATAAAAATTTCCAGGCAGCGGAATATTCAATTGATCTGTACTACCAAAATCAACGGTGTCGGGCATCCATGTGCGATGAGTAGCTTTTTGTCCTATCACCAGACAAAATGGTTTTGAAGTATCTCGCGCATCCAGCCATTGTATGGCCTCCTCAGTAATGATATTCGTAGCATACCCATTGAATCTTTTTCTGGTTCCATCCATCATAATAAAATCAGGATTATAATAATGCCCCTGCCCTGGCAACACCTGCCAGTAATCAAAACCCTGTGGTTCAGATTCAAGATGCCATTTACCAATCCATGCCGTTAGGTAATCTGCCTCATTCAGATAATGATGAAATTGTGGTTGTGTTGAATTAAAACGTGAAAGGTTATTAATATGCCCGTTTTTATGACTGAACTTTCCGGTAAGCAATACAGCCCTGCTTGGGGCGCAGATAGAATTGGTAACAAATGATCGGTTGAAAACCATCCCTTCGCTTGCCAGCTTATCGATATGAGGAGTGACACCAAACGTTGAGCCATAGGCACCGATTGAATTCATGGTATGGTCATCGCTGATGATGACCAGGATATTAGGTTTCTTCTGAGCAATCGCTACTCTATTAAACAAGCCAACCAAGAGACATAGCAACAAGGCAGGTATCACCGTTTTTCTATTCCAAAAAGAAATCATAAAGCAGTTAATCACTTAAAGTATTCACCCTTACTGATAATAACATTGTTTATCAAATCATGTAATTTAATAAGATACGCTTTCAAAAATAAATATAGTGGCTTCCTCAATATAAACCTTCCTCACATCAGACCACAAATAAAAAAACCTCTGCAGTAATTACTTCAGAGGTTTTTAAAATGAAGTTATAATATAAACCTACATCTTCTCACCCAACTTCACCGCTTTCATTTCTTCTTGCAAGGCGAAGGGTTGATTGTATAGTCTTTTGCCCGTAGCTTTGAAGATCGCATTCGCAACTGCCCCACCTGTTGGTGGCAAGGCTGGCTCACCTAAACCCGTTGGGTCTATGCCGTTGTCAACAAAATGCACTTCTACTTCCGGCACTTCCTTGTAGCGAATGAGTCGATAGTTGTTGAAGTTGCGTTGCTCAGCAGCACCATTTTTGAAGGTGACGTTTCCATATAAGGCATGTCCCATACCATCGACAATACCTCCGGCTACTTGTTGTTTGGCTCCACTCATGTTCACCACGATGCCACAATCAGCTGCTGCATAAACCTTCTTCACCACTGGGGTTCCCTTTTTCATCTCCACTTCGGCAACCTGTGCTACGTACGAGCGGTGTGAAAAATATACACTGAAGCCCTGTGCCAGATTTTTCTTTTTGCCCCAGCCCGATTTCTCAGCAACAGTTTCGATCACGGTTCTCATTCGATCGATATCATATTTAACAGCACCCACCGGGGTTTGCTTGGCGCGATCGAGCAATTCTAATCTGAACTTCACCGGATCTTTTCCAGCAGCTAATGCCACCTCATCCAAAAATGCCTGTTCGGCAAAGGCGAGGAAGTTCGTGATCGGTGCACGCCATGCACCTGTGGTAATGGGTGATTGATGTTCCACTGAATCAATCAATAAATTATCTACTGATCCTGACGGGAAGTTATCTTCACGTGTAGGATTGCCAGCGTTGATACCTACACCACGCAGTTTATATCCCACCATTAATCCCTTGGAATCCAATGCTGCCTCAAAACGATAGCGCACGGCAGGACGATAACTACCACCCATCATATCATCTTCGCGTGTCCATGTTACTTTCACGGGCGCTTTAATGATGCTGGAAAGTTCTGCAGCTTCCAAGGCATAATCAGTTTGCAACCTGCGACCAAAACCTCCACCCAGGCGTGTTAATTCTAATGTTATTTTCTCGGGAGCTATACCCAACAACGTAGCGACTCCATTTCTCGCCCTATCAGGAGTTTGTGAAGGACCTACCAACTCCACACCATCCGGGCGCACATGAGCAAAGAAGTTCATCGGCTCCATAGGCGAGTGTGACAAGAACGGACATTGATATTCGCGCTTGATAACTTTTGCAGCCGATTTAAACGCAGCATCTACATCTCCATCTTTGCGTCTTACCGTTGCTTCAGGCTTATCGAGTAATTCTTTGAAGATGCGATCATGATCAGAAGTGCTTTCGATATTACCTTCTTTCTCATATTCAATCTTCACTACTTTGCGCGCCTTCAAAACTTCCCAGGTAGATTTGCCAACAATGGCAACGTTGTTTTTAAAGGTAACCACATCCACGATACCCGGCATTGCTTTCGCAGCGGTGCTATCAACGGATTTAATTTTCATGCCGAATGACTCAGGTCGGGTGATCACAGCCTGTAACATTCCTTCACGATAGAAATCCAAACCAAAAAGTGGTTTACCAGTAATCATCTCCGGATTGTCCACATTTCTGACGAATGTGCCAATGATTTTGAAATCTTTTCTGTCTTTTAATTTTACATCAGCAGGCACTGGAATCAGGGCGGCATCATTGGCAAGCTCACCATAGGTAAATGATTTTCCGTTGGCCGGATTGATCACTTTTCCGTTTTCTGCTTTTAATGAAGCAGAAGATACGTCCCATTTTTTTGCAGCCGCTTCCACCAACATGTGTTTCGCAGTAGCACCCGCTTTGCGTAACCGTTCCCATGAATGTGGGATGGCACCACTTCCGCCAGTAAGTTGGCGATCATATTTTTTTGTGTCGAGTACTGCTTGCACTACTTTGACTTTCTTCCAATCGGCCTCGAGTTCTTCGGCCACCATCATCGGAAAGGAAGTTTTAATATTCTGACCTAACTCAGGATTAGGAGAATAAATGGTAATCACATCATTGGGTGAAATAGAAAGATAACTATTGAAAACTGCTTCATCCCACGCTGATCCGTCTACGACAGTAGCGCCAAGGGAGCTGCTCCACTGAAAGCCTAACATCAGACCACCACCGGCTGCCAATCCTAATTTTAAAAAATCACGCCTGTTTGTTTTTGCAATCGCTTCCATATTGGTGATTATTTAAGTTTTGATGATGCCAACACAATTGCCTCTTTCACACGATGATAGGTGCCACATCGGCAGATATTGCCATTCATGGCAGTCTCGATTTGTTCATCACTTGGTTTGGGATTTTTTGCCAGTAATGCACTGGCCTGCATAATCTGACCAGCCTGGCAATAACCGCACTGAGGCACATCTACTTCTTGCCATGCTTGTTGCACCGGATGATCACCTTCTTTCGAAAGTCCTTCAATGGTGGTAATCGTTGCGTTGTTCAATGCCGAAACAGGTAAGGAACATGAACGCACAGCGGTGCCATTTAAATGTACCGTGCATGCTCCGCACTGGCCTATACCACAACCATACTTAGTACCCACCAGCCCTAGACTGTCACGAAGCACCCACAACAAGGGTGTATCAGGCGATACATCCACGGTGCGCTTCTCTCCATTTACGTTAATTGAATAAGATGCCATATCAGAAAATGTTTATTGTTAATAAATGCAATTGGAAATTGAAAACCGAAGGTAAGTATTTCTTACCTTAATAGGAAGTGGAAATATATGAGCGGCCCCCTCGCAGGAAGATTTCAGTTAGGTTTTGGGTGTTCTCTTCTTTGCTCCCCTCACGGCCTCCGCAGTCCATGGATCTTCCGGCCAATGATGCCGGGGGTAGCGCATGCGTAACTCCTTTCGTACTTCATGATACGTAGTCTGCCAAAAACTTTTTAAGTCCTGAGTTACCTGCACCGGCTTGTAGCCTGGTGAGAGAAGATGCAATACGATTTTTGTACGTCCCTCATTCACGGTGGGGGTTTCCAGCAAACCAAACATTTCCTGCAAGCGCACTTCCATCACCGGTGGGCGACCATCATTAAAATAATTCAGTTTAATGAATGAACCACTGGGAACCTGCAATCGAGCAGGGGCAAGTTTGTCAAATTTTGAATTGAGTTCCCAGGAAATTATTCCCGCCAAAATATTTTGCAACTCAAGTCGCTGAAAATCAATACGCTTTGAAACGTTGGTAAGATAGGGAGCCAGCCATTCTTCGGTGGTCTCTAATAAATTTTCATCACTCACATCGGGCCATTCTTCCTTGGGTCTCCACGTGCGAATGCTTAATAAGCGCGCCTGCCATTCACCTTGCGCTTCATCCCAACCCAAAAGTTTTAACCCTTCTTCGCGAACGGTCTCGCATAAAATCTTGATACGCTGCGCTTCGGAGACTTTTGATATGGACTTACTCGAGAGCACCACATTGCCTATGCGCTTTTCCTGATTCGCAGTGATCATACCTCTTTCGGCATCCCACTTCACTGTTTCACTTTCGGAGGCACGATGAAGCAAATCCTCTTCATTCAATGGTGCAGCTAAAAATATTTTTCCTTCGCCACCACCTGCATCTAACTGCGCTACAGCTAACCAGGTTTCACGCAGGAGCGGATCATGATCAGGCAAGCGCACCACCCTGCCATTGGCCAGCTTATATCGTACTCCTGACTTTTCCTGTTGTCGCGCAATTCGTTCAGGATATGCTTCTGCCACCAGCGCCCCAACTTCTGCATCTACCGGGTTGGAGTTATCAGTTGATTGTTTAAAAATTCTTCGCCAGGAAGAGGCTAGTCTTTCGATTCGTTCGAGCACATTGCGCTCCGCTGATACCCGTTCCCCTCGTCTCCATTTTCTAAGCACTTCTACACGCAAACTTAAATCAGCACCTGCTTCTTTGGGAAGCGGATCCCGTTCTTCAAGAATAGCAGCAATGTCACTGGAAAGAGACTCATCCCGTTTCTGTACGATACCGCTTTCCTTTGAAAGCGGGGAAGGATGTGCAGTAAGCAACATATGTGCAATGCGCGGATGTGTTGGCAACTTCAGCATTTCTTTACCGCGTGCAGTGATCTTGTTGTTTTCCAATGCTTCGAGATTGTGTAACAATTCTCTTGCTTGTTTCACAGCTCCTTCCGGAGGTGTAGTAATCCACGTAAGTTCATTCAGATTTTGTATTCCCCAATGGGCCAACTCTAACACCAAAGAAGCCAGATCGGCTTCCATAATTTCCGGTTGTCGGGAAGGCTGCAATTGGTGATGCGTTGCTTCTGACCATAATCGATAACACACACCTGGCCCTAACCTACCTGCACGGCCAGCACGTTGATCAGCGGCATCTTTAGTGACACGCACCGTCTCCAATCGTGTAAGTCCGCTGCGTGGATCAAAGCGTGGCACACGTGCGTAACCTGAATCTACTACTGTGGTGATTCCTTCAATAGTAAGGGATGTTTCCGCAATGGAAGTAGCCAGAACAATTTTCCGCACGCCTTGCGGATGCGGGAGAATGGCTTCTTGTTGCTTTTTGAAAGGCATATCTCCGAATAATGGAATCACTTGTGCCGAAACATTTTCCGCTTCGAGCAACGTATAAACCCGTTGTATTTCACCCGCCCCCGGAAGAAACACCAGTATATCACCTGCCTGTTCATACAATGCTTTTCTGATCACTCGTGCAGTACCTACTGCCAGGTGAACATTTTTTTCAGTTGGGATATAATGGAAGGCGACCGGATATTGTTTACCTGTGCTCGTGATGATGGGAGCGCGATTGAACAAAGAAGAAATTTTTTCCCCATCCAATGTGGCCGACATAATGAGAATGCGCAAATCTTCCCGAAGTAATTGTTGTGCCTGATGGCATAAGGCAAGCGCCAGATCGGCTTGCAAACTGCGTTCATGAAATTCATCGAAGATCACCAACCCAACTTCTTCCAGAGAATTATCCGTTTGGATCATCCGCGTGAGTATTCCTTCCGTCACTACTTCAACGCGCGTTTGCTTGCTCACTACACTTTCGAACCGTACTCGATAACCAATAGTTGCCCCTGCCTCTTCTCCCAATTCTTCCGCCATCCGCAAAGCAACTGATCGTGCTGCCAATCGCCTTGGTTCCAGCATGATCATTTTTTTATTCTTCAGCCACGGTTCATCCAATAATTGTAAAGGAAGGACTGTACTTTTTCCTGCACCCGGTGGGGCCTGCAAAATCACAACAGCGTTTTGCTGAAGCGCTTGTTTAAGTGAAGGGATAATTTCTAATACCGGATAATAGGTAGACACGCAGGCAAAGATGAAATACTAAAACTAATTCTAAGAAACAATCAAATAGTTACGAGCCGCGAGTTTTGAGTTGCGAGCAGAATACTCCTAGCTCGTAGGTTGCGACTCATCGTTAATTACTAATCCTCAACTAAATATCCACATGATACACATCCAGCTCATTGCGCTTAATACCTTGAATAAAAAATCCACCGGACTGAGGTATGTCTTCTAATAAATCAAATGCCACACAATCTTTTGGAAGACCCGAGAAAATAAGAAGAAAGGAAAAAATACCTTTCTTGGGAATCATCGTCCATTGTGGAGCGTAGGATATATTTTCAGCATGAATTAATGCCGAACGTGCACCCGATGCACGGTCGATTAAATAGGTAGAGCTCCAGATGCGAATGAGCATGTCATCGGAAGTATTGCTAAAGTAACAATGCACATATACGTGCGAGTCCTCTAGCACGGACGGATCAATGGATGTAAGTACATCTACCTCCACTGCTGGTTTTGTTTTTATCGGGGGTTCCATGCTGCGTCCCGACATTGAACCCGTTATGTAAATTTTCATATCAACCAAAACTCTAGACTTTTTCGGGTATCACTAAACAACGATATTTTGCTACAAATGTACGACACGTATTCGGGTTTTCTCAAATGCCCAAAACGCCATCCGTCTTGAGTTATCTGATTTAAGAGTCAACCTTTACTCTGCGAGAATTTGTTTGTAACTCAACTTCATGGCCATATACCTCCATCTAAACGAGTTGTGCTGTACCTTCCATTAAAACTTTATTTTTTGATTGTTGAATTTCTCTATCTTGTAAAAAGTTCAATGTAATTATTTCACCATGGCCGCTTTAGTAATCAGTAGTTTTGAAGAGTTTGAGACCTATCGAGGCAAAGAACTCGGTGTATCGGAATACCTCAAAATCACACAAGAACAAATTAATATGTTTGCCGATGCCACCCTCGATCATCAGTGGATTCATACAGACCCGAAGCGTGCTGAAGCTGAAACCGTCTTCAAAAGCACCATCGCACACGGCTATCTTACACTCTCAATCGTGCCTCATTTATGGGATCAGATTGCAGAGTTCAAAAACATCAAAATGATGATTAACTATGGCATTGAAAAATTAAAATTCAATCAACCTGTATTGGTTAACCATGAAGTGCGTTTGCGTGCTAAACTTCATTCCATTGCCAACCTAAGAGGCATCACTAAATTTGAAGTGGATGTGACACTTGAAATAAAAGACAATCCAAAACCAGCATTCAATGGCCTCCTGGTTTTCCTCTATCACTTCCATTAATAGGATTAGCCTTTTTTACTCTTCATAAAACTCCTGCAGCGAACCGAAGTACACTTCATTCCACCCATCAATAATTTCCTGATAATCGTCATCGGGTATGTTTGTGTGGCGCAGTTCTACAGAAGTGCCCTGGGCATGAGGATGCAGTTTAATGGTAACAACTGATTCTTCGGGCTGATCGCCAAAATACCATTGCTGCACAACCTTGTTCGGAGGCTCCAGCTCCAGAAATTTACCTACAATACTGCCATCCCAAAGTGAAAACTCACCGCCCGGATTAGCCTGAATATCAGCTTTATCACCTGACCAAAGTTGAAAAGTTGCCTCGTTGGTAAGGGCAAGGTACACCTGATCGGGCGGTGCGGCAATGAGATAATACTTCTTAAAATCCTTCATAATCGCATAAAGTTACTTCTTTTATAAAATCCAATAATAAAGGTATTTTTGAGTTTACTACCTGAACCTAATAAAAACATGGATTTCTATTTAGTTGCCGTAATCATACTCATGGCTGTTGCTATGGTAGATCTTATTGTAGGAGTAAGCAACGATGCTGTAAATTTTTTGAACTCAGCAATCGGATCGAAAGTAGCTCCCTTCCGTGTAATTCTGACCGTGGCAAGTTTGGGTATTCTATTGGGATCATTATTTTCCAGTGGCATGATGGAGATTGCCCGCAATGGAATTTTTAACCCGGGATTTTTCACATTCGATAAAATAATCATCGTATTTCTGGCCGTTATGCTAACGGATATCCTTTTACTGGATTTCTTTAATTCATTAGGATTACCAACCTCCACCACCGTTTCATTGGTATTTGAATTATTAGGTGCGGCATTGATTACAGGGTTGATGATCTCGTTTGATCGTGGACAGGGTTGGGAAACCTGGAAGGACATCATTAATTACTCCAGTGCCGTCACGATCATTACCGGGATTTTTCTATCTGTTTTCTTGTCCTTCATTGTAGGTTCAATCATTCAACATATAGCTCGTATCATTTTCACCTTCAAAACAAAAAAGACATTAAAAAAATATGGCGCTATTTTCAGCGGTCTGGCCATTTCATCTATTGTTTATTTCTTGTTAATTAAAGGAGTCAAAGGCAGTTCTCTGGTCAGTGACGCTCAGATTAAATGGATCATGAGTAATACATGGCAGATTATGATTGTATCCGTGGTGCTCTGGTCTATTTTTATCCAGGTGTTGATGTGGTGGAAAGATATTAATCCTTTAAAAATAATTGTATTGATGGGTACCTTTTCACTGGCAATGGCCTTTGCCGGTAACGACCTCGTGAATTTTATTGGTGTGCCCGTAGCAGGATTGGTTTCATTTCAAAGTTGGAGCGCATCTGGCATACCGGCCAGTGATTATACCATGGAGATTTTAAGTTCCAAGGTGGTAACACCTTATTGGCTTCTTCTCTTTGGTGGACTTGTGATGGTGCTCACTTTATGGTTTAATGCCAAGAGCAGAAAAGTAACTGAGACCGAAGTATCATTGGGAAGGCAAGAAGAAGGCGATGAACGATTCAAACCAAACATCGTTTCACGTTCTTTGGTCGGTGGTGCACTTTGGGTAGGCCGTAAAATGGAAATGGTGATGCCCAAGAGTTGGGCTTTACTTTTGTCAAATCGATTTGAAAAAGAAAAATCAGAAATTGCGGCACAAGATGCAGCCTCCTTCGATTTAATTCGCGCCAGCATAAATTTAATTGTGGCCAGTGCCCTGATTGCCTATGGAACTTCCAATAAACTGCCACTCAGTACTACGTTTGTTACCTTCATGGTGGCCATGGGATCTTCCTTTGCAGATCAGGCCTGGGGGCGTGAGAGCGCGGTATATCGTGTTGCCGGAGTAATCAATGTGATTGCTGGTTGGCTTATTACCGCTGCTGTGGCACTGCTAGCCAGTGGTCTATTAGCATTCATTATGTATAAGACTGGTGAAGCCGGACCACTCGTGCTTTCGGCTGTGGCAGCCTTTCTGCTCATACGCAGTCATGTTGTCTTCAATCGTGATGCAGCTAAAGAGAAAGATGATAATAAGTTATTGGAGGTAAAACAATTTAATATTCAACTGGCGCTTAGTGAAAGTAAGTTTAATACGATCAAAGCATTGAAGATCGTGCAACTGGTGACGGCACATAGCATTAAAGCGCTCCTGAGTGAAAATCTTGATGTGCTACGAAAATCACGTGGTGAACTAGTAAAACTGAAAGAACAAAATGAAAAAATCGATACAAAGGTAATCAAGCTGGTGCGCAAGATGAACAAAGGAAACCTGCCCACGGGCCGTCTCTATATTCTTGTTTTTGATTTAATGCAGGATCTTTATCAAAGCGTGCAACTCGTTAGTGATATTATCTTTACGCATGTAACCAATCACCATTCGTCACCCAAACGCAAGTATGCCGAGTTAATGGTGGAGTTGGAAAAACTTATTGGTGAATATATAGGGCTTGTTATTCAGTCGACTGAAACAAGTAAGCCACGCACCGATGAATTAAATGAAAAACACGCTACACTTATCTCCTTGCTTAACCGATCACTCGATAATCTTATTATTGATGTACAGAAGGACGAAATAGGAAATCGTATGGGTTTGTTGCAAACCCGGCTCTTATTGGAATTAAAAGACATCGTAAGTAGTGTACATAGTATCAATGGTATGTATCTGGAACTTGATTTAGCGTCAACCGATAAAAGTAAGCTGATCGGGTAATTAATCTATTTACTTGCCACTACTCGAAAAACATTTACACGTCAAAAAATCAACTCTTCCTGGCGCAGGAAAAGGATTGTTTACTAAAATCGACATTCCTAAAGGCACCCGTATTGTTGAATACAAGGGACGCATACAACCCTGGCGTGAAGTAAAAGATCAAGATGGCATCAATGGCTACCTCATGTATATCAATCGAAATGTGGTGATCAATGCGTTGCCTGCTGTGAAAACGTTGGGTCGCTATGCCAATGATGCACGTGGGCTTGTACGTGTAGCTGGCATCCGCAATAATTCAGAATCGATCAGTGAAGGTAAACGATGTTACATAGAAACTACCCGAAACCTTAAAGCAGGCGAAGAAATTTTTGTGCATTATGGCAGGGAGTATTGGGCACTAATGAAGCGCTTAGCTGCTACCAAAAAAATCAAACCGTTATCTTAATTACTGAGAAGAAAGGTTTCTTACAAATTTTCAGTCTTTACAATTGCCTCCTTATTTATCACTCCCAAAACATGCGGAAATAATTCTCCATCAGTACTCTTTTCATAGTTAAGAAGAGCGGTAAGTTTGGATTCCTCTATATGGAGAAGGATCAAATTTTTATGCCCGGTATAATAACGTTGCAACACATCAGCAACTTGCTTTTTAGTACTACAATGAATGAACCCTTCCTCTGAATATGCCTTCGGATGGTAGGATGAACTGGAGTTATGCAATTCCCAATCTTCTGAAGTAGCTACATGATAAATCATATTTGACAGTTTTTCGCTACACCACAATAGGTTAGCACATTCAGTTTGTATCAAGATAAAAGAATCCTGGCTCCTTCAAAAGCAGATCGTAATCGAAGATATAATTCCTTAAAACAGGATATTGCCGACATCAACCGTTTCAATTCAGGTAAATAAGAATTCTGAAAAACACCCATTCAAGTATAGCAATGATAAAGTAATTAATTCAAGCGATTAATGTATTCTTTCAGGGGATACTGTGCAATATTTATTTTAATTCCTTTTAAATAAGTACAGTATAATTTATACAATGATCGTTGTCATTGAATTTCAGAACGATTCAAAATTCATGAACTATATAACGCATTACATTATATCAAAAGCCGCATAAATCAATGAAAACCAATGGTAAATACATAGCTTTGTTATCACAAATAAGCTGATTTCAAGCTATGACAAACGCGATCTATCTCACCACCACAGAACCCTTTTCAGGAAAGTCCATCATCGCATTAGGCCTCATGAATTTGCTGGCTGGGAAAACTGCAAAGCTTGCTTACTTCAAACCCGTAATAAGTTCACAGCGAACTCAAACCGATAATCACCTCGATACGATTGCCAAACATTTTGGGCTCACTACACCCTATGATGAAATGTTTGCCTTCACTCGCGATGAGGTGCTCCGACTTCAAAACGCTGGCAAGGAAGCTTACATCATTGATACCGTAATCGAGAAATTTAAAAAACTACAAGAGCTTAACGACTTTGTGGTGGTGGAAGGAACTGACTTTATGGGTGGCACTACCAACCTGGAATTTGATGGTAATATTTCAATTGCAAAAAATCTCGGGTTACCAGTAGTCATTATTGTGAAAGGGGAAGGCAAATCAGTGCAGGAAATTGTGGACGTGGCTGTTACCACAGTAAAAAGTTTTATGGATGAGGCGGTTCAAATTCTTACCGTAGTAGCTAATAAAATTGACCCGGAAAAAGATAAAGAAATAAAAACGCAACTTGTCAAATCACTACCCAAAGGAATCATCGCTACTACGATTCCTAAAAATAATGATTTGGGTAGTCCTACCATGAAAGAAATTCTTGATTCAGTGAATGGTAAATTATTGTTTGGCGAACATCTGCTTACCAATCAGGTTGATAATTCCATCGTAGGCGCCATGCAATTGCACAATTGCCTCACCCGACTTCAGAAAAACACATTGATCGTAACACCTGGCGACCGGGGTGACATAATCATTGGAGCATTACAAGCCAATATTTCAAAAAATTATGAAAAAATTGCCGGCATCGTACTCACCGGTGGACTGGTTCCTGAACCCACCATTACAAAATTAATTGAAGGTCTGGATACGGTAGTGCCAATCATTTCGGTGCAAACCGGCACATTCAAAACTGTGAACAACGTATCCAATACACAATCCAGGATTTCTGCCGACAACAAGGAAAAGATTTCATTGGCCATCAGCATGTTTGATAAACATGTCGATACAAAAACCATCGAACGGAAAATAATTGCCTTCCGCACCCATAATATCACACCGCGCATGTTTCAATACCAAATTGTGAAACGTGCCAAGGAACATAAGAAACATATTGTACTGCCCGAAGGCGATGACGATCGTATCTTGATGGCTGCCGATCTGCTCATTAAACAAAATATAGTTGATCTCACCATTCTGGGCAACAAAGAAACGATTGAGGCGGCTGCCAAGCGATTGAATCTTTCACTCGATTTCAATAAATTAAATATTATTAATCCCGCCACCTCGGCTCGTTTTAACGAATACGCACAAACCCTGCAGCAACTACGAAAATCCAAAGGGCTTACTATAGAAATGGCCCGTGATCTTATGCAGGATGTTTCCTACTACGGCACCATGATGGTGTATAAAGGTGAGGCGGATGGAATGGTTTCTGGTGCCGTTCATACGACCCAACATACTATACGACCTGCCTTGCAATTTGTGAAAACCAAACCCGGTGTTGCCACGGTATCCTCCGTGTTCTTCATGTGCCTGCCCAACCGTGTTTCGGTGTTTGGCGATTGTGCTGTTAACCCTAACCCTACATCTGAACAACTGGCGGATATTGCGATCTCTTCGGCAGAGACCAGTATGATGTTTGGTATCGAACCAAAGATTGCCATGCTCTCTTATTCCTCTGGCACTTCTGGTGAAGGCGAAGATGTTGATAAAGTACGCGAGGCCACCAAGTTGGTAAGGCAAAGACGACCTGACCTGAAAGTGGAAGGCCCGATACAATATGATGCAGCCGTTGATCCAAGCGTTGGTAAAAAGAAAATGCCTAATTCAGAAGTAGCCGGTCAGGCCAGCGTCTTGATCTTTCCAGATCTTAACACGGGTAACAATACCTATAAAGCTGTACAGCGCGAAACCGGGGCACTCGCCATTGGCCCCATGTTGCAGGGGTTAAACAAACCGGTAAATGATCTAAGTAGAGGATGCACGGTGGATGATGTGTTTAATACCGTTGTAATTACTGCCATACAGGCTCAGCAGAAATAGCTATTATTAAAAAATATACAGAAAGAAATAAGGTACTCGATAAGATAAAGATGAACGTATTTGTTATTAACTCCGGAAGCAGTTCCATCAAATATCAATTAATTCGTATGCCCGATGCAGAAACCATTTGCTCAGGGTTGATTGAACGAATTGGGTTAGATGGGTCTGCCATTAATCATAAAACTTTTATAAAGGGATCAGAACAATCACGGAAGGAAAAAGTATTCATTCCCGATCATGCCACTGGCCTACGAGAAGCAGCACGATTACTTACTGATAAACAGATAGGAGTAATTAAACATCCTGAGGAAATTGATGTAGTGGGTCATCGGGTGGTGCATGGAGGAGAAAGTTTTTCAAATACGATCATCATCAACGATGCGGTGAAGGAGAAAATAAAAAGTCTCTTCCCGCTGGCACCGCTTCACAACCCGCCCAACTTCCTTGGTATCGAAGTATCAGAACAGGTTTTTAAATCCGCAAAGCAGGTTGCTGTGTTTGACACCGCTTTTCATCAAAGCATTCCTCCGGTAGCTTATCGAATAGCCATCCCCAACGAATTTTATCAAAAGCATGGCATCCGTAATTATGGATTTCATGGCACCAGTCATAAATATGTTTCCGCCCAAGCAGCAGATTATCTGAAGAAGGATGATTCAAAACTGATTACGATTCACCTTGGCAATGGCTGCAGTATGTGCGCTGTTCGTAACGGTGAATGTGTTGACACTTCGATGGGATTTGGTCCGATGAATGGATTGATCATGGGAACACGCACGGGTGACATTGATCAATCCGTAATTTTTCACATGGTGAAGCAGTTGGGCTATTCATTGGATGAGGTTAATAATATCCTCAATAAAAAGAGTGGCATGCTGGGCCTCACGGGATACAGTGACATGCGCGATGTACAAGCCGAAATCAACAAAGGCAATAAAGACGCTGCTCTTGCGTACGAAATGTATGCGTATCATATCAAAAAATACATTGGCACTTTTGTCGCAGTATTGAATGGGCTGGACGCCTTAGTCTTTACAGCTGGTGTTGGAGAAAATGATTCGCTCACAAGACACCTAGCCACACAACAATTGGAGTATCTGGGCATACAACTCGATCAAGGGAAGAACAAAGCAGGAGGCAAAGGTATTTATGAGGTTAATACGAATACTTCACCTGCCAAGATCCTGGTGGTGCCTACCAATGAAGAGTTGGAAATTGCGAGACAGTGTTATACACTGCTTGGTAACGTTTAGACGTATTTACGTTAAATAGGAACTTACTTCTTCATGCGATCCAGGCAATATAACAACCCGTGGTTTTCGTATTCGAAATAAGAAATATAGACACTGATTAAAAACACACGTATCATTTCTATCCTCCCGATGGAAACCCATTAAAGAACAAAAGCGAATCTTCAATGTAGGTTGTCCAGTAATTCCAACGATGGGCTCCGGGGTTTTCCTTATACGTATGACGAACATTACTTTTTACCAGACTTTGATGAAGGGTTCTGTTGAAGTCGATTAGAATATCTTCGGAACCGCAATCAAAATAGAAATGAGGAAGTCGTTCTTTGTTGGCAAGTATACAATCCAAAACATTTTCTTGTTTCGAAATTAAACTACTTAGTTTGTCATAGTCACCTGCTTCCAGAAAGATTTTCATCTGTGAAAACGCTGTGATGGATGAGAGACCCGAGAAGGAACGAAATACATTCGGATACTTTGCGCCTAATCGCAAGGCTCCATAACCTCCCATCGAAAGGCCGGTGATAAAGAAATTTGATTTATCGCTTACATTCCCGAACTGTTCTTTAACAACTGCAATAACATCTTCAACAATCCACCTTTCATAATCTTCCACTTGATGAGGCAAGTAGCCACTGCCATCACCATAGAGACCATCGGAAGGCATAACCAAAACCATGGGTCTCATTTTACCTTGTTGAATTAATCGATCAGCTGTTTTATGTACCCCTGCATTCATCGCCCAGGCCCAATGCGATCCATAAACGCCATGAAGAAGAATGACCACATCCAAAGAAAGTTCATTGCTAACATTCGGAGGAACATATATGGTGATGTCAGCTCTTCTTTGTAATGCATTACTTTTTACGGTTATAAACCGCAGATGATCAAATTCATTTTCAGGACTGGAAATCTCCGTAGTAAAAAATTTAGACATCGTATTTCAATTAAAAGATAATGACTCCTTTTGCGTTGAGCCCTTTGTGCATATCTGAAAAAGCTTGTTGAAGTTCATCCAGCTGATATGTTTGAGTTACCATACTATCCAACAACAATTGGCCATTGGCATAATACTCTTGCAAGATTTTAAAATCTATTTGAGGTCTTGCTTTACCGTACAACGGATTGATATAAACTTTGTCCCATTCAAAGAGACGCATATCTATTTTGATTTCCTGTTCAATACCACTTACCTGCACGGCAGTTCCTCCATTTCGAATCATCGCCAGGGGTGCAGCACCTAATGAAGGAATGGCGGTGCATTCAAAAGCGTAGTCGGCTCCCCGCCCGGTAAGCATCATAACTTGCTTGGCTGCATCGAATAAACCTTCGTCATCGTTGGATGCCAGAATGATCTGTGTGGCCCCATAATGTTTCGCCAGTTCAAGTCGTGAACTATTTATATCAATCGCTATAATCTTAGATGCTCCGGATATCCTGGCTCCCTGAATCACATTAAGGCCTACCCCACCAGTACCCAACACGACAACGGATGAGCCTGCTTTTACTTTTGCAACATTTACCACTGACCCATAACCCGTCATTACACCACAACTGATAATCGCTGCTGCTGGAAAAGGTATATTCACTACTATTTTAACACACGCTGCTTCTCGAACCAGCGCATATTCAGACATGGTGCCAAGACTGAAAGCCCGTTCTATTGGAATACCATTTAATGTACTTGACGCTAAACGTGCATGACCACCACTAACTCCGTTTCCTGCGACCACGGCAGAATTGACTTCACATAAATGTTGATTTCCTTCCTGGCATTGAAAACACTCATAGCAGGGAACCGCCCAGTTGAGAATAACAGAATCACCTTCTTTCAACGCAGAAACATCGGGACCTACTTTCTTAACTACACCGGCACCTTCATGCCCCATGATTAATGGCTTGCCCCACGATAATGAATCCCAATCGGTATGGCAAATGCCTGCTGACTTTATCTGCACCAACACTTCATCGCCTTGCGGATCATCAATCTCAATTTGTTGAATGGAAAAATTTCCTTTTCCATCTGCAATAGCAGTCCTTGATTTAACCATAATTAATTATCTTGTCACTCGTTGTCGGTTAAATCAAAAATAACACTTTCCTACAAGCGAATTACATTTTCTAAAACAGATATATAAAATTGTTTTCCCTGATTGACTATTACCACTTAACAGGTTATGCGCATTCCATCCTTCCTATTTGTCACGGTGTTTATATTCCTGATGTCATGTCATCAAAAAAAGATCAATCACGATTTATTTTTGCCGGATGATCTCGAGGCTACACTATGGGCCCAGTCGCCACTCTTTTACAATCCTACCAACATGGACGTGGATATTAAAGGCCGCATTTGGATAACGGAAGCCGTTAACTACCGTAACTTCAACAACGACTCCATCCATTTTTTACATCATCAAAATGGCGATCGTATCATGATCTTACAAGATACCGATGGTGATGGCGAGGCTGACGTATCGAAGGTTTTTGTTGAGGATAAAGACCTGGTATCACCGCTGGGCATTGCGGTGATTGGCAATAAAATATTTGTATCCTGTTCTCCTCATTTACTTGTTTACACCGATGCCGATGGGGACGATAAACCAGATTCAAAGGAGATTTTCCTTACTGGTTTCGGAGGAAGAGATCATGACCATTCTCTCCATTCTATGGTAGCCGGACCCGATGGAAATTTATATTTTAATACCGGCAATGCAGGACCACACCTTGTAACTGACAAAGCGGGATGGACACTACGATCTGGTAGTGTGTACACGGGTGGAACACCCTACAATCTTACCAACCAAGGGAACATGAAAAGTGATGATGGTCGTGTGTGGGTAGGTGGACTTGCGCTACGAATAAATCCTGACGGAACAGGATTAAAAGTAATGGGTCATAATTTCAGAAACTCTTATGAAGTGATGGTAGATTCCTATGGAAACCTTTGGCAGAATGATAATGATGACCAGGTGGTGGCGTGTCGCACGTCATGGCTGATGGAGGGTGGAAATGCGGGCTTCTTCAGCAACGATGGCACTCGCTTTTGGCAAGCAGATCAGCGGCCCGGTCAAGATATTTTTGAAGCACACTGGCATCAGGATAATCCTGGCGTGATGCCTGCCGGTGATCAGACAGGGGCCGGATCGCCTACAGGTATGGCAGTAAATGAAAGCGATGCATTGGGTGAAGATTATCTAGGCATGGTACTTAGTGCTGAAGCAGGACGTAATGTGATTTTTTCTTACAAACCCAAGCCGAAAGATTCAGGCTATGACATCGGCAAAAGAACCAATCTAATCTCATCACTGCCGCAGGACAATGAACGATATGTTTGGAATGATTCAGCACAAAATGCATCGAATAATAAATGGTTTCGACCTAGCGATGTAACCATTGGAACTGATGGAGCCATCTATATTGCCGACTGGCATGACCCTGTGGTTGGCGGTCATCAAATGCAAGACTCCATTGGCTACGGTAGGATTTATCGTATTACTCCTAAAAATAAAAATCTTAAAGCGCCACACTTGGATCTCACATCCACAGCAGGACAAATAGAAGCCTTGGAAAATCCAGCGATTAATGTTCGCTACCAGGGGTATGAAAAATTAAAGGCACAAGGCGATCGAGTGGCAGATGATGTAATGAGTCTATTGAAAAGCTCCAATCCTTATCATCAGGCTCGCGCGGTTTGGTTGCTTTCGCAATTGGGTGAAAAAGGCAAAACTGAAACGGAGAAACTGTTGCAACACACCGATACTATAATCAGATCAGTAGCTTTCAGGGCGCTACGACAAGTAGAAAAAGATATCATTCCCATTGCAGAAAAACTTTCCGATGACCCATCTTCCTTTGTTCGTAGAGAAGTTGCTACCGCATTGCGCGATCTCCCTTATGAAAAAACGAAACCTATTCTATTGAAGTTGATCAAACAATATGATGGTCAAGATCGCTGGTACCTCGAAGCAATTGGTGCTGCCTGCGATGGTCATGCAGAAGAACTATATCCTGAAATAAAAACACTTTTTGGAGGCGATACACAAAAACCTGAAGAATGGAATACACAACTCGCATCGATCCTGTGGCGATTACATCCCGCTGCTGCTATTTCTGGTTTAAAAGCACGAGCTGTATCTTCAAAACTTTCAACCAAGGAAAAAACGGCATCGGCAACAGCGCTTGCATTTACTTCAACAAAAGAATCGGTGCACGCGATGATTGACCTCACAAAATGCAACGATTCAATTATTGCCGAACAGGCCTCCTACTGGCTGGCCTTTAGGCAAAGCAACGATTGGTTCAATCTAGCCGATTGGAGTAAAGTTGGTAATGCGATTAACCTGGAACATACCCGTATGTTGAGTACCATGAAAGTGAAGAGAGGAATTATTCTGGACAAACGCCAATCATTCAATGAAAAAAAATGGAATGTGCAAGCCATGGCTAAAAATGCCATCGGAGGTCAAATGCTATTAAGCATGCGGGAAGAAAATAGTTTACCCTCAGAATTATATCCTGTAGTGGAAAATGTAATTTTCAATAACCCGGATCTTGGTGTACGAGTGCAGGCATCAAACTATTTTAAGAAACCCGGTTCAGGAAAAACTTTTTCAATTACTGAGATAGCCAAAATAAAAGGCAAGGCTACGTCTGGTGATACACTCTTTTCTAAAAATTGTAGTTCGTGCCATCGGGTTAAAAATAAAGGGATGGATATCGGGCCTGATCTCACCGGCATAAAAAATAAATTTGAACAGGAAGCTTTGCTCGATGCGATTATCCATCCCAACGCTGGCATCGTGTTTGGCTATGAAGCGTGGCTCATTACTACCAAAAGAGGAGATTCCTTTTT
This sequence comes from uncultured Ohtaekwangia sp., assembly GCA_964349405.1. Lineage (GTDB taxonomy): Bacteria > Bacteroidota > Bacteroidia > Cytophagales > Cyclobacteriaceae > ELB16-189. The sequence continues at coordinate 64,121 of CAYGGY010000002.1, read as the reverse complement.
TGGATTTCTTGTTGCTGATGGAGCACAAGCGATAGTGATTAAAGATTTAGATGGTGCCCGGCATACGATTGCAACCTCCACCATTGTTTCCCGAAAGAAACAATCCAATAGCCTGATGCCCGAACCTTCTTCACTAGGATTGACTGATCAAAACCTGGCAGATATTGTTACGTATTTGACGATGATGAAATAGATAACTTTAATAAGTATAGTGAACTATCTTTAATGGTTATTATTTAACCCTTGTCGAAGAAACTATCGTATTCAAAGTATGGAAGCAGGGGTGGCATTATTCAAAAGCCGTAACATTAGTTTGTCTTACGTACAAGCTTTTCTTTGGTTCATCCGATACAACGTAACAACACACAGTATTTCATTCGAAGACAAATTATTTGCTGGATTTTCAATTGGCATAGAAAGCTGATCCTATTTGTAGTTTACCTTTCAGCTAAATTGGTTAATTTTCATTCCTTATAATCCACATCATGAAAAAATCAACCTTAATCCTGCTCGCTGGCTTGTTTTATTTTACAAGTTGGGCACAAACTAATACTGATAAAGAAGAAAATAAACCTATCCAAGAAGGTGAAGTTTCCACCACGCAACAGACAGTTAAGATAAACGGAGTTACGATTCCACTTACCGCTAAGGCAGGAACGTTGCAACTGCGTGATGAGAATAATAATCCCATTGCGCTCTTTGGATTTACAAGCTATACCAAAGACGTAGCAAAAGATGCTTCCCAAGTCAATCGTCCCATCATCTTTTCATATAATGGAGGACCTGGCTCTTCGAGCTACTGGCTCCATATGGGTGTTATGGGTCCCAAGAGGATTGTGGTAAATGACCCAAACAACACACCGGCCGCACCGTATAAATTAGTAAATAATGATTTCGCGTTATTTGACATTGCAGACCTGGTGATGATGGATCCGATTGGTACCGGGTTGAGTGTTCCCATCGGTAAATCTAAGTTTGAGGATTTTTGGGGAGTGGATCAAGACATACGAAGCATCAGCTTGTTTGTAAAACAATACCTTATCGAAAATGGAAGGATGAATTCCGCCAAGTATTTGTTGGGTGAAAGTTATGGTACTTTCCGCAATGCCGGTGTAATGAATAAATTATTAAATGACGGTATAGCGTTGAATGGTGTCGTGATGGTATCGGCAGTCTTTGATTTACGCACACTGTTGTTTCCTCCCAATGATGACATGCCTTATGTAGTCCATTTTCCTACCTATGCAGCCACGGCCTGGTATCATAATAAAATTTCCAACAAACCGACAAGCCTTGAAACTTTCTTAAATGAGGTTAGGAGTTTTACCGAGAAAGAGTATGTGCCTGCACTTTTTAAAGGAAACAAACTTACGAAGGAGGAACGCAATGTATTAGCCAATAAGTTGGCGAATTATTCTGGCTGCAGCGCTGAGTTTTGGAAGAAGGCTGACTTGCGGGTGCAAGCAGGAGAATTTTTTGCCGAGTTGTTGCGCGATGAGGGCAATACGGTTGGACGATTAGATTCGAGATTTAAAGGTGGTAATCAAGATTTACTTTCGCAGTTTGCTGATTACGATCCGCAAAGCACTGCAATAAGTCCTGCGTACACGGCAGGGTTCATGCACTACTTCTATAATGATCTTAAAGTAAATAAGAAACTTTTCTATATGACCAGTGCAGGTGGACGAGAAGGTTTCCGTTGGGACTGGAAACATGAGGGTAATATGCGCTGGGGAACTTCTGCGGCCATCAATACAGGAATCGATATGGCACAGGCTATGACTCTGGACCCTAATGTAAAGGTGTTGATCTTAAACGGTTACTATGACTTAGCTACGGTTTTCTATGGCGTTGAACACACCATTGATCATCTCGGCCTCACCAATGAATTGCGCAATAATATCATTATGAAATATTATGAAGCGGGGCATATGATGTACACACACCAACCTTCCTTGGAGAAATTCAGAAAAGATGTTTCCGAGTTTATTCTTTCCACTTCGAAGCAGTGATTGAACAGAGGTATGAGTCATCGGAAAAACAGATTACCCGTACTTTCATCCAGTGTTTTTAGACATGACCGATGGTGTGTTCGTATACCTATTGTATTGAGCGAAAAGCTTAAGTAATTTCTATTCTTTCATCGAACAAAGGGATTTACTTTTTCTGCGAAGGCTCACCATTTACCGTGCTCGCTGCGCGTAACATCACAATTGCGGTATAGATAATCACCAAGATCACCAGCCAACGCAGCATATCCATGGGTAACGACTTTACAAAAAATGCAGCTATCAAAACAGCCACTACCCCGGTGAACATAATAATGAATGATGCCCTGCGATTATAAAAACCTTCTTTGATAAACTTTAAAGACGCCATGGGCATCAGCACAGCACAAGAACCCATCATGATGGGAAAAGCAACTTTAGGTGACATGCCTAACGCAAAAACCAACGCCATGCAAGGAGCATAAAGCCCGATGCCCGCTGTCATTAAGGCTCCCAGAATAAAGTTGACCACCACGGCAATGGCCAATTTATAACCTTCCAGTCCGATGGCATCGCCACCACCTTCTATCCAATTCAATTTTGTGGCTGTCATAAATATGGCCGTGATAAATAATGCGATTCCCATAACTATCCTGATTCTCCTTTCAGAAAATTTCGCTACAATGCCGGCACCTAACACAGCACCTGCTGCTGCCGCAGCTAACATCAGTACTAGTGTGAGTGGTTCTACTTCAACAATCTGTATAAATATAATGGCTTGCACTACGGTGGGAATGGCATTCGCTACATTAAGTGTTCCGGGAATCAGTCTGTCCTCAGATTGTTTCATAAATTTGAATAGGGCAGTTTCTATGGCGAACGAACCAATGCCCAACGTATCAAAAAAATTACCTGCAAAGCCAATGAAGCCGGTCTTCGTCCAACTATTATTCTCCAAGTTGTTACGATGTTTTAAAAAATCAAGCACCAGCACAACACCAATCCAAAGGGCTAGTATTACAAATACGATCCAAATAATTGTTACCATCATGGTCTATTCATTTTATCAAGCCACAAAGAATGATATAAATTCAATATCTTTAATAGCCGTACGTATACAAATAACAAAAATATTGGCAGATTTTGTCAGTAGTTGACTTTGTTTTTATCTTCATTGATATAGAATTTTCTTAATAAAATTACGCGCATGGAAAGTTACCCTAGTATTTTCAACGATGTGATCGGCCAAGTAATGAGAGGCCCTTCCAGTTCGCATTGTGCCGCCTCATTGCGAATCGGCAGACTTTGCCGTGAGCTGATGGATGGAGATATTCAGGAAGTATGCATTGAGTTTGATCCCAATGGTTCACTGGCCACCACACACAAAGGTCAGGGTTCGGATATGGGATTGTTCGGTGGGTTTCTGGGTTGGGAAGCCTATGACGAACGACTCCCGAACTATTTACAAGCTGTAGATGCTGCTGGCATTAAAATCAATATCGATATACATCCCATCGGAGCAACACATCCCAACACATATAAAATCACATTAAAAAATCACATTGAAACAAGAACACTCACGGCTCTTTCTACCGGTGGTGGCATGATTCAGGTGATTGAAATTGATGGGGCCGATGTTTTCATGGCCGGGGATTTTTATGAAACGTTGATCTATGTAAAATATCCCGAGGTGATCGTTGATTTTTTGAAACGCTTTATTACCTATGACGAAATCAATATTCATCACGGTGATTCTATCTACATCGAAGTAAAATCAAATCAATGCTTATCTCCAGGAATTACAGAAGAGCTGTTGAATTTTAATGACGTTCTTAGCATTAAAAAATTATCTCCCGTTCTACCTGTGCTATCACGCAAGGATCTTGCGGTTCCTTTCATCACGTGTAGCGAAATGCTGGCCTACAATGAAGGTAAAAATCTTTCATTATGGGAATTAGCGATTCATTATGAAAGTGCGCGGGGAAGTATTTCGCATATAGAAGTTTTTGAGAAGATGCGCGCCATTGTTCACATCATGCAAAACGCTATTGAAATTGGATTGAACGGAACCACATATGCCGATCGCATTCTGGGACCACAGTCGGTTAATTTCCATCAGCAGATGAAAAATAAAACACTGGTGGAAGGTGATGTACTGAATCATATCATCATGTATACGTCTGCGATGATGGAAGTGAAAAGTTCGATGGGTGTGATTGTGGCTGCACCCACTGCAGGTTCGTGTGGCGCACTGCCGGGTGCGGTGATTGGTACCGCTAACACATTGAAATTATCAGAAGATGAAATCGTGAAAGCGATGTTGGCCGCTGGGATGATCGGTGTATTCATTGCCGCACATGCCACGTTCGCTGCCGAAGTGGGCGGTTGCATGGCCGAATGTGGTTCTGGCTCCGGAATGGCCGCAGCAGGAATTGTGGTATTGAAAAACGGAACCCTGAAACAATCACTTGCAGCTGCCTCGATGACGTTGCAGGCATCACTGGGAATGATTTGCGATATGATTGCCGATCGTGTAGAAGCTCCTTGTCTCAATCGAAATGTCATGGCTGCCTCTACTGCCTTATCGTGTGCCAACATGGCGCTGGCCGATTACAATCACCTGATCCCATTGGATGAAGTGATCGAGACTATGAAAAAAGTAGGTGATGCCATACCCAACACCTTGCGCTGCACAGGCTTGGGCGGGCTAGCCATTACGAAAACTGCCAAGAAGATTGAAGCAATGCTGGCCGGTAATGAAGAAGTTCAAAATATACCTTTCTTTAAAATGTGTTGATGTTTTGAAGTAATATCAAATAAAGAAATGTTTCTATTTCTCATTCATTTGGCTGAAGAAATCAACTCATATCGCTGACCGGGCTTCGTATCAAATTCAATTAGTCCGGTTGCTGGTTTTCTCATCTTCACACTATTTCCATTTGAAGATATTTTCATTGGCATACCGGCAAGAAGTTTACAGGTTCTCCCCTGCTTTGACAGTATACTAACTCGTTTTATTTTTCCGGCAACCCAGGTAAAATCCAATTCAAAACCATCGCGTGCACACACACCGTTAAAATTTCCTTCTCTCCAATCAGAAGGCAATGCCGGCAACAGTTCGATATATCCCTCATGCGATTGCATCAATAATTCCGAAATACCGGCTGTCATCCCCAACGTTCCATCCACTTGTAATGGAGTAAAACATTTTGCGAAAAGCTGCGGATAACTTTGGTCTTTAAGATAGCCTTTAAAAATTTTATCGGCCCTGTCTCCATCATGAAGCCTTGCCCATAGTGCCACCTTCCAGGAGCGTGACCATCCTGCTCCTTCATCACCACGTTGTTCTAACACAGCCTTGATCGGATTAATGAATTCGGGTGTTTTGTTTAATGAAAATACATGACCAGGGTATAATCCATATAAATGTGAAAAGTGACGATGATTTTTTTCGAGTTGTCCCCAATCTTCCGCCCACTCCTGCAGGGCTCCATCCTTTCCTATTTGAGGCGGTACCAATTTTGATTTTAGTTGAGCTACACGTTGCGAAAATTCCTGATCAAGGTTCAATAACTCAGTCGCTTTTATATAATTTGAAAAGAGATCGGTAAGAATCTGCATATCAATGGATGAACCTGCACAGATGGTAGTTCCAGGAATCATACTTCCCGTGACTTCATCAAAATAACGTTTGTTACCCGGACTCAAAGGAAAATTTTCCGGAGAAGTAGAGGGGTTAGTCACCATCCATTTTCCGTTAGGATGCGGTGTTAGAAAATCTGTAAAGAATTCAACTGACCCTTTCATGACAGGATAAAATTCCTTGAGAAACTTTTCATCCAGCGTATAGCGATAATGTTCCCATAATTCATTCACGAGCCAGGCGCCTCCCACGGTAAATGTTCCCCAGGTAGGTCCATCCATCGGTGCGGCTACACGCCACAAATCCGTGTTCTGATGAAAGACCCAACCCTTTGCGCCATAGTGTTCTTTAGCTACTTGGGTACCCTGATCGGTAAGCTCCTTCACCATATCCAATAATGGTTCTGCACATTCACTCAGGTTAGCCGATTGTGCTGCCCAATAATTCATCTCCGTATTAATATTGGTGGTGTACTTCGAATCCCAGGCTGGATTCATATCATTGTTCCACATACCTTGAAGATTGGCCGGTTGTGTTCCTGGGCGCGAAGAGCTGATAAGTACATACCTGCCAAACTGGTAACTCAACGCTGCCAGCGAAGGATCAGGTGAAGTTTGAATCTTCGTCATGCGTTCATCAGTAGGAAGAAATGAGTTGTCGTTAGAATTCAGTGTCAATGAAGTTCTTGCAAACAGGCTTTGGAAATCTTTTATGTGGGTTGCCCTAATTTGTTCATAGGATTTTTTTTTAATTTCCTTCAGGTAATTGTCAACACGAGCATGTTGATCGGCACTTACGTCTTTATAATTCACAAAGTTGGTTGCCGCTGCGATATAAATTATTACTGCATTGGCATTGGAAACAGTAAGCATGTAGCCATCTACCGAAATCATTCCTCCTTCCGGAACCACTTTTATTCTTGCTTCATATTTTAATTTCCCTTCCACGCCAAGGTAGTCGGCTGATTTTCCGGTGAGGATCAGACCATCAGGTTCCAATCCATTCATTTCAAAATAATCCGTGGCATAGTTTGAGTGCGTTTGATTTCGTACGCCACGGAGATTAGCTGAAAAAGAAATACTGCCGGGCGCATCGGCTTCCATACGTATGGCAATCACCTGATCGGGGTGGGAAGAAAATATTTCCTGTTGATAATGCTTACCATCCACAACATAATCAACATTTGTGATGCCTGTCGACAGATCAAGCCAGCGTTTATAATTGGAGTACTCTTTTTTAAAATCAAACGTCAGATGTAGGTTGGCAAGCGATTGATATTTCTGTTGTTCTACCGGGTAACCCATCAGGTATCGGCCAAAAAGATTGTGAGCTTCCAGCATCTTTTCATCGGAAACCAATTGCTGAATTTCTGTTAGCTTTTCATGACCACCTTTTTTTACGGTTGAATATGGTCCCCCACTCCAATAGGTTTCTTCATTCAGTTGTATGATCGCCTCATTCACACCACCATACACCATGGCCCCTAACCGTCCGTTACCTACGGGCAACGCCTCTTCCCATTTTACTGCTGGTTTGGAAAGCCAGATTAGTGTTGATGGATTGAATGACTTATTATCAATGGATGCGGATGAAATCTTATTCTGGGCAATAAGCTGATTACAGAAAATATAAACGGGTACTAATGCAAAGAAGTATTTCAATTTCATATGATAACAATCTATGGACTAATTGCCGTATATTCAAAATTATTGTGCAGTGAGGACATATTCAATGTTGAGTTACTTGTACACCAGCCTGACGCAATCGCTTGGCAAAGTTAGGAGTCGCTGAAAAATCGAAGGGTGAATTGTTGTTCGTCAACAAATAACTTCTGAAAAGCGGGAAATCCAATAATATTTTTTGATCTAATAGATTTGCCTGCTTATTGGCTTCTGGCCGTCCGAATAATTCATCTACCCCTATCAGGTACAACGGGCTTTTTCGATGATCTACTCCAAAAACTTTTTTCATCTTCCATTCGTCCTTTCTTTGCTGATATCGATTATGATGTTGTATTCGAAGCCGGGGAAAATGGTAGGCATATATCAAATATAGAAATCAATATCAAGTTAGCCAACGATTGCTTTTTCAAACCATTATTTTCCTATAGGGACTTTGATGTTTGAAGAGAGACGAAGCTACCCTATTAGTCCTCTGAGATTATGGAGGACATTAATTAATTAATTAATTAATAATAAATAATTATTCACGTTGAGAATAAACTATCTTATATTTACATTGGGTGTAATGGTTATAACATAGATCATTGCATCATTCTGTGTACGGTTGTTCCGGTTGATATTGCCTGGATCTCTAATCTCATAATCATGAAGAATATTTTTGTATTGATTTTAATAGCACTTACTTCTTGCGGACCAGATCGATCAAAGAAATCTGAAGTCATCTTTCCATCCGACATCGTTAATTTTACAGCATACTCAAAAAACCCGGTGTTTTCTGGCACTGGCTCGCCAACGTGGGATGAACATATTCGCGAGCGGGGATACATCTTACGCGAAGATTCAACCTATCATCTCTGGTACACCGGTTACCGAGATACCGTGGGAGCAACTTTGTATCTCGGCTATGCTACTTCGAAAGATGGAATTGTTTTTAACCGATTTGAGGGTAATCCCATCTTTGCCGAAAGTTGGGTAGAAGACATGATGGTGGTGAAATCTGACAGTTTGTATTATATGTTTGCCGAAGGTAAAAATGATGTCGCTCATTTAATGACATCACAGGATCGCATTCATTGGTCTGATCAAGGAGCATTGGATATCCGCACCGTGAACGGTGAAAAACTGAGCAGTGGTCCTTATGGCACTCCTACTGCCTGGTTTGAAAATAATCTTTGGTATTTGTTTTATGAAAGAAATGATGAAGGGATTTGGCTGGCCACTTCGACCGATTTAAAAATGTGGACGAATTGGCAGGATGAGCCCGTCATCCGCAAAGGCCCGGAAGCGTATGACCAATTCGGAGTTGCCTTAAATCAAATTATAAAACAAGAGGGCGTGTACTATGGATACTATCACGGAACGGCTTTCGAAGACTGGCATGAATGGAGCACCAATGTGGCGGCTTCCACGGATTTGATTCACTGGACAAAATATGAAGCTAACCCGATAATGAAGGAAAATAAATCGAGCGGCATATTGGTGCATGACGGAATCCAATATCGTCTTTATACGATGCACCCGGAGGTTGCCGTACATTTTCCAATGAAAAATAACTGAGTTTCTTTAAATCAAATCATTTAGATGTAAAGCATCCTTTATCCCTGGTGTACTTTCCTTGTCAACCCATGAATGATGAGCCAGGCTATCAGATAAGTTGATCCACATAATGTAAAAAGCAGATTATAACCTCCAACCAAATTTCCTGCAGCTTTATAAGCATCCAATAAATATCCAACCAGCATGGGAAACAAAATGCCACCCACGGCACCTGCCATGCCACCGATGCCCACCACTGAACTCACTGCTTCTTTTGGAAACATATCGGAAGCCGTAGTGAACACATTCGTAGCCCATGCCTGATGCACAGCAACAGCAAGACTGATTAATGCAACTGCCACCCACATATCAGTAACAAACTGTGCTGCGATGATGGACAATTCTAACACAGCAAAAATAAGCATGGCGGTTTTGCGAGCCTTCAGTGTAGGCCAACCTCGCTTGATGAACCACGATGAAACATATCCTCCTCCAATGCTGCCAAGGGTAGTGGATGCATAAATAATCATTAATGGAATGCTGGGCTTGCGTAAATCCAAACTAAAAATGGATGAGAAATACGAAGGCAACCAAAACAGAAAAAACCAGAATATCGGGTCGATCAAAAATTTCCCTGTGATGTATGCCCACGTTTGTGGTAATGAAAATAATTTATACCACTTTATCGATTCACCACCAATGGCATCCGGATGAAGTGGCTGTCCTTGCGCGATGTAATCACGTTCATGAGTTGATAAATATTTTTGTCTGGATGGAATTTCATAAAGCCACCACCAAAATAGTAACCACAGAAAACCCACGGCACCGGTAATCCAAAAAACAGATTGCCAACCATAGTTTACTAATATCCAGGGCGCGATTAACAAGGCAACAATTACTCCTACGCTGGTGCCTGCATTAAATATTCCAGTGGCTAGTGCGCGCTCTTTTTTGGGAAACCATTCTGCTACTGCTTTCATTGCTGCCGGGTAATTGCCCGCCTCGCCTATCCCTAATCCTAATCGTGCGAGACTAAAGCCTATAACACTTTTCGCCACCGCATGCAGCATGCCTGCAACACTCCACACTACTACAGAAATAGAATATCCAATCTTAGTCCCTACTTTATCAATAAACCATCCGGTAACTAACAGACCAACTGCATAGGCAGCAGAGAAGGCCATCACAATGCGGGCAAAATCTGTTTCACTCCACTCAAATTCCATTTCTAAAATCGGCTTGAGTAAACCAATGATTTGCCGGTCGAGATAATTAATAGTAGTTCCGAAGAATAACAATGAGACAATAATCCACCGATAGTTTTTTATGGTTGTCGTTGCCATGATTGGATTATTCCCGGACAAACAATCAAAGAAGTGATACTACCTGACCTGTACGCACCGATTCATCACAGGCAAACGCAATGCGTAAACTGTTTACGGCATCGTTCATGTGATCGGTGAGATCAATATTTTCATTGATGGCTTTCAAAAAATATCGTTGTTCGCGATTGCACAATTCCTGATGATTGGGTTCATCCTGAAGATTGATCCACTCGTCTTTTTTAGTGAAATTATTCTTATCATCCAGATCAGCATGATGAAGCCGTAACGATTCTGTTTTCGTGTGCGAATCAATGTTATCAGATTTGCCACTTGCGCCTGCTTCCTTGGCCACGATAGAAACACAGCCTTTGGGACCGATTACATCTTTCACGAAAAAAGCAGTCTCACTGATCATCGGCCCCCACCCCGCTTCATACCAACCTACTGATCCATCTTCAAATCGAATTTGCAGCTGGCCATAGTTATAATTTCCCGCAGGGATCTCCTCGGTAAGTCGTGCCCCAATGGCACTCACTTGCACCGGCTTGCTACGCGTCATCTGGCACATCACGTCAATATAGTGTACGCCACAATCTACAATAGGACTTAAGCTTTTCATCAGGTTACGGTGTACATCCCACATCACACCATGGCTCTGTTGATTCAGATTCATCCGCATCACTAACGGTTTACCTAAGCCTTGTGCTAGCTGTACGAAACGTTCCCAGGATGGATGATGACGCAAAATATATCCCACTACGAGTTTCTTATTCGCTTTTATCGCAGCGGCCACAACACGCTCAGCACCTTCAACACTATCGGCTACCGGCTTTTCAATAAACACATGACAACCATTCTCAAAAGCTTTGATGGCAAAACTTTCGTGTGTATCCGGATAAGTAGAGATACACACGGCATCGGGTTTAGTTTGATTCAACGCTTCCTCATAGCTACTGAATAAGGTATAACCACCTCCGAGTTTTTTATTGAGCACTTCCTTACTTTTTCCAATAGAAACGATACCACAAATCTCGAAACCATCAATTGAATGATAGGCACTCGCGTGTGATGCACCCATATTTCCACAACCGACTACCAATACACGCAAAGAATTTGATTTAACACTCATACTATACTTTTTTTTAAGAGATAAAAATATTTTAAACTTACCTTATCAAGATAATTAATGGCCAAACTGACAATAATTATTTTACCTCAACAAACTTTAAGCACACCGGCTTACCTACCGATATTCTTTTTCCTGTATCGGTTAGCAATCCACTTTTTTTATCTCTTTTAAAGATTACCACCTCGTCACTATTTTGATTTCCTACTAACAGAAAATTGCCGGTTGGATCAAGCGTAAAGTTACGGGGAATTTTCCCCAGCGTGGATTGTCTGCCTGCGTACGTGAGCATACCTTTTTTATCAATCGAGTAAATTCCCAACTCATTGATATCAGCCCGCATGGAACCGTAAAGGAATTTTCCATCGGATGAAATATGAATATCGGCCCCATGAATATTACCCGTATAACCAACCACGGGCATCGAGATTTTCTGTTTCTCTGTCAGTTTTCCATTGGCATAATCAAATACCGTTACTTCGCCTGTATTTTCATGGATCACATAAGCATATTTCCCATTCGGGTGAAACGTGAAATGGCGAGGCCCACCTCCCACCGCAATAGGGACAAAAGCCGGATTGGCAGGTGTCAATGGTTTGGGTTTTGTAATATCAACATGGTAAATATTTACTTTATCCGTGCCCAAATCAGGTACAAATAAAAACTTATTGTCTTTCGATAATACAGCCGCATGCACATGAGGCTTCTCCTGATTGGGTTTAATACTTTTTCCCTCATGTTGGATATTCTGTATGTCAGCACTGAGTGATCCATCTGCCTTGATAGGAATGGCCGCTACACTTCCTCCTCCATAATTTCCTGCAAACACAAATTTATTTTTATCATCTACGGAAACGTAACATGGTCCATTACTGCCGGAAGGTGCCGTGTTCAAAAAAGTCAATTGCCCTGTTAACGCATTGAAGGAAAAAGCACTGATGGTACCTTCGGCTCCTTCACTTACAGAATAAACATTCTTACGATCTTTCGTGATAGCCAGGTACGATGGATTTTTTATTCCGGTGGCGACTGACTTACTAACGAACTCACCGGTTGTGGTATTAAATGAGTAGACATAAATACCCTGACTTTTGGATGATTCCGTATAGGTGCCAATTAATAAGTTATAAACAGTGTTGGCAGGAGTTTGTGCCTTAGCCAGGAAGGAAAGACAAAGCAATAATAATAGAATCGGTTTCACAGTTTGGTTTTTTAAATTTTATGAATAGTTACTGAACAAATACAAAATTATTTATTTTGAAGAAGTCTTCCTTATCGCCCTCACTTGAAACTCACTGACCGGTTTATTTTTCTTTCCAAATCGTGAGCTCACATAGGTTAAGATAGAAGCAATAGCATGATCATCCAAATGCGAGTTATTGGGCATTATGCCACTATAAATTTTGCCATTCACTTTTATCTCTCCCTGGAAACCATTCAACACAATATTGATTAATCTTTTTTCATCACCGGTTACCCAATCAGAATCGACCAACGGAGGAAATCGGTTATTATCGCCTTTGCCATCACGCTGATGACAACTTGCACAATACGTGTTGTATAAAATGCTTCCTTCGAGTCGGTCGCCCAGATGTAAATTATCAAGCTCCTCATCAGGAGTTTTTATATAGGATCTGGATTTGCGTTTTTCCATGGCCGCCAATTCGGCATCACCAAATTTCTCTTTATCTCCTTTATACATCACCCTCCATATTTTTCCCTTGTTGGATTCACTTATGTATAAGGAACCATCCGGCCCGGTGGCCAGACCCATGGGCCTGTAATGCGCATTGCTTGTACTTACTACGGTATCCACTCCGGTAAACCCATCGGCAAAAACTTCCCAGGTTCCGGTGGCTTTTCCATTTTCCATGGGCACAAAGCATACAATATATCCGGCTTGGGGATAAGGTGAACGATCGGTAGATCCATGGAATGCGATAAAGGCACCTTTCCTATATCGTTCCGGAAATTGATTACCCTGGTAGAACAAAATATCCATGGGTGCCCAGTGACCTGGGAATCCCATAACAGGCATATCAAATTCAGATGCCCTTCCCACTATTTTTCCATCGCCACCATAACCCGGCTGTAAAACATTTTTCTCCTGCATTTGATCATAGTAAGCATATGGCCATCCGAAGTTTGATCCATCCGTTACTTTCACCAACAACTCTGCTGGTAGCATGGCAGCCTGCCATGCTGAATACACGTTGGGATACATCGTATGAAAATTATCTATTCCGTTAACAACGGCATAGACACTTTCATCCGCAGGATTCCATTGCATGCCTACGATACTTCTCAGGCCCGTGGCAAATCTATAACCATCCTTTTGTGTAAGTCCCGTTTTGCCGGCATCAAATCGCCAAACACCCGCATGTGTCTCAAGATCAGGGCAAGGATCTAAACCCTTACCCTCTGGAATTCCCGCAGGACCGAATTTGGTCATATCCTGACAAGCATCATTGGGAGAACCAAACGGAATATACATGTAGCCTTTTTTGTCAAAGGCCAATGGCTTGGTGGTGTGCCAATTTTTTACTACGTTTTTATCTTCATCGGTAAAAACCACTTCGGTTTTACTATCGGGCACTAATTTCCCCGTAGTTAATTTATTTCGGAGCACCTGCCTTACGGTGCTGGTATATAAATAGCCGTCATGAATCGTTACACCAACGGCAAGACCTCCCTCATCAATATAATCTCCGAAGTAGGCTATTGTGTCTGCCTTGCCATCCTGATTTGTATCACGAATTCCAACTGTTCCCCCAGATCCGTGCATCGCATCGTTGAATGTTAACTTCACATAAATATCGCCATTGTCATTTACAGCAATGTGCCGTGCCCTTCCAATACTGTCTGTAACTACAAGTGCTTCAAAATTTTCCGGCAATATTAACCCGCCATTATCTGAATCCCCCACTGGCAGTTTCACGGATTGGTGACAACTTTGCAGGACAACAAAAGTGAACCCTACAAAGATCGATTTCAGCACAAAAAATATACGCATGTATGACGAATGATGATCTATTGTATTAAATGTAGTAAATGTACTTCGGCACACAAATAATTTTGGATATATCAGTCGAATTGAGTTATGATCGGAATAAAACTTCAATAAGCCATTAATGCTTTTAAATGTATTGTGTCTTTATGGCGGCACTTCCTTATTGCATGTTAAATGGAAACGGTAATCTATTAAATATCGATGAGAACAGTTGCTATTGTAAAAGCTTTTTAAAATTGAGTTACACCTATCACGCTTTTGTAGTTGCAAGACCGTAGCTCCAGATGTTGTATATAAAGTTGAATCGAATTCGATGCTTGTAACTCTCTGTAAAGTATCTCACAAACCTTGGGCAGGTCTTCGGGTTTTCGCATGCCCAGTGCCATCGCTCTTACTTTTTCCAGTGACGTTTCAACTTTCAGTTCCTGCTTTTTTTGCTCCAGTTGTTTGAGCAAGTGCAGGTTCCTGGTTTTAATCTTTTGCAATGACACAGTTTCCGTTGCTTTCACGTTACCCAAATCCTGCTTACGTTTCCTTACATCTTTACTTGTTGATTTCTTTGACGTGACCTTTTTATGTGGAGCCGCCAGCGTTGTTTCATTCCGTTGTCTTACTAGTCGGGCTTTACTCAATGGCATCAACTTTTTACTCTGTCTTTTCATGTGTTACTAATTTTTTGTGTTTATAGCCAGTGCTTTAATGACATCAGCACAGTACGCTGAACTAATGACCAAGCCATAAACTACGATTCAGCATTCACTTAAAGATAAAATTAATCCCGGTTTTTAACCTTACACCAATTAACATTTAAGATAAAAATACCAATAAGACTTCTGTTAACCTTACTGTATAACGAAGAGCATCACACCAACAAAGTCTAAAACTTTACGTACTATTCATTCATAAGTCATTATTTATGCTACATCTCAACCATTTAAATAAAACGTATGGATCGCGCATCATTCTGCGCATTCCACAACTCACCATCCCGGCTGGCGCTTTTTGGATTAAAGGAAATAACGGATCAGGCAAAACCACGCTGATGAAAATAATCAGTGGAATCAGTCCGTTTCAAGGCACTGTACTTTTAAATGGTGTTGACTTGGTTAAAAATCCAATAGTCTATCGGCAGCAAGTTTCCTTTGCACAAGCAGAGCCTGTCTTTCCGGGCTTTATCAACGGCTGGGATCTTATTCGCTTTGTGCAAAACACACGGAAAGAAAATGAAGAAGGTGTGCAAACGCTGGTAGATTTTTTTGGTGTACGTAGTTTTCTTAATTACACCGTTGGCACTTATTCCAGTGGCATGACTAAAAAACTTTCGCTGCTACTCTCATTCGTTGGTAAGACCAAACTCATGTTGCTAGATGAACCACTGATTACCATCGAAGATGGGTTCCTTCCCATTTTATTTTCTTTGATCAAAGAAAGACAAAAACAAGGCACTTCCTTTTTACTCAGTTCCCATCAGCCCTTTCGGGAAGATCAGTTCCTGCCCGATGGGCAACTGGTAGTTGAAAACCAAACTGCACAATTTATTTCATTATGAGGGCCATTATTTATCTCATGATCAAATCCCTGGTGATGTCATTTTATAAAAATCACGCAGGAGTGTTGTTCTTTACATTCTTTCTCATGTTTGGTATCGTAGAATCTACACAGATTGTATTTTATCATGTATCATTGATTTATGGCATGATGACTTCTGGCATCTTTTTATTGATTGTGCTAACGATCTGGTTGCTCTACCAGGTGAAGTCACTTCACTTCCTTCTCAAAACTTCCCGTGAAGATTCATATCACTTTCTTCATCATCTTGCTGTACTTCCATCATCACAAAGCTTCTTCTGCTTTTTCGCGATCAGTTTTCTTACCTTTCTACCCGTATTTATTTACACAATCGCGATTTATGCCATCGGCATTCAAAACAAATTCTATGAAAGCCTTGCCATTGTTTTCATTTTTCAATTCGCTTTATGGCTAATGAATGCAGTGGTGCTCAATTATACAATAAGAAATAAACACATAGCTGCACGCATCACGTTGCCAACATTTACATTACCATATCAACGAACTCAACTTGGTATTTACGCAGGATATCTTTTCAAAGAAGAAAAATCAGCCGTCATCCTCAGTAAATTATTTTCATTAACATTAATTTACATCATCAAAGAAACGCTGGAGACAGGTGATGATTTCCGCATCATTAGCATCACGTGGCTGTTTGCCTTGCTCTCACACACATACCTTGTTAGTAAACTAAAAGTTTTTGAAGACCAATCCTTTAGTTGGACAAGAAGCCTTCCCATCTCCCCGACACAAACCTTCATGACTTACGCTTTTCTTTATGCTCTGCTCATGATTCCCGAACTTCTATTAATATCCGGCAGCATTGGCAAAGGGTTTTCCCTACTTCAACTATTTTTATTGCCTCTCTTTTCAAGTTCATTCCTGATTACCATTCACAGTTACTTATTTAAACCCACTCGTGGCCCGGATAAGTTTGTGACATACTTGTTTTGGTTGTTCATAAGTTGCTTTATGCTGATCTTAAGTAACTTTATTTTAGCACTAACTTTTTGCTTACTGTTGACAACTTACTTTCTATTCAAAAAGAGATTCTATCAATATGAACCAGTCAAAAACTGAATTTCGCCTTGTCCTAAATATTACGAAAAACAACACTGAATATTGATCTATAAATAAAGTGATTACATTTCAAATTAGTATTGTAAAAAATGTTTCCCACTAACCGGACTAAGAATTGATTATTTTTTTCTTTACAACCAATGTTTCATCCCTTGGGAACTTTAAGCAACATAAAGGCAAAATATTGCAATAATTGTACGCCATCACTACATTAGAACCAGGCAATAAAAACAAACAGATATGAATCCAAACATTCGAAACATTTTAGCGGTCATTATAGGCGCTATTTTTGGGAGCATGGTGAATATGGGGATTATCCTGACCAGCAGTTACATTATTCCACCACCGGATGGAGCCGATGTTACAACCATGGAAGGATTAAAAGCATCCATGCATCTGTTCGAACCAAAACATTTTGTATTACCATTTTTAGCGCATGCACTTGGTACATTTGCCGGTGCTTTACTTACCGCCATAATTGCCATCAGCCATAAAATGAAATTTGCATTGGGTATTGGCATCCTATTTCTAGTAGGAGGAACCATCAATGTTTTAATGCTTCCTTCACCAACATGGTTTACTATCCTGGATTTAGCCGGAGCTTATATCCCTATGGGCTATCTGGGCGGAAAACTAGTGTTAAACAAAAAATAGACTCTCAATAGTTCTTCTTGTCTATTCGTGGGTGAAATCCCAAGTTTCAACTTATTAAACATTTAATTTTCACTAACACAAAACCAAATCCAAAGTTGGTTGTTATATTAACCATCTACCTACTTGAAAAATAAATTGAAGCGCTTCCATCACATAAATAGTTCAGTCATCGATGCTGGCACCACGGTATTTTGGTTTAGAAGAGACTTGAGATTGCACGATAATGCAGGTCTATATCATGCGCTGAAAGAAAATAATGAAGTAGTGCCAATATTCATTTTTGACACTACCATTCTGGATAAACTCGAACATAAAGGCGACCGCAGAGTGGAGTTCATTCATCATTATCTAACGGTGATTCAAAAGCAATTGGAAGAACTGGGAAGTTCAATAATCGTGTTTCATGGAGACCCAATACAGATTTTCAAAACCCTAAAACCAAAAGCGGTTTATACTAATCACGATTACGAACCATATGCAAGAAAGCGAGATGAAACAGTGCAAGCTATTTTATCAAAGCACCATATAGATTTTAAGACATACAAAGACCAGGTGATCTTTGAAAAAGAGGAAGTCACCAAAGAAGATGGCAAGCCCTATACTATTTTCACGCCTTATAGCCGCAAGTGGAAATCTTTTATTACACCAGCACATCTCAAGAGCTACCCAACAGAAAATCAGTTCGGGGCATTCAAAAAAATAAAAGCAGTTCCACTACCCTCGCTAGCGGATATAGGATTTGAAATAACAGGAGCACCATTTCCAGAACGTGTTATCAATCCTTTGATCGTAGAGAACTACGATACACAAAGAAATTTTCCTGCCTTAGAAGGAACCACCAAGATAAGCGCTCATCTACGCTTTGGTACGATGAGCATCCGAAAACTTGTGCAGGAGGCACGAAATAAAAATGAAACGTGGTTAAATGAATTAATCTGGCGTGATTTCTATCATATGATATTGTGGTGCTTTCCACACGTTGAAACTCATGCCTTTAAACCTGCCTACGATCGTATCCAATGGCGTAACAATGAAAAAGAATTTAAAGCCTGGTGCGAAGGAAAAACAGGTTATCCCATTGTAGATGCAGGTATGCGCGAACTCAACACCACAGGCTTCATGCACAATCGGGTGCGCATGATCGTGGCCAGTTTTCTTACTAAACATTTACTCATTGATTGGCGATGGGGCGAAGCCTACTTTGCAAATAACTTATTAGACTTCGATCTCGCTGCCAACAATGGAGGTTGGCAATGGGCAGCCGGATCGGGATGTGATGCGACCCCTTACTTCCGTGTATTTAATCCGGAATTGCAAACAAAAAGGTTTGATCCGGAATTAACGTATATCAAAAAATGGATACCTGAATTAGGAACAAAGGAGTACCCTAAACCAATGGTTGATCATACGTTTGCAAGGGAGAGAGTATTAAAAGTATATAAGGACGCTCTCAGAAAATAGTCAATTCTCTTGTGCCCGTGGAACAAAAAACACCCTACCATTAATCCTTTCAATCCCACACATATTTCCACTTTCCATCGGCCTGTCGTTTCCATACCGTATGAAAAATACCTTCCTTTGATGTTGAGTTTCCTAATGAATCGGTGGCAGTGTACAAATACTTTCCATATGTATAACCTAAATCACCAGAAGAAGATACCTCCACAAAATCAGGAGCCCAGGTGAGTGATACCTTGCCGGAAGGGAATCTTTTCTCATAACTTTCCTTCAACGCTTCTTTTCCCTTTATCAACATATTGTTTCTTAACAAGACGGCATCATCCGCTGCAAAAGTGATGAATGCGTTAGGTATGCCATCCGTTTTTGCCATTTCATTAAAGGCGTGTTCAGTCGCAATAATTTCTTGTTTCCATTTCTCAATATCATTTTTCGTTTCCTTCATACAAGAAGTAACAACTAAAATCAACAGAATGATTATTGTTAATGATTGCTTCATAGTAGATGAGTTTAATAAACAGTTTTCGTTACTAAAGGTGAATCAAAAGATAGTAATCAACTCGTTAATTGATTGAATTTTCATTTCAACCACCTCTTTTCAAATACACAATTTATTCAAGTTGTCTTCATTGTTAGTAGAAAAAAACTTCATCCACAAAAAACCATCCTTTTTGACCCTTGCCTCCATGCCAAAGTGGAAGTTTGCTAATTGGTTTGGCAACTATTTTATAATAAGAGTACGTTGAGGTATCAAATGATAATCCGAGGGCTTCCATAGTTTGCGGACGATAGGCCGTTGGCTGTACAACCTTTATTGATGTTAACAATTTGATTTCTTTCGCGCTCCTTCCGCCCCACACTTCCACTTCTGTGGGAGGAAATATATAGCCACCTAACTTATCGGCATAACTCAAAACAACCTTACTTAATGATGGAGGATGATTACCAAAATCAAATCCTGCTTCGAATGCATTGTCGCGAAAGCCCAGCCAGGAAGGCTCTCTCGTTACATCAATAAATCCTTTACGTCCATCGATCAAGCTACTGGCACCTTCACCCGGATATTGTTTGTCGGCAGGAGCTAACAAAGTGACATGTTCTGATTTATACCCTTCCACATAACAGGTCAGATCTAAAAGATCACTACAATACCAACCTTCCTTGCAAGCCAATGCCTTTAATTTCATCGTTTCATTTACAGTAACTGGCTTTTCATAAATCATCCCGGAAACACTATCTGGTTTACTTCCATCCAAGGTATAACGAATGGACACACCAGGCATCGTGTGTTTGAGTTGAAGCAATTCACCCTTTTTGATAATTCCTTCATTTACTAATACCGGTTTGCTTAATGGAAGTATACTGGGATCATTAAACAATGTGTGAATGAATTCAATTTTTGGATATAATTTTTCCAACTCTTTTTTATCATTTTCATTAATGGATGTATTCCAGATAAATACTTCATTCAATGCGGGCAGTGAAAGAATAGTACTTAATGCATCCTTTGTAACGGAAGTACCCGACAAGGAAATAGATTCAAGGTGATCTAATGATGTTAACTTCACTAGGCCTTGCCCCTTAATAGCCGTGAAATTCAAATTTAGATATTCAAGGTTCTTAAACTGCCCAATGAGGCTCACATCTTCATCCGTCACCGGCATTTTAGAAAGATTAAGAATAACCAGTTGATCTTTTATCTCTTTCAACTCCTCCAATGAATTTAATTGAAAAGACTCTTTCACAAAAAAGTCGGCCTGCAAGGCAGGACTATTTTGATATAAAGGGAACACTGTTCTGAAAGGCGTGTTCATCTTTTTGACTAACTCCGTAGAAGCAGCCTTGAAGGGATATGATTCAGGAGCTGTGTCCTTACGGTTTGCGCTGATCATAGCGGTTGCTAACATTTTTATTGTATCACTGTCAGCATATTCATTCAACATTTTTTCAAAACCAGATCCTGATTGTATCCAGGCTTCCAACATTGAAATTTCAATAGGTGTTAACTGTGGTTTACCATCGGGAGGCATGTGATCATCGTGTTGCAGCGGCAAGTGAATATATTTTATCATACGGCTCGAGTCAGGGTTTCCTTCTATCCACGCTTTACCATTTTTGCCTCCTTGCTTAAACTTGTCAACGGAAGTCATAATCAATTTTCCTTTTGCCTTGGATTCATTATGACACGAAAAACATTTTTTTTCTAATACCGGCATCACTGCCAACTGATATAGAGACGCGTTTTCTGGAGTGAGCGTTTGTTCAACTTGGGTGGTCATCGGTGCCAGCACAAAATTCTCTCCATGTGTCAAAATTGATCCGGTGTGCCCCGCTAACACCAAAACCATAATTGAAAATATTATAGATGTGTAGAAAATAACCTCACTTCTCTTCACATAATTATACCATACCAAAATAAAAAAAGTAAGTATGCTCAGCGCGACCCCACTAATCTTATGCTGTTGCAACGCATCAGCTCCATAGTCACCATTGACGGAAAGGAAAAATCCAAACAAGGCAGTAACTGAAGCTGATAATGATGCCAGCAACAAACAAATCAATATGATCTTCCGAAACTGTTTCTTTTGAAACGCGCTTCGAAACATGATGAACACAAATAACAAAATCAGAATTCCAATTGGCACGTGCAACACCATGGGGTGCAGTCTGCCTGCCACCTGTAGCCAGGCTGGCAATGCAATTCTTTCTTCAAAGAATATAAGAAACAGAAGAAGAATCTGAATAAAGAAAATAAGATTGATAAATAATTGAGCGGTTCTCTGCATGATAATCGTTAGGCTAAAATCCCCTCCACCACTTTTCCGGCCACATCAGTCAATCGATAACGTCTGCCAAGATGTTTATAGGTAAGTTGTTCATGATGCAATCCCATCAGGTGAAGAATGGTGGCATGAAAATCATTTACATGAACAGGGTCTTTTACAATATTATAACCAAAGTCATCCGTTTCACCATACGTAATTCCAGGCTTCACGCCACCCCCTGCCATCCAGATCGTGTAAGCGCGCGGATGGTGATCACGCCCATAATTATCCGGGGAGAAATTTCCCTGGCAATAGTTGGTGCGACCAAACTCGCCACCCCAGATCACGAGTGTTTCATCGAGCAGACCACGTTGTTTCAAATCCATAATCAATGCTGCCGTAGACCGGTCCACATCCTCTGCCTGTAGGGGCATTTCACCTGTCATATTGCCGTGCTGATCCCAACCCTGATGATAGAGTTGCACAAAGCGAACACCTGCTTCAGAAAGTTTACGGGCCAGCAAACAATTCGCTGCATAGGTTCCCGGAACGAGGCAATCCGCTCCATACATTTTGATGATGTTGTCGGGTTCCTTGGTAAGGTCGGTCAACTCGGGCACCGCTGTTTGCATGCGATAGGCCATCTCATACTGTTGAACGCGTGTTTGAATTTCAGGATCACCAAACTCTTTGTAGTTCAAATCATTTAGTTGGGCGAGGTTGTCAAGCATCTTTCTGCGATCCGCACGATCGCGTCCTTCGGGATCTTTCAGATACAACACTCGCTCTTCGCTACTACTAAACTGCACACCCTGATGCACACTATCGAGAAATCCATTCGTCCATAATTTCGAATATACACCCTGTCCGTTTCCACGACCACGCGAAAGCAACACACAATACGCAGGTAGATTTTTATTTTCACTTCCCAATCCATAACTCATCCACGCTCCCATACTCGGGCGGTTTCCTTGTTGAGCGCCCGTTTGCATAAACGTGAGCGCAGGGTCATGATTGATCGCCTCTGTGTGCATCGACTTAATAAAGCAAATATCATCTGTCACCTTAGCAATATTCGGAAACAATTCGCTCACCCATGCACCCGACTTTCCATATTGATTGAATTTAAAATGAGAACCCACCAACGGAAACTTTGCCTGCCCTGATGTCATACCGGTTAAGCGCTGTCCCATTCTAATTGATGCTGGCAATTCTTCACCTGTCATTTTATTCAGCATCGGTTTGTAATCAAAACTTTCCAGTTGTGAAGGGGCTCCATTTTGAAAAAGATATATTATCCGCTTTGCCTTAGGCGCAAAATGTGGAAGTCCTACTGTTTGTAACGGTCCTTCCGATTTTGAAAGTAAATCCGGTATTAACAAGGAGCCCAATGCTACAGAGCCTAAACCCAAACTCACCTTACCTAAAAAGTGTCTGCGTGTAATGTGAAAGCGATGATCAAAAAATTCTTTACTCATACTTTATTCAAAATTCATTATTTACAATTCTAAATTCGTACTTCGTTGATTTTGCAACTCGTACTTATTTACGTTTTCGTAATTGCTTCATCCAAATTATAAATAGTTTGAACCACCTGCATTAAGGCAGCCAGAGAAATCACATCTTCAACTTTTTCATGCTGATATTCGCCCGCGGCAACATATTTTTTCGCCTTATCGGCTGATTGTTTGAATTCTACTTTCTCCTCTTCAAAATAGCGTAGCAGCAATGCCAGTTCTTCTTTTTTTGGTTGACGGCACACAATAGCCTGAAATGCCTTCTTTACTTTTTCTTCTGTGGTGGATTGTTCTACCATCAAACGCTCGGCCAAGACCCTGGAAGCCTCCAGCATCAGCGGTTCATTTAATAACACCAAAGCCTGCAGCGGTGTGTTGGTTCTCATTCTGTTTACTTCACACTGATCACGATTACTACCATCGAACACGAGCATGCCTGGAGGCGGCACCGTACGTTTGATGAATGAATAAAGTCCCCTGCGATAAAGATTATCACCATGATCTTGTATATATCGTGCTAGCACTCCTCGTCCGGACGTAGAGGATTCCCAAATACCTTTCGGCTGATATACTTTCACACTGGGGCCGCCTATTTCTTTTACCAACAATCCACTGCTTGCCAGCGCCAGATCGCGCACGCCCTCAGCACCTAAGCGTGTACGTGGCCCTCGCGACAGCAAAATATTTTCAGGATCGGTGGCTGATTTTTTCTTGTCCGAGGCAGAAGATTGCTTGTAGGTGGATGAAGTTACCATCTGTCTAATCAATCTTTTCACATCCCAACCATGTTCTCTGAAATCCACTGCCAGCCAATCGAGCAGTTCCGGATGCGATGGCATCTCACCCTGCATACCAAAATCGCCACTGGTTTTCACCAAGCCCCTTCCAAAAAATTCCTGCCACATGCGGTTCACAAACACCCGTGCTGTTAATGGATTCTTTTTATCGAACAACCACATGGCAAGACCTAACCGATTGCTGCCATAGTTATTTGAATCATACGGTAAAATATCAGCAGGCAGTCCAATGTCCACCACTTCTCCATGTGCATCATATGCTCCGCGGGTGAGCACATAGGTAGGACGCTTCCAGGTGGTGTCTTTCATAACCATTACTTCTACGGGAGTGGTATCCCTTTTATTGATGAACGTGAGAATATTCTGAACCTCATTAGTAGTAATTTTTATTTTGGGTGGATCCGCCAAGGAGGCCAGGGAAATATCACCCACCAAACCCTTCTCAGGCACACGATTAAAAAAGGCAAAAGTTCTATAATAATCCTTTTGTGAAATAGGATCATACTTATGATCATGACAATGGGCACACTCAAACGTCAGTGCCAGAAATGCTTTACCGAAAGTATTGGTGCGGTCAGTTACATATTCAACCCGATACTCTTCATCAATGATGCCACCTTCTTGTGTGATTTTATGATTACGGTTGAATCCAGTCGCCAGTAATTGTTCTTTGGTAGGACTCGGCAATTGATCTCCGGCCAATTGCCACGTAACAAACTGATCGTACGGGTAATTTTTATTGAAGGCATGAATCACCCAATCGCGCCACGGCCACATCGTGCGCAGCCCATCATCCTGATAGCCGTGCGAATCCGCATAGCGCGCCACATCCATCCAATATACGGCCATACGTTCTCCATAGTGTGGTAGTGATAATAATTCATCCACTATTTTCTCATATGATTTTTCAGATTGATCTGCTAAAAAACGATTTTGCATTTCAATGGAAGGTGGCAAACCGGTAATATCAAGGCTTGCTCTTTTAAGTAAACGTTCGCGGTCTGCAATTGCATTCGGTTCCAAACCCGATGCTTCCATTCTGGCTAATATAAAATGATCGATTTCATTCGATGGCCATTCATCCTCTTCAATTTTAGGGAGTGGTGATTGAGCCGGTGGAATAAATGCCCAATGGGGTTTATACTTCGCACCTTGTTCAATCCACTTCTCTATCAAGTCAATTTCATTTTTAGTGAGCGACAAATTTGATTTGAGAGGAGGCATCCGAAACGAAGTATCCGAAGAGGATATCCGTAAATAAACTTCCGATTGATCTGCATCGCCAGGCACAATGGCGTGAGCATCCGGATTATCTTTCAACGCTGCCAGAGCTCCCTCACGCGTATCCAGTCGCAGGTTTGCCTTTCGTGTGTTGGCATCGGGACCATGACATTTAAAACACCGATCCGATAAAATCGGCCGTATGTGAATGTTATAATCAAGTGAATCAGGAGTCAGCGCAATAGAATTATTTTTCTGACAGCCTGTTAAGATGATTCCGGTGACAGAGAAACCAAGCAAAATAAACCCAAAGACAAACCGCATAGTTTTTAGA
Source organism: uncultured Ohtaekwangia sp. (assembly GCA_964349405.1). Lineage (GTDB taxonomy): Bacteria > Bacteroidota > Bacteroidia > Cytophagales > Cyclobacteriaceae > ELB16-189. The sequence goes on along the minus strand of CAYGGY010000002.1, from coordinate 38,416 downwards.
TTGTCTCTAAAAATGAGGATTTTAGATCACATTTGAAACTGTTTTTTTAATAGCCATATTCTAATTCAAACAATTTCATGACATTCAAAACTCTTATGCCTTTTTCTTGTTTAGAAGTTGTATGAAAATATATCATCTCAAACGGACTCAATTTCTACCCATTTCACTCTCCCACGCCTGGGAGTTTTTCTCTTCACCAAATAATTTATCTAAAATAACACCTGAACACATGGGCTTTAAAATCCTATATATTTCTGGTGGCGATAAATCATACGCAGGTCAAATTATCCGCTATCATGTGAGCATACTTCCTGGCATTAAGACACATTGGGTAACAGAGATCACACAGGTTAAAGAACCAGATTACTTTATAGACCAACAACGTTTTGGGCCATACGCACTTTGGCACCATCAGCATCACTTTAAAGAAGTACCCGGTGGTGTGGAAATGATGGATGAAGTAAACTATGCTTTATCGCTTGGTCTGTTGGGCAGGCTGGCACATTTCATTTTTGTGGGGCGCGAAGTAAATCGTATTTTTGATCATCGATATAAGGTGTTGGAGGATTATTTTGCCGAAGGAAAGAAATAATACGTATGGACTGGAAAATTATTTTGATATGTGCTCTGATTACCATTGGCACATTTTTATTTTGGGAGTTCGTTGCGTGGTTCTCTCATAAATATATTATGCATGGATTTTTATGGTCATGGCACAAATCGCATCACACCATTCACAACCATGCTTTAGAAAAAAACGATTTGTTTGCGTTGGTATTTAGTATTCCATCGATAGGTCTTTTTTATTACTTCAGTCTTGTTATTTACAATCCTTACATGCTGGCCGTTGGGTTGGGGATTTTATGCTATGGACTCTTTTACCTGGTTTTTCACGACATTATTGTTCATCAACGCATGAAATGGCGCCCTGAAAAAAGAAGTAAATATTTACAACGAATGATTCACGCTCACTATATCCATCATGCTAAACACACAAAAGAAAATTGTGAAGCCTTTGGATTTTTATATGCCCCGAAAAAGTTTGAACCGAAAAAGTTTGTGATGAAGGTAAAGAGGCAGGAAACCCAATAAAAGAAGAAAACCAAAAAGCGGAAAATTAAAAGACGAACATATTTAATCTTGGAACAGAAGTACCTTTATCTCGCCATCGATTTTTTCTCTATCCTGTTTCCATTCATTTTTAGTTTCTATCCGAAATACAATTTTTCGAAGAAATGGAAATATCTATGGGTTGCTATTCTCGTGCCTGCACTATTTTTTATCGTGTGGGATGAATGGTTCACGCAAATAGGTGTGTGGGGTTTTAATCCACGCTATCTGACAGGGATTTATGTATTGTCCTTGCCCATTGAAGAAATACTTTTCTTTATTTGTATTCCTTATGCATGCGTATTTACCTATGAAGCGATGAATTATTTAATCACATGGCGAATGAGCAGCAAGCAACAAAATCTGATTACTGATGTTCTTGCCGGTATTTTATTTTTTTTAGGAGTGGTTTTTTTCAATCAGTGGTACACTTCAATAACGTTTATACTTACATCAATATTCCTTAACCTTCATCGCTGGGTTTGGAAAACCAATTACCTGGGGAAGTTTTATGTAGCCTTTCTTTTTATTCTAATTCCATTTTTCATCGTAAACGGAATCCTCACCGGCACGGGCATTGAAGATCAAGTGGTGTGGTATAATAACCTGGAAAATTTAGGTATTCGTATGGGCACCATTCCCGTGGAAGATACTTTTTATGGTATGCTATTAATTTTGATGAATGCATCTCTCTTTGAATATCTGCAAAAGAAAAAGGGGCTTGGTACCCCCCCTTCAAAACTGGTTAATCGTTAGGCTATTTCTAACTCCGGTTCAATTATCTTTTTCTCCTTTTTTACTTTCTTTGCAACGATTGTTTTTGGTTTCTGTTCTTTTACACTTTTGATTTTTTTTATTTCCTTTTTCATCTGATCAGCGACCCGTTCAGCAATTCGCTTCGCAGCCTTATTGATCACTTTTTCAGTCTTCTTTTTCGACTTGTTGATACCTAGCGTATGCACAGTCTGATGGAGAGACTCAACCAATAATAAGCGAATTTCCTTCTTCCCTTTTAAGACTAATTTTTCCATAGAACATTGTATTTGATCCTAAATTATAGGGTTGCATCAGCAATACCAAAGACTTGAAAAAACTTAATATTGGAAGGTTATTTTCGCTCAATTCGCTTGATTTCAGGGGATTTTTTGATCAACTCAAACTGGCTTTGCACCTCGGCCAGCTTACCCGAAACTAACTGATAGACCTCCCCCTGCTGATCAGTAGGGGGTGCATCGGCACTGGATATTTGTCCTTCTTTTGCCATCGCAAAAAGCCGCTCCAGCACTTGCGGTGGATTGCGGAAAATATCCATGCGTGCGCCTGTCTGATGCACATCGTGAAGTGCTGCTTCCAGTTGATAAATCTTCTCTTCCAACTGTATTGCCTTCTTATCATTTTTCTTTGCTAACAAACTGGAACGCATCCGCTCCATTTCATCAATCATCTGAAGGGTTATGTTTACGGAACTGAAAATCTTCATACCAAAACTAAATTGTTGTAAAATTTCAGCTTCGGTACCTTTTGTATTGGGATCCTTCAACACGTTAATCGGTTGCTTATATTCTTTTCCATTTGCCTTCAGCACGATAGTGTATATGCCTGGTGGAACCATGGGTGGCGTTTGACCAGGACCGATATCAAGATCATAGATGAACATATTTCGCTCACCTTTTTCATTTAATTGCACCCAGTCTTTTCCCCTTGGTTTGGTGCGTAACTTAGGCATTTCATAAGGTTGCAAACGCAAATTCCACCATACACGATTCACCCCTGGCTTGTTAGTAGCATTGACTTTTCTGACAACCTCATTGCGTGAGTTAAGAACTACGATTTCTACCGAGTCTTTTGATTTTTCTTTCAGATAATAATTAATATCGGCTCCTTCCGGTGGATTGATTCCCGATACATAACTTCGTTCTGTTTTTATTCCGTTGATGTCTTGAAAGCGATACGTTTTGCGCATGGAAAACAAATGAGCCTCAGCATGCTGAACTTGTTCAGAGAATTCGCGAATGGGTGTGATGTCATCCAGTATATAAATCCCTCTTCCGTAGGTTGCGATCACCAGATCCTTAAAGTTACGTTGAATTTCAATTCCAAAAATCGGAGTTGGCGGCAAATTATTTTTGAGATGAATCCAATTCTTGCCATCATCCGGTGAAAAGTAAAGTGACTTCTCTGTGCCCAACCACAACAACCCTTGCTTGTCAGGATCTTCTTTAATCTGATTTACAAAGTTTGAATTGTTTGCCGGTAAATTAATTTCTAATCGCTTCCATGTATTACCGTAATCGGTAGTCTTGTACAGATACGAGCCAAAGTCGCCCACATAATGTGCATCCACTGCGATGTAACAGGTGCCTGCATTAAAATAGGAGGCATCGATATGGCGGATGGTTCCCCATTTAGGCAAGCCCGGTATATTGGCCGATACGTTTGTCCAGGTTTTTCCACCGTCTTGTGTTACGTTTACCTGACCATCATTGCTACCTGTCCATAACACACCTACTTTCACCGGTGATTCGGCCATTGAATAAAGTGTACACCCATCCCATGTCATCAGGTTATCACTGGCCATACCACCCGAATTTCTTTGATGTGTTTTATCATTGGTAGTAAGATCGGGGCTTATTACTTGCCAGCCTTGCCCACCATTATTTGTTTCATGTACTAACTGACTTCCCACCCAAACTCTTCCCTTCACATGTTTTGAAAGCACCATGGGAAAGTTCCAATGCCAACGATACTTTGCATTGGCAGGTGTTTCACCAATTTGAGTTTGCGGCCACACACGCACATCGCGTGATTGCATCGTAGTGAGATCAAATACATCCAATCCACCATCGTAACACCCAGACCACACCACATTATTATCGAATGGATCGGGTTGCGCGAAACCACTTTCGCAACCACCTACTCCATGCCAGGTTCCCAATGGAATCCCCCAACTACCTAAGTAGCGGCTTGGTCCGCGATATGACCACGCATCTTGTCTGTTACCATATACCCAATACGGCACGCGGTCATCTACTGCCACATGATACATTTGGGCGATAGGTAGATAAATGTTGCGCCATGTTTTTCCTCCATTATACGTCATGTTGAGACATCCATCATGTGCGCATAAAATCCGATTACCGTCTTTGGGGTCAAACCACATATCATGATTATCACCACCCGGAGCCCATTGGTTAAAATCTTTCACAAAACTTTTTCCTCCATCGATGGATTTTTTAATGCCTACACAAATTGTGTACACCTCATCTTCGTTGGCTGTTGATACGCGAAGGCGTGTGTAATATCCAGCACGTTGCCCCATCGAATTATCTTGTTGCATCAACCTCCAACTATCACCACCATCATCAGAACGATAGAGGCGTGGTTCTGTATCTTCCACTAAGGCATACACTCTTTTCGGATTGGTATAGGAAACATCCACAGAAGTTTTTCCCACCGGATGATTAGGACCACTCGCTAACCCATTTCGCAAAGGCTCCCATGTTTTACCACCGTCTTTACTTCTATATATCCCGCTGCCTTCACCGCCACTACTCAAATTCCAGGTGCGAATATCTGCCTGCCACATAGCCGCAAAAAGAATATCAGGATTTTTCGGATCAATACTCAAATCAGAGCAACCCGTGTTTTCATTAACAAAAAATACACGTTCCCAGGTATTGCCTCCATCGGTGGTTTTGTAAACTCCTCGCTCTTGTTGAGGTCCGTGGGTGTGGCCCATAGAGGCAACGTAAACTATATTCGTATCTGTAGGATGAACAATCACACGACTGATGCGATAGGTTTTTTCAAGCCCCATGTTTTTCCAGGTCTTGCCGGCATCAGAAGATTTATAAACTCCGTTACCGACTGCATGTGCCGGGCGAATAAGAAATGTTTCGCCTGTGCCTACCCACACTTGTTTTGGTGAAGCCGGAGAAATGCCTATTGCCCCAATGGATGAATCTTCGGTATTATCAAAAACGGACTTCCAGGTAACACCTGCATCATCGGTTTTCCACAAACCACCGGACGCAGCACCTGAATAGGAAACCATAGGATTTCCTGGTTCACCGGCCACTGCAATCATACGATTGCCGTCAGGACCTATGAAACGAAAATTCAGGTTGGAAAATACTTTTGGATCGTAGGACTGTGCAAGCACTGCATGAACACAAATACCCAGCCCAATAAATAATAAAAGCTTTCTCATAGGAAGAATTTAAGAAAGTAAATTACCTAAGAGAGAGCGTAATTAATAGCGATCAATGAACCAATTGAATGAGATTGTGATCAGTGGTAAATAGTTCAATGCCCGTTAATTAAGGCAAAACCCTCCAGGGATTATAACCCCTGGAGGATTCCTGGAACATAACTAAACGACATTGCAAATAATTGCTTATTCGTATCGTAGTGAATTGACGGGATTAGCCGAAGCTGCTTTAATCGATTGATAACTCACCGTGAGCCAGGCAATCACAATGGCTGCCACACCGCTTAGCACAAATACCAATGGATTAATATCAATGCGATAGGCAAAACCATTCAGCCACGTATCAGAAATATACCACGCTAAAATCGCTGCTGGCACAAAAGCGATTACGACCAATTTGGTAAACTCCTTGGATAATAAAATGGAGAGATTAAATACAGATGCGCCCATCGACTTGCGCACTCCTATCTCCTTGGTGCGTTGTTCTGTAGTAAATGCTGCCAAGGCAAATAATCCAAGGCAAGCAATGAAGATGGCTAAACTGGAGAATACGCTAAACAGTTTTCCCATACGTTGTTCGGCACGAAACAAACGATCAAAACTTTCATCCATAAAGCTATACTCGAACGGTTCACTGGAAGCATGTTGCTTCCATAATTTCTCAACACGTTGTATCATCGCTGCAGGATCTCCCTCATAGCGAACCAGCAAGTTATTTGCATTCTGTGTGAGTAGAATTGATAAAGGCCGCACCTGCTCCTTAAAAGATTCAAAATTAAAATTCTTGATCACACCAATAATTTTGTATTTTTTAAAACCAGCTCCATTTCCACTGTAAAGAACTTCTTCTCCAACCGGGTTATCAAATCCGAATTCTTTGGCGGCTGCTTCGTTTAACAAAATTCCTAATGAATCAGTACCAAAGTCTTTAGAAAAATACCGTCCATCTTTCAGTTCAAACCTAAGCACATCCTGATGATCATAATCGGCATAGTACACACCCATGATATGGTCCTGTTCAGACCCTGCTGTTTTAAAAACAGTTGTGTTGTTTACACCTGGGAAAGTATTGTTAGTGTAACTGATTTTAGTGATGCCGCTTAATTGAGACAGTGAGTTTCTAAAAGTTTCCTTATTGTTGCCAAGCCTGTTTGTATTATCCAGCATCAACACATTGTTTTTATCAATTCCCAAATTCTTCTTTTGCATGAATTGAATTTGTTGAAAAACAATCACAGTAAAAATGATCAGGAAAATAGAAAGACCAAACTGAAATACAACCAAAAAACTACGAATGCCTTTGCTTTTGGCTCCCGCCCGAATTTTTCCTTTTAATACCTCTACCGCACTAAACGAAGTAAGATAAAATGCCGGATAACTACCCGCTACCACACCAACCAAAAGAACTAATCCAATAATTCCTGCTATAAACCAAGGAGTTTTAAAAATCTCCATACCTAATTCTTTACCAGAAAGCAGGTTAAAAGAAGGCAACAAATAATAACAGGCTATCAGGGCAAGCACCACCGCGAGTAAACTATATAGAATGGATTCGGCCATAAATTGACCAATCATTTGTCCGCGCAGCGAACCAAGCGCTTTTCGCAAGCCAACCTCCTTTGCCCGACCTGCAGAACGTGCCGTAGAAAGGTTCATAAAATTTATACAGGCAATAATGATAATGAACAGGCCAATGCCACCGAAAAAATAAACGTACATGATATTGCCACCGGGCTCAATATCTCCCTGCGAAGTTGAATACAAGTGAATGTCTTTGATATTGGTAGCATAATAACCATACGCTCCACCCGATTCTTGCATCTGCTTGAGTGTGGCACCCATAAATTTCTCCAACTCAGGGCCTATATACTTTTCAACCAGTGGAACAAATTTAGCCTCCACCTGACTAACTGACGCATTAGGTTGTGTTTTAAAGTAGGTGAACATGAAATTATTAAGCCATATACCATCCTTTAGCCTGTCACTCGACTGCGCAGAGACTAAAATATTGTAACTGAAATGAGAATTGGTAGGTGGGTTTTCTGAAACTCCGGTCACCTTAAATGTTTTATTATCATTTCCAATTACCAACAAGCCACCAATGGGATTATCCTCGCCAAAATATTTTTTAGCCATGATCTCCGTAAGCACCACCGTATTGGGTTCTTTCAAGACCGTTTTGATATCACCTTCCTTTAAGCGGTAACTAAAAAATTCAAAGAAGTTTGAATCCACAAAAAACACTTTCTCCTCAGAGAATATCTTTTCACCATTTCTTACCACAGGTGGGCCGAACATGGAGGCAATGCGCATGGACGATTCCACTTCAGGAATATCTGCCACCAGAGCCGCTGCCATCGGTGGGCAAGTGTTTGCCACCCGAATGTCCTGACCTCCTATTTTACCATTTAAACCTACCTGATAAATTCTTTCTGCATCGGCATGAAACTTATCATAGCTAAGTTCGTGTGTCACATACAGGATGATCATTAAACAGGATGTAATCCCGATGGTCATTCCTAAAATATTGATCGATGAAAATAACTTGTACTTAAGTATGTTGCGCACAGCAACTTTATAATAGTTTTTTAACATGGGTTTTGTATTTTAAGGATACTACCAATCGAGTAATATTAAATTCCAATCTTAATTAAAAGAAGGTTCACGATTAAGTTCAGGCAGGTAGTGCTAAGACGCTACAATCAGAAGAAAAGTTACAGGCAAAAAGAAAATATATTGATGTAATTTCTATTCGTCCCGCAAGGTTTTAGTTGGGTTTAATGAAGCCGTGCTGATTGTCTTATATCCTACTGATGCGACTGCTACCAGTATCATGGCAAGTACAGAAACTACCAGACTGAATATTCCCAGTTTCAAATAATATTCCCATATAGAATCCATCAATGAATCGGCCATAAAATATCCGGCTGCTCCACCGATTATCGTGGCGATTCCCAGGTTAATAATAAACTCCATATTGATTACGCTGGCGATGTTTAACATCGAGGCACCCAACACTTTTCGCACGCCAATTTCTTTCATTTTCTTTACAATGTTCAGTGAAACTAACGTAAACATGCCAATACCCGTCATGAGCGCAGCAAAAAACCCAAGGAAACCAAACATAGTTACTATGTTTTTATTGATCGTAATCGTCTCATGCAGTCTCTCATCAATCAATTGGCCATTATAAAGGGTGTTTGGAAATACTTCTTTCCATTTCTTCTCCATAAATTCATTTACGGAAGCCATGTTCATAGGGTCCGTCTTCACCACCACTTGTTGAAATTTGTCCTTCGCTGCATACCGAACCATCATCGGTTGTATCGGTTGAAAAAGCGCCCGGGCATAGATGTTTTTGACCACACCCACCACATACAATTGCACAGTGTCCATCCATACCAGTCGCTTGCCAATTGGATTGTCTGTCCAGTCAAATTGCTTTACTAATTCTTCGGTTACCAAAACTGATTCCTTCCGATCTGTTTCAGAGTCTTTTTGAAAGTTACGTCCTGCCAAGAGGGTCATGTCCATGGCTTCAAAATAATTGTCACCCACTTCCATGATATCAACTTCACGTTCCACTGATTCATATTTCACAGGATCATTGTACCATGAATTCGCAACGTGATGCCGCGTACCGGCAATTACCTCAATATCTTTATTCGAACTTATGGCATCACGATAGGTAGTATATCCTGCTTCATTATTAACCCAAACTGATACTACTCCATTAGTGGCAAAACCAAGATCATAGTTTTGTTGATATTCACCGTTATTGTAGAAGGCTACCCCCATAATAATGGAAAGTAGTGAAATCACAAATTGTCCTCCCAGTAGAATCCGCGTAAACCAATTAGTGCCTCCAAACTTTGCGTTCCCTTTCAGAATACTTACCGGCTCAAAGGATGTAATATAAAAGGCTGGATAACCACCGGCTATTAATGCCGTGATAAAGAGAAGCGCAAACAAGAAGATTATAAAACCAAGATTTTCCAAATAGCTTAAGGTGAGATCTAACCAGGACCAAAGAGAATCATAGGCAGGCACCATCCACTCTGCAATAATCAAACCGGCAGCAAGACCTAAAAAACATAGGATTAAATTCTCACCTAGAAACTGAAAGATTAGCTGGCTGCGCATGCTTCCCATTACTTTGCGAATGCCTATCTCTTTCAGTCGCTTACTTGAAATAGCAATAGAGGTGTTGGTGAAATTAAAACACGCCAATAAGAGCAACAAACCCGCCATAATTGCCGGCACGGTAACGGCTTCTGTTGGAATACCTCCACCGAGGTAATCACTATCAAGTCGAGGATTGGCTCGATTATGCGCCATCATGCCATCAAATTTTTCGAGATAATACTCCCCAACTTTGAAATCTTCACGCACTTTATTTTGAGGTGCTACATAGTGTTGCAATTGTTTAGTCACAACCGGCACTTGATTCGGGTCATCAATTTTCAAGAACAAAACATGCGCCCATCTCTTCCAATTATTTTCGGCTAGCTCCTCATCCAGATTGACATCCCAAAAATTATCAAAGAGGGTAATTACCCCAAACCGAAAGCTTGAGTTAGTAGCCGGTTTCTTGAATACCCCCCCTATTTCAAATTCCTTCGGCCTACGAACACCATCCTTGCCTAATACTATTTGCGTAAGCGTTTGCCCTACCACATCTTCCTTGTTGAAATATTTTAAGGCTATTTCATCACTGATGAAGACGTTGTGCTTATCATAAAAATTAGCAAATGATCCATATTTCAATGTGTAGGTAAAGAGATCGAAGAAAGCAGAATCAGCATAAACGATTTGATCTCCGAATACTTCTTCACCAATACGCATGTCACAGTATGACGACATGTAACGAACTGTATGATCAACTTCTTTAATGTTTTGCTTAATGTAATTACCCAACGGCATAGGTGCCAGACCATAGCGATCACGCTTACCCTGAAACTCGCGCCAAAATTGAACTCGGTAAACTTTATCAGCATTTACATGCCCCTTATCCCAGTTCGCGCTGAATTGCCAATTTATGTATGCAACGATACAGCAGGCAATGGCTATGCCCATACCAAAGACGTTGATAAAAATAAACAGCTTATTCTTAGCAAGGCTACGCAATGTAATTAGAAGGTAATTTTTAAGCATGCAGTTTGAATTAACTTATCAATGACTTAACGTGATTCCAAAGGCTGCATATCTTTGACAAGAAATATGCCAGCAGATAAACAATTGAATTGAGGATGAAAAGGGATTAATTTTCAGATAAACTGTTCACCAACGCACAACGCGTGTTCATTTTTAATCATCAATGGAGTAATGTAAAATAAATAATGCCTGCATTGAATTGTTCAATACAGGCATTATTAACCTAAACCTAAACTATGAAGAACGCATCAAGGAAGCTGGTTCCCTGAAATCTTAAATCAAATTAAACATGAAATTGCTCTTTGATGTTTTCAGTCACTACTTTACCATCAAAGAGATTTACAATACGGTGTGCATAATTAGCATCATATGGCGAATGTGTTACCATCACAATAGTTGTACCCTCTTCATTTAATTGAGACAATAATTTCATTACCTCCTCACCATTGGCAGAATCCAAATTTCCAGTAGGCTCATCTGCCAATATTACTTTTGGCTTTGCAACGATCGCTCGTGAAATAGCAACGCGTTGTTGCTGACCACCGGACAATTGTTGTGGAAAGTGATTTCTTCTGTGCATGATGTTCATACGCTCGAGCACTTCTTCCACTCTTCTCTTACGCTCATCAGAAGGAACTTTCAAATAAAGTAATGGAAGTTCTACATTTTCAAATACTGTCAGTTCATCAATCAGGTTAAAACTTTGAAATACAAACCCGATAGATCCTTTACGCAACTGCGCACGTTGACGCTCCGAATATTTGGCTACTTCGTGTTCGCCAAAGTGATATTCACCATTAGAAGGATTATCCAGCAACCCAAGAATATTCAATAACGTGGACTTGCCACAACCTGATGGACCCATGATGGCCACAAACTCTCCATCTTTTATTTCTAAATTAATATTATTAAGCGCTGTAGTTTCCACTTCTTCCGTTGTGTAAACTTTTTCTAAATTTTTTAATTTGATCATGGCTTATTCAGTTTTGTTTGAAATGATGCGTTGTAGGATATAGTTTTAGAGATACTTATGTTTTTATTAAAGGTTACTCTTACTTCTTAAAACACATTGTATTAGACGCTTGTACTTACAAATGGTTGCACTAATTCAAAATTAAAACTTCGTTATTACCAAAATTCTCGTACGATGAGGTAATGATCCGGTCGCCCGGCTGCAAGCCTTCCAGCACTTCAAAATATTCGGACCCCATCTTCCTGCCTAATTTCACATTGCGCCTCACGGCACGATTATCGTTTTCTAAAATAAAAACCCAATTACCTCCAGTGTCCTTATAAAACCCACCGATAGGTAATAGCAGTTCTTCAGAAGGCTGCCCCAATTCAATACGCATGCGTAATGACTGGCCTCGCCTGATGCCCTGAGGTGTATCGCCCACGAAATCCATATCAACCTCAAACCTTCCGTTTTGTATTGTCGGATAAATATAGGTGATCGCCAAATGGTAGGTCTTGCCAGCAAAATCAGTGGTAGCTGGCAGACCTTCAGAAATTTTGGGAAGGTACAATTCATCAATGGGCACACGCACTTTATAATTACCGATCACATCTACCTGGCCAAGGCGCTGGCCGGTTGTAACTGATTGACCAATCTCCCAATGTGGTGTTGAAAGTTGTCCTTCAATAGGCGCTTTTATGATCAGGTTATCTAAAATTTTACCAACTCCATCCAAACTTAATGTCATCTGACGCTCAGAAGTACTGACCGCTTTTAATTGACGGATACGATCGATGGAATCATTCTTATATACTTCATAGGTAATTTTCTTTCTTTCCAGGTTGTATTTATAATTGGCTTCTGTTTGTTCAAATTCCTGTTTGGCAATTAGTTTTTTTTCATACAATTGTTTTTGCCGTAGATATTGTGGCTCTAAAATCTGAAGTTGGTTGTCAATAAGAGCAAGCATTTGCCGTTGCTCCAGGTCATTGCGCATAATGTTCAACTTGGTTTCGCGCGCACGGTTTATACTTTCATTAAATGATGCCTCTTGTTGTAAGACACTTAGTTCACGGTTAAGATTTGTCAACTCGATTATTGGGTCTCCCTTTTTAAGTATGGCTCCACTTTCTTTCAATATCCGTTTTATGTTTCCCCCTTCAATGGCATCCAGATACACCGTGCGGCTTGGTTCAACCGTTCCTGTTTGAGGAATATACTCCTTAAACTCCCCGCGCTTGACCAAGGATATCGTGAGTTTATCTTTCTCTGTTTTATAAGTAGCTCTGCGATCAGCAAAAATAAATTGATATAAAACAAAACTTACCAGCAAGGCAATGCCGCTATAAGTTGCAATACGCTTTAATGTCCAGGTCTTCTTAGCAATCTTCTTATCCATGTGAACGCTTTAACTCTTCTATAACAAATCTTTGTGTTGAACAATATTCTTCACCCCATTGCCAACAAACATGCCAACGGCAAATTGAATCAAAAAGACGAGGTTTTTAAGACAATTTGTAAGTTTTTACGTTCATATGTGAACGAACTTGTCCGATTGCGGACAAGAATTCGTTAACTTTAAAATGAATTCCTTCCAAAACCTGGCCATTTATTGATGTTTATGTTTCGGTATCAATATTGCCCACTGGCGGACAGATTCAACTAAGCGTCATTATTATGTCAGACATCAAGCAAGGAAAAATTCTAATCGTTGATGACAATGAGGATTTGCTCAAGGCAGCGAAGATGCATTTAAAACGACATTTCGCCCAGGTAGATATAGAGAAAAATCCAGAAGCGATACCCGGATTGATGAGTCAGGAAGATTATGATGTAATTCTGCTCGACATGAATTTTACTAAAGATGTGAGCAGCGGCAGCGAAGGATATTACTGGCTTGAAAAAATCCTAAGTATTGACCCCTCTTCCGTGGTTGTGCTGATCACAGCCTATGGTGATGTGCAAATGGCTGTAAAAGCAATAAAGGCCGGAGCCACCGATTTTGTGCTAAAGCCATGGGAAAATGAAAAGTTGCTGGCTACACTTTATTCATCAATGCGCTTGCGCGAATCCCGTGATCAGGTTCAAACCTTGAAAACAAAAAATCAGGAAATTAATCAGTCTATAAATGAAAAATACAAAGACATCATCGGCCAGAGCCAGGCCATGCAACGTATTTTTCAAACCATAGAACGCGTGGCCCAAACCGATGCCAATGTGTTGATCTTAGGGGAAAATGGAACAGGAAAAGAATTAATAGCACGTGCCATCCATCGCAACTCTGCACGAAAACAAGAGTCATTTGTGAGTGTCGATTTGGGATCGATTACCGAAACACTTTTTGAGAGTGAACTTTTTGGTCATAAGAAAGGATCCTTTACGGATGCGAAAGAAGACCGACCTGGCCGCTTTGAACTGGCAAACCATGGTACCTTGTTCCTCGATGAAATAGGAAATCTTTCTATGCCGTTACAAGCCAAATTGCTTACCGTGATACAAAATCGAAAAGTAAACCGGGTCGGATCGAATAAAGATACATTGATTGATATTCGCCTTATCTGTGCTACTAATATGCCTTTGTATGAAATGGTGAAAGAAAATCGTTTTCGTCAAGATCTTCTCTATCGTATCAACACTATTGAAGTTGAAATACCACCTTTGCGAGAACGCATTGAGGATATTCCTATGCTGGCCAACCACTTTCTAAAGCACTATTCTGCCAAATACGGAAAAAATGTAACCAAAATCAGCGAGGCCGCGATGATACGCATGAGCAAACATCCGTGGCCGGGAAATATCCGTGAATTGCAACATTCACTCGAGCGTGCAATCATATTAAGCAATTCCTCTGTACTACAACCGGAAGACTTCAACTTCACTACATCCAATACGAAAGAAGGAGATCAGCAAGTTAACCTTGATCAGTTTAATTTGGAGGAAGTAGAAAAATTATTAATTCGTAAAGTATTGAAGAAATGTAACGGCAATATTACCCAGGCAGCAGCCGAGTTGGGGCTTACTCGATCGTCTTTATATCGTAGATTAGAAAAACATGGACTCTAAAAAGTATTGAAGTTTATATTTGCTCAGGCGTTAAATGCGTATCCAATTCACATGAACACTTCAATACATGAATACATGAACAACACCCATTAACACATCAATGCGCTTCAACGATTTTCGATTCAGAGTAGCTTTTCGCGTCATCCTATTAGGCGTTGCTGTCGCTTTAGTGGTCTACATGCTTAGTCGGCCCAACATGATCTTTGCGGCAGGACTCACCTTTTTGATCATCATTGGTCAACTTGTAGAACTATATCGATTCACCTCACAAACAAACCGCAAACTCACACGTTTCCTTGAATCTGTAAAGTACTCGGATTTTATTTCTGGATTTACCAGTGACAATAAATTGGGTAAAAGTTTTAGAGAACTAAACGTTGCGTTCAATGAAGTACTGGAAGCATTTCGTAAAGCGCGTTCGGAGAAAGAAGAACACTGGCAATACCTGAACACCATCGTGCAACAAGTGCGCACCGGTATTCTTTCTTTCGACACCGAGGGGAATATTCAATTAATGAACACCAATGCGAAGCGTTTTGTTGGCATCACAACTATTAAGAACATCCATGAATTGGAAAAACACAATCAAAAACTCTATCAGGCCCTACAAGAGGTTCAACCAGGGAAAAGTACCTTATATAAATCCGGAACTGAGTTTCTACTTACCCTCCAGGCAACTGAATTGCGCATTCGTGGTAACACGGTAAAATTGATTACACTGCAAAATATTCAAACTGAATTGCAACGTCAGGAGTTGGAAGCATGGCAAAATCTTACCAGGGTATTGCGCCATGAAATCATGAACTCAATTACGCCTATCTCTTCGTTAACATCTACCTTACGTGAAATTCTCGACCATGAACTCATAAAGAAAGATCATCATTACGAATTAAAAGCCGAAGGTGCCGAAGATCTACGTGATGGATTGGAAACCATCGAAAATCGAAGTAAAGGGCTTATCAAATTCATTGATGCCTATCGCGAATACACTTCGTTACCACAACCAAAATTAAAAACGGTTAGCGTGAAAGAGCTGATTGAAAAGGTAATCCATCTGCTCAAGCCCGAATTTATAAAAAAGAACATTCATTTTTTTTCTCACTACGATTCAGCATATCTTACCGTACAAGCCGATCAAGAAATGATTGAACAGGTTCTCATTAACCTACTTAAAAATGCGATTGAAGCCGCTGACAAATCCAATCAGGCAACCATTGAAATCAATGGCACCTATGATGAAAACGCAGTGATTATTGAAGTTACCGATAATGGTCCGGGAATTATTCCCGAAGCAATAGATCGCGTGTTTGTTCCCTTCTTTACCACAAAGAAAACCGGATCAGGAATTGGTCTTGCGCTTTCTCGACAGATCATGCAAATGCATAACGGATCGCTTTCCGTAACCTCACAGCCTGATGTTAAAACTACGTTTAGGCTACGATTCTAAATTTCCACTTTTTCGATCGCCCTTACGGGGATAACGCAGCCACCTTTCAATTCCACAAAATCACCACTCATTTCGATGAAATTACAGAGTACCTCCACGCGTTCGCCTGACGCCAAATGAACAATTATGCCAATATCATCATGGTCAAGATTTGTTTCATTCATAGCGGTAATCAAATCGTGCCTGCGTGTAATTTGATCATCTTCATTCTTTAACACATCGCTGAAAGAAAAATGCTCAGATGAAAGTTCTTGAGGTGTCATGCTGATGATTTTGTTGGGATGAGCCCGCCAGTTTGAAAGCTGAGTTCGAAACCAATCGTCAGCTGCTTCTGTCCATTTGAAGTTTTTACGAATGTGTGCAATGGTCGTTTTTTCAATGTCAGTATACGTGTTTCCATCCCTGACGGCTACAAATATATTCTCTGCATCATTCCGGGAAATGCGACCATCACCAGTATCTTTTAAAGCTTTCTGGGCAATATCAATAAGACGACCATCCATCTTCTTGCCCTCAATGATTTTGTAATAGCTCATAGTGGTAAGATTTAGTAAATGAAACTTATCATTTTATTCCCACCTAACCAATGACTTTGGTCATAAGAAAAAGACCAAGGCTAAGATCAAATTCTATTTTCTAAGAAATCATCCCACTCGTTGTATGGGCTATTATTATCACGTAAAAAAAGTGCATAAGATGGCTTGTGTGGTTTACGTTTTAAAAACATTTCCGCTTCCTCTGGTGTGTAATCACCTTTCCTGGCATTGCAACGTTTGCAGGCAGTAGCCAGGTTGGTCCAGGTATGTTGTCCTCCGCGTGAACTTGGCATTACGTGATCTAACGTTAAATCTCTACGGGTGCCGCAATACTGGCATTCAAAATTATCGCGTTTGAATACGTTTTGTCTGGTAAGCGCCACTCCTTTATAGGGCGCATTCACATATCGGTTCAATCGGATCACCGAGGGCATTGGAAAAGAGTGTGTGATCGTATTTAGTTTATAACCATTTGCAGAACGCACCATTTCACTTTTATTGAGGTAAACCAAAACAAATGCACGCTGCACGGAGCATACCATGAGCGGACTATCGTCTTGATTTAGCACCAATACGCGGTTGTTCATACTGAAAGATAAACCCAATCTTCGGGTTTATCAAGAATATATCAAATGGGAAAAACGTTACAAAATCAGACTGGATACACAATCCTCCTGATCTCCTTCAAATAATGTGTGTGTTTTTTAGTGTCGGAGCGTATAATTCCGTCTTCCATTAAATGATCAATACGCACATGACCAAAGGCATGAATTATCTTCTCATCACTTAGAATAATTCCAACATGAGAAATGCTATCATCTTTACGGGAAAAGAAAGCAAGATCACCGGATTTTGCATCCATCAGGGAATTTACTTCTTTACCTTCCTTTGCCTGACTGCTGATCTTATGAGGTATGATATATCCGGCAATCTTAAATACCATTTGAACCAACCCGGCAGCATCGATACCAAATGGACTTTTACCTCCTCGCAAATGAGGAGCATTCAAATACTTCATAGCCGTAGAATTTATAAACTCTACGTCTCTCTTTTGCCCAATGCTTTTTGCCTCGCCATTAAAGGCAAATTGTTCTTCCATTTTGAATAGCTCGGAATTGGAAATGGGCACGATGCTTCCAAGTAAAATAGTGATTGGACTCTTCTTAAATAAAATATTGCATGTAAGATCAGTCGTGATTTTAAAGTTGGCGTGATTGATCTGATCAAAATATTCTTTTGAAATAGAATGATGTTGTTCATCCTCAATCCATCCTTCCGATCCATCAAATTGAATTTTGATAGATACCCATTCTCCGTCATCTGATTTTTTATGTACTTCATAATGATCACCAAACAGAAGTTGTGTTTCTTGCTTTGCATCTGCATGGGGTGAATTACGCACAGCCACTAAGGCCAACCGGCACACACCATAATCAACTATTTCGATACTTTCTTTCATTAGCCTATTTTAACCCTGCTTAGCTCTCGTTTCAAATCTTTTTCCTTGATGCTATCTCGTTTATCATGAAGTTTTTTACCACGAGCCAATGCAATTTCAATTTTTGCGAGCCCTCGTTCGTTGATAAAAAGTCGAATCGGTATCAGTGAAAGCCCCTTCTCCTCCACGCGCGCCTCCAACTTAGTAATTTCTGATTTTTTCATCAATAGTTTCCGTTCCCGGGAGGCTTCATGGTTATAATGCGTGCCTTGTGCATAGGGTGTTATATTTATTCCCTTCACAAACGCCTCACCATTAGAAAAATAACAATAACCGTCTTGCAGATTAACCTTGCCTTCACGAATTGATTTAATTTCAGTTCCTTTCAAAACAATACCGGCCACCGTTTTATCAAGCAACTCATATTGAAAGCTTGCTTGACGGTTGCGAATATTGATATTATCAGAAAAACGCTTTTCAGCCATGACCAAATAACTTTTTAAGTTTCTCCTTCTTTAACATCTTCTGGCCTGTTTTGCCACTCGCAATAATGCGATCTCCTGATCGAGCCTCTATAATACAAATTAATTCATTACCAGTGATCGATTCGATGGTTGCATGCAGGATTACTTTTTCTCCAATACGTGCGGGACTTTTATGCTCAATACTTAGAAATGTGCCTACCCCTTCTTCGTCTTCCTCCTTCATTTCCAAAAAAAATAATCGTGAAGACCACTCAAAATCCCTCGCCAGTGCAAAGGTGGCATAAACCGGGTGGAGTAATTCACCATGAAAGGTAGCAGCGTCCTGTACGGTTACTTCTTTCGAATATACTTTAACATCTCCTGGTTTAAAAATCAATTTCATGTGTAAATATCTATTTTTGAAGGCCACATGGGATCTCCAAACCTATAATCATTCCTTTGGGTGCGCGAAGTGCATGGAGATTTCATAATCCGATAGAAAGATTTGCCATCGGGGCAACATCGAGCGTAGTAAACCTATTTTGTAAGTACTTATAATGGGCCGCCATGGCTATCATGGCGGCATTATCAGTGCAATATTGAAAATCAGGAATAAACACCACCCAACTGTTTTTCTCAGCCGCCTCAAGAATGGCTTTTCGCAAGCCAGAGTTAGCGGCAACCCCTCCTGCAATCGCTATTTGCTTTATACCTGTTTCGATGGCTGCACGTTTTAGTTTTTGCATGAGCATGGTGATCAGCTGTGCCTGCAAGCTGGCACAGATATCATTCCTGTTATTTTCTATAAAAGCAGGATCTTCAGCTACCCGGTCGCGAAGAAAATACAGAAAGGCGGTCTTAATTCCGCTGAATGAAAAATTGAGGCCCTTCATTGCCGTATCCGGAAAGGAAAAAGCCTTTGGATTTCCTTCTTTCGCACATTGATCGATAAGTGGGCCACCTGGGTATGGTAATCCCATTATTTTAGCTGCTTTATCGAAGGCTTCACCTACTGCATCATCCTGAGTCTCACCGATCACTTCCATTTCCAAGTAGTTATTCACCTTCACCAATTGTGTATGCCCACCACTAACCGTTAAGCATAGAAAAGGAAACGAAGGCGTTGGATCATTAATAAAATGAGCCAACACATGCGCCTCCATATGATTTACTTCAATAAGAGGAATGCCCAAGGCAAGGGCCATGCCTTTCGCAAAGGAGACACCTACCAACAAAGAGCCCATTAAACCCGGACCCTTTGTGAAGGCAATGGCGCTTAATGATGAAGGTAAAATAGCAGCGGTACGCATTGCTTCATCCACTACCTCCCAAATGTGCTGCTGATGAGCTCGTGATGCCAGTTCTGGAACTACACCGCCATATTTATGATGCACTGTTTGCGAGGCAATAACATTATTAAGTACCTTGCCATGTACGATAACAGATGCAGAAGTTTCATCACAAGAGGACTCGATGGCAAGAATAACAGGACGCATTTTTTAACAAATGAAACTGCAAGTTATTAAAAATCGTGTGTTTAAATGGGTTAAAAAAACCTTTCTATACGGAGTATATACGACATTCTTTTTTTTATTACTAAGTTTTATATTACTCCAGCTTCCTGTCACACAAAAAACATTAATAGATAGATATACAGCCAAATTTTCAAGTATTTCAGGTTTTAAAATCACCTATAAAAAAATCTATATTATCTGGTGGGATAGGCTTGAAATAGAAGGATTATCGATCAAAGATCCAGCACAGAACGACATGATAACTATTGAAAGACTGAATGCCAATTTTCAGCTTTCTACCATCCTGCAAGACAAAAATGTAAACATCGATGGTGTTTCTCTGCAGGGAGGAAGTGTCAATCTGGTGAAGATTGCGGTAAATGATTCGTTGCGTGATTTAAATATCAATGTGTTCATCAACGAAATCAACAAACTTACTTCCTCGGGCACTGGCAAGGGCGGAGCAAAGGTTAATATTGGTGAAATTAGTATAAGCAAAACACACTTTGCCCTTCATGATCCTGAAAAAGAATTGATGCACGATGTTTTTGACTACAATCATATTCGAATTGCAATCGATGAAGCCGAAGCTCAAGATTTCAAGGTAATTGGAGATACTATTGAATTCAACATGAATTCACTTATAGCGATAGAAGAAAACGCCAACCTTCCGATTCATAATTTATCCACCTTCTTCCGTGTTTCACAAGGTGCCATGGAGTTTTACAAACTGCAGGCAAAAATAGGTGATAGCTTTCTTTCCGACACATTAGTATTTAACTACAATACATTAAGTGATCTGAATGACTTCAATGAAAAGGTAATTATTCAGGCAACGTTAAAGAACACGGTAATTACGCCAGAAGATCTCTCTCGTTTTACAGGAGGAAAAAAAGTTTTTGATAAGCCTGTCTTTTTGAAAGGAGATGTATCTGGAAAAATCTCAAGGCTCCTTTATAAAAATATGGAAGTTGGTGTAGGTAAATCTTTATTGAAGGGGAAATTAGAGTTGGACGGTTTACCTATAATTAATGAGACATTCATAAACCTTTCAATTAAGGAAGGGCACGTGTCTATTCGAGATCTGGCATTTCTATTTCCGGACAACGCTTATGAACGGCTTAAACCATTAGGTACCTTTCGGTTAAATGGAAAGTTTACCGGATTTGTTGATGACTTTGTAGCCAATGGTGACTTTCGTGGCAACTTCGGACAGATCAATTCAGATATAAATTTGAAAATAGATAAAGCATTCGTAGACCGTTCCTCCTATGAAGGGCACCTCTCACTTACAAATTTCAACTTTGGTGTATTCTTAAAAGATACTGTCAACTTTCAGAAGGTTACGCTTACAGGTAGAATCAGAGGCAAAGGGTTAACACAAGAAACGGCAGATTTTAATTTAACAGGTAAAATAAGTTCTGTAGGAATCCGAAACTATAATTATCAAAACATTATAACCGATGCGCGCTTTGCCAAAGAACTTTTTATTGGTGAGGTAAAAATTGATGACCCAAATTTACAGTTAACAGCAGACGGTTCCGTCAATATCAGAAAAGGCGTTGAGATTATTAAAATAAAAGCAAACCTTGATACGATGAATGTCGACAAACTGGGTTTTACTAAACTTCCTGTTTTTATACATACAATAGCACAAATTGATACAGAAGGGTTGGTACTCGATAGTTTATTTGGAAACGTAATGCTGCGTGATACTTATATTAAATACAAGGACGAGTCATTGACCCTTGACACCATTTATGTCCGGTCTGCCTTATTACAAAATCAGCGTAACTTATTGTTGCGAAGTTCATATGCCGATGTTGACATGGTGGGCAATTTTTATTATTCAACCCTATTCAATGACCTTCCACGATTGTTCAAAGAGTTTCAATTAAATATAAAAAACAACAAAAAAGAACTTACCCATTATTACACAACTAAATCAGATAATGAAAAAGAATATTTTGCTGCCTTTACGATTAAAATAAACAACATAAATCCTCTGTTAAAACTATCAAAAACAGAGGCAACGATTTCTCCCAACACAACTATTGAAGGAAAATTCTCCAATGGCCTTACATCATCGTTACAAGCATTTACACAAATCGATACAATCTTTTATAAGGGCAAATATTTTTATGGCAATGAATTAGAATTCTCAGGATCAAAAATACGCGATAGTACGGCCGCACTGGTCATGTTTACATTTCAATCAAAGCGACAGAAAATATCGAACGCGTTTAAAACCAGAAACCTGTTCGCGGAAATCATCTGGGATAAAGATCATGTGGATTTCAACCTCGACTTTGATCAGGATAGTTCTGTCAATTTTGTAAGACTTCAATCTGAAATTGATTTTCTAAACGACAGCACTCGGATTAAAATACTTCCTACGCGAATTCAAATTCTGGATAAAGAATGGAGCGTAAACCAAAATAATTACTCGCTGTTAAAAAATAACGAGTGGGTAATTAATAATCTGGAATTAAATCATGAATCAGAATTCATTAAACTTGATGGATTCATTTCAAATAACCCTACCCAAAGCCTGTTCCTCACGCTGACTAATATCAATTTGGATATCCTGAATTCCATAAGTTCATCTCGCTTTAGCGGCATTGTAACGGGCAAGGTAGAGGCCAAGGATATTTATAAGGATCTGTATCTTCAAAATCAACTCCACATAGAAGATTTGATTTTAGATGATTTTTTAATTGGAAACATAACGGGGAGTAATATCTGGAATCGTGAGGAAAAACAATTCGACATTAATTTCACAATCGATCGGCTTGAAAAAAGAACGCTCACCTTGCAGGGTTACTATAACCCACAAGAAAAAAAACCACTCCATGTAATAGCTACATTAGAAAAAACAAACATTAAAATCATGGAGCCATTTCTTAAAGGAATTTTCTCACAAATGGATGGCACATTATCGGGTCTGTATAAAATTGAAGGAACGTTTAATGAGCCACTAATACGAGGTGAGGGTAAGGTAGAAAACGGAAAAATAATGATTGACTATCTTAAAACGCTTTATACGTTTAACGGTGCATTAAATATTACTCCTAATAAAATAATTTTTGAAAACTTTGTTTTGAATGATGCTCTTAAGAACAAAGGTAATCTGGAAGGTTATTTAACACATCGAAACTTCTCGAAGTTCAGAATTAATTTGGATGCCTCGTTCACGAATTTCCAGGTGCTGAATACTACCGCCAACGATAACAGTCTATTTTACGGACAAGCGTACAGCACTGGTAATCTTAACATACTTGGGCCGCTATCAAACATGAAAATATCCGCTACGGCACAAACCTCAAAAAACACAAGAATTTTTATACCGATAAGTGGAGATGGTTCTGTAGAAAAAAGTGAGTTCATCACGTTTGTAAACTTTAAAGATTCAACCAGCGCGAATATCAATCTGAATCAAAAAAAACAATCGAATGAACCTTCAGGTATTACCATGGATTTGAATCTCGACATTACTCCGGATGCCTATGCCGAAATTATTTTTGACATAAAGGCAGGTGATATCATTCGTGGATACGGTAACGGAGACATTAAACTTCAACTTGACACAAAAGGAGAATTTAATATGTTTGGACTGTATGAGTTTGTACAAGGCAATTACAATTTCACCTTGTATGATGTCATCAATAAAGAATTCAATATCACGAAAGGGAGCAGGATTAGTTGGTATGGAGATCCTTATGCGGGACAACTTAACCTTTCCGCCACCTATCGCCAATTAGCATCGCTGGCTCCCATCTTAACAAACCAGGTGAGTGAAAAAGCGCTGGCTACTCCTCAAATAAGAAGAAAATACCCGGTAGAAGTATTACTTAAACTTGATGGCCCGATGCTTTCTCCTCAAATCCAATTTGATATTAACGCAAAGGATTTGCCCGACAATGTAGTGGTTGAAGGAGAACCTTCGCCTGTACGATTGAACTTTGCCTTTGCTGCATTTAAGGCCAGACTGGATGAGCAAGAATTAAAGCGTCAGGTATTTAGTCTTATAATCCTCAGAAGACTTTCGCCTCCAGACGCATTCAGCACCAGCGGATCGCTTTATAATTCGGTAAGTGAACTGCTATCAAATCAACTCAGCTATTGGCTTACACAAGTAGATCAAAATCTTGAAATAAATATAGATTTAGGGGCACTTGATCAGGAAGCATTTAATACCTTTCAACTACGCCTCTCCTATTCATTTTTAAATGGCCGATTGCGTATCACCCGCGATGGCACCTTTTCTAATCAGTATAATCAATCAGAAGTTGCCAGTATGCTTGGCGACTGGACAGTCGATTATCTTCTCACTCCGGATGGAAAGTTTAAAGTAAAAATGTATAGTCGATCCAATGTAAATCCATTGACAAGTACCCTAGGCACTCAATCGGCAATAACTACCGGTATCAGTCTTTTACACATGCAAAGTTTTAATCAGTTAAAAGATCTTCTAAAATCAGCAAGAGACAAACGTCAAAAAGAGGAGAATTTAAATATTGAACAGGAAGAAGCGATACTGGAAGAAAATGAAAAGTACTGATCTGTTCTTTATTAATTTAACCAACCAAATTATCAGAGCAAGTTGCATCCTTATTTTTTTTTCAACCCTATTTTTTACACATCCATGCAAAGGGCAAGCTAAAGATTCTATCAGCAACCAACGGCTTAAAACCGTAATAATTACGGGTGGGATTTTATACACTGGTACCATGATTGGTCTTAATTCAATTTGGTATAAACAATATGACAAGCAACCATTTTCGTTTTTTAATGATTGGCCGGAATGGAAACAGATGGACAAACTCGGACACTTTTATTCATCCTTTCAACTTTCATCGATAAGTTCACGTGCTTTTCAATGGAGTGGTGTCTCCAAAAAAAAATCAGACTTTGGTGGTGCTATTACTAGTTTCGCGATCATGTCTTCAATTGAAATTCTGGATGGATTTTCTTTAGGCTACGGAGCATCTGCCAGCGATTGGGCCGCCAATGCATTGGGTTCTGGTTTTTATTTAGGGCAAAACTTTCTATGGAAACAGGTAAGGATATATCCAAAATACTCATTTCATCGTACTGATTTCGCGAAACAAAGGCCTAACACACTTGGCAATGGATTGCTGGAAGAAATGATTAAAGATTATAATGGGCAAACCATTTGGTTATCTGTAGACATGGATAAATTCATGGGGTTCCCTAAATGGCTTAACCTGGCAGTAGGATATAGTGCCGAAAATATGATTTATGCCAGGGATGCCCAGAATATTGAACGAGGCATAAATCCATACCGCCAGTTATACATAAGTCTCGATTTTGATCTTACAGCTATTAAATCGCGATCGAAAGTTATCAATACCCTGCTCTACTTTGCCAATATGATAAAACTGCCGGCCCCTGCAATTGAAATAACTCAAGCAAAGACGAAAGCCCACCTCATTTATTATTAACAAATTGTAAGCAAAATATTACTCTATTTCATATCTTAGGCAGGTAAAACCTTACCCACTATGGATATAAGTTCATTTCTAAAAAACTATGCAGATCAAATTGGCGGTCAGTATACAGCTTATAATACTGAACAGTCAATCATTATTGTGCCCATTTCAGGTAATCGCTTTCAAACGGTTATAGGCACGATCAAAAAGAATGATCTTTATAATCGCCACCTGGTTACATTAAATTCAAAAGTGTGTGATCTAAACTCCGGCCTTGACTATAAAATGTTGCTTGAACAAGCGTCTTTTTTTAACTATTGCCGATTTATCATAAACGATAATCATTTGCAGGTCGAAGCGGTCGTTGCGGTTGATGGAGTCACTGATGCAGATCTTAAAGAAATGGTGCAAGAAGTTGCCAATCTGGCCGATCAGTATGAGATGAAATTGACTGGGTCAGATATCCACTAATTCCCTAAACAATTTATCAAGCTAAAGTCAATCATTAAGAAATTAATGAATTGTATTTAAGTGAGTACCTTTGCAGCAAATGCAAGCTGGCTTATCGCTCCGACATGTCGGAGAGGAAAGTCCGGGCAACATAGAGCATCGTACTTCCTAACAGGAAGGTCCGCCAACTGGCGGAACAGAAAGTGCCACAGAAAACAAACTACCTCAGCCCAACTTGTCGGGCAGGGGAAAAGGTGAAAAGGTAGGGTAAGAGCCTACCGCCTTGACGGTGACGCCAAGGGCACGGAAAACCTTACGAGTTGAAAGGCCAAATAGGCCCCGATTAAGGGCTGCTCGTCCGCAGATTGTTTCGGCAATCCATCGGGGTTGGGTAGGCTGCTCGATCCTTTGGGTGACTGAAGGACTAGATAAATGATAAGCATCCCGATTTATCGGGAAACAGAACCCGGCTTACAGGCTTGCATTTATTTTGAATAAAGTTTCATTTATAAAACTAACCATCGTGCCCAAAGTATTGTTAATTGAAGACGAAGCCAGCATCAGAGCTGTATTGAAAGACATTTTAAAAGATCAAAAAGAACTTAAACTTGAAGTGGATGAAGCCAAAGATGGTGCAGAAGGGTTGGCTAAATTAGAAACCGAACAATATGATCTGGCCTTTTGTGATATCAAGATGCCAAAAATGGATGGAATGGAAGTATTGCAAAAAGCTAAGGAAAAAGGCATTGCTACAACCTTCATCATGATTTCCGCACACGGCACAACTGAAATCGCAGTTGACGCCACCAAAATGGGGGCCTATGATTTCCTCCAAAAACCACCTGACCTCAATCGTCTTTTGATCACCCTTAGAAATGCATTGGATAAAACAGACCTTGTTAAGGAAACAAAAACACTCAAGAAAAAAGTATCAGAGAAATATCAGATCATCGGAAAATCAAAGCCAATTATTGATGTTTTGGAGATGATTGAAAAAGTGGCCCCTACAGATGCCCGAGTTTTAATTACAGGACCTAACGGTTCTGGAAAAGAATTGGTAGCACGGCAGCTTCACGAAAAAAGCTCCAGGCGAGGTGGTCAATTTATCGAGGTAAACTGTGCCGCAATACCTTCCGAATTAATTGAAAGCGAATTATTCGGCCATGAAAAAGGCTCGTTTACCTCTGCTATTAAACAACGATCTGGTAAATTTGAATTAGCAGATGGCGGCACTCTCTTTCTGGATGAAATCGGTGATATGAGCCTGTCTGCGCAAGCAAAAGTATTGCGTGCCCTGCAAGAGAATAAAATAACAAGGGTGGGTGGTGACAAGGACATTCCAGTGAATGTGAGGGTGTTGGCTGCCACCAATAAGGATCTTAAAAAAGAGATTCTTGAAGGACGCTTCCGCGAAGACTTATATCATAGATTATCAGTAATCATCATTAAGGTTCCTTCCTTAAACGAACGCGTTGATGATATTACTTTATTAGTTGACAAATTCTTAAATGACATTGCCAATGAATATGGTACTCGTAAAAAAGAAATTAAAGACGAAGCAATAGAACTGCTTCAAAAAAATAATTGGAGTGGAAATATCCGAGAACTACGTAATGTAGTGGAAAGACTGGTGATCATGAGCGAAGGGCCTATTGGAACCTCGGAGATTAAGAAATACCTGTAAGATTAAATTCTCTTTTCGGAAGAATCTTTCTTCACGTCTTTCTTACTATAAGTAGGGCAAGTGTACTGGCTACAAGCTGTTAAAAAACCAACAAGAGCAGCGAAAGCTAAAATTTTCTTCATAATTGAGATTGTTTTTGGTAGTTACAAAGATATTAATCTTTCAATTTCATACAAATTTTGACACCAAAACCTCAATAATAACACCAATTAGCCTATCAATAAGTTACATCCACGGATATCACTATTGTCCATACGCCCCAGCACTTCAAAATAACCATCCGCATTAACAGAGCCAAGATCCTGAGTTTCAATAAAAGCACAAGAATGAAAATTGGCCAAATCAATAATGTTAATTCCCCCTGTCTTGCCATTTCCGAGGACCTCAAACGGATCATTAATGTTGCGTATCAACACTCTCATTGAAGGGGGACATTGGTAATAACCTGACCCTTTAGAATAAGCCTGCGACATTAACTCGGTCATCCCATATTCTGACTGAATAACCTTCACCTGAAATTGCTTGGTGAGAAAAGCATGTAATTCTTCACGAATCCACTCCCTCCTTCTTCCTTTCATTCCTCCGGTTTCGATTATTATGCAATCACTTAAATCCAATTCCAATTCCTCGGCAAGATCTAACAACGCAAATGAAACGCCCCATAAAATAACCTTTCGGCTATCGTTTTTTAACGCATAAATTTTTTCAATCAATGCCTTATGATTGCGCAAATAAAACCCGGAATGCTCTGACCCACTGCGCCTGATCAAATGATTCATCATTTCAATAAGCGATGAGCCTTCTCTTTCGAGGTAGGAGGGTAAAAGTGCGAGAAAATGGTATGATTCGGGCTCACCAAAAAAATACTTGAAAATATTTTCTGAATGGGAAAGGTAAAAATCCAAGTCGTAGACCTGATGCTTACTGGAAATACTACCGGTGGTGCCACTACTAGAAAACTCAGCACAAGCCTTCCAATCTCCTGATTTAATCGTCTGGCTTTTAAAAAAACCGATAGGCAAAAAAGGAATCTGATTAATTTCAGAAACCGAATTGGCATCAAAATTCAAGCATTCCAGATATCTTTTATAAACAAGATTGTTTCTTGATTGAAAATGAAATAGCTGGAGCGCAATTTCATTAAAGTTGCCTTCGTTAATATCTTTTAAAGACTGCGCAAAACTTTTGAATGTCTCCAAGTGTTCTTTAATTTACAGATCGATAAAGGTAGAAAATGCAATTGATACGAGGATTTGGTCTTTTTGTAATTATTTCAATTGGAGTAAGTGCCTGTTTTAATCCTCCTGAATTTCCAGTAACGCCACAAATTGACTTTGAAAGCATCCGGTATAAGGAATTTGGTACTGGAACAGATGCAAACGCTGATTCTTTAATTTTGATTGTCACTTTTAAAGATGGTGATGGTGATTTAGGATTAGATGTAACGGAAATTGGAAAGCCCTATAACAATAAGTTTTATTACGTTTTTCCCGATGGGAAATTTATTAATTATAAGACCAAAAGAACGGTTCCTGGCTATGATACTCTTCCAGCATACATTAAACCATATAACTGTACTAATTGGGAAATCATTAAGGAAAACAACATTGTTAAAGACACACTCTATTTTCAATTGAACCCAAATTATAACAACATTACCATCGATTACCTTGTCAAAAATCCAAATGGCACTTTTACAGAATTTGATTGGAGAAATGAATTCTGCACCACCTTTGACGGCCGATTCCCTATTTTGTTTAAAGATAAGTCAGGTGTACCACTAGAGGGGAAAATACGATATGGAATGGGCTCCAGCGGCTTCAAGGCACTTTTTAGTATCAAAACTTTAAAGTTGAGAATTCAAATCAAGGATAGGGCACTCCACAAAAGCAATACTATAGAAACGCCTGAATTTACTCTTCAGTAATTTCGCGTTCCTTTACTTAGTATAAAGCTGGAAACTTAACTGGATCAACCTCATTCATTAGGGTATAAACCTTATCAAATACATCTTCTTGATTTGGTTTTGAAAAATAATCACCATCCGATCCATACGCGGGGCGATGTTCTTTTGCTGGTAGTGTAAGCGGAGGAGAATCTAAGTATTGGAATGCACCCTGAAACTCTATAACCTGTTGCATCATAAATGCCGTTGCTCCACCTGGCACATCTTCATCCGCAAATATGACACGATTAGTTTTTTTAATTGAATCTGTGATCGAATGATTAATATCAAATGGCAATAACGACTGCACATCGATAACCTCAACGGAAATACCAACGCGTTCAAGATCTGCAGCCGCTGCCATTACAATCCGACACATCGACCCGTACGTAACAATCGTTACATCGATTCCTTCTTTTAATACTTCCGTTATACCCAAAGGCAAAGAAAATTCACCAATATTATCTGGAAGTCGCTCTTTCAAGCGATAACCATTCAGGCATTCGATAATTAATGCCGGATCATCAGACCTAAGCAGGGTGTTATAAAAGCCAGCTGCCTGTGTCATATCTCGTGGCACAAGCACGTGCATACCTCTTATTGAGTTCAATATCATACCCATAGGTGAACCCGCATGCCACACACCTTCCAACCGATGACCACGTGTACGAATTATAACAGGTGCTTTTTGTCCACCCTTGGTTCGATATTGTAGACATGCCAAATCATCGGACATGATTTGTATGGCATAAAGGAGATAATCCAAATACTGAATTTCAGCAATTGGCCTCAATCCTCTCAAAGCAGCACCAATTCCCTGCCCCACAATAGTGCACTCTCTTATTCCTGTATCGGTTACTCTGGTCTCTCCAAATTTGGCTTGAAGGCCTGCAAACCCCTGGTTTACATCCCCAATCTTACCTACGTCTTCACCAAATGCCAATACCGTAGGATCTCGTTGCAGCGCTTCCCTGAAACAAGCCTGAAGAATTTCACGACCATCTACTAAAGGAGAGTTATCAGAAAATTCTGCGGGTACAGATTTTATTTTTAAAGCAGACCATTCGGAATTACTGAAAAGATGTGAATTGAACCGATCCACGTTTTCAATTTCTACCCGCTTTATCCAATTACCAAGTTCCTCTCTTACAGGGTGAGAATTAGCAGCTAGAATTCGCACAGCTATTTTGGCGGCTTTCATAGAATCCATTCTTAATGGATTAATTGTTTTTCTTAGCCCGGTTCTTATTTCCCCAATTTCAGGAAGTTCTTCTGCGGCCACTGCTAAAAGCTGATCTAGCAACGATTGGTCGCGTTGAATGTCAGCATTGAAAGACTTCCAAGCCTGTTCTTTGGCCGCCTTTGCAGTAGCTTTTGCTTGCTTCTCAATTTCAACTAATTCTTCCTGAGTGGATATGCCTTGTTCACTTATCCATTCACGAAACTTACGAATGCAATCATGCTCTACTTCCCATGCCAATCGTTCTTTGGATTTATACCGCTCATGAGATCCTGACGTAGAATGTCCCTGCGGTTGTGTCATTTCCAATACGTGAATGAGAACCGGAACATGTTCCTCGCGACAAATTTTTTCAGCTTTCTCATAGACTTTACATAAGCCCTGGTAATCCCAACCATTCACTGTAAAAATCTCATACCCTTTTTCGGACTCGTTTCGCTGAAAGCCAGATAATATTTTGGAGATACTTCCCTTTGTTGTTTGATATTCTTTGGGAACAGAAATCCCATACTCATCATCCCATACGGATATCATCAAGGGTACTTGAAGGACACCTGCTGCATTAATCGTTTCGAAAAACATTCCTTCCGAAGTAGACGCGTTACCAATGGTGCCAAATGCTATTTCGTTTCCTTTATTACTTAATTCGTTATAAGTAGCCAGTCCCGGATTATTTCTAAAAAGTTTTGAAGCATAAGCAAGTCCTAACAGTCTTGGCATTTGCGCGGCTGTCGGAGAAATATCTGAACTGCTATTTTTTGACTTTGCTAAATTCCTGAAGGCTCCCTTTTCATCAATCATCCGCGTGGCGAAATGACCATTCATTAATCTGCCCGCAGATGCCGGATCGGCTTCTACATCGGTATGTGCATACAATTGAGCAAAGTATTGGGCTAGTGTCAATTCACCAATAGCCAACATGAATGTTTGGTCACGATAGTATCCGGCACGATGATCACCATTACGAAAAACTTTTGCCATCGCAATCTGAGCCAGCTCTTTACCGTCACCAAAAATCCCAAACTTTGCTTTGCCCATGAAAACTTCTTTTCGGCCAAGAATACTAGCCTCCCTGCTTTCACATGCCAATTTATAATCGGCAAGTATTGCCGTAATTTTCTTTGTGGAGATTCCACTTACCATGGTCTTCGTTTGCGTCACTTACATAAATTGGTTGATGGGTAAAAATAGATAAAAAGCTTCGAGGGTTCAAGACAAAAATAAATACCTTATAAAATGCTGTAAATTCGAATATTACCGAAAGAAAGTAACCCAATCATCCAAATCAATCCGCAGATTATTCGCAAACTTCTTAAAAAGAAAAATAGTAAAAAGGTCATCCACTAAACAGAATTCTTGTGGTATGAAATCTTTCCCGAGTTTCAATACTGCAAATTATTTTTTTCTATTTCCATATTTGAAATCATTATCACCACTACCAACATATTATAAGTTGGATCAGAATATTTCATAGCCAACACATAGTTATAAAGATCAAAACCTCGGAGCCACACACTATCGATATAGTGTATAGTGCTATTAAATTGCATGTACAACCACAATCCCTTTATACGGGAACCCAATGCGCATAAAATCTGCGTCATTAAATCTTTAAAATTCGCAAAAACATCTAATGCAATTGTGTCCGTGTGCTATCTTTGCACGCGGTTTGATTTTACTTATATCAAATCTAAGTCAACAATTTTAAAAACTATTTAAAACATTAACCATATGATCATCGGGGTTCC
This sequence comes from uncultured Ohtaekwangia sp., assembly GCA_964349405.1. GTDB lineage: Bacteria > Bacteroidota > Bacteroidia > Cytophagales > Cyclobacteriaceae > ELB16-189. The sequence continues at coordinate 6,005 of CAYGGY010000002.1, read as the reverse complement.
AAAAGAAATAAAAAATAACGAAAACAGAGTAGCAATTACTCCCGCGGGCACACAGGAATTCGTTAGAAAAGGTCACACTGTGTATATACAAACAAAAGCTGGTGAAGGCAGTGGATTTAGTGATGAAGAATATATTGGTGCTGGCGCAAAAATTCTATCATCCGCAGAAGAAGTCTTTGACATTGCCGAAATGATCATCAAAGTAAAAGAACCTATCGAACAAGAATACGGTCTAATTAAAAAAGATCAACTGGTTTTTACTTATTTCCATTTTGCCTCCTATGAGCCATTGGCACACGCGATGATTAAAACAGGAGCGGTTTGCCTTGCTTACGAAACAGTAGAACGGCCTGACAGAAGCTTGCCACTGCTTATTCCAATGTCAGAAGTGGCTGGAAGAATGTCTATTCAGGAGGGTGCTAAATATCTAGAGAAGCCCTTAAAAGGCAGAGGCATTTTATTGGGTGGTGTACCCGGAGTAATGCCCGCAAAAGTATTGATACTAGGTGGAGGCATAGTTGGTACCAACGCAGCAAAAATTGCAGCCGGCATGGGTGCCGATGTGATTATTACTGATGTAAATCTGAATCGCCTGCGTTATCTCGATGATGTGATGCCAAAAAATGTTCATACCATGGTTTCAAATGACTATACCTTAAGAGAATTGGTGAAGACCCATGATCTGATTATTGGTGGCGTATTAATCCCGGGGGCAAAGGCTCCTAAATTAATCACACGTGATATGCTTAAAACCATGCGACCCGGCACCGTGTTGGTTGATGTGGCTGTTGATCAAGGTGGGTGCATTGAAACATGCAAACCCACTACCCATGAAAATCCTACTTACATTATTGATGATATCGTTCATTACTGTGTAGCCAATATGCCTGGCGCTGTTCCTTACACCTCCACACTGGCACTCACCAACGCAACTCTCCCCTACGCCTTGAAGCTCGCCAATGCAGGCTGGAAGAAAGCGTGTAAGGATAATGAAGACTTACAAAAGGGACTGAATGTAGTGAATGGCAAAGTAGTGTATAAAGCTGTTGCTGATGTATTCAACTTACCCTATGTAGATGTAAAAGAAGTGTTGAACTGATTTTACTCTGGAAATACCGGAAACTCGGTTAGGTGATTCGCTTCCCCTGTTGCTGAAGGTTCAAAACAATATTGTACCATACCATTGGTGACGGCCACAAACCGTGCACCAATGGTCATATTATAAACGGCCACCTGATTAAACGCTTTTTGAGTGAGTTTAATATTGGGGGCCTTGCACTCAACCAACATCCATGGTTTCCCATCACGGTCATGGATCACGATATCTGATCTCTTTTGGAGTTTGTTATAGGTAAGGCTTCCTTCTATACGGAATAAGGTTTTTGGATATTTAAGATGATTAATAAGGTAATGTATAAAATGCTGCCTTACCCATTCTTCAGGGGTAAGCACGATATACTTCTTTCTGATACTATCGAAAATCCATACTTTTCCTTCTTCTTTCCGAATGGTAATATTAAAATCGGGGAGATTAAGTTTAAACATTCGTTTAAAATTAGGAAATTAAAGGCGTATGAAGACAAAACAAGAAATCGTTGAAAACTGGCTTCCAAGATACACAGGTATTAAGTTGGAAGACTTCGGAAAATATATTTTGCTCACAAACTTCGATAATTACGTTAAAAAATTTGCCGAATGGAATAACGTAGAAGTAGCTGGCCAGGATAGAGCCATGCACAGTGCTACATCCGGTGGAATCACCATTATCAATTTTGGAATGGGGAGCCCGAATGCAGCAACGATCATGGATTGTCTCTCAGCCATTAAACCTGAAGCATGTGTCTTTTTGGGTAAGTGCGGTGGTCTCAAAAAGAAAAATGACATCGGTGACTTTATCCTTCCCATAGCAGCGATTCGCGGAGAAGGAACTTCCAATGATTATTTCCCTGCCGAAGTACCGGCATTACCTGCGTTCGCATTGCAGAAGGCAATATCCACCACCATACGTGATAACAATCAAGACTATTGGACGGGAACTGTTTATACCACGAACCGAAGAGTGTGGGAATGGGATGAGCATTTTAAAGAATACCTTAGAAAAATCAGAGCCATGGCAATTGATATGGAAACAGCCACAATCTTCTCTACTGCATTTTATAATGAAATCCCAACTGGTGCAATCTTATTGGTTTCTGATCAGCCCATGGTGGTTGATGGCGTAAAGACGGAAGCCAGTGACAAGGTAGTTACCAAAAGTTATGTTGATTTACATTTGAAGGTTGGCATTGAATCGCTGAAGCAACTTATCAATAATGGAATAACTGTTAAACATTTGAGATATTGATCCTTTCCTAACTAACATATAACGTTTCTTTATATCGGGCCCTAACAAGAGAGAATAACCCAAGCACAAAAAAGACAATAAGAATTAACACGGAATGCTTCATTCCAAAGGTTTCGTCTATATAACCAAAAGCGAAGATACCTATCACAATGGCAATCTTTTCTGTCACATCATAGAAACTAAAGAAAGAAGCTGTGTCTTTTGTTTCGGGCATAAGCTTGCTGTAGGTACTTCTACTTAATGATTGTATGCCTCCCATAACTATGCCTACACTGACTGCCAACCCATAAAAATAAAATTCCACATCGGCACCGATCTCTTTCATGTTTACAACCCAGTAAGCTGCCATACATACCAGAATCCAAATAAATACCACTCCCGTTAACACTTTGAGGTTACCAAATTTACCAGATAAGAATGACATCATCATAGCACCTGGGATAGCTACCAATTGAATCAATACAATGGTTATTATCAGTTTTTCGTCAGGCAGTTCAAGCAATTGACTACCGAATAAGGTGGCTGCCAGCATTACCGTTTGAACTCCCATGCTGTAAAATAAAAAGGCTACTAAAAACCATTTTAACACGCTCATGTGCTTAACCTGATCCCAAACTTTTTTTAATTCTAAAAAGCCAGCTTTAAAAATATCACCCTTCTTTTTTTGTTCGGGGGGTGAACCATCCGGTAAATAATAAAAAGTAATTTGAGCAAATCCGATCCACCAAATTCCAACTAATAAGAAGGTAAAGAGTGGCCCCGATGCATTATCTCCATGCGCACTAAAATATAGCACTAGCGCAAAACCAACCAATTGCAGAATAACACTGCCTATGTATCCCATAGAATAACCTCGGGCACTTACCCAATCACGTTCTTCACGTGTGGCTATTTCAGGCAAGTATGAATTATAAAAAACAAGACTACCGATATATCCTATTGCGGCAATAACAAAACATCCGGTACCCCACAAAACACTTGGCTGGTCACCTTTAAACCAAAAGAGCCCAACGCATGCCAAGGCTCCCACATAACAGAAAAATCTCATGAATTTTTTCTTGTTACCACGTGAGTCAGCTATTGAAGATAGAATTGGTAAGGCCAATGCAATAATCAAATAAGCAAAGGCTAACGCATAATTATATAAAGCTGTGTTTTTAAACGTGCGCCCAAGCAGTGGCACTGTATTTTCCCCATATGCAGATTTTGTAATAGCCGCGAAATAAATAGGAAAGAAAGTAGTAGTGATAACAAGGTTATATACCGAGTTAGCCCAGTCATACATGCACCAGGCGTTAATAACTTTTGGGGTTTTAAGAATTGATGTTATCATAAAAACAAGAAAGCCTTCCTAAATTATGGAAGGCTTTCCGTTTACCTTAAATCAAATTACTCATTAATTATTTTTTTCTTCTTCCTGAAGCGTAGAATAAAGTAACTTTCTGGCATTAGCCTTTCTAAGTTCGATTTCAACATCGGAAATAATTCCGCGCTTTGAATCTTTATCTACTTTTAGAGATACGGTTAATTGATCGCGTTCATTTTCAGCTAATTCACTTTTCTTTTCATTAACCCAACGGATTATATCTTTTGGTTCAATAAAAACATCGTCAGCTTGAATTTTTGGTTCCTTACCATACTGTGGCTTGGTGGGCTCTCCAATATAAAGGTTTGCAACCAACGATTTCCTCATCAATTTCCTGAGCTGCGTAGCTTTAGGAATCAACTGTTTAACTTCGATAGATGTCTCCCGTAGCTCGGTAGTTACCATGAAGAAGAAAAGCAACATGAAAACAACATCAGGCATTGAAGACGTTGGAATTTCCTGCTTTACTTCGGTTTTTTTCTTAAACTTTGACATAGTATTAATTCTTAGTTACCTACTTTGGAAGGATCAGCGATCGAGATATTTAAAGGAATACCAGTCCTTCCCTTTTCATAAATTGCTTTATTCTCAGGGATTGACAGATCAGAAGCAGCCTCTCTGAATTTTGCATTTGTTACGCCCGCTTGCTCAGCATAGAGATCATAGTAAGCTCCCTGTATAATATCAAGAAGCTCTATAAATCTTTTATGACTCGTTCCGCGGTCGGTTTTGAATGAAACAATTGCTTTCTCCGGATTATCTGAACTAGCAGGATCTCTTCCATTATTTAACACAAATGCTTTAATCTCATCCTTGAGAGTAGATATATTCTCTCTTGGCTCTCCTTCAATAAGCAATGCATCAGAAGAGTTAATCTGGATCTTAAACATATTGCGTTCCTGAATCTTAACATCTTCCGGTGGTGTTGCCTCCGGAGGGGGTGGAAGAGCTATACTTAATCCCCGGTTGTTAGGCATCGTTGTCGTTACCAGAAAGAAGGTAAGCAACAAGAAGGCTATATCTGCCATAGATGCGTTGGGAATTTCTGGTGTGTTACGTGCCATTATTTTAAGGCTTTACTGATTTCCGAAAAAACTATTCCTGCTGCGGCTGATACTAAAACGAAGTAAAATAAAATCAGACCCGCTCCAATCATTTTTGAGCCAGACTCATCAACTCCCATGGCTATTGCCTTAGCGGAAACTTCTGCTCCTGAAAGTGAATAAGCTACTATAAAGAGTACAACTAGACCACCTACTCCGACTAAAGATTTAACCAGTTCAGCAGGGTGTTTTAATGCATTAATCAATGGCAATACAACTGACGCTACTAAGGCCACACTAAGAAAAATGTAGGCTATATACATACCAATATCTACTGATTCCATAGGACGTGTTATTTAGAGAGCTTATGTTTTACCAATATATCAATCAACGTGATAGAAGCATCTTCCATGCTATTAACAAGACCATCAATTTTTGAAACCAGATAGTTATAGAATATCTGAAGAGTCATACCTACGATCAAACCACCAACGGTTGTGATCAAGGCCACTTTCATACCACCCGCAACAACCTGAGGCGAAATATCACCCGCAGCTTCAATCGCATCAAATGCTTGCACCATCCCGATAACTGTTCCAAAGAACCCAAGCATTGGCCCGAGTGAAATAAACAAAGAGATCCAAATCAACCCTTTTTCAAGACGGGCCATTTCAACACCACCATAAGAAACGATAGACTTCTCTACCATATCAATACCTTCAGAAGATCTCATAAGACCTTGAGTAAAGATAGAGGCAACAGGGCCTTTGGTATTTTTGGTTACATCCTTAGCGGCCTCAATTCCGCCTTTTGCTAAGGCATCCTCAATCTTGCTCAACAATTTTGTAGTGTTGGTAGTAGCAAGGTTAAGTGTAATAATTCTTTCAATAGAAACTGCCAATCCTAAAATCAAGCAAATCAGGATAGGCCACATAAAACCTGCGCCACCTTCAATAAACTTGTCTTTAATAGCCTGGTGGAAAGATTGCTCTTCCTCTGTGGCAACTTCTTCTACTGCGGCAACATCGGAGGTCACTGCTTCTGCAGGAGCAACCGCTTCGGTGGCAGCTTGAGTTGTGTCAGTTTCTTGAGCATAAGCCTGGGAGGGGCTGAAGGCGATAACTCCCAAAAAAGCGAGAACAGTAAGTAATTTTTTCATGGTTTAAGGTTTAGATAATACTTGAAGTCGCCAAAATTAAATGTTTTGATCATTTCTAAACAATGTTTTGTAAAAAAAACTAAAATTCTATTC
>CAYGGY010000001.1:0-204307 GCA_964349405.1 uncultured Ohtaekwangia sp. | reverse complement strand
GGTTAAATGTTAGCCCTTAGAATACATTTTATCAAAAATAGTTTATTTTATCATTAAACCTTTCGGTGGTTTCATACTCTAAGAGCCGATTAAAAAAACACAACCATGAAAACAATGAAGAATGTATTTGAAAAGGGATTTTTGGGGTTTGCTGTGATTTTTCTGGCTTTTTTATCGTCTTGTACAGATACTAATCAGATTAATTTCACCGCCAACGATTCAAACAATGTTGAAAATGAGGCGGTGACAGAGAGTTATTTTGAAGATGTAGATGATATGTCAACCTTGGTCGTTTCGGCTGATGGCTCAGCGGCAACAGGCGCACGCGGTTCAGCATCCGGTAGAGATTGTGTGAAGCCCAATGATTCCCGATTTACTTGTGCTGCCATTACGGTTACCTTTGCTGTAGATAATACACCGGAGGTACCGCACGGTTATATTAAAATTGATTTTGGTACAACCGGATGCACAGATGCACGTGGCAACGTACGTAAAGGAATTATCAATATTGAGTTTAATGGCAAGCGCTTTATGCCTAATTCACAACTCATCACCACCTTGCAAGGTTATTCGATAAATGGAATTTTAGTAGAAGGTGTACGCACTGTAACGAACACTACAGCAAGTTTAATTACTAATCCTAAATTTACGATTAGCGTGGTAGGAGGTAAAGCTACCTGGCCTGATGGAACGGTGGCAACCCGTGAAGTAAACCGTTCTCGCGAATGGATTATAGACATCAACAACCCGCTTAATGACCAATGGATCATAACCGGAACGGCCGCAGGATCAAATCGTGATGGAAAAACTTTCCAGATGGAAATTACCAAACCTTTAGTTTATAAAAGAGATTGCGCAACTACACACAAAGTGTTTATGGCTGTAGAAGGAACGAAAGTGTTAAACGTAGATGGTAAAGCAATCATTATCGATTATGGAAACGGAACGTGTGATAAGTTGATCACAATTACTATCAATGGTCTTTCGAAGGAAATTGACGTTAAGGGGAATATGTAATATAAAAGTAAGTGGGGTTTATTAGGGCTTCCGTCTTCTGGCGGGGCCCTTTTTTGTTTACGGTCGTTCAAATAACCAATTCTATCTTTATTTGGAAATCATGCCGATGTGGATTCTTGATCAGGTTTTAGATGGGTTTCAGCTTTTATTTCTTTCCGTGAACTGCGTAATTGCATGAAAGTTTTTTTATGCGACAATACCTTGATCTTTTGAATGAAATTCTTGTAAGCGGAACCTCAAAAACCGATCGCACGGGCACAGGAACGCTTTCTGTTTTCGGTCGTCAACTTCGCTTTGATCTTTCAACAGGGTTCCCGTTGGTCACCACCAAAAAACTTCACCTGCGCTCCATTATTTATGAGTTGCTGTGGTTCCTGCGAGGCGACACCAACATAAAATATCTTAAGGATCATGGCGTGTCGATTTGGGATGAGTGGGCCGATGAAAACGGAGATCTTGGCCCTGTGTATGGAAGCCAGTGGCGTAGTTGGCCAGCACCAGATGGCAGACACATTGATCAGATTTCGCAAGTACTTAACCAGATTAAAACCAAACCAGATTCACGCAGGCATATTGTATCAGCATGGAATCCTGCCGAAGTAGATAAAATGGCATTGCCGCCATGCCATGCCTTGTTCCAGTTCTATGTTGCAGATGGAAAACTTTCCTGCCAGCTTTATCAGCGCAGTGCCGATTACTTCTTAGGTGTTCCCTTTAATATTGCCAGTTATGCACTGCTTACCTATATGGTTGCTCAGCAATGCGACCTGAAGCCCGGAGATTTTGTGTGGACGGGTGGCGATGTGCATTTATATTCCAATCATTTAGAGCAAGCAAAGTTGCAGTTATCGCGCTCACCATTTCTGCTGCCCCAGTTGGTGATTAGACGTAAGCCATCCAGTTTATTTGACTATGAGTTTGAGGATTTTGAAATAGTAAACTACCAGGCTCATCCTTCCATAAAGGCTCCTATCTCGGTATAATAATCCACGGTTTTTGTATTGTTTTACCAGCGGAAAGTTTTAATGAAAAGATCTATATTTAGGTAGTTTTTATGATAACCACAAACAGAAGATGACTCGATCGTTAAATAAATTTGGCCTGATAGCTTTGACGTTAATCCTGCTAGCGGCAGGAACATTTTTTTTGTTAAAAAAAGATGTGCCAACCCTATATATTAATGAGTTCATGGCTAATAATTCTTCCTGTTGTCCTGATAAGGATGGAGGTAAAGATGAGTTTGACGATTGGATTGAAATATATAATCCGGGTAATACTGCGATAGATATTGGTGGTATGTATTTTTCTCAAGATAAAGCCGAACCGTTGGGATATCAGATTCCAAAAGCAGATAGTTTGCTCACCACCATTCAGCCTGGAGGATATTTATTGTTATGGGCCGATGGTAGTCCTAAACAGGGTGTTTTACATCTTAAATTCAAACTCAATCAAAATGGCGAGTACATTGGATTATATTATGAAGATGGAAGGAAGATCGATGGAGTTAAGTTTGGCAAGCAGATAGAAAACGTGTCTTACGGAAGAGAGACTGATGGTGATCCAAACTGGAAAGTGTTTTCTGAACCTACACCAGGTAAACCCAATCAATAACGATCGCTATGGTTAACTCCATTTTGATAACCAATGAATAACGATTGATCTCACCTGCATTTTAAATTGAGACATGATGATTTGGTTCTATTCTACAACCAGGACCTTGCAATAAAATTCTGTTGCCTTCCGGACCAATGAAAATCAACTTCTTATTATTTCATCATTATATCCAACGGATGACTTATATCGTCAGGGTAAATCTTGACAAAACATTGTTGCACCATGTTTCGTCAATCCTACGGGTTCAATAATTGAGACCACTCTTTTTTAATATTAATGAAAATACACGAAGGGCTTTTCGCAGGTGCAATTTGATCTTTAAGAGAACGTTATAGATACGTTGTTACTAACCCAATGATAGGAATTTGAATAGATCCTTTATTAGTTTGTTCATTACTTCATAAATAGATAGAGCTCCTTGGTTTTAATGTTTCTTATATCAGGGAGAGTATAGTCATTGTTTTTCTGTCAAATTTTCCCTTAAATTGATCTGTTGAAATTCAAAATAATATGAAAAAGAAAATCCTTTCCCTGCTCTTTGTGTTTGCGTTTCTCTTCGCTCGTGCTGATGAGGGCATGTGGCTATTATATATGTTGGGCGACCAAACGTATAACAATATGGTGAAGAGCGGGCTGAAGCTTAGCAAAGAGCAATTGTACAGTTTGAATAAATCCTCCTTGAAAGATGCCATTATCATTTTTGGTGGAGGATGTACGGGCGAAATGGTGAGCAAGGAAGGATTGATCTTTACCAATCATCATTGCGGTTATGGCGCTATTGCAGCTGCCAGCACGGTTGAAAAAAATTATCTACGGGATGGCTTCTGGGCAAAGAGCAAAGCAGAGGAGATTGCAGCAGCGGGTATGTCTGTACAGTTTCTGGTGCGCATAGAAGATGTAACCAAGGAAGTCGATGCAGCTGTTCAAGGTCTTAGTGGTGGAGATCGTGCTGTGAAGTTACAGGCGGTGTCTACCGAAATAGCAAAGAAGACAGTAGAAGGCACCAATCTGGAAGCACGTGTAATGCCTTTCTTTAAAAATAATCAATACCTCGTTTTTGTATATGAGCGATACCGCGACATCCGTCTCGTGGGAGCTCCACCTGAAAGCATCGGCAAGTTTGGTGGTGATACTGACAACTGGGAGTGGCCTCGCCACACGGGCGACTTTTCTGTATTTCGCGTATATATGAACAAGGATGGAAAGCCTGCAGAATATGCGGCCGATAATGTGCCACTCAAACCAAAATATTATTTGAATGTATCTACAAAAGGAGTGAAAGACGGTGACTTCTCGATGATCCTCGGATATCCGGGAGGTACTAACCGCTACGAAACTTCATTAGGTGTAAAAATAAAAACCGAAATTGAAAACCCGGCAATTGTTAATCTTCGGGATGAACGTCTTAAGCTGATGTTTACTGAGATGAAGAAGAATGATGCTGTGCGTTTGCAACTGGCATCCAGTTATGCAAGCATTGCCAACTACTGGAAATTTTTTGATGGAGAACGCAAGCAATTGTTGAAGTATGATGTCTATGGACAAAAGAAAGCTGATGAAGAAAATTTTGAGAAATGGGCTATAGGCAAACCAGAGTATGAAGGACTCTTTAACAAATTCGACCAGGTTTACCAGGAATGGTGGCCATACACGAAACACCGCACGTATATCAACGAAGGAATCATGGGGTCGCCATTGGCTGCCTATGCTGCATCACTTCAGGCACTCGAGCGTGCACTAACAAAAAAGAATCCATCGGATGAAGAAATAAAAAGAGTAATAGAAAGTTTGAATCGCACCCGTGGCCAATTTCTTTCTAATGAAAATAAACCTTCTGATCAGAATATTCTGGCAACAATGTGTAAAATGTTTTATACCGATATTGATCCAGCTCAACATCCTGTAGAATTTTATAATAAGCTGCGTACATATGGCGATTTGAATGATGAAGCTACCTACAAGAAATTCGCAGCGGATGTGTTCAATTATACGATGATCCTGAATGATGCCAAATGGAATGCCTTCATAGCCAAACCGGATTCCACCACGTTGCAGTCTGATCCAGCCTATTATTATTCAGTTTCATTCATTAGAAATTATATCAAATACCAGCCAAAGTCGATTGATTTTGCCAATCAGAACAATGACTTAAGCCGTATCTACATGAAAGGTATTTTGGAAATGAACAAAGGGAAGACGTTGTATCCCGATGCGAACTTTACCATGCGCCTTAGTTCTGGCAATGTAAAATCATACCGTCCACGCGATGCGGTGTTTTATGATTATGTATGCACGATGAAAGGCGTGATGGAAAAATATGTGCCAGGTGATTATGAATTTGATTTACCGAAAGAATTGATTGAAGCTGTGAAGAAGAAAGACTTTGGCATTTATAAAGATGCACGCACGAATGATCTGGTGGTTGGCTTTATCACAACTAATGATATCACGGGTGGTAACTCAGGTTCACCGGTGCTCAATGCCAATGGAGAATTGATCGGTCTTGCCTTTGATGGGAACTATGAAGCACTCAGTCATAAGATTGCCTTTGATAAAGATCTAAATCGCACCATTTGTGTCGATATCCGTTACGTGTTGTGGTGTATTGATAAGTTGGGGGGCGCTAAGAATATTATCGGTGAGTTGACGTTGAAGTAATTTCAACCTACAAGAAAAATTAACATACTTTTGGCCCCATGTGCACCCAACACTAACGATTGCTCTATGTCTGCGGTCTTGGAAGGGCCCGCTATAAAGGTTCCTAAATTATACCTGGTTGAACCTATTTTCTCATATGCTTCATGGAGCGTTGGCACAATTGTGTTATTATTGATAACCAGAACCAAATGCTCACAAATATAAGGCAACGCACGATGGCCCATATTTGCTTCGGTTAACCAGATGGCACCATTTTCGGCCACACCAAATTCCCCTTTTATGATAGCTACGGTTACATTGCTAAATTCATGAGGGTCTGATTTTATGTCTAACCCTTCAAATTCTGAGGATTGGTCAGTAATCGTATTAACAATGCGTGATGCCTTTGGAAAACTTGATTTGATATGCTCAACTACATCGTTCCATTCATTTACTTCCATAATTGATCCGCCAATTCCATTGAGAGTTTTAATGAACTGTTCTTTCAGATCGATTGACATGTCACCTGCAAAATTCAATTCCGGCAAGGGTGAAGTTGCCGGTTGATTTTTCTTAAGTGCCGAAAGTATCTTTTCTTTGCTATTCATGCTTACGTTGGTTCAGATACCAGGATCGAAAAGATTGCGAAGGAGCTTTTGGCATTTCGCGTTGCTTAAACCAGGGATTCAATGTATTATTCACTATAAATGGTAACGTGCGCATTAACCATCTACCAATACTACCTGAAAAATTATACATCATTGGATGAGATAACACCTGGCTCATTACCTTCATTCCAATTATTTTTGATGTAGCTGTATGCCCATTCTTAATCAATACTTGTCGCCATTTATACAGTTGGTTGTGAATGTCAATTTTTACCGGACATACGTTGGTGCATGATCCACAAAGCGTAGAGGCAAAAGGTAGATCAGCGTTTTTCTTCATGTCGAAACCAGGTGCGAGTATAGAACCTATAGGTCCGGCTACCGCTGTGTGGTAACTATGACCGCCACTGCGCCTATATACCGGGCATGTATTAAAACAGGCTGCGCATCGAATACATTTCAACGCATTTCTGAAGTCGTCACTTGCCATTCGCTCACTACGCCCATTATCTACCATCACGATGTGCATTTCTTGACCTTCTTGTGGCTTTTGAAAATGACTAGAGTAAGTAGTGATTGGTTGACCGGTTGCGCTTCTTGCCAGCAATCGAAGAAATACTCCAAGGTGTTTTCGTTGTGGGATTATTTTTTCAATGCCCATGCAGGCGATGTGCACATCGGCCAGTTGCACACCCAGATCTGCATTTCCTTCATTGGTGCATACAATTATTTCACCTGTTTCTGCAACCGCGAAGTTTACACCGGTAAGTGCCAGGCGACTAGTTAAAAAATGTTCACGTAAATGTTCGCGTGCAGCTGCAGTGAGCATCTGTGGGTCTGCATTGCCTTTAGGAGTGCCAAGATGTTGATGAAATAACTCACCAATTTCTTCTTTCTTCCAATGTATGCACGGCATCACAATATGACTGGGTGGCTCGTTGGCTAGTTGCACAATGCGTTCACCCAAATCAGTATCAATCACATCAACCCCATGTTCATGAAGATATTCATTCAGTCCGCACTCTTCAGTGAGCATCGACTTACTTTTAACCATGTGCTTAACTCCATGTTTTTTAATGATACCGTGAACAATCTCATTGTGCTCTTGAGCCGTAGCAGCCCAATGAACATGAATGCCGTGTTGAATTGCATTTTTTTCAAATTCAACTAAGTAATTATGAAGGTTACTCAGTACATTATTCTTAATCTGCGAGGCAGCTTCACGCAATTGTTCCCATTCGGCTATTTGATTGGCCGCTTTATCACGTTTTTCACGAACAAACCAAAGCGTTTTATCATGCCAGTTCACCCGCTCTACATCGCGGTTGAATTGCTCTGCTAACGCTGCATGTGTTTTGTTCTGTGGATTCATTGCATTATGTTATTTCGTCACCGCGTTTAGAATTTCAGCAATATGAATCACCTTCACATTATTTTTTTGTCTGCGCAGGATACCTTCCAGGTGCATCAGGCAGCTCATGTCGACACCGGTGATATATTCGGCACCATGAGTACTATGATCGGCCACACGATCTTGGCCCATTTTCACACTCACGGATTCCTCAAATACACAAAAGGTTCCACCAAAACCACAACATTCGTCTTTTCTTTCCAGCTCAATAAGTTCAAGTCCGTTTACTAAACGTAACAGACTTTCTGGTTTGGAAAAGTGTGGCGCAACCAGTTCAGACATTTGCGCAAGTCCTAGTCCGCGTAGGCCATGACAGCTTTGATGCAAGCCTACTTTGTGTGGAAAATGTGCTTCCAATTTTTTTATTCCGAGTATATCCGTTAGAAACTCCGTTAGTTCCACTATTTTATTTCGTGTGCTCATGGCCTTGTCGGGATGAGCTTTATCGTGAAGATGTTCTTTGATGTGAAGCGTACAACTTCCCGAAGGACAAACAATGTAATCGAACGATGAAAAATTGGTGACGAAGTTATGTGAAGTTAAATGCGTTAAATGTTCAAATCCGGAGTTTGCCATTGGCTGTCCACAGCAGGTTTGATTAGTAGGGTAGGTGACCGTCAACCCCAATCGTTCCAGAAGTTGAAAAGTAGCGATGCCTACTTGCGGATAAAACTGATCGATATAGCAGGGAATGAACAGTCCGATGTTCATAATAGTTGACTCTCTTTACTAGAGAAAAATTTAAGATCGATCATATCTGCTTTAGGTGGATTTTTATTCCAATGCTTATGAATGGCCATGGCTGCACCGGTGGCTGATGCTTGTGCCACGGATGCGGCATAGACTTCTGTGGCTGGATAGGCAGCTGACAATAAATTCATATAGATTGGATTATGACTAAACCCTCCATCCACAAAAATACGAGTTACCTGACTATTATGCATCACCAGGTTGGTACTAGTTACTTGTTGTTCAACCAGGCTTCGTATGAATTGTGTGTAGGCTTCCTCGTAGGAAGCGTAGCCGGCAAGGTCCTCTGGTTGGTAGCAATGCGTAGCAAAGCGTTTTACCAATTCAGGTTGATAGGAAATGTTTTTATAATAGTCTTCTGAGGTATGGAAGTGTTCGGCTAGTTTCTTTATTTCTTTTTCATGCTCATACCCGGCAAAAAGACGTGAAGCTTTCACAGGGTTGCTTGCAAAAGTAAGAAAACACAAACAATCCTTTTTCAATTCTTCTTCTGTCAGTGGCGTGTGGTTAAATGGATTTAAACTAATGCACCACGTGCCTGTGGATAGCAACACAAAAGATTCACTGAAGCATGAAAGGTAAGGAATAAGCGCAGCTGAACTGTCGTGAAGCCCAATCCCGACATTAACCGTAATTGGTGGATAGGAAAAATTTGTTACTTCCGTGGAAGAAATAATAGGAGCAAGTTTTTCAAGAATACCTTCCTGATATACCCATTCGTGATAGTTATTTTTTGTGAAATCCCATAAGTTCGTATGGCAACCAATGCTGGTGATACCGGACGTTGGTTTTCCTGAGAACAGGTAACTGATGTATTCAGGGAGATGCAATGAATATTTTATTTGCTTAAATACTTCAGGCCGTTCATGTTTGAGCCAATATAATTGCATTCCTGAATTGAGGTGACCTAACACGGGTGATGCCGTGATTCTGGAGAATTCATTTTCTCCTCCGTAGGTATCATAGAATTTTTTCTTTAACTCTTCAGGATACGGTTTCAGGTAATTATAAAGTGGAGCAACCGGATTTCCTTTTTCATCAATATGAACAAAACTAGCTCCATGAGCGGAGATATTGATCGCCTTGATTTCGTACTCCGATAAACTCAATAGCTCATTAAAAGAATCTTTTACCCATTTCGTAAGTGCATGAATATCCTCGCAGGGAAACCCGTCTTCGTCTTTGATCTCCGGTAATTGGATGGATTTTTCCACACGAATTTTATAATCTTCATCGAAGAGAAAGACTTTTTTATTGGTTTTGCCAATGTCGAAGATGGCGATGGTTTGTGTCTGCATAAACTTAGGCTTCAGGCTGCAAGTTTCAGGCTACAAGCTTGCTGCCTGTAGCTTGAAGCTTGAGGCTATGTATTACAATCCGGTTGCAACTGTTTTTAATCCTCGTTCACGAATCAATTGCTTTCTTACATCCAAATCGCGAAACAATTGAATGGGTTGTAAAGCCGCTCCTGCTTTCAATCTTGCTTCAGCCACTAACGGACGCACATCGGTGCGATAAGCTTGCTGTAAAATTTCCTGGGCTTTTGTCACATCGTTGGCTTCCTGGGCACGATTTAATTCTTTACGGTCAACGAGTAATGATTGGGCATACGCTATTTTAATTGCTTCTACGGATTGCAATAAATCTTCGAGTGGATCTTTCACATTGTGTGACGCATCGATCATCCAACCAAGGTCGGTAGCATGATTCATCTTGCGGGCATCCATTCCTTCCACTAATTCATTGAAGATCAAAAAGAGCTGATAGGGATTGATGCTGCCCACGGTGAGATCATCATCACCATATTTTGAATCATTGAAATGGAAGCCTCCCAGTTTTCCTTCCATCAGTAACAAGGATACAATTTGTTCGATGTTGGCGTTGGGAAGGTGATGCCCCAGATCTACTAATGTGTACGCTTTGGGTCCAAGTTTGCTGGCATACAAATACGATTGTCCCCAGTCGCCAACAGTCATCGAATAGAAGTTAGGTTCAAAGGCTTTGTATTCGACAAACATTTTCCAGTTGGAGGGTAGAGCCTTATAAATTTCCTGTAGTCCTTCCAATGTGCGCTGAAACGCTTTTCTGAAATTTAATTGTCCGGGAAAACAGGACCCATCCGACAACCATACCGTAATTGAATTAGAGCCGAGTGCTTTACCATGTTTGATTACCTCTATATTATGATCAACCGCCTGCTGGCGAACTCTTGCATTCACATGTTGTAGTGATCCGAACTTATAACTAAGTTTTTGTTCGGGTTGATCCTGAAAGGTGTTGGAGTTTACTGCATCGAAGAGCAAACCATGTTCGGCCGCCAGCGCTTTGATCTTACGTGTACTCGTTGGTATATCCCATGGAATGTGAAGGGATATAGCGCCACTGGATTGATTAAGAGAATGAAGAAGACCGACATCAGAAATTTTTTCTTCCAGGGAGCGCGGTTCACCTCCACCCGAAAACCGTGCGAAGCGTGTACCACCTGTTCCTAATGCCCAACTTGGTATAGCAATTTGAAAATCAACCAGTTTGTTGACTACTCTTTTTGCAGTAGGATTTTCATTGACAAGTTGCTTTACTTTTCGTTGATGTGATGAATAAAGTTTGTCGTTGTGCTTTTGGATTTGGGTTTTCTCGATTCTCATTATTGTGGTTGTTGGTTGATAGTTGTCAGTTCTTAGAGACTGGTTTTACCGAACAACCAGCCACAAAGAACTAACAACATTTACTTAAGATAAAAAACTTCCTTCAATGGAATACTTACCGGAGAATTGTCCGGATTACATTCCATCATATCTTTCATATATGCCCACCATTTTTTCATTACCGGATGGTTAGGAAGATCGTTCATGGCATCTGGATTGTTAATTTTCAAAACTCCGAGGAGTAAGTTAGTTTCTTCATCCAGAAAAATAGAATAATCTTCAATACCCGTTTGCTTCAACAGGTGTTCAAGTTCTGGCCAGAGCTGATCATGCCTGCGTTTGTATTCTTCTGCCAGGCCGGCATGAAGCTTCATTTTAAAAGCCAGTCTTTTCATTCGTAGTTTATTTGAACCTCAAAGACACCAAGGCACTGAATTGCACTAGGATCTTCGTATTTCTTTGTGTCTTTGGCGATTTGGTGGTTCATTGTTTTATAGACCATTACCTTACAAATGCCATCGCTACACCACCATCTACATTCAATACGTTTCCGGTAGATTTATTTAACAAGCCACCAACAAAAGCGAAACATCCGTTAGCGATATCTTCCGGAAGAATGATTTCACTTAACAAAGTACGTTTTGCATAGAAGGATGGCAACTCTTCAACCTTTACTCCATAGGCTTTTGCGCGACCTTCTGCCCAAGCGCCTTCCCATATTTTGCTATCAGAAATTACAGCATCAGGATTCACGACATTCACACGGATTTTATCAGGCCCCAACTCCGCTGCATTCAATCGGCTCAAGTGAAGTTGTGCTGCTTTCGCAGAGCCATAGGCGGCATTGTTTGGTCCGCTTACAAGAGCATTCTTGCTTACTATGTTAAGAACATCACCCCCCAGGTTTTGCTTGCGCATAATTTCAACACCACCTTGCGTAACCAGGAACTGACCTTTCACTAAAATATCATAAAGTAGATCCCAATCTTTTTCTGTGTGTTCTTCTAACGGTTTAGAAATTGAGATACCGGCACAGTTTACTACAATGTCGACTCCTCCAAATAACAATGCTGTCTGATCGAAGGCTTCTTTAATATTTTCTGATTTCAATACATCCAACAGAACAGACGCATAAGCATCCTTACCGTATTTCGTTTTGAATTCTTCGGTCGCGTTAGCCAGGCGATCAGCATCGTTATCGTTGATAACCACGCACGCACCTTCTTCTATAAACTTTTTGGCGATGCCTTTACCAATACCGCCAGCACTACCGGTGATCAGCGCAATCTTTCCAGTAAGGGGTTTCGGTTTCGGCATGCGTTGAAGTTTTGCTTCTTCCAGCAGCCAATATTCAATATTGAAAGCTTCTTGCCTTGGTAATGAAGTGTATTCGGAAATTGCCTCCGCACCTTTCATCACGTTGATGGCGTTAATGTAAAACTCAGCAGCTACACGGGCGGTTTGTTTGTCTTTTGCGAAGGTGAACATGCCCACGCCAGGGTATAGAATTACTACGGGATTTGAATCGCGTATGGCTGGGCTATTGTCATGCCTGCAGGTGAAGTAGTAGTCGGAGTACATCTTGCGATATTCTTCGAAGGCAGGTAGTAGCTTTTCTTTGGTTGCCTTTGCATCCGAAAGATTTTCATCGGTAGCAAGATTCAATACCAACGGACTGATCTTCGTGCGTAAGAAATGATCAGGACAACTTGTTCCCATTGGTGCCAGTTTGGCGAGGTCGTGGGAGTTGGTAAACTCAAGAACTCGTTCATCATCGGTGAAGTGACCAATCATACGTGTGTGACTGGAACAAAGTCCACGCAGGGTAGGAGCCAGTATGGCCGCCTGTTTCAGTCGATCTTCTTTGGGGAGAGACTTAATGTTCATTCCACCAAATACCGGTCTCTTCTTTCCATAATTTTGTTCCAGGTACTCGGCACACTTTTCAATGACTTCTAGTGTGTTTACATAACTTTCATAGGCGGTGTCTCCCCACGTAAACAATCCATGTGAACCGAGCATGATGCCTATGATACCTGGATTTTCGTCTAAACATTTTTTTAATTCCAATCCAAGTTCAAAACCCGGACGTCTCCATTCTACCCACCCGATCTTGCCTCCGAATAATTCTTGTGTAATCTTCTTTCCATCTTTAGCGGCTGCAATGGCAATAGCGGCATCGGGATGTAAGTGATCAATGTGTTTGAATGGTAAAAACCCATGCAATGGTGTATCGATGGATGGCGCTTTTGAATTCAAATCAAAGATGCAATGATTGAACAGTTCGACCATTTCATCTTCAAATTCCAACCCACGGTAAACGTTCGTTAAACTTCTGAACCTATCTACATACAAAGCAGCAAGTCCGTTGCGTTTGAGCGTGCCGATATCACCACCAGATCCTTTAATCCACATGACTTCAGTTTCCTTTCCCGTGATGGGATCTGCGGCCTTGGCTTTGCACGAAGTATTGCCACCACCATAGTTGGTGAGACGCAAATCGGCACCCAATAAATTGGAGCGATAAATTAAAAGTCCTACCTCATCACCGTTTAGCAATGCTGCTTTCGATTCATCCCAGAGGTAGCTTACGTGTTTGAATTTTTTTGTCATAGTATTGAATTTTTGAATTCTATTTTTAGCTGGCTTCATGCCTTAGGCTGCAAGCTTGAATCAATTAGTTTTAATCTAATGGTTGTAGTCTGCAGCTGGCGACCTTATTTTATTGCGTTTCCATATCCCACTACCAATACCGATAGAATGATCGTAGAGATTCCTAATATAATAGTAGTTTTTGTTTTTTTGCTTACCCCTTTCCACTCTTTCAAATAGATACCCCACCCATTTGCAATCAGAATGATGAAGGCCATGTGAAGAATCCATGAACTTGCTCCATTGCCCAATTTACTTTCACCCATTCCATAAAAGAAGAATTGCATAAACCAGGTAGTGCCTGCCAGTGCAGAGAATAAATAATTTTTTGTTAACGGACTTTGTTGGTTGGTGTAATCACCATACGTGTTATTACGGGCATTCAGGATCATGCACCAGATGAAATTCGTAGTGAGTCCGCCCCAAAGTAAAACCACGTAGGTCACGTTGTTTTGAAACAGGGGATTTAATCCCATGCTCACAGCAGTTTCTGCCATGGGCTTGCCCGCTTCGATACCAAAATTGAAGCACGAACTAAGTATGCCCGAAGCGATGGCCACGATAAGACCTTTCACCAGACTGAATTCAGCAACACTTTTTTTCTTATCCTCATCAGGCAATTCTTTTTCTTTCATCATACCAGCACGACCGCTGATGTAGATTCCTAATAAGCAAAGGGCTACACCAAGTAGCACCACCTGGCCCCAGGTATTAGTCATCATTTCAATAATACTTGTTTTCCCTTCGGTAGGAACGATCGCATAATAAATGGACGGGACGATTGCACCAAAAGCGGAACAAAAGCCCAACACCACAGAATTCCCCAGCGACATTCCAAGATAACGCACACCAAGACCATAAGTGAGACCACCAATTCCCCACAGTACACCAAAGATGACGGTGTATTGAATCGATGATGCGGAAGCGTTTCTGATAATTTCAGTAAATCCTGGAAGTGTTAACCAGGCAGCCAGTGGTGGAACAATTAACCAGGAAAATAATCCGCCAATAATCCAATAACTTTCCCATGCCCAGCCTTTTACTTTTTTGAAGGGCATGTAGAAACTTCCAGACGCGAAGCCTCCAATAAAATGAAAAATGACACCGAGAATAATTTGCATGAGATGGAGTTTTAGCGCGCGCTAAAGATAGTTATATATGTTATTAGTGCCATCCTGTACCATCATGGTTTAAATAAAATCAGCCGGGGATTCCGGCTGGTTTTATTATTTTGAGGCTGACTGTTCGGTGTTCTCGGATACCAAAACCACATTTTATTTTTTACCTAGCATTGCTTTTAGATTAGTATAGCTGGTGGCAATATTCTCCATAGGCTGCGGTGCAGCATCTTGTTCTACAAAGAAGTATTGCATCCCTGCCAATTCAGCGGCATCAAATACGCGTTTCAAATCCACATACCCTTTGCCAATTTCCACTGGTTTTTGTGTTACCCGATCTAAGTCTTTCACATGCCATAACGGAAAACGGCCCGGATGTTTTTTAAAGAGTTCAAGCGGATCGGTGCCTGATTTTGTAGCCCATCCAAGGTCCAGTTCGAACTTCATCAAATCGGCACTTATTTCCGAAAGAAAAAGGTCATAGGGAAGTTTGCCCTCAATTCGATCAAACTCTTTAGTATGATTATGATAAGCAAAACCAATTCCGGCTTTCTTGCAAGCTTCGCCAGTTTTATTAAATGTTTCAATGGATGATTTGATTTCTTCCATGGTATCGATCGGAGTGCTTGAACATACAAGGAATTTCACTCCTCCTTCTGCAGCGGAGTCAACCACCTCTTGATAGTTATCTCTTAAGTTTTTCATAGGCGGAAAAACAATTGGCTTGCCATCGGCACCAACGGGAGGCTTGGCACCTGCAGGTAATTTAAATGGAGCACCACCAACATGATGAGCTCGCCATGAAAGTCCATATCCTTTTGCTTTGGCGGCAAACTCTTTTGAAGTTAATCCATAAAATCCGCCCTTACGGCTGAATGCTGTCTCCAGATCGTTGTATCCGATTTCAGCAATGCGTTTTAGTGTGGCATCTAGATCGGTATCCATGTTATTGGTGACCGTATATAATTGAATTCCAACAGAGGTGGATGGGGCCAGGTTATTGAACATAGACAAAGCGGTTGTCTGTTGTGTGATGGCTATGCTGCCCAAGGCCAGTGCTCCTGTGTTTTGAAGAAATTTTCTGCGATTGATCATGGTTGTTGAGTTTATATTTTATTTCTTGTATTTCGATTTTCGTTCATCATTGATGACGCCTTTCCAATTCAATCCGAAGGCAAAATCATATTTATTCCCCTGATCATCTATATAACATTCAAGATCGTGCGGCACATCTTCAAATTGTTTTTCTACGGTCTCCATGTTGGCAGGCATTTGTAACGGCAATAAGGCAGATGGCCCACTCGCACCGGTAAGAATATCTAACAACGCTTGATCCTGCACACCAAAATGTACGAGGATAGCGTTCGCATTTTTTTCAAACTCAGAAAACACCATTGGGTTGTTCATGTTAACAGAAACAATCACAGGCTTACCTTTCATTTTTTGGTAGGTATCATTAATCATCCCCAAATCAGTAATGTTGATTGCACGGGTCTTCTTGTTTTTGTAACTGCGGTTGGTGAATTTTTCCAACGGATCGCCACCGGCAATACTGGTTTCGCGTGCTTCTTTGGCCGTGTATTCGCCATACTGTAATGAGATGGGCACGTAGCCGTTGCCGCCATTTTTGGCGTCTTCGCTATTATAACCAATTCCTGAATTCGGACTATTTACAAAGACTAATGCATAATCAGCTTCGTCAGGATTTTCTGTTACGGTGAAATATTTCTTTACGATATCAATGCTTACGGGATATTCCAGCTTTTCCGGTGTCTCCATACCTAAAAAGTTTCTCCCTGCCGGAGTGAATTTCTTAGGAAGGTAAACCGTTTTATTTCTCTCTAAAGGTAACGCATTGGCTTTGTTCTTTAACATCACCACCGATTTCAACTGCGCTTCATAACCTGCTTTCATAAATTCGGGTTTACCCACAGTCGCTTTCGTTTCGTCTACATTCAGGTACGGATTTTCAAATAATCCGGTTCTGAAAATGTTTTTTAATAAACGCACAGCCGATTTTTCAAAACGTGCGCGCATAAAATCTTCGCCATGTTCTTTCACGCCCATGTTATAGGCTTCTATCACCGGTTTCACTTCGTTGTTGCCACCAAACTGGTCAACGCCTGCCATCAACACTTTGTAATGTCTTTCGGCAATTGATAGTCCTTCTACACCCCATGACTTTCCTGTAAGAAACACATCCACGGTTGTTTCATCTCCGGTAACCAACCAATCGGTGCAAACCACACCATCGTAATTGTACTTATCGCGTAGTAAATCCTGAACGATGTATTTGCTATAGCCATTACCGACATTCTCTTTATACTTGGTGTCTTGATTGTATGAGATCGTGTAGTATGGCATCACCGCAGAAGCCATGCCTGTTTTTCCTTTCAATTTGAATGCACCTTCGATAAATGGAATCATGTGCATGGCAAAATTATTTCCGGGATATACTGCATATTTCCCAACACCATAATGCGCATCACGTCCTCCTTCACCCGATCCGCCACCGGGCCAATGCTTCACCATGGCATTCACACTTTCATAACCCCAGCCATCCGCAATTTCTTTGTCGCCTGTTGACGTTTGGAACCCATCAATGTAAGCGCGACCAATGTCCGTAGAGAGACCGGGGTCTTCACCGAATGTGCCGCTGGTGCGATACCAGCGTGGGTCGGTAGAAATATCTACCTGAGGGGATAATGCCGTGGCGATACCTAATGCTCGATATTCTTTACTTGCAATGCTTCCGAAGTTTTCGACTAACTGCGGGTTGAAAGTAGCGGCTAATCCTAATGAACTCGGCCACATAGAAATTCTTCCACCGGCACCTTCATTATACTCTTCGTTGGAGATGGTGCCATGGCGAGGGTCAGAACTATTGTTGGCCGGAATGCCTAAACCAATTCCTTCTACTAATGCTTGTGCTTTGTTGTTCCATTTGGCAGATACCTCCGGACTTTCTACAGACGTAATAAGCACATGACGCAGATTGTCTTTGGTGAGAAACTCTTTCTGTTGGTCTGATAAATCCCAGGCATTGGCTCCGCTTTCTTTAAAATCTTTTCCATCATAGGAGGCTTTCATGAAACCACGACTGGCCGCAGGAATAGATTGATGACGGCTATATAACATCAAACCGGCAATCTGCTCAACGCTCATTTGAGAGGCGAGATCTTTTGCACGCTCGTCTGCTGATAAGCGCCAATCTTCATACTTATCAAGCTGACCATTTTTGTTAAGATCCTTAAAGCCTAAGCGATCAACGGTAAGAATAGCAACTCCAGACGTTGAAGAGTAACCTAATGTTTTTCCATCTTCATTGGTTACTGTTTTAATTCCGTTGGATTCTGTTTCTTTCCATTTCGGACCGCAGCTAACCAAAGCACTAACGGCAACTAGTAAAACCGACAATTGTGTTATTTGTTTTATCATGATTATTTGACGATTAAAATTTATTTTCTCGTTGTAGGTAATTCCAAAGCCAACGGGATAAAGTATACGTCCATCAATGTGTAAATTACACACAATAGTATCCATTTTGTATTGACTTTTCAAGAACCCTCTATAGATTGCCAAAAGAATTCGACCAATACTAATAAATCTTATTTTTGGGTCGCAGTGGAGATTATGGATTCCAAATTATTAAAGGATTTTTACGATCGGGGAGAGAAGGTATTCTTACCTCATATTTCAGTGGATTGTGTGATTTTCGGATTTCACGAAAATCAACTCAAGGTACTTTTGTTGAAATGGAAAGATGGACCCTGGTGTTTGCCGGGTGGATTTGTTAAACATGACGAGTCTTTGGATGACTCAGCGGTGCGTACCCTTAAAGAAAGAACCCAACTTGATCATATTTTCCTACAGCAGTTTCACACGTTTGGTGATCCTTTCCGCGAAAAAGGAAAGAAAACTCCGGATGCAAAGAGTTGGATAAACAAACGATTCATTTCAATTGGCTATTATGCTTTGGTAGAATATTCAAAGGTGAATCCGCAACCCGATCTATTGAGCAATGAGTGCAAGTGGTTTGACATCGACAACGTTCCCACGCTTATTTATGATCATAAACAAATCATTGATAAAGCACTTGATTCTATTCGTATGGATTTGAATGATCACCCGGTTGGATATAATCTCCTGCCGGAGAAATTCACTATGCCAGAATTGCAGCGACTGTATGAAACTATTCTGGATGAAGAACTTGATCGTAGAAATTTTCAAAAGCGAATACTGGCATCAGAAATTTTGGAACGATTAAAAGAACGAAAAACAGGAGGTGCTCATAAAGCACCATACCTGTATCGTTTTGATAAGAAGAAGTATGTGAAGGCCTTGAAGCAAGGATTAAAATTGAATTGGTAATTTACTTTCGTTTCAACGCCTCCGCGATAGCTTTCTCCGCCAAAGGTGCCATCACTTTATATCCTTCCAGATTGGGATGCACTCCATCATAACCTAATTCTTTTTTTAATCCATTTTGCGCATCCGCCATAACCGAAAAATAATCGAGGTAGACCAGGTTATTTTTAACGGCATATTCTTTAATCATTTTATTGAGGGCAACCACTTTTTCTGCTGGTTCCATACCAGGTCTCCAGGGAAAATCAAATGCAGGAATAACAGAAGATAATACAACCTTAATTCCATTCGCCCGGGCAAGTTGTGCCATGGCAATAATATTATCACGACTTTGTTCCAATGTCATCGGACCTGTATTGCCCGCAATGTCATTGATACCAGCCAGGATCATTACTACTTTGGGTTTCAGATCAACGACATCCTGTTTAAAACGCAACACCATTTGCGGTGTGGTTTGCCCGCTGATACCGCGATTGATGTACGGTTTGCCTTCAAAGAACGAAGGATCAAATTTGCTCCACCCTTCGGTGATGGAGTTGCCCATAAACACGATACGGTTTTCATTGGTTTTAGGAGGCCCAATTTTTTTATTGTCTTGCTGAAATCGTTTCAGATTAGCCCAGTCCATAGGAGGTTGATCAAAATTCTTCTTTATCCAGAGCAGGCATGCATCGATCCATTGTTCTTTTCCCTTGGGATTAATCATACCATAGCCATGTACTCCTTTGTCATAGAAAAATACTTCTACCGGCACTTTATTTTGTTCCAGGGCGGTAACGAATGCCAGCGAATTACCAACGGGTACTGCCTGGTCGGTCAATGCTGAAGTGATGAAGGTAGGTGGCGTTTTTGGAGTCACCTGTTTTTCATTCGAAAAATACGTGATGTCTGCATCTGACATGCCAAGTTCTTTTGCTGTGGTAGGCATTTTTTCACCAGCAGAAAAAACTCTTGTGCCAATTAAATTCTGGCGAGATCCCTGATGTGTTAAGCTATCAGTAAAGGAAATGACCGGATAATTTAATATCATAAAGTCAGGACGGAGACTGATGTTATTTGGATTAGCAATTTTAGCATCGTTAAAATGAGTGCCGGTAGTAGCAGCCAGGTGTCCGCCAGCGGAAGAACCGAGAATTCCAATCTTGTTCGGTTTGATGTTCCATTCTTTGGCGCTTTCGCGGACCAGTTGAATAGCTCTTTGCGCATCCTGCAAAGGGCCAATGCTTTTATCTTTCATGATGCCACCTTTTGGCAAACGATATTTCAATACGAATGCGGCAATGCCTTCTTCGTTGAATTTCTTTGCCATATCATAACCTTCGTGGCCAATGGCAAGTATTCCATAACCACCACCGGGACAAATAATTACGGCTGAACCGGTTGCCTTAGCGGGATCCGGTAAAAAAACCGTGAGCGTAGGACGGACCACGCCCATCACACGATCAATTCTGTCTTTCGTTCCCTTCACCATGGAAGTATCCAGAGGAATAGTGGGCTGCTGTGAATTGGGAATAATTCCTTTGTATAACGGAATCTCCTGCTGTGCGATTGCGATTTGTGTAGTCAGACAAAGAATGATTAGAAGTTTTTTCATGCGAATTCATTTCCACTAAAGATAGAAGGATGTAATCAGTGTAAAAAGGATTTTACTGGTGAGTAGCATAAAATGTAAATGAACGGTAGCATAAGAATAAAATGGAAACAAATCAGATTAGTGTTATTTTTATTGCACCTAAACTATATTAATCGCTTATGTTCATCCCAAGAAATATCTGTTTGACTGGAATATTTTTTCTGCTTGTACTTTCAGCTTGTTCGACAGTCGAGAAAAAAAAATTAACGTGGTACAAAGGCAATCTTCACACCCACACCTACTGGAGCGATGGTGATGAGTTTCCTGAAATGGTGCTGGATTGGTATAAAGCTCAAGGGTATAACTTTGTAGCTCTTTCGGATCACAATACGGTGGCCCGTGATGAGAAATGGGTTCTGATCCAAAAGAGTCCGATGTATGAAACCAGTTTTCAAAATTATCTGACCAAGTTTGGTGAAGAATGGGTTCAGTATAAAACAGACACAGGTCGTATTCAGGTGAAATTGAAAACGTTTGATGAGTATAAAAACAAGATGGAAGGTGATGGCTTTTTTATTATCCCATCAGAAGAAATAACAAACATGGTTAATAAAACTCCTGTTCACGTAAATGCTACCAACCTCCGTGATTTTATTCCGGCACCAAATGGAAATACTGTAGCAGAAGCAATGCAACTGTCAGTAGATGCTGTATTAAAACAACGCGGAGAAACAGGAACCCCAATGTTTCCACATATTAATCATCCAAATTTTTATTGGGCCGTTACGTTAGAGGATATGATCAATTTGAAGGGAGAACGTTTTTTTGAAGTGTATAATGGCCATCCGCTGGTACGCAATTATGGCGATTCAATTCACTTGAGCACCGAAACGATGTGGGATAAAATTAATATAGCCTATACCACCAACAATCAGCCACTGATGTATGGGCTTGCTACGGACGACAGTCATAATTATCATGAATTTGGAACTGCTTTTAGTAATGCAGGTCGTGGATGGGTGATGGTCAATGCGGAATCACTTAATGCAGAATCGCTAATCACGGCAATGGAAGCAGGTGATTTTTATAGTTCAACAGGTGTAGAACTTGATAAATTATTAGTTGAAGATAATGAAATAGTCATCCAGGTAGCAGAAGAGAAAGATGTGACGTACACGATTGAATTCGTTGGGGTTAAGAAGGGTGAAGAGAAATCGAACGTGATTGAAACGAAAAACGACAGCAACGCCAGATTTTCGATTACGGAAGAATATTTATTCGTCCGGGCCAAAATAACATCCAACAAGTTGAAATCAAATCCTTTTCAGGAAAGTGATTTTGAAGTGGCATGGACGCAACCGGTTATATTCAGCAAACATTGAACGACCACTCACTCACACAGTCATTAAGCCGGTAATCAATCTTACAGTTTAATCTTCCATTCATCTAGCAGTGGTCTGCCTAATAATGCATTGGCCTCATCATCGTTTTTAAACTTTTCTTTTTTAGGATTCCATTCCAGCGGACGTTTTAATTCGTAAGCAATGTTGCCAAGGTTACAAACAGAAGCCGTGCGATGCCCGATTTCAACATCACTGATCGGCATGCTTCGCTTGCGCATGGCATTCAAAAAGTCTTTGTAATGATTTTCACTATTATAGACATGCTTTTCTGATTCACCAATTACCTTGTCTTTTAAGGATGCAGGTGTCGTTTCAAGTTTTCCTCTGCCAACTTTTATTTCGCCTTCGGTGCCCGTAAACCAGACGGCATTGTTCCATTCCCAGGGTTCGTGAGTCATGACCGTACCATTCTTGTATTGATAGGTTAAGAAAGGATGATCTTTTCCATCAGGCGCATAAATTTTAACAGGCCCACTATGATCCATATTCAATGCCCACTGAGCGATGTCAAACATGTGCGCCCCCCAATCAGTTACCATGCCGCCTCCAAATTCTTTATAGAGTCTCCAATTTGGAAAAACATCTTGGGTAATGGGTGGCGCCAGTTCTGCATTAAATGGTTTGTATGCATTCGGCCCCAGCCATTGCTTCCAGTCTAACCCCTCCGGTACGGGTTGCTCTGGTAAGGTATAAGAGATGGGCGGTTTACCGATATTTACTTTAATGTTCTTTATTTCTCCAATATAACCGTTGCGTATCAACTCTACCGCATGTCTGAATTCTTTCCACGAACGTTGCATATTGCCCGTTTGAAAAACGCGCTTGTGTTTGCGGGTGGCATTTACCATGGCCCTGCCTTCTTTTACCGTAAGGGAAAGAGGCTTTTCACAATAGATATCCTTTCCCGCCTCGGCTGCCATAACGGCCGCCACCGCGTGCCAGTGATCAGGGGTTGCAATGACAACAGCATCTACATCTTTCCGGGCAAGTAACTCTCTGAAATCGTTATGCACGGGTATGTCGGTATAAGCACCCAACGCTGTATTTTTTTCATGAGCGGTTTTTATCCTATCAAGCATGAGTTGTGTTTTATCTTTATATACTTCGCTGAGGGCCGCAATACGGATTTCGTTGGTGTTTAAAAATGAGTTGCTAAGGCCGCGACCTTGCTTGCCACAACCAATAAATCCTAATGAAATCAAATCGCTTGGTGGAATGTATTGGGTGCCATCAGCGCGTTGCCCTCCTAAAACAAAACGAGGCACAATCATTATTCCCGTTAATGCAATGGCAGATTGTTTTATAAATTCCCTGCGTCTGTTGGTAATTAATTTTTCCTTTTTCATAATAAGATATCTGTTCGTAATGTAAAAAAGAGGATGCCTGCTCGACCCTGACTTTTAGCCTAAGGTTCATTTATGTAAAGCAATATAGCTTTCTATTTTAAGAAAATGATCAAGATGTTGTTTGAATTTGATTAGCGGTTGTTTGGTTTTGGCTGGTTCTCATTACATTTAACATAATACAACGTGTAGGTAATTCATACTCCATTAATAGTTTATTTAAATGAATAGCAAAACAGCATTTAAAATCCCCGTTTTAATACTGGTTGGGTTCTGTGTAATTCAGTGTTCACAACCTGATCCGTTATTAAAGATTACAAAAAATTCCCACATCATTTTAATCGGTAATAACCTTGGATCACGAATGATGAACTATGGCTATTTCGAAACGGAGATGCAAATACGCTATCCGGATAGTTTACTTTTTATTCGCAATATGTGCGATGGCGGAGACACTCCGGGTTTCAGGCCACACGCAGGGCGTGTATCCCCCTGGGCTTTTCCGGGTGCTGATAAATTTCAAACAGAACTTGCGCATCCTTCTGGAAGTGAAGGTCATTTTGAAACACCTGACCAATGGCTTACACGGCTAAAGGCAGATATCATCATCGCTTTTTTTGGTTACAACGAATCCTTTCAGGGCGAGCAAGGACTTGAAAACTATAAAGCAGAGCTGGACGCTTTTATTAAACATACGTTATCGCAAACCTACAATGGGAAATCTATTCCTCAGCTGGCCATTGTTTCACCCATTGCTTTTGAAAACCTGTCAGATAAATATGACCTTCCGGATGGTGTGAAGGAAAATATAAATCTGTCTTTGTATGCGAAGGCTATGAAAGAAGTGGCTGCTCAAAACAAGGTGCACTTTATTGATGCATTTGATCCTTCTAAAAAGTGGTATGATGAAAACGCAGAATCATTGACGATTGATGGTTCGCAACTTAATGATGCTGGTTACTTGAAGTTCTCAACACTCCTTGCTGATCAAGTTTTTGGTAAAGCAGAGTCTAAGGCTGAGGCTCATCGCGAGTTAGTTCACGCTGCCGTGATCGAGAAGAACTGGATGTGGCACAATGATTATAAGATCCCCAATGGAGTGCACGTATTTGGTCGGAGGTACGATCCGTTCGGTCCCGATAATTATCCTTTCGAGCTTACTAAAATCCGGGAGCTTACTGCCATTCGCGACACGGCTATATGGCAAGCTGCCAAAGGTGAGAAATTGGATCTCACTACTGCGGATCTAAATACATCTAAACTTCCGCCCGTTGAAAGTAATTATAACCCAGAACAAAATGGAAGTCTTGAATATCTGTACGGACAGGATGCGTTGAAGAAATTGACCGTTCCACCAGGTTATAAAATTGAACTCTTCGCTTCAGAGAAAGAGTTTGCCGATCTGGCAAATCCGGTTCAATTGTCCTTTGATAATAAAGGTCGACTTTGGGTAGCTACTATGCCCAGTTATCCGCATTATAAGCCCGGTGATAGTAAACCAAATGATAAGCTCATTATTCTGGAGGATACCGATGGAGATGGGAAAGCGGATAAGCAAATAACGTTTGCTGAAGGGTTACACCTACCGGTAGGATTTGAGTTTGCTCCTGAGGGTGTATATGTTTCACAAGGCACCAACCTGGTGCTCTTAACAGATACCGATGGTGACGATAGGGCCGATAAAAAAGAAATAATATTAAGTGGCTTTGATGACCATGATACGCACCACGCACACAGTGCATATGCAGCCGATCCATCGGGTGCCATTTATATGGGTGAGGGTGTGTTCCTGCATACGAACGTAGAAACATCCTATGGTCCGGTGCGAGCTACGAATGGCGGTTTCTATCGATATGCTCCTCAACGGCATCACTTAGAACGCACGGCACAGTTGTCTATCCCCAACCCATGGGGCATAGCCTTTGATGACTGGGGGCAGAATATTTTTGCTGAGACTTCCGGGCCCGATGTGCGATGGATGATGCCAGGGTCAGTGAAGCCGAGGTATGGAGTAGCTACTGCAAAGAGTTTTAATTTGATTGAAGATAAGCACAGGGTGCGTCCGACTTCGGGGCTGGAGTTTGTATCGAGCAGACATTTTCCGGATGACGTGCAGGGCGATTTACTCATCAATAATACCATTGGATTTTTAGGAATGAAGGAACACACGATGGAGGACGAAGGCACCGGCTATAAAAGCCATCATCGTCAGGATCTTGTTCAATCTACCGATAGAAATTTCCGTCCGGTGGATATGGAGTTTGCCCCTGATGGGTCACTCTACCTGGTTGACTGGCACAATATTCTTATCGGTCACATGCAGCATAATGCGCGCGATCCGCTTCGTGATCACGTGCATGGTCGAATATATAGGATTACCTATCCTTCGCGTCCATTGGTTAAACCGGCCAATGTTGCAGGAGCAACTATTTCTGAACTTTTAGACAACCTGAAACTTCCTGAATTCAGAACACGCTACCGCACCAGGCGGGAGCTGAGAGGAAGAAACGTGAATGATGTATTACCACAACTTAAATCGTGGGTGGCTAAATTGAATATAGAAGATTCAAATTATGAACACCATTTATTAGAAGCCTTATGGGTAACGTGGGGATTGGACCAGGTGGATGAAAGTTTACTACATCAGGTAATGCAATCCAACGATTATCGAGCAAGAACTGCAGCGGTGCGAGTACTTCGCTATAGCGGACATCAGATAAAAAATCAATCGGAACTACTCATGAAAGCTGCGCAGGATGAACATGGTCGTGTTCGGTTGGAAGCAATTGTGGCAGCGTCATGGCTGGATAAAGAAGTAGGTTTACCGATCGTAAACGAAGCAGGTAAAAAGCCACTTGACGAGTGGATGGTGGATGCATATGCGACTGCAGTGGCTCATTTAAATGGCATGTCTGTGAAAGAGAAAAAAGAAGAGGAAATTGTTACGAAACTGAATGGAGCCGAGCGGGCGTTGTATATCAAAGGAAAAGAAATTTTTGGGAGGGATGGATTTTGCAGTACCTGCCATCAACCCGATGGCAGAGGATTATCAGCTTCTGGCTTTCCGGCAATCGTGGGTACGCCATGGGTTACAGGCAACGAAGAACGAATAATTAAAATCGTGTTGAATGGTATTCAGGGACCCATAGAAGTTAATGGTAATAAATTTGAAGGCCAGGTTCCAATGACTCCATTTGGAGGAATGCTCAACGATGATGAAGTGGCGGCTGTACTTACGTACGTTCGAAATTCGTTTGGTAACGAAGCTTCTGCCATTTTGCCTGACAAGGTTAAATCTGTGCGTGAAGCTTCAAAAGACAAAACAGGTTTCTATTCACCAACAGAATTGTTGAAGCAGCACCCGATGGAAAAATGATATTGGTAAGACCTTCTTAAAATACCAAGTTGAAGTTTTTTACATAGTTAAATATTTAAATGTTAGACATGATACCTAAAAACCATTCTGTGTATATATTTTGTTTTACCATAGTGATGATACTTACTTCATCCATTTCATCCTGTACACAACCTAGGCAACAATGGGTTCACTATGAAGGTAAAGAAGGTCCTGGCAAAGGCAAGCATATCGTTTTTCTCAGTGGTGATGAAGAGTATCGATCAGAGGAATCATTGCCGATGATGGCCAAAATTTTATCACAGCGTCATGGTTTTACCTGTACCGTACTTTTTGCAATTGACCCAAAGACCGGAGAGATCGATCCCAATTATCAAACGAATATACCCGGGATGGAACACGTGCAAACGGCTGACTTACTCATTATGTGCTTACGTTTTCGGGAATTGCCGGATAATCAAATGAAATACGTTGATGAATATTTGCAATCCGGGAAACCGATTATTGCCTTGCGCACCTCTACCCATGCTTTTCTTTATTCACGAAATAAAGAAAGTGTGTATGCGAAGTATAGTTACAATAGTAAAGTTAAAAGCTGGGAGGGAGGTTTTGGTAAAACAGTATTGGGTGAGACATGGGTTTCGCACCACGGTGTGCATGGTTCGGAAGGAACCAGAGGACTAGTCAACGGATTGTCTTCCACTCATCCCATTCTTAAAGGAGTTAAAGATGTCTGGGGACCAACGGATGTATATACCGTAAATAGCCTGGATGCCAACACCAACATATTACTGTATGGACAGTCATCATTAGGAATGACCGCTACGGCCCCCCTTAGTTATTCAAAATCGATTATGCCGGTAGCATGGATTAAATCCTACCAAAATGAAATGGGCAAGAACACCAAAATATTTACTACTACCCTGGGAGCATCGATGGATTTACTCAGTGAAGACCTGCGCAGAATGTTAATTAATGCAAGTTATTGGGCCTTGGATATGGAAGCACAGATAGCAGATAAGAGTAATGCCGAAACCATTGGAACCTATGAGCCAATCATGTTTGGTTTTGATAAGTTTAAAAGAGGAATGAAGCCTTCGGATTTTAATTTAAAATGATTGGTGGCCATCTTATTACTTCAATTTAATTCGATATAAGAAATGAAAGAAATGTCTGTAAAAGCAAAAATTGGATTTAACCTGCTCGTCTGGTCAGGAGGCCTGCCGGACACTTTTTTACCCATTACTGAACGGTTAAAAAAAATCGGCTACGATGGTATTGAATGCTTTATGGAGGAAAGAGACATCACTGCCTATAAACGATTTGGAAATCATCTCAGCAATATAGGTTTGGAGGCAACGTGTGTGTTGGGTGTCGGTCCCGATGAAAATCCAATAAGTGAATCTAAACTAATCCGCGATAAAGCGATTGATCGTTTAAAAGTAGCGATTGATTGCGCACAGGCTATCGGTTCAAAGATCATCTGCGGACCCTTCCATTCTGCGTTTGCCACCTTTACAGATCGACATCCACCCAACGATAATGAGTATAAATGGAGCGCAGAGGTTTTACATGCAGCAGGAGTGTATGCTGCTCAGGCAGATATTGTGCTTACCCTGGAAGCACTAAATCGTTTTGAATGCTACTTGTGCAACACGATGGATCAGTTGTCAACCTTAGTGAAGGGCGTAGCGCACCCTAATGTAAAAGCGATGTTCGATACTCATCATGCAAATATTGAAGAAAAGAA
The DNA here is from genome assembly GCA_964349405.1 of uncultured Ohtaekwangia sp. GTDB lineage: Bacteria > Bacteroidota > Bacteroidia > Cytophagales > Cyclobacteriaceae > ELB16-189. Next base: position 176,063 of record CAYGGY010000001.1, on the reverse strand, counting down.
AATAGGTGATGCAATCCGCAAAATTGCTCCGGTACTGGCACACGTCCACATCAGCGAAAATGATCGTGGCACTCCGGGTGATGGTCACATTCCATGGGATGAAACATTCTCCACGCTGGCTGCTATAAAATATAATAGATGGTTGACGATTGAAGCATTCACACGTAATGATCCGAATTTTGCCAACGCGATCAACGTATGGCGCGAATATTCAAAACCATGGGATATGGCCGAGCAGGGATTGACTTTTATTAAGCAGATGTACAACAAGCATTATCATTAACAATCAGGGATAGCAAAATCATAAGGCTGTTTGCAAACGGCATTAGAAAATAAAAGCCTCGTACATTTCTCTCGTGTGGACGAGCGATGTACGAGGACCTATTGTAAAATTACTTTTTCACAGTGAACGAATACGTGCCAGAGCCCACTTCAAGGATTATAAAACTTCCTGCTTGTCCTTTCATCGTTATATCCTTAATGGATGAAATGGGTTTGCCATTTTCGGCAATAGATTCAGTTGAACTGGCAGGAATAAAAAGCGTAGCAGTTGTGTTGACAGGCACACTGAAATCGAATACGTTTTGATGGTCGCTCGTTTTCCAGGAAGATTTAACCAAACCATATCCGGTTTTATATTCTGAGGAAGCCAGTGTTAGCCGATTATCAAGATGCGGCTTTATTACAATAGACTTATAACCCGGTGCAGATTCTTCGGTATCAATTCCAGTAACTACGCGATACATCCAATCACCGATGGCACCGTAGGCATAATGATTGAATGAATTCATATTCGGAGTCTGGAAGGTGCCATCGGGTTTGATGCCATCCCAACGTTCCCAAATAGTAGTGGCTCCCATCTTCACCGGATATAACCAGGAGGGGTAAGTTTCCTGTAGGAGTAGTGTGTACGCTACATCGGTATATCCAAAGCGGCTCAGTACATGACATAAATAGGGAGTACCTAAAAATCCGGTGGTCAGGTGATTGCCATAGCTCTTCACGTTTGCTACTAATTTCTCTGCAGCTTGTGCGCGAAGAGATTCTGAAAGCATATCAAAATTCAGGGCCAGCACGTAGGCAGTTTGTGTACTGGAAACCAACCTTCCATTGGGTGTAGTATACTCTTTGGCAAAAGCATCTTTTACGTTTTTCAGCAAATCAGTATACCGGGCGACATCATCCAGCTTGCCTAGTACTTTCGCAGCTTTGATTACCAACTCGGTTGAATGAGCGAAGAAACATTGTGCAATCAGGTATTTGTCAGTCACAGCAGAACGGCCATCGTTATCATCAAAAGGACGATAAAATAACCAATCACCAAAGTGAAACCCTTTGTTCCATAAATGGTTGGTGCTGTTACGCTCCATATAATCAACCCACGCTTTCATGCTTGCAAACTGATCTTCAAGTATTCGCTTATCCCCATAGGCCAGGTACATATTCCAAGGAATGATCGTAGCAGCATCGGCCCAGCCTGCTGACCCTGCGGCACCTTTTCCTAATACATTAGGAACCACAAAAGGAACATTGCCATCAATCTGATCAGCCTCAACATCTTTTAACCATTTTGAAAAGAAATTATGTGCATCGTAATTAAAGGTGGCTGTTCTTGAAAAAGCTTGTGCGTCTCCGGTCCAGCCCAATCGCTCATCACGTTGTGGACAATCCGTGGGCACATCTAAAAAATTTCCACGCTGGCCCCACTGTATATTATGTTGTAATTGATTAATTAATGGGTTGGAACTGGTGAAGGTGCCAGTCGGTTGCATATCGGAATACAAAGCGACAGCGGTAAAATTCTCGGGATAAATTTCTCCCTTGAAATCTTCAATTTTGATATAGCGAAATCCCTGGAAAGTAAAATGAGGCTCAAAAAACTCCTCGCCATTTCCTTTTAATATGTATTCATTCTTCTGTTTGGCAGGACGAAGATTTTCGGTGTAGAAATTTCCTTCCTTATCTAATACTTCGGCATGATAGAGGGAAATTTTATCACCAGCATTGCCTTTGATTTTTATCTGCACCCAGCCTACTAAATTCTGACCAAAGTCCAACACCTTTTCACCTTTTGGGGTAGCGATGGTTTTAATGGGTTTGAACGTTTCCTTCTTGCGGATGGGTTCGTTATACGTAGCTACCAGGGTAGGAGCACCGCTGGTTTTTATTTTTACTCCCTGCCATGCTGAGTCATTGAATGAGGATGTGTTCCATCCTGTTTTCTCTTTTCGTGCGTCAATGGTTTCACCGTCATAAATTTCAGAAGTAATGATGGAACCAGTGGATGATTTCCAGGATTCATCGGTGATGATGGTCTCGTTCGTACCATCGACATAACGAATTTCAATTTGAGCCAACAAGGCTAACTCTTTTCCATAAAAATTTTTCTGACCAGAAAATCCAATAAAACCACGATACCATCCGCTTCCCAAAACTACCCCTATGGCATTAGGACCGGGTGTTAATAACGTTGTAACATCATAGAGTTGATACTGCAATCGTGCCTGATAGCTGGTCCAGCCGGGCGTGAGATAAGCATCGCCCACGCGCTTGCCATTGATATATGCTTCATATAATCCTTGGGAGGTTATAAAAGCTGTAGCGGAGGCAATCTTCTTTGAGGTGCTGAACGTTTTTCTAAAGTAAGGACTTGGCTGATTGATGGTGTCTTCTTGATAGCCGGGTTGAATCCATTTTGCTTTCCAATCGGAGACATTCAACAATCCCATTTGCCAGAAGGAGGCTTCACTCCACGCTGATGCTTTACCCGTGTTATCCCAGACGCGCACTTGCCAATAATATTTTTTGCCAGATTGCAGAGGCTTACCATGGTAGGTTACAAAAAGTGATTGATCAGCATTCACTTTTCCGCTATTCCACATACTTCCTTTCGCAAGTGTAGATAACGCATCGCTTACGCGGATTTCGTAGGCGCTTTGCATCATGTTCCGTTTTTCAGAAACGAGTTGCCAACTGAAACGTGGTGTCACATCCACACCCAATGGATTTTTTTGATTTTCTGTTAACGGATTTTTAACAACGACTTGCGAACATGCGATCGTTGCATATAAGATGAGAGAAATAAGTCCACTAAATTTTTTCATGGAAAGATATTTAAATATAGAATGAATTAATCATTGATTGCCTGGTATACCAGTATTTTAAAAAGCGAATTGACATTTTCATCATGGGCACCCCACATTTGCCTGTAAAGGAGTACTACCATATTTTCTTTAGGATCAACCCAATAGGAAGTAGAAAATGCTCCGCCCCAGGAATATGTTCCCACCTGATGCGGTAACAAACTACTCCCTTTATCAGTGACAATTGAAAAACCTAATCCAAATTTATCATCCCACACCATAAGATCACCGATTTGGTTCATCGTCATCATACGCACGGTGTTGCGACTCAACAAACGATTGCCATTATATTCTCCGCCATTTAACATCATTTGAAGAAACACTGCATAGTCATAGATGGTTGACGACAAACCTCCGCCTCCAGAAAAATAACTCTTCTTGCGCAGTGGAAAATTCATATCTCCACCTAATGCATTTTTAGTTTTTTTTAAACCGGTTGAATCTTCCATGTAAAAATTAACAAGTCGATTTGCTTTCTCTTCGGGCACATTGAAGTAGGTATCCTTCATACCCAATGGCATGAAGATACGTTCGTTGAAAAAGTCCTCTAAGGTTTTACCTGACCATATTTCCACCAGACGGCCAAGTAAGTCAATATTCAATCCATAAGTCCAACGCTCACCGGGTTGATGCATTAGTGGTAACGTGCCTAACCGACTCATGGCATCAGTAAGAGTGCCTTCATAGACATCAAGTCCTGCGGTTATTTTATTTTTGGCATATATCGAGTTTGCTTCCTTGCTTCCAATTTGTGCATAACCCAAACCCGATGTATGCGTTAACAAATCGCGAATGGTGATTTGTCTTTTTGCCGGAATGGTGGTGTAGGTCGTATCCTGATCATTGAACTGATCTAACACCTGGATATTGGCGAAAGAAGGAATGAATTTGGAAACCGGATCTTCCAATAAAAATTTCCCTTCTTCATAAAGCATCATCACGGCCACACTGGTAATGGCTTTTGTTTGTGACGCAATTCTGAAGATACCGTCTTTCTTTAGCGCTTCTTTGGTTTCCAAATCATTGTATCCAACCGACTGATAATAAGCAATTTTTCCGTTGCGTATTACTAAACCAACAGCGCCATTAATCCATCCTTTAGCGACCCAATCGTTCATGGTGTTGTCAAGTCGTGCCAATCGTTCTGAAGAAAGGCCGGCAGATTCTGGAGTAGCCTGGCTAATAACCCGTGATGAGTTATCGGATGTGGAGCTGCATGAAAAAATGCAAACCAGGGTAAAGGCAATAATGAAGTATTTCATGGGGTTGAAGTTAATATTTCCAAGATAACTTATAATTATTTTGGATGCCTACCTGTTTTGTTATTTAATGAAGATAATATTCGCTTTTGAATGAACTGTCAGGCACTATCCTGTCACAATTTGACGGGTGGTTTTTGTGTTTGAATGGTAGGTATTACTTTTAGTTTCTATGAACGGTACGATCAATTCTATACTTCAGCACATTCACCTGGATGATCACTCAGCCAACCCCAAATATTTGCAAGTGACAGACTCCATCAAGCAGGCAGTGATGGATGGTCATCTGAAAATAAATGATACGTTACCTTCCATTAATGAATTGAGTTTTGAACTTGAGGTTTCGCGCGATACCATCGAAAAATCATATCGTGAATTGAAAAGTGATGGAATCCTTGCTTCGGTGCCCGGTAAGGGTTTTTTTATCAAGAGCACGGCCATCGAAAAACAATTGAAGGTCTTTCTATTATTCAATAAGTTAAGTGAGCATAAGAAAATTATTTATGATGCCTTTGCAGCTACGCTTGGTGAAAAGGCCTCCATTGACTTTTATATTTACAACAACGACTTTTCAATTTTTAAAAAATTACTGGCCCGGCACGTGGGTTCCTATTCGCATTATGTAATCATTCCTCATTTCATTGAAGGGCATGAGCATGCCTATCAGGTGATTGACTCGCTTCCAAAAGAAAAACTTTTGTTACTGGATAAATTAATTCCACAGGTAAAAGGAGAATATGCAGCTGTGTACGAAAACTTTGAGACAAACATTTATGAGGCCATGGAGAAAGCATTGCCACAATTATCGAAGTATCATTGTATTAAATTGATTTTTCCTGAATACACTTATTATCCGGAAGAAATAATTCAGGGACTCAAGCGATTCTGTCATCAATATGCCTTTAATTTTTCAATCATTCATGATATTGAAAAATGTGCGATTGAAAAAAACGCTGTCTACCTTAGTGTGATGGAACGAGATCTGGTGATACTGATTGAGAAAATTCTTGTACAAAAATTAAAAATAGGCAAAGAGGTTGGGGTTATTTCTTATAATGAAATTCCCTTGAAGAAAATCATCCTGAATGGTATCACTACAGTTTCTACTGATTTTCAACTAATGGGTATAAGAGCCGCCCAGCTTCTCCTGGAAAATTCCAGCGATCACATTGAAGTTCCCTTTCATCTTACGTTGCGTGATTCGCTTTAGTGATAATTCAAATTCTGTTTCGTAAATTTATTTTATGCTAAAATGGACGCCCTACGTGATGGTGCGCATTGTTCTGTTTTTCACAGCAGGTATTCTTTTGGGGATTTATTACCCGGATTTAATTAAAGAACCCGTTGTCGTTTTTTCATTATTGGCAATTGTTCCTGCTTATTATATAGGTTATTTGATTTTAAGCAATCGACATACGTTACGAGCCTTCACCGGTATTGTTGGGTTAATAGCTGTCTTTCTTTTTGGTTATCTTCATCTTATATATTCTTCCGAATCACGTGATATGAATCATCTTCTTTCTGTAAAAGAACCGATTCAATACTATGAAGCCATTGTGAGAAGTGCACCAGAGTCGAAAGCAAAATCGTGGAGAATAGAGGTAGAAGTTACCCGGGTGAAAACGAATGAATGGTTGGATAGAACGGGGAAAGTATTACTATATATCTCCAAGAAATCAATTGATAGAATTCGCTGGCAATATGGCGACCGTTTACTGATTCAAGGAAGTCCAGTTGAATTAAATCCTCCGGCCAATCCAAATGAATTTGACTTTAAACGATTTTTAAGTTTTAAGAATATTTATCATCAACAGTTTTTACAGGCTGAGCAATTACGGAAATTAGAAGACGCAAAGCGAAAAGGATTTTTATATTATTCACTGGTGGCTAGGGCATGGTCGTTATCAAAACTGAATCAACATATAGGTGGTGCACAACAACAAGTAATTGCGGCTGCTCTGGTGCTTGGTGTCACCGAAGGAATTGACACGGATCTGCAAAATGCCTATGCAGCCAGTGGGGCTATGCATGTGTTGGCCGTTTCAGGATTGCATGTCGGTATTATTTATGCCATACTGCTGTTCTTATTGCGTCCTCTCAATCGGTTTGCCTGGAGCCGTTGGGTGGTGTTCGTCATTAGTATACTATGTCTTTGGTCGTTTGCATTTGTTACGGGATTGTCGCCTTCGGTACTTCGGGCAGTCACCATGTTTTCATTTATAGCCTTAGCGCGGCCGCTGGGCTGGCGCACCAATATATATAATACGTTGGCAGGCTCTGCTTTTTTGCTGTTGCTGTTTAATCCTTATCTCATTATGTCGGTAGGGTTTCAATTGTCCTACCTGGCAGTGTTGGGCATTGTTTACTTGCAAAGGCCGCTTTATAATCTTTTGGAAATTGAAAATCGTGTAGGGGATTGGGTTTGGCAAATCACGTGTGTGTCCATTGCAGCACAGGTTTCTACGTTTGCGTTAGGTATGTTATACTTTCATCAATTCCCGGTTTACTTTTTAGTGTCTAATTTATTTGTTATTCCACTTTCTACGGCTGTTTTAGTAATCGGAATTTTACTTTTAGTAGTAAGCATGTGGTCGTCAGTGGCTTGGTTGATTGGGATAATACTTACTATGTTAATCAAGGCCCTTAATTGGATTGTTTTCACGGTGGAGGATTTACCGTTTAGTCTGATAGAAGAAATTCATCTCACCACCTTTCAGTGTTGGCTCATTATGATTTTTTTGTTGGGTTTGATTTTTACGATTGAGATTAAATCAATACGGTGGTTATATCTTTCAGGCGCGTGTTCAATTATTTTAATGGTAACCCAATGGTTTCATTTCTACGATTCCATTAACCGTCAACAATTTGTGGTGTATAGTGTGAACGGGTTTTCCGCTATGGAATGGATTGATGATGGTCAAAGTTTTTTTCTTGGTGATTCGGCCTTGATGCATGATCAGGAGAGGATGCGGTTTCATATACGACCAAATCGGTTGAATAGTGGAGTTACTATGATTCATACCCAATTACCATTTCTGAAGGCGTTGGACGAGAGGGTGAGAATAACCCAGTGGAAAGGAAATTCCATTGCTTTTATTGAACGTAAAAACTATTCTTTACCCGAATTGGCCGAAATCGATTACCTTGTCGTTGGGAAGAATTCTATTCAGATAAGAAAATTAGTTAACCCCCTGAATGTAAAGAAGGTGATACTGGATGGTAGTAATTCGAGGTGGTATATGAATCAGTGGAAGGAGTTTTGTGATAAGAAAAACATTTCTTTTCATGCGGTTTTGGATCAAGGTGCTTTTGTTTTAACTGAATAATATGAGTCTGGTTATTTATTCTGTGAAAGATCGGGTAGGCTATGTAACGATGAACCGCCCTGAAAAGCGCAATGCGTTAAGTCATGAAATGGTTAATGAATTAGTGGCCGCGTTTGATCGTGCTGAAAATGATGCTCATGTAAAAGTGGTGGTCTTAAAAGCCAATGGAGAAGCATTTTGTGCAGGTGCAGACTTAGCGTATTTGCAACAACTTCAGAATTTTTCATTTGAACAAAATCTGCAAGACTCAAGGCAACTGAAAAATTTGTTTCTAAAAATCTATCGGCATAAGAAAGTTGTTATTGCCCAGGTGCAAGGGCATGCGCTGGCAGGTGGTTGTGGCCTGGCCACCGTTTGTGACTTTACTTTTGCTGTGCCCGAAGCAAAGATGGGTTATACAGAAGTGAAAATAGGTTTTATTCCTGCGTTGGTGTCTGTGTTCCTCATCCGAAAAATAGGCGAGCATAAAGCCAAACAATTATTACTCACAGGCGAAGTGATCAAAGCGTCAGAAGCTTTAACGCGAGGACTCATCAATCATGTTGTAAAATCAGAAGATTTGGAACAAACCGTTTTTGAATTTGCTTCTAACTTGGTTCGATCCAACTCAGGGCAATCCATGCAGTTGACGAAAGAACTAATCGCTCAGGTTCAATCACTATCGCTTGAAGAAGGATTAGAACAAGCGGCCAACATGAATGCACAGGCGCGTGCAACGGAAGATTGCAAAGCCGGCATTGCCGCATTTTTGAATAAACAAGAATTGAAGTGGTAACCTCTTCAGAAGTTCTTAAGGAATATTGGGGATATACCCATTTCCGTCCACCACAGGACCAAATCATCCATGCTGTATTAAATAAAAATGATGTCGTGGCCATTCTTCCCACCGGAGGTGGTAAGTCTGTATGTTTTCAAGTGCCGGCATTAATGCAGCAGGGAATTTGTTTAGTAATTACTCCGCTGATCGCCCTGATGCAAGATCAGGTGAAGCAATTAAAACAGTTGGGAATTGCGGCCGTGTCTGTTCATTCGGGCATGCACCAACGTGAAATAGATATCACCCTTGATAACTGTGCCTACGGAAATATTAAATTTCTTTATCTGTCGCCCGAGCGTTTACTAACAGAACTTTTTAAGGAGCGGGTAAAAAAAATGAATGTGTGTCTCATCGCCATTGATGAAGCACATTGTATTTCACAATGGGGTTATGATTTCAGGCCACCGTATCTGCAAATTGCTGAATTGCGTAAGTCTAAACCCGATGTTCCATTCATTGCACTGACAGCATCCGCTACCCGGCTAGTCAAGGAAGACATTATTAATAAATTAGAATTAAAGGCACCACAGGTATTTCAAAAAAGCTTTGCGCGCGATAATCTTTCGTTTGTAGTGAGAAAGACGGAGACCAAAGAAAAGAAATTGCTGGAAGTGTTGAGAAAAGTAAACGGGCCAGCCATAGTATATGTGCGCTCGCGCAAAACCACCGTTACGCTGGCGAAACTATTGGAGAAAAACGGAATAGTAGCCACCTACTACCATGCCGGATTAAATCATGCTGAGCGTATGATGCGCCAGGAAGAATGGATCACCAACCGTAGCCGGGTGATGGTGGCCACCAATGCATTTGGCATGGGTATCAATAAAGCCGATGTGCGCGTGGTCGTTCATATCGATTTACCTGAAAATCTGGAATCCTATTATCAGGAAGCTGGCAGGGCAGGGCGTGACGGCAAGCGATCGTATGCAGCCATTATTTTTCACGAAGTAGATGTGTTAGGCTTGCGTAACAAAGTGAATCAATCACAGCCTGACATTGATCAGCTAAAGAAAATTTACCAAGCCCTGGCCAATTATTATCAACTCGCCCTGGGAAGCAGCCAGGGAGAGTGTTATGATTTCGATATCGATGTTTTTTGCAAAAAATTTGATATGAGATCAGTGATGGTTTATCCCGTGCTAAAAAAACTGGAAGAGTTTGGTTTGATTGAATTGAATGAAAGTTTTTACCGGCCATCGGTGTTACATATCTCGATGGATAAGAAACGCTTGTATGAATTTCAGGTGGCTCATGTGCGCTACGATTTGTTGATCAAAACGTTGATGAGATTGTATGGAGGGGAATTGTATTCTGATTTCACCACGATCTCGGAATCCCAGATTGCCCAGGTGATGAAACTCACACCACAGGAAGTTAAGATAGAATTGGAGCAACTTCATAAACTTCAATTAATGGTATATGAGCCAAAGAATGAAAGTTCAAAAGTTACTTTTATACTTCCACGGCAGGATGCGGAGAGGTTACCGATTGACAAAGCAGAGTTTGACAGAAGGAGGGATCTTCATTTAGCCAAGATGGAGGCGATGATTAATTATGTAGAGCAAAATCATCGGTGTCGTATGCAAGTGATTCAGGAATATTTTGACGAAATCACTTACGAGGTTTGCGACCTGTGCGATCTATGTATTGAAAAGAAGAAGCGTGAAAACCTTGTAGCACTTCATGACTATGAGCAGCAGATAGTGTATCTGTTAGGTCAGAAGGACATGACTGTAGAAGAACTCGAAATGATGGTTGACCCTGCGGACAAGGAATTGTTTGTTGAGGTAGTTCGTGAATTGGTGGATGCGGGTGAAATCTTTTATGATGAATTGTGGACGTTGCATATTTCTGTGAAGAAATAGTATTAGGGTTAGGGTAGAATGATTTAAATGCTGTGAAATATCAGTAAGCAAGATATACGGATGTTGTAGACAAACCTTCCTGTTAATATTTAACCCAGTATTGTCCAAGGAACTTTTTATAATGACAATTCTGGGGAAATTCCTTAAAACTAATATCCCGGAAAAAGTTGACCTAAAGTAGTGCATGCTGCATTTTCCTATTTATGTCATCTTAAACTGAGGTGCTTGAATAAAGGGCATTGTTTGATCTGAATTCATCATGAATATAAATCCACCAATGCCCATACTGCATTAGAGGAATATTTCTGAACTTGGTATTCGTTTAATTCTTTCATTATGAAACACATTCTATTGCTCCCGGTATTTTTATTGGTTTCCACGTTGAGTGTTTTTTGCCAATCCAAGGTTGTTGCTGTTTCAAAATCTGAGCTTACAGACATTGCATTGCCAACTGGCTCAAAGAAAGACAGTCGCTTGTTGGTAAATGCAGCGGCAAAGACTTTGCTGCGAATGAAAGCGGAAGAAAATGCCATGAATGTGGAGGATAAGGTTGAGGTATTTATTCTGCCACCTTCCACCGGGAATCAAATCGTTGAGCAGGTGAAGATTGCTGCTGAAAAGGCCGGATGGGAAATACACCCGCTTACCGGAGAGACCACCTACATCCTATTGACTAAAAAAGAACGTGCGATCTTGATGTGCCTCGAGTCGCAAAAAAAAGAGACCTCCCTGTATTTGTCACCTGTTATCAAAGTGCCTGAAAAAGTAGAAGAAAATAAAACAGTAGTAACTCAAACAGAAGTTATTCCGCAAAAGAAGGAGAAAGAAAATGCAGGAACTGTGATGGAAGTAAAAGCAGAACCTAAAACAAAGGTAGCACCGGTTGTTGAAACAAAGTCAGTAGTGAAGGAAACTACGGGTGATGGATTTACTTTCAATACCATCAATTTTGATGATGGCTGGATCTCCACCATCGCTGCGGATTATGTGCAAATAACAAAAGGTAACACCCTCGTTTTAATTTATTATGCTTCAGAAATGACGGACGAGATGCGTTATTCCAACCTGGAAATAAGTGAGCTGTTTTGGAATAAACTTGTTGTTCCAAACTATACCGTTAAATCAGCTGTACGACTGCAGGAACCACTCACTTTTTTCAGAACCTATTTCATCGAGGGTGACGTGGTGGATACCAAAACCGGGAAGACGCTTTACATTGCGTTAAATGTATTGATCAATGCGGGCATCTGTACTCCTGTGATGGCTATTGCCACGGATAAAAATTCATACATACAGCAATTTCCAGAACCCAAAACACTTGGGAACATGGTAGGTTACAACCGGTTTGCTGTAGCCGCAAAGGATGTTATTGGCAACTGGACGGCAAGTAGTGGTGCCTCCGTCCATTTGTATAATACCTACACAGGTAACTATGCTGGAATGAATTACGCACAGAGTGCTGATTCTTTTCAGTTCAATGCAGATGGCACGTATAGCAGTAAGCACAGTGGGGCATCCAGCGTGTATGGCAATACCACGTATTATACACAAGAGTATAAAGGAAAGGTGACCGTTACGAACTGGGATATGTCGATGACGAATCGGTTTAAAGATGCTACTGAAAATTTTAACGCGTGGTTTGAAGTAGTGCGTGGGGGCAGAATTTTACAACTTCAAAGCAAGACGGCCTCCGGTATACAATATCATCTGGTGAAAGTGAATTAAGAGAATATAACTTTTCTATAATTGGAGCTAATAAGTAAATAACATCGATCTAAATATTCCACCAATACGTAAGCTTTACCACAAGTGCCCGGTTCTTTACACCAAAGGTTTCGGGTAGATAGTTGTCGGTGTACACAATAAACAAATCTGAAGCGGGGCGATAACGCCACTGAAATCGTGTGTTCAGATTTACATTTTTTTGTTGTTCGTTATATTGAGCAAAGGCTGTGAAGAATAATTTATTCGTCATGGTTACATCCACGCGTGGACCAATTAACCAAAAGGTTGTTCTACCCCAGGGTTGTGGCAATCGGATGTCATTATAACTCGAGCTAAGGTTAAGACTCACATACGGTTGAAAACGGTAACCAATGTCGGTTGTGAAATTTAAACGTGTACCATTCGCATAATATCCGCCATAGCGCGTAGTGAATGCATAGGTAAAAACACTCTGAGGTTTGGAGGTATACTCGATGCCAAATGCATTCCATTGATGCTTACTACCTATGGCAAGGGAATCTTTCCTGGAATTGGTTGGATCAAACTTGCGCAATAATTCCACATAATTATTCGATACCCATGTATTCCATACATTTTGTTTGCGGAAGGTCACACCATAGACAGCATATGTTTCATTGTCTGTCGGTTTCATGGATGTATTGAAAAATAAACTGGAATTAAGTTTCGGCCCGTGGCTGAGCACGTGCTTACTCTTCGGGAAGAACAGGCGACTGATTTGTGGATTCATTTTGATGTATCCTGGCCGTGGGCCATTGTCAGGAACATATCCTACTTCTGCCAGATAATTCTTGCCTACATATTCGTGCTGCCAGCTTACAATCCATTTGCGGCTAGTATAGGTGAGGTTGCCAGCCTGTGTGAAATCATCTTTATTATTTTGTGGCTTGAATGATTTAAGTAACAATGCCTTGCCTGTCCACATATTGTTTGATGAGGCGAGGTTATACTCCAATCCGATATTCCGATTGTATTGAGAATATACAGGCATAGCAGGATCCGCGCTGGGAGTATAATTCATCGATTGCTTATTAATGAAAATCATACCGATGTTGGAACGTGCGAACACTCTGCGTTGAAGGGCAACTACAGCAAAATTTTGCTCAGGTAAGTCAGTTTCTGTTACCTTTCCGGTTTGCATATCCATGGCCCCAATACGCCAGTTCTTATTTAGCTTCCCACTAAGACGTGCACCATATTTAATAGGCACACCCAAGCCTATTCTCCTGGAAAAAAATGGACGAATGGTAGCATATCCGAAATTGGCAAAGAGATCACCATTCTCTAAAAAGAATTGTCTTCGTTCAGGAAAAAATAATTCATATCGTTCCAGGTTAGTTACTTGTCGATCTACATCCACCTGCGAAAAATCCGGATTGACCGTAAGATCTAAGTTTATCGAGGAAGTAATCGCGATCTTAGCGTCTGCTCCTACATCACCACGATATTCGGTAGGGGTTCCATTTTCAAAGCTGCGTGATGTGCCTCCCAAGGTGTAGGGGATAACAGAAACATTGGCGCCTGCTTGTGGAGGTGGTTCATCCCACATCAGAATTCCGGTGTAGGCCAACGAAGCCGTTGGAAATTGTCGCGGCACGGGGGCCCATGCTGATTTCTCGGTGGTTTTTAAATCCAGTCGACTGAAGTTGATGCCCCATTGTGTAATTCCTTTTTTATAGCGAATGGATTTAAACGGCACAGCCATTTCAAACACCCATTTATCGTCATAATTTTTTACTTGCGATACCCACTTGTTATCCCAACTAAGATCCACCTTGCCGCCTTCATACATAATGCCATCCCACTGTGCTCCGGCTGCATTGGCACCAAAAGAAAATCCATTCGTCTGATCTTCAAACGGATCCATGAATAATAAGAAATTGTCATTCTTGCCAAAGGCGAAATCTCTTCGCAGTGATTCAACCATATAAGGCCCCGGCACAGCATGATGACAAACGGCAATCAGATAAAGATTTTCATTATCATAAGCCATACGCACTTCAGTACGTACACGTGCGCTGCTGGTGTCCATGGGCAATACCATATAAAAATCGGTTGCTACATCGGCTTTCAGCCAATCAGGTTCATCTAAGATACCATCGATCGTTAGTGGAACAGAAGTGCGATGTAATCGCAATTGGTAGGCTTCGTTCTTTTTTTGGGATAAAACTGGAAAACAAACAGTGGATAGAAGAAGAAAAAAAAGGATTCTCACAATAGCGTTAGCTTCAAAGGTTTAAAGTATTTATTTTGAGCCGCAAATTTGAACAATCTTTTAATACTACTACTATGAAAGTGATAACCGGAAGCAAAGTTTATTTTAAAGGCATTAGCCGAATCAAGTATGAAGGCAAGGATTCAGATAATCCGTTGGCCTTTCGTTATTATAATCCCAAACAACGGGTAGGCAAAAAATCAATGGAGGAGCATTTCCGTTTCGCGATTGCCTACTGGCACACCTTCTGCGGAACCGGTGGCGATCCGTTTGGGCCGGGCACAAAAAACTTCCCATGGTCAACTTCTACCGATCCGGTGCAGCGCGGTTTGGATAAAATGGATGCAGCGTTTGAATTCATCACCAAAATAGGAGCACCATTTTATTGTTTTCATGATTATGATTTAGTGGAAGAAGCTCCAACCTTGAAGGAATCGGAAAAGCGTTTACAAAAAATTGTTGCCTATGCTAAGGAAAAACAGAAAGCATCGGGAGTAAAGTTGTTGTGGGGTACTGCTAATTTATTCTCAAACCCACGCTATATGAATGGTGCGGCTACCAATCCTGACTTCAATGTAGTATGCCATGCCGCCAATCAGGTGAAGAATGCGATTGATGCTACGATTGAATTGGGTGGAGCAGGTTATACTTTTTGGGGTGGACGCGAAGGTTATATGACCTTGTTGAATACCAACATGAAGCGAGAACAAGAGCATATGGCGCAATTCCTACACATGGCTCGTGATTATGCCAGAAGAAATGGTTTTAAGGGTACCTTCTATATAGAACCGAAGCCTATGGAGCCAAGCAAACATCAATATGATTTTGATGCGGCCACTTGTTTGTCGTTTCTCCGCCAGTTTGATCTTATGGAAGATTTTAAACTGAATATAGAAGTAAATCATGCTACGTTAGCTCAGCATACTTTTGAACATGAATTACAGGTAGCAGCTGATGCCGGTGTGTTGGGTAGCATTGATGCTAATCGCGGTGATAATCAAAATGGTTGGGATACTGATCAATTTCCGAACAATCTGAATGAAATCACAGAAGCGATGTTAGTAATTCTTCAGTCGGGTGGTTTTAAAACAGGAGGAGTAAACTTTGATGCAAAGACGAGGCGCAACTCCACCGATCTTGAGGATATTTTTTATGCACACATCGGGGGGATGGATACATTCGCCCGGGCACTATTGGCAGCGCACGCTATTTTGCAAGATGGAGAGTATCAACGCTTAAGGAAGGAACGGTATGCCTCCTTTGATGCTGGCAAGGGCAAGCAATTTGAGCGGGGAAATCTGTCGCTTCAGGAGTTAAGTAAACTGGCCCATCGGAATGGTGAACCAGAACAGCGAAGCGGTAAGCAGGAGCATTTTGAAAACCTGATAGCTAAATTTATCTGATACCTCCGCTTATCAATTTTATTCAAGCCTGATTACTAAAAATCATTACTTTTCAACCCAAAATAAATTAACACAATGAATCGCAAATTACGCATGGGAATGGTCGGTGGAGGCAAAGATGCTTTTATCGGATCGATTCACCGACTGGCAGCCAACATGGATGGACTCATAGAGATTGTGGCCGGGGCTTTAAGTATCAATCCTGAAATAGCGAAAGATAGTGGAAAGATGCTTTTCCTCGCAGAAGATCGCACGTACACAACCTTTGAAGAAATGATCGAGAAGGAAAGTAAACTTCCTGCCGATAAGAGAATTGATTTTGTCACCATTGTAACACCCAACTTTGCACACTTTGCACCAGCCATGCTGGCACTTGAAAAAGGGTTTCATGTGGTGATTGAAAAACCAATGACCTTTACCCTTGATGAAGCAAAGCAACTGAAGAAAAAAGTTGAGGAGACAGGTTTACTTTTATGTCTCACACATACCTACTCTGGTTATCCCATGGTAAGACAAGCTCGTGCCATGGTGCGCGAAGGAGCCCTTGGCAAGATTCGTAAGATATGGGTTGAGTATCCGCAAGGATGGCTTAGTAAAATGAGTGAACGCGAAGGTAATGCACAAGCTGCCTGGAGAACGGATCCTAAGCGTTCAGGAAAAGCAGGAGCAATGGGCGATATCGGCACACATGCGGCACATTTAGCTGAATTTATTTCAGGTTTGAAAATCACACAGCTTTGTGCCGACTTGAATATTATGGTTCCTGGTCGCGCCTTGGATGACGATGGCAACGTATTGTTGAAATTTGATAACGGTGCTGCAGGGGTGCTTATGGCATCACAAGTTGCTGCTGGTGAAGAGAATTCATTGAAGATTCGTATTTATGGTGAATTGGGAGGACTCGAATGGTCGCAGCAAGAACCGAATACGTTATTAGCGAAATGGTTGGATAAGCCAACGCAGATTTTACGTGCAGGTTCAAATGGATTTATTTCATCCGAAGCCGCATTTAACACACGCACTCCAGCCGGTCACCCTGAAGGATATCTCGAAGCGTTCGCAAACCTGTATAGGAATTTCGCATTAACATTATCAGCTAGAATCGATGGTACTAAAGCGCCAGAAGTTCTGGACTTTCCTTCTGTGGAAGATGGTATCCGTGGTATGGCCTTCATCGACAATGTGGTGAAGAGTGGACAGAGTACTGAGAAGTGGACAAAATTTGAAATATAAATTTTATGAAGACACTAAAAGGACCAGGGATATTCCTCGCTCAGTTTATGGGCGATGAAGCTCCGTTTGATAATCTTAAATCAATATGTAAATGGGCAGCATCGTTGGGATATGTGGGTGTGCAGATCCCCAGCTGGGACGCCCGTTGTATTGATTTAAAAAAAGCAGCTGAAAGCAAGGACTATGCAGATGAAATTCGGGAGACGGTGGAGTCCTGTGGTATGCAAATCACAGAACTTTCATCGCACCTGCAAGGACAATTGGTTGCCGTGCATCCTGCGTATGATGTGATGTTTGATGGCTTTGCACCTAAATCAGTTCACGGCAAGCCTAAAGAGCGCACGGCATGGGCAGTTGATCAATTAAAACTCGCTGCTAAAGCAAGCAAGAACCTTGGATTGAATGCACATGCTACTTTCTCCGGAGCGTTGATGTGGCATACGGTTTATCCGTGGCCGCAACGTCCTGCCGGTTTGGTTGAAGATGGCTTCAAGGAACTTGCCAAGCGTTGGCTCCCAATATTAAATGCATTTGATAAAGTTGGTGTAGATGTGTGCTATGAAATTCACCCGGGTGAAGATTTACACGATGGTATCACCTTCGAGCGTTTCTGGGAAGCTACCGGTAAACACACACGCGCCAATATTCTATACGACCCCAGCCACTTTGTACTTCAGCAGTTGGATTACCTTCAATACATTGACTTCTATCATTCCTTTATAAAGATGTTCCATGTGAAGGATGCTGAGTTCAATCCAACAGGAAAGAGTGGAGTGTATGGTGGTTTTCAGGATTGGGTGAACCGTCCGGGAAGATTTCGCTCTTTGGGCGATGGACAAGTTGATTTTCAATCCATTTTCTCTAAGCTCGCTCAATATGATTACGATGGATGGGCTGTATTGGAATGGGAATGCTGCATAAAACATCCGGAACAAGGCGCTGCTGAAGGTGCCCCTTTCATCAAGGACCATATCATTCGTGTGACGGAAAGAGCATTCGATGATTTTGCTTCTACCGGAAAAAATCCCGCATTAAATAAAAAAGTATTAGGTATAAATTAATTAATAGAAAAGTTATGAACAAGGTAAAACAAACTCTAATTGCAAGTGCCCTGATGGTAGTAATTGCCTCATGTGGATCTAAAACTGAAAATAAAAATGCGGAAGAATACGGCACCCCTGACGAAAGTGCAGCAGCCGTAGCTTCCGTAGATGTGATCACGCAAGGCGAATCGCTGGTAAAAGCAAGTGATTGTAAAACATGTCATCATCAAACCAATAAAATTATTGGACCTTCGCATACTGATATAGCTAAGAAATATGATTTCACTCAAGCAAACGTAACGTTGCTAGCTAATAAAATTATCAGTGGTGGCACTGGTGTGTGGGGTGAGATACCTATGTCTCCTCATCCTGATATCACGTTGGTAGATGCAGAAAAAATGGCGCGATATGTTTTGTCAATGGACGGTGAAAAAGAGCATTAAGATGAAGAAATTACAATATGTGATTTTTCTTTTTTTCGTTTCATCAAATCTTGTATTGGCACAAACTCCCAATACACTGACCAAAGCAGAAAAGAAACAAGGTTGGAAATTATTGTTTGACGGTAAGTCGACCAATGGATGGAAAAAATTTAAAAGTGATAAGGTTAGCTCTGCATGGAAAGTAAGCGATGGTGCCTTGTTTTTGGATGTAACCAAGAAAGATGGTAAGCGTGTTGAACCAGGCGGAGATATTGTAACAGTAGGCGAGTATGAAAACTATGAGTTCAGTATTGAATGGAAAATTCAAAATTGTGGAAACAGTGGTGTGATCTTCAATGTGCAGGAGGGTGCCAATCATAATGCAGTGTGGCACACGGGTCCTGAAATGCAGGTACTTGACAATGTCTGTAACCACGATGCAGAAATTATTAAACACCGTGCAGGTGACTTATATGATTTAATCTCTTGTTCAACGGAAACAGTGAAGCCTGCCGGTGAATGGAATCTGGCGAAAATTATATCTGATAAAGGTCATTATGAGTTTTGGTTGAATGGCGTAAAGACGGTTGAGTTTACCATGCATACATCTGAATGGGATCAACTCGTTGCTGGCAGCAAGTTTAAAGACATGCCTGATTTTGGAAAGTTTACAAAGGGCCGTATCTCATTACAAGACCATGGCGATCAGGTGTGGTATCGCAATATTAAAATCAAAGAGTTAAAATAGAATGTTAAATTATTGTCTGATCGCTTTGGCGATCAGACAAATTTATTGAAGTAAAAAATAACCTAAGCCGAACTTTTTTAATGAAAAAAATAATTCCAGCACTGGTACTATCGGTGCTTTTCTTTTCCTGCAAACAAGATGCGCCCCAGGTGCTCGTCTTCTCAAAAACAAAAGGGTATCGGCATGAGTCCATCAAAGCGGGAAAAGCAGCCCTGCAAAAACTAGGATTGGAGAAAGGGTTTGTTGTCGATACTACCGAAGTCTCTGACAACTTCAATGATGAAAATCTGAAAAAATATAGTGCTGTTGTGTTTTTAAGCACTACGATGGATGTACTTGACGATATGCAGCAAAACGCATTCAAAAGATTTATTCAAAGTGGTGGTGGTTTTGTGGGGATTCACGCAGCTGCTGATACTGAATACGATTGGTGGTGGTACGGAAAATTAGTGGGAGCCTATTTTAAAAGTCACCCTAAAACTCAGGAAGCAAAATTTAAAAAAGTAAAAACATTCGGTAATGGTGTCAACTTGCCCGATGAGTGGATACGTACCGATGAGTTGTATAACTACAAAAAAATATCAGATGAGATCATTCCCATCTTTATGTTGGATGAGTCTTCCTATGAGGGAGGTGAAAATGGAGACAATCACCCGATCGCGTGGTATCATGATTTCGATGGAGGTCGTTCGTTTTACACGGGCATGGGGCATACCAACGAATCGTATGCCGATCCTCTGTTTTTAGATCATGTTTATCAGGGTATTCTATATGCCATAGGTGAAGGAAAACCTGATTTGTCAAGAGCAAAATCTAAAAAGAAGCCTGAGTCGAATCGATTCACGAAAGTGGTGCTGGGTTCTTTCTTTGATGAACCTACCGAAATGGATATTCTTCCGGATGGTCGCATCATCTTTCTGGAACGTAAGGGAAATGTGAAGTTGTATAATCCCAAGAACGATTCCATCCACGTGATCAATACATTCCATGTGAATACAAAGTTTGAAGATGGTATGCTGGGCATTGCGCACGATCCTGACTTTGAAACGAATAAGTGGCTCTATATTTATTATTCACATCCTGAGAAATCTGCCAATGTGTTATCGCGTTTTGTATTCGATGGTGAAAAAATTGATCAGAGTTCAGAAAAGTTGATGTTGGAAGTGGCCACGCAACGTCTGAATTGTTGCCATACAGGTGGCTCCATTGTATTTGATGCTAATAAAAATCTTTACGTGTCTTCCGGTGATAACGTCAGTCCGTTTGAGTCAGATGGTTTCAGTCCTGCTGATGAACGAGTTGGAAGAAGTACTTTTGATGGACAAGGATCATCATCAAACACCAACGATTTGCGTGGTAAGATTTTGAGAATTCATCCTGAACCTGATGGAACCTATACCATCCCGGAAGGAAATCTTTTCCCGAAAGGTGAAGAAAAAACGCGCCCTGAAATTTATGTAATGGGTAATCGCAATCCATATAGAATTTCAATCGATCAGAAGACAGGCTTTTTATATTGGGGTGAAGTAGGCCCTGATGCCGGTAACGACAGCCCTGAGCGTGGCCCGCGCGGATACGATGAGGTTAACCAGGCGCAGAAGGCAGGCTACTTTGGTTGGCCATTATTTGTGGGAGGAAACTATGCGTATGCAAAATATGATTTTGAGAAAAAGACCGTTGGCCCGCGTCATGATCCGCTCAAGCCTATTAACTCATCACCCAACAATACGGGTAAGGTTGAATTACCACCGGTGAGTCCTCCATTCATCTGGTATCCCTATGCAGAGTCACCTGATTTTCCGTTGATGAAAACAGGAGGACGAAACGCCATGGCGGGTCCGGTTTACTATTCTGAAAATTATAAAGGCAAAGAAGGAGCCTATCCGGATTATTTTGATGGTAAGCTGATCATTTACGAATGGATGCGCAACTGGATGCGATTGGTGACGATGGATGAAAAAGGTGCAATCATGGACATTGAACCTTTCATGGAAGGTACGCAGTTTAATAACACCATCGATATGGCGTATGGCCCGGATGGTAAGCTATATGTACTGGAGTATGGTACACAATGGTTTAAACAAAATTCGGATGCCCGATTGTCACGGATCGATTTCAATCCGGGGAACCGCGCACCCGTAGTTTCTTTGCAGGCAAACAAGAATGCGGGAGCACTTCCTCTCACGGTTAATTTTTCAGCTAATGAGAGTTCTGATCCGGATGGCGATGCCATAACGTATGAATTGGAAATTAAAGGCGAGGTATTGAAGACTACCAACGGTGAGTTTTCATTTACGTTTGATAAGGCGGGTATCTATCATCCTACGTTGACAGCCACGGATACAAAGGGTGCTAAATCAACAAGAGAAGTTACCGTGATTGCCGGCAATGAACCTCCGGTGATAGACATTAGTATTAAAAGTGGCGAACGTTTTCTGCCTGGTAGTTTCTCTAATTATGAAATTGTAGTCACAGATAAAGAAGATGGTAGCACCACTGACGGAAAAATTTCAGCTGACCGCGTGTTAGTTACGCTAGATTTCCATCCGCAAGGATATGATATGACCAAAATTGCTCAGGGGCATCAACGCTCTGAGTTGCCTGGTAAATTGTTAATTGCAGAAAGCGATTGTAAGTCGTGTCACCTGATCGATCAACGTTCTGCCGGTCCTGCTTATCGCGATGTAGCAAAACGCTATGCGAAAGAGGTGAGGGCAGTAGAAGTACTGAGTGATAAAGTTTTGAAAGGTGGTTCTGGTGTGTGGGGCGAGGTGGCCATGGCGGCTCATCCTCAATTAACCAAAGCACAAGCGGTGCAAATGGTGGAATACGTTTTGTCTTTGGCTAACGAAGAAAAAGTAGTGAGTCTGCCGCTCAGTGGAAAGGCAAACTTTGCTGTGGTGCCACCCCCAGGTCCAACAGCAACCTCTGCGTATTTGCTTACGGTAACCTATGAGGATAATGGTGCGAATGGAATGCCATCACTGTCAACAACTAAACAGTTTATTTTTAAATCTCCCGCCATTAGTATGGCAGAAGCAACTGATTTGAAAGGTGGCGTTAGAAAAGCAAGTGCAGCAGGCTATGATTTTGTGGAGAACATAAAACATAACTCATCGGCAACTTTCAAAGAAGTTGATTTAACCGGAGCAGGAAAAATTAATTTTGTAGTGATAGATATGGGGGCTGTAAAAAGTGGTGAAATAGAAGTGTGGCTTGATTCCACAGAAGGCACAAAATTAGGAACGGTAGGTTTTGCAAGCGCACCTAAAACAGAAGTGCAGAGTGGTGTATTCATGAGGCCTTCTGGTATTTCGTTTAAACCTGTTACAGGTATTCATGATGTGGTTTTGGTATTTAAAAATGAGAAGGCTGGAGATGAAGCTCTTTTCACGTTAGCACAGATGATGTTGGGTAAATAATAATTAAATAAAAAATTATGGATCGTAGAAAATTTATTCAAACCTCTACTGTAGCAGCGGCAGGTTTGTTATCACTTCCTTCGTTTTTAACTGAAGCTAAAAAGAAATCAGCGGTTGGCTTGCAATTGTATACGTTGCGTGATGTGATTATGAGTGATGTGAAGGGAATATTGACTTCTGTTGCCGGGATGGGCTACACCGAAGCGGAAACGTACGGTTATAATAATGGTAAATTATTTGGAATGCCCGTATCCGAATTTGGCACCTTTATGAAAAGTATAGGAATGAAAACAGTAAGTGGTCATTATGGAATTGACATGACCACCAATGGATGGGATAAAGCATGTGAAGATGCTAAAGCATTAGGACAAAGCTATGTGGTGGTGCCTTGGATGGATAAAAAATATTACAGCTCACCTGATGTTTTGAAAAAAACCTGTGATACACTTAACAAAGCAGGAGAGGTAGCGAAAAAGTATGGATTGCAAATGGGTTATCATAACCATGCATTTGAATTCGAAAAGGTAGAAGGCAAGCTTATTATTGATACCATGCTTGAACAACTCGATCCTAAACTGGTAACCTGGGAGTTGGATATTTATTGGGTGGTAAGAGCAGGATTCGACCCTATTAAGTACTTTGAAAAGTATCCTGGACGCTTCCAGTTATGGCATGTGAAGGATATGGATAAATCAAATCCTGAACGGAATGCCGATGTGGGCACAGGCTCGATCGATTTCAAAAATTTGTTCACCAAAGCAAAACAATCCGGACTTAAGAAATTCTTTGTAGAGCAGGAATCTTATCCTTCTACTCCAATCGAGAGTACAAGGAATTGTATTAACTACCTGAAGACCATTCTATAATTATTTTTAATACATAATACCTCCTCATTACAAAAATAGTGAGGAGGTATTTTTTTTCTGATGTATTGAGGATTACCCAAAAGTCAAACCCATTGAAAATAGAAAGGTTAGCCAATTCAATTATTGATTTTTCTGACTTCGTAATTAAATGATTCTTCAGTGTTTTCCATCCATCAGGCATTAATCGTAAAAAACCCACCTTTTTACCATGAAAAATGATTTAGGTCGAGGCAGCCGAAATTCCGATTAAAATTTAATTTCAAACGTTTGAAATGCTTCTTTTTGATCAATTACCTGCTTAATTTGCTGCCAAATAATCAGGTTTTATCACAACTATTATGGTTAATAACGTGAATGAAAAGGCCAGTTATACGGTGGCGCATAACGATCTAAAAAATTGGATTAACGAAATGAGTAATCTGTGTACACCGGATAATTTACACTGGTGTGATGGGTCTTCTGAAGAATATCATGCGCTCTGCGAGAAATTGGTGAACAAGGGCACATTTATAAAATTGAATCCGGCAAAGCGACCTAACAGTTTTGCCTGCTTCTCAGATCCCAGCGATGTTGCCCGCGTAGAAGACCGTACTTTCATTTGTAGCAGGCAAAAAGGAAATGCAGGTCCAACAAACAACTGGGTAGATCCTAGGCAGATGAAACAAACATTGAATCCATTATTAAGTGGATGTATGAAGGGCAGAACCATGTATGTGATTCCGTTTAGCATGGGACCAATTGGATCTGATATGGCACACATTGGAATTGAAATCACCGACTCCGAGTATGTAGTGGTGAATATGCATTTGATGACACGTGTGGGCAAACGCGTGATGGAAGCGTTGGGTAATGATGGTGATTTTGTGAAATGTTTGCATACGGTTGGAGCACCGTTGCAACCCGGACAAGAAGATGCAAAGTGGCCTACTAATCAAACCGTAAAATATATTGTACATTATCCGGAAGAGCGTTCCATTGTTTCGTATGGTTCCGGATATGGAGGCAACGCACTGCTTGGCAAAAAATGTTTTGCCCTTCGCATCGCCTCCGTCATGGGGAACGATGAAAACTGGTTGGCCGAACACATGTTGCTACTGGGTGTAGAAAGTCCGGACGGAAAAAAAGATTATGTAGCAGCGGCATTTCCAAGTGCCTGCGGTAAAACTAACTTCGCGATGATAATCCCACCTAAAGAATTTAATGGGTGGAAGGTGACAACAGTAGGGGATGATATCGCCTGGATCAAGCCAGGCAAAGATGGAAAGTTATATGCCATTAATCCGGAAGCGGGGTATTTTGGTGTTGCGCCTGGCACCAATGAAAAGACTAATCCCAACGCGATGGCTACCATTTCTAAGAATACTATCTTTACGAATGTAGCGATCACAGAAGAGGGCGATGTATGGTGGGAGGGGCTGACAAAAGAACCACCAAAAAATTTGATTGATTGGAGAGGACAAAAATGGGACCCGACATCTGGTAAACCAGCGGCACATCCAAACAGCCGATTTACGGTTTCAGCAAAAAATAATCCGGTTATTGATTCTGAGTGGGAAAATCCAAATGGCGTGGCGGTAAGCGCTTTTGTTTTTGGTGGACGAAGAAGTACAACAATACCATTGGTCTATCAATCCTCAAATTGGGCGTATGGAGTATATCTCGCTTCAACTATGGGGTCAGAAACAACAGCCGCTGCTTTTGGCGAAGTAGGAAAAGTAAGACGTGACCCATTTGCTATGTTACCATTCTGTGGATATCATATGGGCGACTACTTCAACCACTGGCTTCAGTTTGGAAGAAATCTACCGGCACCTCCGCGCGTATTTGGTGTCAATTGGTTTCGAAAAGATGCAGAAGGAAAATTTATCTGGCCGGGCTTTAGCGATAACATGCGAATTTTAAAATGGATTGTACTAAAAATACGCGGTGAATCCAATGCGGTGGAAAGCCCCATTGGTTGGATGCCTACCTATGATGACATTGATTGGACGGGTCTTGATTTTTCTCCCGAACAATTTGAAAGCATTATGGATATCGACAGCGAAGAATGGAAAAATGAACTTCAGCAACATGCAGAACTTTTCGAAAAGATGTATGATAAGCTTCCAAAGGAATTTATATTCATGCGTGAATTACTGCTATCCAGTTTGTGGCGTTCACCAGCGAAATGGAGTTTGGAGCATTGGTAAATCGATTAGCCTATTGATTACTCCTAGAATGTTATACAAAAATTTTCTAATGACGATTCTCTGTTTAGATGATTTAACCCAGGTTACACATTAGAGAATTGGAAAGGGAAATTGATCATATTTGATTGATTACAAAGTCCTTTGAACCAAGCTCTACTTTTGATGTTTAATGCTCAAGTTTAAGCGTGAATTGCATCCATCTTTTCGAAGGAATGTCCCTTTTGCAAAAGTTTTGTAACGCAGTGTGGACAAGGTGTGCTGAGTCTTGCTTTGCAGGATGAACTGCCTGAACACCGCCATCAAATTGTAACTGAGGATGGCAAATGTGATTGCAGCTTTTGCTATGCATTAGAAAATCCTATTGCGTAATCTGGGTTAAAATAGTAACAGAGAATAAATAAAAAAGTCAGGAGGTAATCCTGACTTTAACGTAATGAATCGTTTTTTATTATCCCAATGCTTGCACTCCTGGCAATACCTTACCTTCAAAATATTCCAGTAAAGCTCCGCCACCAGTAGATACATAACTCACCTTATCTTCGAAACCAAATTTAGCAACTGCTGCTGCTGAATCACCACCACCAATTAATGAGAAGGCTCCTTTTGAGGTGGCTCTTACTACCGCTTCTGCTATACTCTTTGTGCCGTTTTCAAATTTCTCCATTTCAAATACACCCATCGGTCCATTCCATAAAATTGTTTTTGAATCTTCCACCACAGTTGAGAATACCTGTGTTGCCTGGGGCCCGATATCTAAACCCATCCAGCCAGATTCAATAGAATTGTTGTTCGCTATTTTAGTATTGGCATGGGCATCAAATTTATCTGCTACTATGGAATCTATCGGCAAATGAAGTTCAACACCTTTTGCCTTTGCTTTTTGAATTAACTCTTTAGCAAGATCCAGTTTATCTTCTTCTACCAATGAGTTACCAATGTTCCCGCCAAGGGCCTTAAAGAAGGTGTAAGCCATACCACCTCCAATAATCAGGTGGTTTACTTTGTCAAGAAGTTTTTCAATAATTAATATCTTGTCGGAAATCTTTGCACCCCCCATAATAGCAGTGAAGGGCTTTTCTGCGTTCTCTAAAACTTTCTTTGCATTATCCAATTCAGCGGCCATTACAAAGCCGGCACATTTATCTTTGAAGAATTGAGCAACAATCGTGGTGGACGCATGAGCGCGGTGTGCGGTACCAAAGGCATCGTTTACATAAATATCACCATGCTTGGATAATTTTTCCGCGAATGCGAGATCACCTTTTTCTTCTTGTTTGTAGAAGCGAAGATTTTCCAGTATCAATATTTCACCTGACTTAAGTGATGCTGACTGTAAGTACGATTCATCACTAATACAATCGGAAGCGAATTTAATGGTGGTACCGAATAACTGCTCTGCGGTTTTAATAGTATGCTTTAGTGAATACCTTTCTTCAGGACCATCTTTGGGTCTTCCCAGGTGTGACATCAAAATGCAACTTCCTCCATCTTTTAATATTTTTTGGATGGTAGGTATGGTAGCGCGAATACGATTATCATCGGTTACTTGAAAGTTTTTGTCGAGTGGCACATTAAAGTCTACACGAATAAGTGCTCGCTTTCCATGGAAATTAATGTCATTGATAGTCTTCATAAAAAAATGGTTTTCATTTTAAACGGAGACGAAGGTAATAAATCAAAGCGGGAAGAAGGGGTTATCGAAGTAGCTATTTTTCAGCAAACGATTGATTCTACTTGTTTATTGGTAAGCAAAATATTTTTCCATTTGTCTGACTCAGCATATCCCCGAATGATCTCGTTACGTTGGGTGAGTAAATGAGTAAGATATCTTTTAATAAATATCAGGTTAGCCACCTCACCGATAAGCCCAAGAGGGGTCTTATAATAGAAGTGATCAATCATTACTGTTTCGTTGCCGATATCATAAAAGTAATGATCATGAAGCATTGATTTGAATACACTGGTTGCCATTTCATCGGTAAAAAAGAAGGGAGCAGTATATTTGGATATTTTTAAATCGATGCTTTTGTCGTATCCCCAAATGTGTTACTTGCCAGAGTACTCTTTGATTGAGTCCAAGTAATCCACTGGTAACTCCACCAACAGCCTGTTCGCGTGTAAGTTTTACAGAAATCTTACGTAAATCAACACTTCGTGTAAGATCAAAACATCGATCAATAGGTGCTTTAATATGAGTAGAAAGTTCGATTTAATTCATGCTGATTTTTTAATCACCAAAACTAATTCCTAACCCTTTGGCTGCTTGCACGAGGTAGGAGTCCTTCTTTAAAAAATTGTATTCCTTCGTTGCTTCATCCAACGTAACAGACGTAATGGAATTATTTTTTAAGGCAACCATGCGCCCAAAGTTTTTCTCCAAAGCAAGTTCAAAAGCTTTTACTCCAAACAGCGTAGCTAATACCCGGTCAAAGGCGATTGGGGTACCACCGCGCTGCACATGTCCTAGTACGGTTTCTCTTATTTCAGCATCGCAGCCTGCATCTTTCAATTGTTTGGAGAGTTGATAAGCGACTCCTCCCAGACGCACATGTTCAGAACCTTTTTCGGCTTTACCAGCTGTAATGGTGCCTTCTTTTGGTTTTGCTCCTTCTGCTATTACAATATTGGCAAATCCCTTCCCATGCTTATAACGTTTGTCGATTCGTTTTACCAACTTATTTATGTCATATGGGATTTCTGGTATTAAACAGATTTCAGCGCCACCAGCAATGGCTGTATGCAAGGCAATCCAACCGGCATCGCGGCCCATTACTTCCATAATCATAACCCGATGGTGACTTTCGGCCGTAGTAACTAGTTTATCAAAACTATCAGTAGCAATCTGAACGGCAGTTTGAAAACCAAAGGTCAAATCTGTCGCTGAAAGATCATTGTCAATCGTTTTGGGTACCCCTATAATAGGCATTCCCTTATCAAATAAGGTCTTTGATATTTTTTGTGATCCATCACCACCAATATTAATGATGGCATCAAAGTTTAAGGCTTTAAGCTTTTTTATCAGCTCAGCGGACCTGTCTTCAAATTTAATCGTCCCATCCGGTTGCGTTACTGGAAATTTAATTGGATTTGCCTTATTGGTGGTTTTAAGGATGGTGCCACCTTTCACGTGAATTCCTGCTGTGCGCTTGCTTGTTAAATGGATAATTTCCTGAGGCTCATTCAATACGCCATTGAAGGCTTCGATACTGCCGTAAACATCCCAATCTTTTTCTTTTCTAGCTCGTTTGGCAATACCACGAATGACGGCATTGAGTCCGGGGCAATCTCCACCTCCGGTTAATACTAGTAATTTCTTTGTCATAGGTGAAAGGATTATAAAAAGAAGTCTTAAGCAGTGAGGTTGGATGTAAATTAATAAGACGGAATTAATATGTTACTGTCAGGTCAACTATTTTATTTAGTCTGCGGCTGCCCTACGCAGGCGGTCATTAATAGCTTTACCCAAACCAATGCCGGGCACTTCTTCGGCTAAGATAAAATCAACGTCTTTTTTATCGAGGGCGCGCAGGGATGCAAATAACCGTTGGGCAGCCTCATCAAGATCGCCTTTTGCCGACAAGGTTATCTGATTGTTTGATGCGACATGCTCTATTTGCTTTTGAAAAGTAAGGACGCCCACTCGTTCAGTTCCATAAACTTGTATTAACTCACTGAGATTCCCCAATCTCATTTTCTTCTTCGGTGCGTAATGACTTTTTAGTTGACCAGGCGCTTGTGGATTTGAAGAGGTGTTTAGCTGCACACATACCTTACCTACTACGGATTCGATTTTCTCAAGACTTAACCCACCAAGACGAAATACGGTCGGTTGATCATTTTCAAAGCCCACAATCGTTGATTCGATTCCTATATTACATTCACCTCCATCGAGGATGTATTTGATCTTATCTCCTAACTGTTCATTCACATGTTCTGGTCTGGTAGGACTAATGTATCCAAAAGGGTTTGCACTGGGGGCTGCCAATGGAAATGAAAGTAGTTTTAGGAGTGATCGTGTCAATTCGTGGTCAGGACAACGGACTCCAACAGTATCCAATCCAGCAGTTACCAGATCGGGGATATGGGCCTTTTTTTTTAAGAGCAACGTTAATGGGCCGGGCCAGAAATGAGCGGCCAACTTTTCTGCCTTGGCAGGAAATTCATCAACCAATTCCTTAGCCTTTTCGATCGTTGCCACATGTACGATTAATGGGTCGAATTGGGGGCGGTTTTTTACTTTGAAAATCTCCAGCACGGCACTCTCATTCAAGGCATTTCCGGCAAGACCATAGACGGTTTCAGTAGGAATAGCCACCAGTTCCCCCATAGTCAAGAGTCGTTTTGCAAAAACAATGTCGCTTCCTATTTCAGCCATGCGCTGCAAAGCTAAATTAATTTGTCATGATGTGACAAACGCAGTAAGTTGCGATATAAAAGAAAAACGCTATGAGTAATAAAACGCGCTCGATTTTAAAGGCTGTGGCTGTACTGCTGGTTTTACTGGCTGTGTTGATGGAATTGAAAATAGTGATTATACCTGCTATTGCCATCTATAAATTTTGGCTTGTGGTGATTGCCTTTGGGTTGCTATTGGTGGGATCTAAATAGTTTTTCTTTCATTCGAAGCACGGATCTTTCCTGATTGTACTTTTCCAGGTCATCGAGTTTAATCCATTTTACATCGTGCGATTCTTCACTCACCTGAATTTGTTCGTTGGGATTCGCCTCTAATAGAAACCTTACATCATAATGAAAGTGTTCTGGGAATTCCGGGCGACTGGGTATACGATGAATGTCTACATCATAGGGTTTGCTGTGATCAAGAATCTTAAACGCTTTTAAACCAGTTTCCTCTTCTGCTTCCTTTAGCGCGACCCTGAGAATGTTTTCATCGCCATCGGCATGCCCACCAGGCTGTACCCACTTATTTAATTTAGCATGATGCACCAATAACACGTGTGTGCGCGTGGAATCTACTATCCATGCGGAACCTGTAATGTGCCCCGGCAGATGAGTACGCTCATAACAGGTTGTGGCCGAAAGGAGTGAGCGGAATTTGTTTATAAAATCTTTTTCTTCTTTATAAAAGGTATGGTAGTCATGTAGGCTGCTGACCAGTTCAATACGATTCATGAATAATTTATTCAATGATAATGGTAGCCTTGTTGAATTTTCCTTCTTCAAGAACTCCAATCCGTTCACCACCTCCGGTATTATCTTTATCATCTTTGCGTACAATCACCCAATAGGAGATTGTTTTCAATTTCTTCAGTTTCACCAATCCTTTGCTATCAGAAACTCCGGAGAAGGCTACATTTTTTTCTTTGAGATAATCTTCTTCAGTCTCAAACAAACGAACTTCTGCACCGGTTACAGTATTTCCTAAATCATCACGAACGGTAATCGTAAGCGAGGTATTTAATAATTGTGCGGAGCTATTTACAAATGTGAGACTGAAAATAAAGGCACTGAAAATCGTAATTACATATTTCATGGTTGTAAAAATTAATTCAATTTTATTGCTGATACATAGTTACACAAAGTGTAAGCAAAAGTAAAGACATCTTCTTGTAGAGGCAGCATATCAACATCTTACTACCGGATCAAAGAAACGCCTCCGCGTTTTTCCTGTACACCCTTATCTGGCCTGAATGTGCTTTCGTATTTTACAATATAAGCATATGTTCCACCAGGCAGTGGTTGCCCTTGGTTATTATTGTATCCACCGTTCCACTTAAAGTTTCGGTCAGTAGATTGAAAGACTAATTCGCCCCAACGATTGTAGATAAAGATCTGGAAGTTGTCGGTGATGAAGAAAGAAAAAATGGAGAATTCTTTGTTTGCTGCCTGGCTGCTGGTGGGACGAAATGCATTGGGTGCTACAATTTTCGGCAAACATTCGTTTTTTACTTCAGTTTTATCCCGCGAAACGCATCCAAATGAATTGGTAATATCTACTTCATAAAGTCCTTCGCTGTCTGCGTTCAATACTCTTACTGTATAATTCAATGTTAGCTGGTTTTTGAACCAATTGAAAAATATAAAATCTCCCGGATCCAGATCAACACTGGAAGTGGTAGGGTCTGCATTATCCGGATCATTGCAAATAATAACGCGGTCTAATAGTTCTCCTATTGGAAGAGGAGCTTTTATTATCTGAATTTCTGCCTGAGTAAGACAGATGCTTTTTTTAACATCAACACGATAGGTACCTGCGCCCGTTTGATCGGTGGTGGCCAATGTTGCTCCGCTAATAGCGGTGCCATTTAAGAACCAGGCATAGGTAACACCCGTAGCATTGGTGGCAGCGGTAAGCATGAAGGGTTTATTGTCCTCGCAGGCAGGAGTGCTGGTTAACGATGCCGTTATAATACCTATTATTTGAACAGTTTGCGCAGTAGAGCGAATTACGCATCCGGTTAGTGTATTCACCACTTCCACCTGATAGGATGATCCGTTTTCTGTAATGGGAAGCGTAATTTGTTGACCTAGCAAAGACGGTTGAAATACTGCGCCTTTATACCATCGGTATGTAAAATTACCAGCAGGTGAAGCAGTGAGAATAACCTGGTCGGTACAGGCATCACTTTGAGTAAATGCAGGAGTAATGACTCCGGGAACATCTACCGTAATGCTTTGTGTAGCCGGACAACTTCCTGCTGTACTAGCGGTGACTGAATACGTTACTGCATTCGTCCCAGGAAGAAGTTGTATGGTTGATGATGTTGCTCCACTCACAATACTACCGGGTACATTGGTAGTCCACGTATATGAAGTTGCTCCTGTGGCTACTATGGTAGGTGGTGAAGTGCAGAGATTAGGGGTAAGTGTAATTGAAACCGGTGGATTGGGCGCAACAATAACATTGTTGATTGCATATATACAGCCAGCATTATCTTTCACATTTACCGTATACGTTCCTGCTGATAAAGAAGGTGCAATATCAAAAACTGCTGTTGGAGAGTTTACAGGGACGGTTGTTACACCAGTTCCATTATTTGTTACCGTATATTGTATAGGAAGGCTAACAGCGGTAGAAGTTACACGCACAGTGACAGGATCGCAGTTCGGAGCTTGCGAAGAAGCAGTGGCCGTAAAGACAGCATCGGTAAGTCCTACAGAGCTTGAAATAGTACATCCGGAAATCTGATCCTGTACAATGGCTGAATAAGTTCCCGCTGCCTTTCCACCAAGTGGGCCTATGGTAGCGGGTGCAACCTGATCAATTCCCTGCTGATTGAAACTAGGCCCTGAAATAAAATAAGAATATGGACCAGCGGCCGGTGCCGAAGCATTGAGTTGTAACGTGATGCTACCGGTTAAGGTGCCACATCCTATTGGATTTGTTCCTGTGAATGTAAAGGCAGGTGATACGTTAATGGTATATACTTTTTGATCAGTAACAAAGCAGGTAGTCACTGGGTCGGTTACGGTTACTTCATAAGTAAATACTCCAGGCAGTGAGGTATCAACTGCTTGTGTTTGAATCGTGCTGGCATTTACTCCATTCACTTTCCATAGGTATGTCGCACCGGGATTTTGCGCATTTAATGTAGTTGTTGCATTGTCTTCGCAAATCGTAAGATCCGAACCAAGGTTTACTTGTGGTCGATTGTCGGCAACAATGGTTTGAGCCGTAGAGAAACATCCATTTAAATCGGTATTAGTCACAGACACTAAAATCTGTTGATTGAAGGTTACCGTTTTGGTGCTGTCGCCAGTTGACCATACATAAGTAAGACCTGGAAGATTAGTATTGTTTGCATCGAGGGTAACAGCCCCTGTACACAACGCAATGGCTCCCGGCACCGTGGGCTGAGGCGGAGGACTAAATATGGTCACCTTCTGAATAATGGTTGTGTCAAGGTTGCATCGGTTATATAATCGCATCGACACGGTGTATGTTCCGGCTGCTGCATAGAGATGTACTGGTGAAGCTTGTGTGCTGCTACTACCATCTCCAAAGAACCATTGAAATTTGTCGATAGCATCCGTGGGTGTTCCAACAAATCGAGTAGTGTCACCTACGCATACTCCTGCAAAAGTAAAACCTGGGCCACCAAAAGCATTTCCTTGAATTTGAATAAAGTTGGGAAGACCCAATTGACTATTCGTTCCGGCTGCTAAGTTGAACCCATTAAGATTAAAAGCAGATAATTTTGTTGTGTCTTCCACTGCCTGAATAGTGCCTAACGTGTTACTTCCATTCACTGCCATGTAAATCTGTCCGTCAGGGCCAGCTTGCAACGCACCGAATTCGCCATTTTGTTGAATGCGTTGTTTGAAGTAGGGGTGATTAAGAGAATCAATAAAATATTCAAATAACACGGAGGGACTCGGTGTACCTTTTACAGTAGCAAAGACCTTGTTTCCACCAGGAGAAAACTCAACTCCATATACCTGGCCATTGGGTTCTTTAAGATCGATCGTACGATAATTACTCAGCAGGCCGGTGCTGTTGTCAAATTGAAAGAGTTCGATAATGTTACTGACGCCTGGTGTCGATAGCGTCACGGCCAGATTATTGTTTGGACTAATTTTCATATAGCCTTCACCTTGTTGTGGCACATTAAAAGAATGTACCGAGCCAATCTCAGAATAAACAGGTTCTCCGATACCCTGGGCAGTTATCTGGTAGGTACGGAATGTATTATTTCCGTATTCATGCGCAATCAACCATTGAGCTGTGGCGGTGATGCGTTCAGTACTTTTCGCAAAGAGCAAAATGTTTTTCTTTACGATGGCACCTTTCCCAGCGTTTAGCTTGAGATCAAACAGGGAATATCTCAGCTCATATTGCGAGGTACCGCTAATAGCTTGCGTAGTGAAAATATAATATAATGTTTCATCACCTGGTACAGGCACAATGATGGCCGATTGAGCAGAGGTAGGATCACCGCCTATACCCGAATCAATTTGAGTATGTGTTTTGTCAAAAACTTTGTCACCATCAGTGTAAAAAATCAAATTTCCATTGCGGTCGCTGATGGTCGCGCATCCTTCAGGTGCATTCATAGCACTAGTAGTAAGTGCTTTGGCCGGACCCGATGGTGTATTGAAAATCGGGTTGAAATCTATACCTGCTTTATTTCCAAAATACCAGACATTGGCCCGTGCATCTTGTACACCATATTCTTTTACGTTTACACCAGCATATGCCGAACAACCAGAAGCATCAGTGGCTACTACATAATAATATCCAACCGAGTCAGGAGTAAGGGTATTACCGATATCTCCATTCGACCAAACAACTGAAGTAGGAGTGCCGCCCTGAATTTTTAGAGGAACGCTGAATAAAGGAGCGCAGGGTATGGCAGTTTTATCTTTTGGAAAAGGAAGTTCGCAACTACAAGCTGTAGTATCCGATACCAATTGTAATTGTAAAGCAAAAGGATTTATCGTCACCGGTAAGGTGGTGGTTTGTTTTTGGCCACGATAAAATGCGGTAAGACCTACATTAAAAGTTCCGGCACTTCCATAGGTGTGTATCGGACTCCAGCCGCGTGAATTACTGCCATCGCCAAAATCCCAACGAAGACTATCAGCATTAGGTAGAATGGTTGGGAAGAATGCCGTAGGAGCATTTTGACAAGTACCATTTGCAACAAAACTCACAGAAATAATAACACTGTCTTTTGGAGTAAATGAAGGAAATTGTGTGCTGTTAAAATTGGTTGATGAAAATAACGCCTTTGTATTAATCACTTCTGCGGCAATGGTGTCTGTCTTTGTAAACTTGCCAACCAGAAAAGGTCCTCCTGAAACTGCCTGATATAAATGATAGATCGCCTTATCAGGGGCTACCTGCAATCCAAAACTTTTGAAAACAGGAGAAGCCAACACAGAGGTAAGTGAGAAAGAGGGGTTCAGATAATCGTATTGAAGCACATCGGCTGAAATACCTGTTTCGCCTTGCCTTGATAAATATAAGTATTGACCTTTTGCATCCCACTCAATATCATAAATGGATTGATTGGTTGTGCTTGCGATACCGGAATTAAAAATGGTACGATCAAAAGAGAATACACCGGTAGCGTCATTAAAGTTTAAAATCAAGGCATCGGTATTTGGATCTTGAGGTGATACAGCAATTTTTTTTGTTTTTGAGTTATAAGAAAAATTGGCCACTGACGTGGGTAATGCAATTCCGGAAGTAGTTATCGTAGGGAACGTAGCTGTTGCATCGATCAACGTGGCAGAGTAATTCTGTGAGGTATTTTGATGGGTAATAAGCCAAAAGTCGATTCGGTTGGCATGTGGAACAACAATCATTCCTTCTGAGCGATTGGTTAATCCGGCCACAGCAACATTTTTAGTTGCTTCCACCACTCCCGTAGCAGGGGCTGGAAAAACCGCATTTCCAAATTGCGCCATATCAACAATGCTTCGGCTGATTGAACCACCGGATGTGTAATTGGCTGAGTTGGTGAAAATATAATATTTATTAGTCTGCCCTGGTATAGGTGACAGCGCAACAGGTTGATTGGCATCAGGTTGACCGTTGAGGCCACTTCCATTAGGCATCAATAAATGTACAGCATCATATACTTGTACTCCATCAGTATAGAATAATAGATTGGCTGTGGCCGGATCGGTGGCTACCGCAGCACCTCCTTTATTAAAAGGAAGGGCCTGATTATTTATTAATTGGGCTGCGTTGGTTCCACGATTAAAACGTATAGCCTGAGTAGAGTTACCGAAATACCAATTGTGCTGTTTAAGATCCTGCCCGAACAAAATGACAGGAATATTAATCAAAAATAATAATGCAAGTGTATTGACTTTTATAAAATGAAGGCCCCTCATAGCTGCTATCTCTTAGTTACTTTAAATTTCATTTATTAATTTTTTAGCCTTTGAAAATGCCCATTTTGATTCACATTTTATTTTATAGAGTGATTGACCATTATATCACGAAATTTAAAACGTCAGAATCACACTAAAGTATATATTTTGATTGAATTTAT
The DNA here is from genome assembly GCA_964349405.1 of uncultured Ohtaekwangia sp. Lineage (GTDB taxonomy): Bacteria > Bacteroidota > Bacteroidia > Cytophagales > Cyclobacteriaceae > ELB16-189. Next base: position 139,402 of record CAYGGY010000001.1, on the reverse strand, counting down.
CGTTTGTAGTGTAGACGAATCAATCCTATTTGTCGTTAAATGTTTTTTTTAATGTCATTAAAGAATTTAATTTGCTCTGATTGCACATTGCCTAAATACTTTTCAATGCTTCGGATTGCTCTTTTTTGCTGTGTATGTATTCTAATTAGCACCAGTTCGGTAACTGCCCAAGACCCGCAATATTCCCAATTCTATGCAGCACCTCTCTATTTAAATCCCGCCTTTGCCGGTTCTACGGGTCAGAATAGGGTAGGAATGAATTATCGCAACCAATGGCCATCCATTGATGCAAACTTTAATACGATCTCAGCATTTTACGATACATACATTGAAGATAAAAATAGTGGCATTGGAGTGTTACTTACCCGAGACCGCGAAGGAATTCTTGGATTGCAATCCACAAGCCTGGCACTGCAATATTCTTATGATCTCCAAATCGTAAAAGGTCTTTCATTCCGCCCTGGATTTCAGGCAGCGATATATAATCGTTCGATCAACTTTGATAAGCTTACTTTTGGGGATCAGTTTGATCCGCTTACCGGTGATTTAATAAGTCCAACTTCTGCAGAAGCACTTAATACGGGGCAGTCAAAATTTTTTCCTGATTTGTCTTTTGGTGGATTATTATATAGTAAGCGTGCATGGCTGGGATTAGCTGCCCATCACGTTACACAACCTAACCAATCATTAATTGGTGAATTGAGCAGACTTCCTATGAAACTATCGGCACATGCCGGTTTTAAATTTTATTTCACACCCGGTGAAATGGGTGATGGTTTTTATAAAAAAGCACAAGAGCGAAGTTTTGCTCCTGCAATTCAATACCGGCATCAAGGACAATTTGATCAGATGGATCTCGGTTTTTATTTCACCTTAGAACCGCTCATCATTGGAACCTGGTATAGAGGAGTTCCCTTTAAAAAGGTGAATGGATTTACTAATAACGAATCTGTTGTATTCTTAATTGGCTTTACTAAAAAAGGAGCTAAGGATATTTTAAATATTGGCTACAGTTACGATTATACCATTTCTAAGTTGGGCCCCGGTAGTGGGGGAGCCCATGAGTTTAGTTTAGTGTATTCATGGTCATCGCGCAATCCACGCAAGCCACCCAAGGATAAGTTGATGATTCCTTGTCCGGATTTTTAATCTGGATGATGAATCCTGTTCCTGTATTGTGAGACCTCAATCTTCACCACTTCCATCAATTTTACAGAAGTTATCCATGCCAATGTGGAGTAATGCATCGCCCGCGTTTACTACTGGATGATTATTTAAACCAATAACATAGCCAGTGGAAGGGGATTTTATTTCTTCTTTAAATTCCCCAAACGGATCGGTGATGGTGCCTACTATTTGATTCTTGTGTACCAAATCACCACAGCTTATTGCCGACTGAAATAAGCCAGCATTGTGTGCGCGTGCCCAGGATGAATTCCAGATAATTTTATTTTCTTCTTTGGGGGCAGGAGCCCAATCAATCATTTTTAAATGGTTCATTAACCGCAGTGTTCCGTTGACACCTTCCTCAATGGCTTGCTGATCGAAACGCAGTGATTCGCCACCTTCATATACGATGATATTTTTTCCATGCTTGGCTGCCGTTTGCCTGATAGAATGAGGACGAAAAGGAGAGTCGATTGTAAAGGGTGCGTGAAAGGCATTGGCCAATTCGACATTTTTTTCTTCGGCCATCACACATCGTATTTGAGGATAATTCGTTCGCATAGCTCCTCCGGTATGAAAGTCTATACCGTAGTCGATAAACGGTAATACTTGATGATTAATATGATAGGCAACGCGCGAAGCAAGCGATCCGTTTTTACTTCCCGGAAAAGAACGATTCACATCTTTTCCATCCGGCACTTCACGCGAATAATTTAAAAATCCATAGATGTTAATGACAGGTATGCAAATAACGGTTCCTCGTTTTACACGATTATGCCCGGCATCAATTATTCTGCGAACGATTTCCATTCCGTTTATTTCATCACCGTGCATCCCGGCTGTGAGTGCCAACACAGGGCCCTCTTCCAAACCACGATACGCATAAATCGGGGTATCAATTTGCGTGCGCGATGGAAGACGAGCTATGTTGATTATGATTTCCTTAAATTCCCCAGCTCGGAGGTGATGCTCACCTATGATAACTTCTTTCATAGTGTAGTGGATTCTGGATAGTTGATTCTTGATCGTGGATGTTGAATACTTGATCCAGAGATGCGTATCCGGTATCCAATATCCTGTTTATGCATTTATTTTATCTTTTTGAATTTTCTTTTTGCCTGCATGTGTCTCTAGATATTGATAAATTTTTCCGGCTATATCTAATTTGGTTGCGCCTTCAATGCCTTCTAGCCCAGGTGAGGAGTTCACTTCAACAATAAGCGGCCCTCTTTTAGAAGGAAGCATATCAACGCCTGCAACACCTAACCCCATTTTTTTAGCTGCCTCAACGGCTGCATGTTTTTCGTGCCGATTAAGTTTCACCACCGTTGCCACACCTCCGCGATGCAAGTTTGATCTAAACTCACCCTCCTTGGTGGCCTGTCTTCGTATAGAGCCAACCACTTCACCATTTACTACAAAAGCGCGAATGTCAGCCCCTTTTGCTTCTTTGATAAATTCCTGAACAATGATTCGTGTTTTCACGCCATGAAAAGCTTCGATTACCGACTGGGCTGCTTTCTTATTTTCAGCGAGCACAACACCAAGGCCTTGTGTTCCTTCTAATAATTTTATCACAACCGGTGCACCACCCACGGCTTCAATAATTCCCTCCGTGTCTTTTGTGTAATCCATGAAAATGGTTTTAGGTAAACCAAGTCCTGCCCGTGAGAGAATCTGCAGGCACCTTAGTTTATCGCGCGACCGAATGAGTGCTTGTGATTCAATAGCGGTAAATACCTTCATCATTTCAAACTGTCTTACAACAGCGGCTCCATAAAAAGTTACGGACGCACCAATACGAGGAATGATGGCATCAAAGTAATCGAGTTTGCGACCGTTATACCAAACCATGGGGTTCTTCTTTTCGATCAGCAACACGCACTTCATGTGGTCGATGATTTCCACTTTATGACCTCGTTTCTCTCCGGCTTCTTTCAGTCGCCTCGTAGAATATAGTTTTGGGTCGCGCGAAAGTATGGCGATGTTCATACGCCTTTTAATTTAGTTTGGTAAGACAAATCCTTTTTAGTGACATCAATTAAAAACCTGTTGCGCAAAGTTTTGCGACCCAGTAATACCGGAAACTTTAAATTTCCACGGTCGCTTAAAGAAAATTCGGCCTTAATCACATAGTCGTAAATTTTTATTTTCGTTTTAATCACAAACCTCATTTCAGCTTCACCAAACGAATTTTTTATTTCGCGTTTTTCGAATTTTTTAAAAGAGAATTTCATTCCGGTAAACTCCGGATGTTCTTCATCCAACAACACAAATTCAAGTTTTCCTTTTACCACCTCTGCAGAAGAACAATGAAGGCTGCCATTATAGGCACCCGTATCAATTTTTACATGAATGTCTGAAAGACCAAGCTCAGGTAAGTCAACACGGTCGGATCTTCCAAGTATTTGCATATGGTTTTGAAGTGCGCCAAACTACTTCATTTGATGAAAATAAAAAAGCCCCGAGTAATCGGGGCTTTTAACAAAGTATATAATTGAATTATTACTTCGATACTTTAAAGGATACAGCTGTGTTCTCCCACGTTAGCACGATGCTATTTTTTTCAACGGCTATAGTAAACGTTTCGACAAATGCATCAGCTTTTCCGGGCTTTACAGTCACTCTTAAGGCATCTTGTTTTTCAGAGTAATCATACGGACTTCCAGTTGCTTGCTTATTGAATACAATAACCCATTCATTTTCGCCTGGAATTGTATACAAACCATATTTACCTTTTGGTAATGCCTGGCCTTCAATTTTAGCATCAGCATTGAATTCAATGGCTGTAACATCATTGGCACCCGTGCGCCACACTTTTCCATAAGGAACGAGGGCACCCATGATTTTACGACCCTTTGCAGAAGGCTGACTATAATCAATCGTAACTTTTATGCCAGCAATGGTTCCTTCTGCTTTGGCAGGAGGGCTAGCTGGTTTTTTTTCTTGAGCAAGGGCACCAATTGAAAAAATCAGGGCCAGTAATGTGATCATCATGCTTACTTGTCTTTTCATTGTGATTGTTTGGTTAAAATTGAAGATTTAAAATTAAAGGTTATATCTATTACTAAACATAGTAATATAAAAATTTTATAACTCCCTCAAAAACGAAAACGTCACCTGAAATGTTTTTCAGGTGACGAATTTTATTATTGATTTCTGATGAGAGATCGTCAGGTTAGAGCAATTGCTCAATCTGTCTCTTTAAATTTTCTGACTGCACCACGCCTGACTGGCGCCATTTTACTTCTCCATTTTTAAAGATTATCAAAGTAGGTACCCCTTGAACTCTGTATGTCTGAGCGATGCCGGGGTTTTTATCCACATCAATTTTGACAATTTTTGCTTTGTCACCCACTTTCGATTTCAAATCATCTAAAATAGGTTTCATCATTTTACATGGACCGCACCATTCTGCAGAAAAATCTACCAAAACGGGCGTTTCACTTTTGATTAAATCTGAAAATGAATCTTTTGCCATTTTTATTATACAGGTTGCTCAGTTGCTGCTAATACAATATTGGGTATCATCGTGACTTTCGCCTTGATTGAATTGGAAATGAGGCAAGCAGCTTCTGCTTTTGTAAGTACACGCTCGGCACGCTCACGATCTTTCTCATTCAGTATCGTTACGGTAGGCTCCAGAATAACCTCTGTCATCTGAAACTTGCCATCCACCTGGTCGAGTTTTCCTTTTGAATCACAATGAAATCCAGTGAATTCTAATTTAGAATTTTCGGCAATAGCCAGAAAAGTAGTCATTAAGCAGCTGCTAACCGAGGCGGTGAACAAATGCTCTGGTGACCAGATTCCCGGAATCCCTTTTGGGAATTCGGGAGGGGTAGCAACTTCAATGCATCCTCCACCCTGGGTAGGAGCATTCAGTTCAGGTGAACACATAATCCCTCTACGGTCTTTGTTCCACTCAATCTGAACATTATAAAAATGTGCGTCCATATTAATTATTTATAGTTTATTCCTAAGGCTCATCCAGCCGCCTCCATTATACACCTGTGTGTATCCCTTTGATTTTAATATACTTTTTGCCATTCCGCTGCGATTACCAGAAGCGCAACAGGCAATGATCACTTTATTTTTATCCGATAAACGATGCGTGTTGCTGCCTAATTGATCCACGGGGATATTCACTGATCCACGAATATGACCACCGGCATACTCTCCTTTTGAGCGAACGTCCAAAATGATGGCACCTTCTTTTACCAACGCAGCGTAATCTACTTTAGGACCCAGTCCAAGTAAACTTTTTAAGGCTTCAATCATAATGAGTTAACAGATTGATTCTTTAAATAATTCACAGTAAGCCATGAACCTGCATCATGACAGGCAACTCCCTGCTGCTTAAGAAGGTGAGCAGCCATTGAACTGCGGCCACCTGAAGCACAGCATAATACCAGTGGTGAGGTTAGTGTTTTAACTTCTTCGATTCTTTGAATGAGCTCGTTTACTGGAATATTTATCGAACCGGCTACATTTCCACCTTGAAACTCTGCTCTTGTGCGCACATCAATGATTGTGCCTTCTCCATTTTGAATAATCTTTTCTACCATAGTTATTTAATTTTTAATTTTTTCTTTTTGAAACATGTTAAAAACAAGGCCTCCCATTAATGCTCCATAAATTGATGAATTAACGGGGCTTGATGTAATAGGACAGGTGCCGCTAATACAGCCCACTTCATGCCAATAGGTAAATCCAGCGGCTAAGCCGATTAAAACGCCTAAAATTGTTATGAAATGATTCTTAATGAACTGCATCGATTCCCTTATTTTATGATGCAAAATTACAGTGAGGCAAACGGGAAGTCTGTAACTAACGTTACAGAAGGGTAATTTTATTACGGGCCTGAATTACGAGTCCTTCGTTCTCCATTTGTTTCATCACGCGGGATACCGCTTCCCGGGCAGTGCCAAGCTCATCGGCCAACTGCTGGTGGGTGATTTTAATTTCTTTGCTTTGGTATAATTCAGCTTTTTGCTTTAAAAGTTGAAGCAAACGCATATCCAATTTTTGAAAGGCGATGGCATTCACAGCAGATAATAACTCTTCGAAACGTTTATGATAGAGCTTAAAAATAAAGTCGGCCCACTCCGGAAATTTCTTTACCCACTCGCTGGCTTTTTCTACCGGGATAAATAATATTTCAACATCCTCCTCGGCAATTACTTTGATCTTGCTCGTTTCGTTATGAATGCCGCCCAGAAAAGACATGATGCAGCTTTCCCCGGGGGTGATGTAATACAATAGTATTTCATGCCCATCTATATCAGTACGCATTACTTTGAGACTGCCATTCAACACTAATGGTATTGATTTGATATAACTGTCTTCCTGCAAAATGACTGAGCCGGCTGGAAACTTTTTCAGTTGACCATAAGTTGAAACTTCATCTTTTAATAAAGACTGAAAAAGAGAATCGGTGGCAGACATACGTGTTCGTTAAGAAAGAAGAAACAGAAAGATAAGTGGAAAGATAATACCCACCAAAGCTAATTTCCATCCTCGTCCCCAGAAGCTGTTTTCTCCCTTTTGAATAAACATACCGGTGCCGGCAATTATCAGCATGGCTATTCCGAAAATATCAGAGTAATATATCCACCATTTACTCGTATCCTGATGAAGTTGTGTCATCTGCCCAAGAATGGGTGTTGTGCGATAAGCCTCTATTTTCCCTTTGCCGCTCGTTAGATCGATCTGAACGTCATGACTAGCATAGGATATGCGTAGCGAATTTTTCTCCACATTGAATCTACGAAGGTTATCATCAATTTTTTGTTCTTCGGTAAATTGCCTGATAAATTTTTCATTAATAGAATCTGTGTGAGCAGGAGGGTTGATTGATATTTCCTCAACATTGTAGGAATACCTTCTTGGGTGCCACGACTGGCGGTGGTTAAGAAAAATCCCTGAAAGGGAAAAGGCAATAATAAGTCCCAGAAAAAAATAGGCAAGATCGCGGTGTGTGTTGCGGGCGGTGAGTTTCATGGGGAATATATTTTGATGGATAAAATTTTAATAATCGAATCGGATTTCAATTACGGATTAGACTATAGGCAGAATTGATTTATTCCCGAACCGTGATATAAATTTATTAGGTGCAAGCCTCGATTATCTTCCAAAAGGATTCAACGCATTTAAAGCACGCTTTCCACCTCCCATTTTGTTCATGGTTTTCATCATCTTGCGCATGTCTTCAAACTGTTTGAGCAGTTGGTTTACTTGAGGTACACTCGTGCCACTGCCTTTGGCGATTCTATTTTTACGGCTTGTATTTATTTTTTCAGGGTTGGATCTTTCCTCGTTGGTCATGGAGCGTATGATGGCCTCAATGGGTTTGAAAGAATTATCATCAATGTCAACGCCTTTCATGGCTTTGCCCATGCCGGGAATCATGCCCAGCAGGTCTTTCATATTCCCCATTTTTTTGATTTGCTCCAGCTGGGATATAAAATCGTTGAAGTCAAACTGGTTCTTGCGCATTTTGGCATTGAGCCTGCGCGTTTCTTCTTCATTGAAGGTTTGTTGTGCTTTTTCAACTAAACTCACCACATCACCCATGCCCAGAATTCGGCTCGCCATACGATCGGGGAAGAAACGGTCAATGGCTTCCATTTTTTCACCTGAACTAATGAATTTGATGGGTTTCTCTACTACTCTGCGGATGGATAGCGCTGCACCACCGCGGGTGTCGCCATCCAGTTTAGTAAGCACTACCCCCGTAAAATTTAATCGTTCATTGAATGTCTTGGCTGTGTTCACGGCATCCTGACCGGTCATCGAATCCACAACAAATAAGGTTTCTGATGGCTTGAGTGCTTCTTTCAACCTGGCGATCTCATCCATCATTTGCTCATCAATTGCCAGACGACCGGCAGTATCCACAATCACCACACGGAAGTTGTTTTTCTTGGCATGTTCGATCGCTGCTTTTGCGATTTTTACAGCGTCCTTGTTTTCGGGTTCGGCATACACTTCCACGCCCACTTGCTCGCCCAACACCTTTAGTTGGTCAATAGCAGCAGGACGGTAAATATCACAGGCTGTTAATAAAACTTGTCGGCCCTGGCGTTTTAAATAGCTTGCCAGTTTACCTGAAAAGGTAGTTTTACCTGATCCTTGTAAACCCGCAATTAGTATAATCGAAGGATTGCCTTCCAATGAGATGTCCTCACTTTCTCCACCCATGAGGCGAGTAAGTTCATCGTTTGTGATTTTAGTGAGAAGCTGTCCGGGGGAGATGGATGTGAGCACATTCTGGCCCATAGCCTGTTCCTTAATGTCGTCAGTAACCTCCTTCGCAACTTTATAATTAACATCCGCATCAATTAAAGCCTTGCGGATTTCCTTTACGGTGGTGGCGATATTTAATTCGGTGATCCTTCCCTGGCCTTTGAGGGTTTGAAAGGCTTTATCTAATTTGAGACTTAAACTATCGAACATGGTATTAATTTCTAGTAGGATGGCAAAATTACGCTTGCCTTGCTCGTTGTGCAAATTGAAACAATGGTTTCTTTGGAATAGCCAAGGTGCCTTCCAAACGATTGATTTGTAGGCACTAGGAATATATTTTAAACATAAAATGGATTTTGGGTAAATGATAAAATCAATTCAAATAGGGCTACATTATCTACCACTATTATTATTGTTTGGTTGTGCCGGTACAACGATGGTTGCCGATAAAAGGCCTTCAGAATGGTCGCAAAAGATCGAATTACAGGGATTCTCTAATATTTATAAAATCGATGAATATGTTTATCGATCCGAACAACCACATTCTAATGAGATGGGCGCATTGAGTCATTATGGAATTAAGACGGTACTTAATTTGAGGAAAACCCGAAACGATAACCGGGAAGCAAACGGTACAACACTATCCTTGCAGCATGTGCCCATCAATACCTGGCGCATGTCTTATGATGATTTGGTAAAATCAATGGTCCTTTTGCAAAGAGCTGAGAAACCAGTGCTTGTTCATTGTTTACATGGCTCCGACAGAACAGGCTGTATCATTGCAGCTTACCGCATTGTTAATAATGACTGGACGAAAGAGGAGGCAATAAAAGAGCTAATCGAAGGAGGATATGGTTATCATGAAAAATGGTTTCCGAACATAATAAAATTGATAAAAGCATTGGATGTTGCTCAACTAAAGAAGGACATACAACTAGGTTCTGGATTTTAGAGACAATGATCATTCGTCATACATACCTACTTAATGCGTTGATTCATTTATTCTAACTGTAGGATTCATGATGTAAGTGATCATCGAGTTGTCTTTCAATAACTCTACGATACGAAAGCCTTGATAAGAGGTTCCCCAGTTGCCTCCAAAATGTGAATCAAACAGGTACGGAATGTTATCCAATATTTTTACCCCATCCTGATCATGTTCATGACCATGAAAAACGGCTTTGATATTTGAGTAATGTTTAACCAATTCAAAAAAGGCAGGCGTATCGATGGCATTAGCGGTCCACTTGTATTGAGGAATATGTATGAATAGAAAAATATTCTTTTGTGATTTATGTTCTTCCAGTTTGTTTTTTAACCACGCCAGGTCGGGTGAGAGATATTCCCCTTTTTCATTTGATGTAGTCAGCATCAGGAAAGTATTTTTGTTGAAATTGGCATCATAGTTAACAGGCGCTTTCCAAACATCTTTCCAATAGTCGTCACTCACCATGTCGTGATTGCCTTTGGTTACATAATACGGCATGGATAATAGATCGAGCTTTTGCTTGGCCTGAATAAGAAAATCTTTTTCGTTATGGATAATGTCGCCATTGATCACACAACCTTTTAACGGATAATTCTTATGAAAAGCATTAATGTACTGGGTGATCTTTGAAAAGAAATCATCAAAGGTTGTGTTGGGCTGACCATAATGTCCATCACTGGCTACGGCAAATCGAAATATTACTTTACTCTTTAGCGAAAGTAGTTCAGCAGCAGTTAATTCTTGTATGTCGCCACTTAAGAGCCAGGCCGAGGCTACTGAAAAGTTTTTTAGAAACGTTCTCCTAGATGATTTCATAATGGGTTGTTTTTATGCCAGACCTAAAAATGCTTTTTTAATTTTTGATTGGATTATCGGAATGGGTTGCGTTAGTGCTAAATCCAATTCTGATGGATGATTGACTAGCGTGATTATTCTACCCACATCATACTTCGATAGTTCTTCCGAAGACACGGTGCATTGCCCACATATAATAAAGACAGGTTTGTTGTATTGATTGGCGAGGGCAAGCACGCGGGCAACAACTTTACCGGAAAAAGTTTGTGCATCTACCTTTCCTTCACCGGTAATCACCATATCAGAATTTTTGATTTTTTCTTCAAGACCGGTTACTTCGCTGATGTAATCAATTCCTCTTTTGAAATTCGCCTGTAAAAATAATTTTGCCCCGGCACCAAGCCCACCGGCAGCGCCCGCTCCGGGGAAATTCAAATCTATTTTATAGTTGGTTTTAACCAAATGAGCAAAACGTTCTAGTCCACGATCCAGTTCTTTTACAATTTCCTCCGAAGCTCCTTTTTGAGGGCCATACACATGTGCCGCTCCCCGGGGTCCGTAAAGTGGATTATCTACATCGCATAATACGGTGAAGTTAATTTTGCCTAATCGTGTGTCTACCCCCGAAGTATCAATGGAAACTATTTCTGAAAGCGAGCGACCAACGGGCATTACTAATTCTTTTCTTTTATTTAGAAAACGGAATCCCAACGCATAGGCCATACCGATGCCGGCATCATTGGTGGCACTTCCCCCGATGCCCAGGATAATGTTGGATACACCGTCATCAAGTGCATCGAATATTAATTGGCCTGTTCCTATGGTGGAGGTATGCAAGGGGTTATGTTCAATTTCTTTTAAAAGGGGCAGCCCACTGGCTCTGGCCATTTCAATAAATGCGGTGGTGCCATCTTTCGACAAACCATACTCGGCATGTATGAGTCGCTGTAGTGGATCAAACACAGAAGTTTTTTTTACACTGCCTTCACTATGATTAACGAGTATTTCAAATGTTCCTTCACCTCCATCGGCTAAAGGTACTTTGGTAATTTCATGAGAAGAATCTAAATCCAACAAAGCTTCGCTCACTGCTTCGCATACCTCGGGTGCTGTGAGTGAGCCCTTAAACTTATCAGGTGCAATCAATATTTTCATACTACTAAATATAAGAGTATGGAAGTGATTAATACGGTTATGCCTTGTGCCAGCGTAAGTAAGGTAAAACTTCTAAAGGCATCGCGCGGTGAGATGCCGCTAAACTGTGATACAACCCAAAAGTAAGAATCATTTGCGTGTGAAACAGTCATGGCGCCACCTCCAATTGCGACTACCAGCACGGAGAGTTGTGTGGGACTCACAAACCCGGCAGAGAATGCCAGTGGCGCCAAAAGAGAACTCGTAATAATAATTGATGAAGTAGACGATCCTTGTGCTGTTTTTAAAGTGGCTGCGATAACGAAGGCGATGAAAATAAAAATGATCCCCTGGCTACTGGATGCAGACACATAGTCTTTCAACAGAAGATCAATACCACTGGTTTTGATGACGGCACCAAATGCGCCACCGGCACCGGTAATTAAAAGTATAATACCAGCATCTTTTAAGGCAGTTGAAATCCATAGTGGTATTTCTTTTGTGTCATTCTTTTTAATCAGTAGGGAAGATAGCAGCAATCCAATCATAAGCGCTACAACCGGATGACCGATGATCCGCACGAGCGATATACTTTTTTCTGGTAGAGATATCAGGTTTGGAATGGAGGCTGTAGCAATTAAAAGAATGGGTAGGATAAGAGGGAGAAAAGCTTTCCAGGCAGAAATATTTCTGCGATCACTTTTAAGACCTGTGATCAATTGATCAGCTTTCATATTACTTCCCAATTTTATTGAAAAGAAATAAGAAACAAGGGCAACCGGAATGGAGGCAAGCATGCTGATGAAAATAAGGCTTGAGATATGCTCAGAAAAATTAAAGTTGGCTGCGGCAGCCAACGGTCCTGGTGTTGGTGGCACGAGCACGTGCGTGGTATAAAGACCGGACGATAATGCCAGCGACAGTTGAGCAGTGTTAGCCGTGCTTTGAGTTGCGACACTTGCAATCAACCTCGATAGAATGATAAATCCAGAATCACAAAATACGGGAATACCCACAATCACCCCGATGGTTATCATTGCGAATACCGAATGACGTACGCCAAAGAATGTAATTACCCGATATCCAATCACTTCCATCGCTCCGGTTTTTTCGAGCAGCATGCCCAGGCAGGAACCTACTGCTACCAGTAAACCAATTTGTTGCAACAAAGAGCCAAAACCGCTTTGCATGGCATTGAGTGTTTCTAAAAATGATTTACCAACCAGAAGACCAAATGTGATGGAGGCAATCAACAACGAGAAAAATGCATGAAGATTCAGGTATCGCGTAAGCAAAATTATGCCTGTAATGGAGACGATGAGCGCGAGGCAAATTTGGAGAAGGCTGGTGCTCATCCTCTGAACGAATAATACGGAAAAATGTCTCCTGCTTTAAATTCGGATTTGGCTAGCGGCAATTCTAAAAATCCGTCTACCTCTTTAAGGTTTGCAAAATCACCTGATCCACCACCTGCGTTTGGATAAGCCATCAGCTTTCCTTGCTCGTTTACAATCTTAACTTGTAGAAAGTAGGTAAGCGCTGGTTTAAATTGAAAATCGCTCGCCAGAATAGCATAGGCTTTTTCAGGTTGTGTTCCTATGCTTTTTTCAAGCCATGGCTTTATATACCGATATAAACACATGTATGTTGAAACCGGATTTCCGGGTAGAGCAAAAACAGTATGCGTATTGCTTTTGCCAAACCAAATGGGTTTTCCTGGCTTCTGGCTTACCAGGTGAAATAGTTTTTTTATGCCTTGCTGTTCAAGCGCTTCGGGAACAAAATCATATTTGCCTTTTGAAACACCTCCGGAAAGGATAATCAACTCATAGGATTCAAAAATCCTTTTCAACTCTTTCGCCAACGATTCATTACTGTCTTTAATATGAAACTGATCGGCAACATGATTCATTTGTTTAAGGGCGGCTTGCACGGCATACACATTTGACCTGCGGATTTGCCAGTCTTGAGGGGCCTGATTCACATCGACCAACTCATCGCCTGTGCTGATGATGGCGGTTTTAGGTAATTGAAAAACCTTCACCTGGCTTTTTCCAACCGAACATAACAAAGAAATTTCTGCCGGTGATATTTTGATTCCTTCGGAAAGTAATACTTCACCTTTTTTTGCATCCTGGCCTTGTGGGTGGATGTTAAAGGCGGGTTCAATGGTATTAATAAGAATAGTAGCGGTTCCGTTTTTGATTTCAATATCTTCATAACGAATAACCACATCGGTGCCTTCCGGAAGCATGGAACCAGTCATTACTTCTATGGCATTTTGTTTCTGATGAAGTTTTTTAGGAGGCATTCCGGCCGCCAAAATACCTTCTAAAAAATAGGTACGCTCACCCGAATTAAATATTTCGCTATTGATTGCGATTCCATCCATAGCAACCCGATTGAAAGGTGGAAAATCTCGATCTGCCTCGATGGTTTCTGCTAAAATGTATCCTACGGCATCCTCAATAGCAATAGTTGTTTTTCTTGTTTTGAATAGATTATTAAGAATTATTGATTCTGCTTCCTCAACGCTTACCATGTTTTGTTTAGATTTGAATAATGAAGAAACAATTTACACATATTGATGCTACCGGCAATCCTCAAATGGTGGATGTGTCTGAAAAAATAATTTCCAAACGAGTGGCAAAGGCACAAGCCGTAGTTCAATTAGGAAAAAAAATTGTTTCGCAAATGAATGGGGATGAACTGATCACGAAAAAAGGCCCTGTATTTCAAACCGCTATCATTGCTGGTGTGATGGCCGCCAAGAGAACACATGAATTGATACCTTTTTGTCACCCGCTTGCATTGGAAGATTGTAAAATCCGGATTACCGTTAAGAATAATAAGGCCATCATCGACACCGAAGCTGTGATAACTTCTAAAACCGGTGTGGAGATGGAAGCCCTTACAGCAGCATCGGTAGCTGCCCTCACCGTTTATGATATGTGCAAGGCATTGTCACACAACATCATCATTGAAGAAATAAAACTAATGGAGAAGAGTGGCGGTAAGAAGGATTTTATCCGAAAATAACTAAAGGTGAAGGCAGTGATAGTTATTTTAATTTTTAGTAATGCTTGTATAACTTCCAACTGATAAGTCTTTTACCAGTTAACTGCTTAATCAACGTTTGAAGATCCGTATTTTTTTATTGCGTGTATTACTAAACTTATATGTTCATGTTGTGCTAAATTTCGTGAATTAATAGTACGGTTTATGAAATTAATCAGTAAAAATATCTTTTCTGGATTTCAAATAAATCCAATACACCGTGATGTGGTGTTGGTGATTTCGGTAGGATTTGTGATAGCGATGGCGATTGTTACCTTACTGGTAATGATCATTAGCCAAATTTAAGATCAAGGATGAGCTGAGACCCATTGATCACCATCTTCAAAAAATTCTTTTTTCCAGATTGGAACCGTTTCCTTCAAACTGTCAATAATAAATTGACACGCTTCAAAAGATTCTTTACGGTGGGCTGTTGAGATGGAAACCACTACAGCAATTTCTCCTGTCAGGAGCACTCCAACGCGATGGCTTACCGCCCATCCCAAAAGTTTCCAGCGTTCATTTGCTTTGGTTATTATTTTGTTTATTTCTGATTTGGCCATAGGCTCGTAGGCCTCATATTCGAGTTTCATCACTTTTTTTCCTGATGTTTGATTACGCACAGTGCCAATAAAAGTGTTTACTGCGCCAGCTTCATGAAGTGTAGCGGCCCCTATTACTTTTTGAACATCAATGGGAAGACTGGTTATTTCAATCATAGTGGATTATTTCTTTCGTCAACGCGCTAATTTAGTCAGCTATATGAATGGTAAATACCTTACTGATAGCACTATCAAAAAACGGCTAATTTTTATTTTACAAATATACATAGTCCTTTCATTTGTGTTATATTTCTATCTTTCGAGCAGAAACCAATGACAATACCTCAACTTTTTGATAATCATGGAAGGCCAATTACCTACCTGCGCCTGGCGGTAACAGATCGATGTAACCTTCGTTGCTTTTATTGTATGCCAGAAGAGGGCATTAAGTATTTGCCTAAAAAGGAATTGCTCACTTTTGAAGAAATCGAAAAACTGATTACACTGCTTGCCTCCATGGGGATTTCAAAAATACGCCTAACGGGGGGTGAACCTTTTGTGAGAAATGATTTGATGAGTTTGCTGAGAAGAATTGTGAAGATCAATGGAATTCAGGATGTTCATATTACAACCAATGGAATTCTTACGGCACCGCATATAGAAGAACTTAAATTGTTGGGAATTGCTTCTGTGAATTTAAGTTTAGATACATTGGATCGCGAGCGGTTTAAGACCATCACCCGCAGGGATGAGTTTGAAAAGACCTGGGATACACTTCAGCAATTAATAAAACATAAAATCCCTGTAAAGATCAATGCGGTGGTGATGGATGGGAAAAATACTGATGACATTCTACCGCTGGTGGAAATGACCAAATTGCATCCTGTTTCAGTTAGGTTTATTGAAGAGATGCCATTTAACGGTGGGGAAAGTCATCATGCTTCTTTGCCATGGACGTACAAAAAAATCATTGGACTTATTCAAGAACATTATCCTTCGATGATGAAACTACAGGATGAGGTGCATTCTACTTCTTATAATTACCAGGTGCCTGGCTATGCCGGTAATATTGGTGTGATTGCCGCATTCAGTCGCACGTTTTGTGGTACGTGTAATCGCATTCGTGTTACTGCCCAAGGTGTTTTGAAAACATGTTTGTATGACGATGGGGTATTGAATATCAGAAATTTGATGCGTGATGGAAAAGGTGATGAAGAAATCAAAATAGAATTATTAAAAGCATTCAGTAGCCGACCTAAAAATGGTTTTGAGGCTGAAGATAAAAGGAAAAATGGGGCACCGGTGATGGAGTCCATGTCAACCATTGGAGGATAGTATTATGGAGTTTTATCTGTTACTGATTTCGTTTTTTTTGATTGCGCTAGTCTATTCTTCAGTAGGCTTTGGAGGAGGGTCTAGTTATCTCGCACTGATGGCCCAACCTTTTTTCGCCTTGTTACCTGAGGTCATCAGGCCCACAGCCTTGTTATGTAACATTGTGGTGGTAACGGGTGGGACGATTATTTTTTATAAGCAAGGTAAGATTTCATTAAAGGAGATTTGGCCATTTTTAATCATTAGCGTTCCTATGGCTTTTGTTGGTGGATTTTGGAAGCTAAAGGAATCTACTTTTTTTATTCTGCTCGGGTTTACTCTTTTGCTGGCTTCTGTTTTTTTATGGATTCAGCAGGAAAAAAATCAATCAGGGCCTAACCTACATATGAATAAGACAGCCAGTAAATTAGGTATAGGTGGGGCTATCGGGTTTCTTTCTGGCTTAGTGGGTATAGGTGGAGGTATATTTCTCTCACCCATTTTGCATTTTCTGAATTGGGCCGAAGCAAAAAAGATCTCAGCGTTAGCCAGTGTTTTTATTTTAGTCAATTCAATCAGTGGTTTGATAGGCCAATTCTCACGTGGATTTCCAAGTCTTGATTGGCAATTGATGATTTTACTTTTGGTGTCAGTTTTTGTTGGCGGTCAAATTGGTTCACGATTAGGATCTAAGAAATTTAAACCCATGTATGTAAGACGCATTACGGCCATACTGATTTTGATAGCCTCCTTAAATATTTTAAAAGATCATTTATGAATAAGATGCTTCTGTTTGTCACTATGTGTTTTTCAATTGGAGGTTTTTCTCAAAGCAGGATTAATCCTGTCGTAAAAGACTTTGGGGGAATTTTTGATATTCCCTATGCGGACGAAAAACCAGATGCATCACTTACCTATAATATTGTGATCGAAATTGAAAGGGGCAGTGAAAACCCAGATTCAATAAGTTGGGCTTTATACAATGTTTCGAGATTGATGAATCTTCATGTAATGGGCGGTGTGCCAAAGGATAAACTCAATGTGGTGTTGGCAATTCATGGTGGTGCAGCATTTACTGTAATGAATAATGAGACGTATAAAGCAAAATATGGTGTCAATAATCCAAACTTGAAATTGTATCACGAATTACAAAAAGCAGGTGTTAAAATGTTTGCGTGCGGTCAATCATTGATTGCCAGAAAAATTGATCATTTAAAAATGGTGCCCGAAGTCAAGGTAGCTTCCTCCATGCTTACCACCATGACAACCTATCAATTGAAAGGTTATGCGGCATTGAAATTTTAACAGACATTATTGTAGCAATCAGAACCGGTTAGGGTTTGCTTCGTTGCCAGACTTTTACTACTAATTAGAGACGATTTCTCTGATCCAGCATCGAGCATCTTTAATTAATTCCTTATTCCTTCCTATTTTGCAAGCCTAAGTATTATACCCATGAAGCAAATACGTTTTTCTGAACATGTGTTGCCACACCTTATCGCGGTGATTGTTTTTCTTGTTGTGACAGTCCTCTTTTTTAATCCTGTTTTTTTTGATAACAAATCGATTTCGCAGAGCGATATCCAACAATGGAGTGGTTCATCCAAAGCCTTGCGCGACTATCGTGATGCTACTGGTGAAGAAGGTCTTTGGGCGGGAGCTATGTTTTCTGGAATGCCCGCTTACCTCGTAAATTTACAATGGAGTGATGGTGTGGTGCTGGGATTTAAGAAGGCACTTTCTCTTTTTTTACCCCATCCGGTAAACGTTATATTTCTGGCTTTTCTTTGCTATTACATTTTACTTCTTTCATTTAAGGTGAGGCCGTGGTTTGCCATAGCCGGTGCGCTTGCTTTCGGACTTTCATCCTATATGATCATAGGAATTTCTGCAGGGCACAATGCGCGCATTGGTGCCATTGCTTTCATGCCTTTGATCATCGCGGGTATTCATCTGGCCTTTAGTGGAAAACGCATCTTAGGTTTAGGGATTACCGCTCTGGGGTTATCACTTCATTTGCGTGAGAACCATCTGCAAATAACTTATTACACTGTATTGATTGTTTTATTGTATGGATTAATTCAACTCATTTATGCTATCCGAGCCAGGCAACTTGCCGACTTCTTTAAAAACATTGGTGTGCTTATCCCAGCCGTATTGATTGCTGTTGGTACTTTCTTTGGTCAGTTTTGGGCAATTGCCGAGTACACTACATATTCTATTCGTGGAAAGTCTGAACTAGTAAAACAAAATGCTTCGAAAGACAATAACGGTCTATCGAAAGACTATGCCTTTGCCTATAAGTATGGTGTATGGGAATCAATGGCCTTGTTCATCCCCAATATTTATGGAGGCACGAGTACGAATTATTTTGTTCAGGATCCGGAAAGCGAATCGTACAAAGCCTTGTCAAAGTCGGGCGATAATGAAACGGCCAATCAATTGGCGGGTTATACATCTGCATATTGGGGTCCACAGGGTTTTACCGGAGGATCGTATTATGCAGGAGCCATCGTTTGCTTCCTGTTTATTATTGGAATTGTGTTTGGTGAGAAAAAATATGTCTGGTGGTTGGTTCCATTAAGTGCGCTGAGTCTCATGTTGAGTTGGGGCGATAGTTTTTCAACATTCAATTATTTCATGTTCGATTATTTTCCAGGTTACAATAAATTCAGGTCATTCAATTTCGCTCTGGTGATTATCCTTTTTTCAATGCCTCTGTTGGGTTTGATGGGATTGGAGAATTTGTTGAAGGAAGGTTGGAACAAAACCACTCAAAAGAAATTGGTATGGCCGTTGGCCCTTACCGTAGGAGTGAGTTTACTGTTGATCATGGTGGGTGGTATAGGAAGTTTCCTCAAGCCGGAGGATGCTCAACTGCCAGCCTGGTTCAAAGTAGCACTAAAGAATGATCGTGTGTCCCTGATGCGTGCCGATGCCTGGCGATCCATCTGGTTGATACTTGTTTTCTCTGCAGCGCTTTTTGCTTTACTGAAGAATTTCGTAAGTAAATCCATTATCTATCCTATCATCGCCTTGTTGATCGTAATAGACCTTAGTTTTGTGGATAGTCGATACTTTCCCAAAGAGAAGTATGTGCGTAAGCGTGATAACACCGTATTTTCACCCACACCAGCCGATGAAGAAATCTTGAAAGATAAAAGTTACTATCGGGTGTATGATCTTCAAGGAGCATTTAACGATGGGCGCACTTCCTATTTTCATAATTCAATAGGTGGTTATCATGGGGCAAAGATGAGACGCTATCAGGAACTGTATGACTCCGGAATAGTTAAAAATACTCAGTTGCTATACGGTGATTTTCAGAAAGGCAGTCCGCAATTTAATAAGTATGGTATTCTTAATATGTTGAATGTAAAATACATTGTGTATGGTACTGATAAGGAAAATGTCATAGCCAATCCGCAGGCAAATGGCCCGGCCTGGTTTGTCAAGGAGTTGGCTGTGGTTACTCATGCTACCGAAGAGTTGAAGAAGACCGCAGCAGTAAATACAAAAGAAGTAGCGGTTATTAAAAGTCCACAGACTACGGTAGACGGTCAACAATGGACAGTCAACAGTGGTGGACAGTTGTTTATTGATAGCCTGGCTCAAATCAGACTGGTTGAGAATAAACTTCCTTACATGAAATATGAATCATCGTCTGCATTGAATGGAGTAGTCATATTTTCTGAAATATTTTATCCTAAGGGATGGCATGCATTTATTGATGGAAAGGAAGTAACTATTTTAAGAGCCGATTATGTTTTGAGAGCGCTTGAAGTTTCTGCAGGCAAACACACTATCGAGTTTAGGTTTGAACCAAAGCCTTATACAGTAGGAAATAAGATTACCATGGCTTCTGGCTGGTTTCTATTGTTAATTGTTATAGGAAGTTTAGTGTCTGGGTTGAAAAAATCTGAATAACGACAGGAGCTGATTATGAATTTGATTTCATCAGTTAACGATACATTTAGGATACGGTTTTCAACAGAACCTATAATGGTACTTGCTCCGGGTCGGATTAACCTGATTGGTGAACACACTGATTATAACGAAGGCTTTGTAATGCCAGCCGCAGTTGATAAGTATTTAGTTTTTGCGGTGGCGCCCAATCAAACAGATTGTTTTAATTTTTTCTCGATCAATTATAACACATCGGTTTCATTTACGGTATCTGATATACAAGCAGGAGGTGAGTGGTATCATTATTTGATGGGGGTAATAGATGCCATTCAAAAAAGAGGTTTTACCTTGAGTGGTGTAGATTGTGTTTTTGGTGGAGATATCCCAGGCGGAGCTGGTATGTCGTCATCCGCTGCATTATGTTCTGGTTTTGGATTCGCCTTAAATGAAATTTATAATTTAAAGCTTACTCGCTTGGAATTGGCCAGGATTGGTCAATATGCTGAACATTATTTTGCAGGCGTCATGTGTGGTATCATGGATCAATATGCAAGTTTGTTTGGTAAAGAAGAGTCCGCTTTTCTACTGGACTGTCGCAGCCTTGAACATGAATATCTTCCTTTCCATTTTCCAGACATTGAGATTTTACTGATTGATACGAAGGTTAAACATTCATTAGTAACGTCCGCCTATAACGATAGGAGAGCGGCTTGCGAAGAAGGCGTATCGTTACTTCAGAAATCAAGAACTGAGATAAAATCACTCCGTGATGTGGGTCTTCATGAACTCGATTCAATTAAATCAGCGGTACGTGAAGAGGTCTATATCAAATGCCGGTTTGTAGTCAATGAAATTGAACGCACTCAACAGGCTGCGGCTATGCTTAAAGCAAATAATCTTAAGGGTTTTGGCCAGCTCATGTTTGATACTCATTGGGGATTAAGCAAGGAGTATGACGTAAGCTGTGTTGAATCAGACATGCTGGTGAATGTTGCGTTAGAATTTCCAGATGTTGTATTGGGTGCCCGGCAGATGGGGGGAGGCTTTGGTGGTTGCACTATTAACCTGGTAAAAAAAGATGCCATAGAAAGATATTCTCAGAAGGTCAGGGAGAAATATGTTGCTACTTTCAAAAAAGAACCTGATTTTTATTCAACTAAGCTGGTGCGAGGAGTTCACCTACTTGATTAATCAGGTAGGGTTGAATGAATAGTATCAGTATACCCACTTACCTAAAAACCTATGAGTTTATCTACCCTTGACATTATTGTGTTTACCGCTTATTGTGCGTTGATCCTCGGCATTGGCCTTTGGGTTTCGCGCGACAAGGACGGTATCCAAAAAAACGCAGAGGATTATTTTTTGGCTAGCAAGTCTTTACCCTGGTGGGCCATTGGTGCATCCTTGATTGCGGCTAACATTTCGGCAGAACAATTTATTGGAATGTCCGGCTCCGGGTTTGCTATTGGGCTGGCTATTGCCAGTTATGAATGGATGGCCGCTGTAACCTTGCTGGTTGTTGGAAAATTCTTCCTGCCCATATTCATCAAAAAGGGTATATACACAATACCTGAATTTGTTGAAAAACGCTTCAGCACAAATCTGAAAACAATTCTGGCTATCTTCTGGATAGCCTTGTTTGTATTTGTAAATCTTACAACCGTTTTATACCTGGGTGCCCGCGCTATGGATACCGTAATCGGAACAGGCGATGGAGGCCTAATGACGTATAGTATTTTGGCACTGGGCCTATTTGCTGCCGCCTACTCACTTTGGGGCGGACTTTCTGCAGTAGCCTGGACAGATGTTGTCCAAGTTGTTCTTCTGGTCTTTGGAGGGTTAATTACTACATTCATTACTCTTGAGAAAGTTTCTCCCACGGGTGGTATTATTGATGGATTTGTCCATGTTTTTAACACTGTGCCTGGTAAATTTTCAATGATATTATCGAAAGGAGAAATTATTACACCTGGTGGGAAAGATGCCTGGTGGGATTTACCCGGTCTGGCCGTTCTTTTTGGAGGAATGTGGGTAGCCAATGTTTATTACTGGGGATTTAATCAATACATTATTCAAAGGACCCTTGCTGCCAAAAGTTTGGCAGAGTCACAAAAGGGAATTGTCTTTGCCGCTTTCTTAAAGCTGATCATTCCACTCATTGTTGTTGTACCTGGTATTATTGCCTACGTGATGAATGCGGATGCTTCGGGTCAATTAACACCAGAAACGTTGGATCCAAGCTTCTTGAATAAGGAAGGGGGGATTATTAATGATAATGCTTTCCCTTGGTTAGTGCGAAGCTTCATTCCAGCAGGACTAAAAGGATTGGTATTGGCAGCATTAGCAGCTGCTATTGTTTCATCGCTGGCTTCTATGCTCAATTCTACATCTACCATTTTTACCATGGATATTTTTCGCCCCTATATCAATAAAAATGCTTCGGACAGGCTAACCGTGAATGTAGGTCGCATTAGCGGAGCCGTAGCATTAGTAATTGCCATGCTAATTGCGCCTATGCTCGGAAATTTAGGGCAGGCTTTTCAATTTATTCAGGAATATACGGGCGTGGTCAGTCCGGGTATATTATCAGTATTCCTCATGGGATTGTTCTGGAAGCGCGCCACCAATAATGCAGCAATCTGGGGGGTAATTCTCTCCATACCCATCGCTATGTATTTTAAAGTCGCTCCCAATGGTTGGTCAGATGCTGCCATTTTTGTGAACATTCCATTCATGAATCAAATGTTCATCACAGCTCTTTCTTCAATCGCTATCATTTTGGTTATTAGTTATCTTGAAGGAAAAGGAAAAGTGAATGATAAGGGAATCAACCTGACTGCTGAATTATTTAAAACCAATCCTGCATTCAATATTGGAGCCGCGATCATTTTGATCATCTGTACCTTGCTGTATGCGATCTTCTGGTAACAAGTCTATTAAGCAGATTAGTAATAATAAACCCCGAAGCATCGGGGTTTATTATTTTAGGATTAGGAAATAAATAAATTGGTTAATCAGAAAACATTCAATATCCATGGTAGCTTTCTGCTTTTAAAGTCCTGAATATATGAGAAGAATAATTTTGGGCCTTGCCGTGAGCCTGGACGGTTTTATTGAAGGGCCCCATGGGGAATATGATTGGTGCTTTATCGATCAGGATTATGGTATGTCAGATTTTATGAAGAGAATTGACGCCATTTTCATGGGAAGAAAATCCTATGAGCTTACATTGAATCATGGGGACGAAAATCCCTGGAAAGGAGTAGAAACTTATGTATTCACAGGTACATTATCCGGAGAAGTAGCACCTAATATAAAACTGGTTTCAACCGATGTTGGGAATTTTGTAAGAGAGATCAGGCAGACCAAGGGAAAGGATATTTGGCTTTTTGGGGGGTCTCAGTTGATCACCACGTTTGTAAACGAAGGGTTGATCGATGAGTACTGGCTTTCCGTTCATCCGGTTGTTCTGGGAAGCGGAAAACCATTGTTTAAAAATCTCGCCTCACGAAAAAATCTAAAATTAGTAAGTCATAAAGTTTACAATACCGGTCTGGTTTCACTCAAGTATATTTCCGCCTAATACACTATGAAGCTGGAAGAAAAAGCAAAAGAGGTTGAGGTGGTTTTTGCCGAGTTGGATAAACAAATTGAGGCATTCCAATCGACAACCAACTTACATTGCAAATTGGGCTGTGGCAAATGTTGTTTCAAACCAGATATAGAAGCTACCACTCTGGAGTTACTTCCTTTGGCATTTCATCTTCATAAACTTGGAAAAGCGGAAGAATGGTTGGATAAGTTAGGGGAGTTAGATTCATCAATATGTTATATCCTGAATCCCACACAAAACAAAGTAGGGATGTGTTCTGAATATGCGCACCGGGCACTGATTTGTCGACTATTCGGTTATTCAGCCCGCACCAATAAGTATGGTAAAAAGGAACTGATTACTTGTCAGATCATCAAATCCGAACAAGAGGAAGCCTATGTAAAAGTGGTCACAGAAATAGATGGTGGTTTGCCTGTGCCGGTTATGAACCAGTTTTACATGCAATTACAAAGCATTGATTATGAATTGACTAAAACATTTTATCCAATCAATGAGGCTCTTAAGAACGCATTAGAAACGGTGTGTCAGTACTATGTGTATCGCTAGATTAAATTAAATAAAAATCAGGGCGGCCTCTCATTGAATTTTGAAACTTAAAACAACCTGACCTAACTTTTTAACAACAGTAGATGCGTTAATCTTTGGCAAAGGAGGTGTTGTAATTTGAGCCGCTGGTTGGTTGGAGTTATGCCTCCAGGTGGTGATCGAAATGATTATGGCAACTACTATGCCCAGAATCAGTAAAAAGTCTTTATGGGAAGTTCTCAGTTTCACGGTGATTCCATCTCCAAATTAGATGCCATAAGTTCAATCCTTTTAAAACAAGTATTATTTAGCAATTTTAACTTTCCAGATGTACAAAAGCGTACACAATTTCGCATCATTTTCGAACAGTTTCATACCATTTTGGTTACCCGGCCTATTCTTTGCTTATTTACCACGGAACTACTTTTCTTATTAAATTTGTTCTTTACGAAATCACAAATGATAACAAGCATGAAGAAATACCTGGTTTTTATATTTGCTGTGTTGATTGGATTGCAAGTTAAGGCGCAGCAATCAGCAGAATCCATAACGGCTTCACCAATAAAATGGATGTCCTTTGAGCAGGCTGTTGAGAAATCGAAAACAGAAAAACGAAAGATTTTTATTGATGTATATACCGATTGGTGTGGTTGGTGTAAGGTGATGGATAAAAGCACTTTTACAGATCCACAGATTGCTAGGTTGTTGAATGAAAAATACTATGCCGTAAAGCTTGATGCGGAACAAACTGCTGATATAGTATTCCGTGGCACTACCTTCAAATTTGTTCCTTTCGGGAATAAAGGGGCTCACCAATTAGCGATGGCACTACTAAATAATCAAATGAGTTATCCGAATTTTGTTTTTTTAGATGAAGATTTTCGCATCGTCCCCATTTTTGAGAACGCTACTTCTTTGCCCGGATATCGCAAGCCTGAAGAGTTTCATATCTTTTTAAGTTTTGTAGGCGGTGATTTTTTCAAGAAGACAAATATTCAGGAATATCAGAAAGAATATAAGTCACCTTATCTCAATCCAACCTCAAACACAAGCGGAGGGAAGTAATGAAATCGACTCATTAAAAAAGCCTTCATCGGTAGATGAGGGCTTTTTTTAATTTCTTAAGTAAGAACGTAAATCAATCTTTATGTTCCTGCTTTTCTGTTTTTTTCTTATAATCCAGATAACCCATTGCGGCAGCAAAGCCAACGATCACCGCTACAATGGTTATAAATACATTTGCTCCGTCTGCTATATTTTGCTCGAACATAATTCTGATGTTTAACTGGTTGCAAATTTAATATTTATACTCATAAAGCCAAGCCTCTTCTAGTAGAGGGAATTAAATGACTAACTCCTTCTGGTTCTTTTTTAAAACCTCAATGATAAAGGTAATGTGGTCGGGGAGGTCAACACCCAGAAGTTCCACTCCTTTATAAACCTCATCGCGTTCCACTTTAGCCGCAAACCCTTTGTCTTTCAGTTTCTTAATGACCGATTTAGTTTCTAAAGAATTGATACCTTCTGGCCTTACCTGGCAGCAGGCAACAATAAAACCGGTAAGTTCATCGCAGGCTAATAAGGCTTTGTCTAACAAACTATCGTAAGAAACATTCCACTTGGTGTAATGGGCAGATATGGCATGCGCAATATTGTCTTCACCCATTGCCTTCAACTTTTCAACGATAATATGTGGATGCTTGTCTGGAAAGGCTTCGTAATCAGCATCGTGCAATAGACCAGCGATGGCCCATTGGTCTTTGTCCTCACCAAATTTTTCGGCATATGCCTCCATCACCAATTCAATGGTGCGCATATGGCGTAATAGACTTTGGCTTTGAGTTAATGAAGTGAGTATGCTTCTGGCTTCTTCGCGTGTAATCATTTTTTCTTTAAAGTCCTTCGTTTTGAGTAGAACAAATTAAATCCACCTAGAATCACACCAATCGAAAGAATTACCAAGGTGATAACCATTCGGGTGTTTTGTAATTCCAGGGATTGTACTTGGCTTTCGATTTTCAAGGCTTCTATTTCTTTTTCTTTTTCCTGTAAGTCGAGAGCTATTTCCATTTGTGCAATTTTGCGCGAACTCTCTTCGCCATATACCCTTTCTTTTGCAGCATCATAACGAAGCATGGTTTCAAAGGCTTCTTTCATTTTGCCTTGTTTGAAATAGAAAAAGGCAAGACTTTTTAAAATGTTAGGTTCGTAAATGTATGCCTGCATGGCATTGCTGAGGATAAGTGCGCTATCCAGATATACCTGTGCTTGTTCGAATCGTGAGCTGCGGGCATAAACTTCACCGAGGCTAGCAAAGACATTCAATTTTATAATAAGATTGTTTTCCTTTCTTGCTATGACAAGCGACTGATTGTAAAATTGAGCGGCCATTTCATAATTACCTTGCTTAAAATATATATTTCCAATATTGCTGACAGGATCGGCAAATATAATTCCTGCTTTTTGACTTAGTTCAAAGGCATCGGTGTAATACCGCAGCGCTTCTGTATAGAGTTGTTGATCACTTTGTACGTTGCCCATGTTATTCAATGAACCCACTATTTTATTCTGGTCGCCAAGCTCTAAGGAAAGCACAAGCGATTCTTCAAAAAATTTCTTCGCTTGAGCATAGTCTTTTTTGAAGGAATAGATATTACCAATGTTATTTTTTGCGGAGGCGATTCCTTCTTTGTTTTGGATAGCATCATAAATTTTCAGTGATGTCATATAATATTCCAAGGCATTATCCAAGGCTCCTTGATTCCGATAGGCAACACCCAGATTGTTATAAGAGGCAGCCATCCCTTTTTTATCGTCAATTTCCTTAGCAAGCTCTAGGGCCTTACGTGTGTATTCAATGGCCTTTACAGGATCTGAATTAATGTGTACTCGGAAAAGTTCGTTTAGCGTTTTGACTTTTAAATCACCTTTAGCAGTAGTCAATGCATGCAGAAGGCTATCCGTTTTTGATTGCGATAAGCTATTAGTGAAAATAGCAAGCAACACTACGGGAAATATAAGTTTCATGGGTTAATAATTTAATGCGTAAGGTCACAACTTGTCTTGATGTATCGAGATGGAATCCCCAAGCCTGTTTTCATACCTTTTGGTGTGCGAAGTACATGGAGATTTCATCTGTAACTATTTAATTATAAATGATCAGTTGAAATGCCACTGTTGAAAAATTACCATTTTGTGCAAGTCTCCCTGGATGATAAACATTTCATGATCAATTTTTAAAGGCTCTAAATTAGGATTTTATATGGGAACCGTAAATTTTCCTTTCGGAAAACCAGGGATGGTAGTTTTGAAGGAAATTGATAATCTTTATAGATAATTACTACCTACTATGAAATTCCTTATTCTGGTATTCTCACTTTGGTCATGTTTTGCACAGGCACAAGATGATAAAGAAGGCTTGGCCATTATGAACCCGATAACGACCTTATTCACCGGAATGAACCTTGGTGACAGTGCCTTGGTTCATAGTGCATTTACTGAAGATGTTACCATGGCAAGTATTGGTAAAGACAAGACAGGAAAGGTCATAATGAGAAAGGAATCCTCAATGTCAGGTTTTTTAAAGGCGGTTGGAACACCACACACGGAACGGTGGAGTGAGCCAATCTGGGATGCCCGGATTGAAATCGATGGGGACTTTGCACAGGTGTGGGCTAAATATGCCTTTTATCTAGGTAAAAAATTTAATCACTGTGGTGTGGATGCGTTCCATTTAGTGAAGCAAAATGGGGAATGGAAAATTTTTCATTTGTCGGATACTCGGCAAACGGAAAATTGTGATGTACCTCCATCAATTAGTAGCCAGTTTAAATAATGTGTCTTTTCAATTTAGATATATTGAATACCAGTATTAGTTTTTAAATTAGTTTACTGAATGTCAATTTCGACATATGCGATATTGGTTTATTGGAATGTGTTTGGTTGTCGCCTCGCAGGCATTATCGCAGCCACATGAAGAATTGCGAAAAAGTATTTACTTCGGGGGTGGCAGCTATTTAATTGATGAAGAGCAAATCTTCATGCTTTCTCATTGGCTTGACTCCATTCCGAATTTATTGGATAAGTATCAGATTCAATTAATTAGTCATACCGATCCTATTGGTGGGCGAGAGTTCAATGAATGGCTTTCAAAGATGAGAAGTCAATCGGTATATGACCTTCTTCTTCAAAAAGATATTCCAGAACAATTTATCACGGTCAAAGATTGGGGTCTGGATAACCCCGTTTACTCCAACAAGGACTATCGAAGCATGAGCTTAAACCGAAGGGTAGATGTAATTTTATATCCGCTTGTGTATTGATAGGTTAATGCAAAATCAATCACCTGAGATTTTTGGATTTAATCCTTACACAAAATATCCGCTTCCGGACACCTTTTTTCACTTACGGACGATAATACATGCAACTTATCTCTATTTTGCCCGTCTAATCTGGTATTGTGTCTTGGCATGCAATTAGCAAAACAGGAAAATAATATGGCCAGGGCATTATATTTTTAAAACCAATTTCATGATTCTTTTAAAAAACATTGACAAGTATATTGATTCAAGGTTTCAGCGAACTTTTATTTTGAAGGGGATCGATCTTGAGGTTAAGCAAGGAGAGTTCCTTACCATCATGGGGCCAAGTGGTGCGGGCAAATCGACACTGATGAATGTTATTGGCATGTTGGACGAACCTTCGGCAGGAGAGTACTACTTTTTTGATGAGCCCGTTCATAAAATTAGGGAGAAGCAGAAGTCGGAGATGCACAAGAATTACATCGGCTTTATATTTCAAGCCTATCACCTCATTGATGAACTTACGGTATACGAAAACATTGAGACGCCCTTATTATATAAAGGTGTGAGTGGCAGTCAGCGCAAAAGCATGGTTGCCGAATTGCTGGATCGTTTTAACATGGTGGCCAAGAAGGATCTTTTTCCCGAGCAACTCTCAGGGGGGCAACAGCAATTGGTGGGCATTGCCCGTGCCATAGTAGGGGAGCCTAAATTATTGCTTGCCGATGAGCCTACCGGAAATCTTCATTCCGACCAGGGAAAAAAAATCATGGACATCTTTCAAAAATTAAATGAAGAGGGAATAACCATTATACAGGTTACCCATTCGGAAGAAAATGCAAGACGCAGTAAGAGAATTGTTCACGTAGTAGATGGCGTAGTTGATTCAGATGAAAAAGTATCTTAAGAAATTTAAAATCAATATGAAGCATTTAGTAATTCTTGCACTTGTTTTAATAGTTTTCAAAATTAGCGCTCAAGAAGATGCGGCAGTAAGGAAATTGACCTTTCAAGATGCCGTAAGCATTGCCTTTAAAAACAATATTACATTAGGCCAGCAAAGAAATCTGTTGGAAGCGAGTCAAATGCAAAAGACAGCCAGTGTCATGGCTTTCGCACCTACGATTAGTGTTAATGGATTTGCCCAACAGTTTAATGGTAATTCATTTAATCAGCAGCAAGGTCGTCCAGTAAATGGTGTGCGGGATGCTATCAATGGTTCCTTAAATACAAGCCTGCCACTTTTTAATGGATTTAGTATTGTAAATGGTGCGAGAATGGCAAACAGCCAACTTGATGCGCAGAGTTTTTTTGTGAAGAGAACAACTGAAGATGTTATTAACACCGTCTCCGGACAATTCCTTCAAGTGCTATTAGATGTCGAGTTACTCAAAATTGCTAAAGAGAATTTTGAGGCGTTGGATGTTCAGTTGGTGCAAATCAAAGAGCAGGTAGCTGTGGGCAGCCGCTCACCGGTGGATGAATATAATCAGCAAGGTCAAACCAAGGCAGCAGAGCTTCGTATGTTACAAGCTGAAATTAATCTTACGAACGATAGAGCAATACTCACTCAAACCTTGTTGTTAGATCCTTTTTTAGAGATTGAAATCGAAAAACCTAACTGGACGATTTCAGAAATGGAACTCATTGATCCTAAGGTTGATGAAATGTATGCCCTTGCCAGAGAAAACCGTGGTGATCTTCAACGCGCCATCAAGAATGAAGATGCGGCCCGTTATGGATTAATGGCAACCCGGGGCTTGCTAGCGCCCTCGCTTGGCGCATTCTTTAACTACGGCTCAGCATATAACTATCAGCATGATGTACCCGATTCAGTTCTGGCAAATGTTCCAGGCCTTAATCGCGATTTTCAGGATCAATTCCGGAAAGACAATGTCTTTAAAAGTTATGGACTATTCTTGTCGATCCCAATTCTCAATGGGTTTCAAACCCGAAGCAGGGTAGTTCAGCAAAAGATCACGTATCGCAACAATCAACTTTTAAAAGATAACGCGGAAATCCAGGTAAAGACAGATGTGCTTCGTGCGGCCAAGAATTTTGAGGTTGGAAAAAAATCCTATTCTGTAAGTGTTGCTCAACTTGAAGCTGCTAAGATGGCTTTCCAGTTAGAGTCGGAACGTTATACATTAGGGGTTACTAACTTTGTAGATTTTGCACAAGCTAACCGTACCCTGGTGCAAGCTCAAACGGATAAAGCCCAGGCCGAATTCAGACTAATTTTCCAGAAAGTGTTGTTAGAATACGCCACGGGCACCCTCAAAATAGAAGGCATTCAATATTGATCTGAGGATCGGGAAATAATCAAATTTTGTTACATTTGCAGCCCCGCTGATTGGCGGGGCTTCTTTTTGTTGTTCAGAGAGAAGAATCATAAACCAAATTTGCAGCAGTAGCCCACCTGTTGCATGTAAAAACGGGCAAATTTTTATGGCGAAAGCGCAAAAAGATCAAAAAGAGAAGTCAGAAGAGCCCAAGTCAAAAGCTATCAAGCCAAGCATGGATGATGCTCCTGTAAAGAAGGCCGTTAAAGGTGCAGCAGCAGCGGATCTCTTCGAAAAAGACGAACTCACTGAATTCAAACAAGAAAAAAAAGCGGAAGAAGAGGAAGGCATCAGCCGTATGATCCGCGATGTATCCGCCCGTAAGGAGGCTACGAAATCTACCATCTCAACGGAGAATTTTGATTGGGATGCCTATGACCGTAAAGGATTTGGTGAAGGGTATTCTACCAAAGACCGCGATGCACTTTTGAAGCAGTACCAAGGTACCGTTACATCAGTAAACGAAAGTGAATTGGTAGTAGGTATTGTGGTAGGAATAAACGACCGTGATGTAATCTTAAATATTGGATTTAAGTCAGATGGTCTTGTGCCATTGGCTGAATTTAAAGACGTTCCCAATCTTAAAATTGGTGACGAAGTTGACTTGTTTATTGAAGAGCGTGAAAACGCAATGGGACAATTAGTGTTGTCACGCAGAAAAGCTAAGCTGTTGAAAGGCTGGGAGCGCGTGCAAACAGCCCTCGATAAGGATCAAGTGATTGAAGGATTTGTGAAGCGCAGGACAAAAGGTGGCTTGATTGTGGATGTTTTTGGAATAGAAGCATTCTTACCAGGCTCACAAATTGATGTGAAACCGATCCGTGACTTTGATATTTATGTGAATAAGAACATCGAAGTAAAAGTGGTGAAGATTAACTACACGAATGATAACGTAGTGGTATCACATAAGGTGTTGATTGAGAAAGATCTAGAACAACAGAAGGCAGTGATCCTCACTAACCTTGAGAAAGGCCAGGTATTAGAAGGTGTGATCAAGAACATGACCAACTTTGGTGTATTCATCGATTTGGGTGGTGTAGACGGATTGCTTCATATTACTGACATTTCATGGGGTCGTATCAGCCATCCGGAAGAGATGTTGAAACTTGATCAGGTAGTGAAAGTGGTGGTTCTTGATTTCGATGAAGATAAGAAGAGAATATCATTAGGCATGAAGCAATTGACTCCACATCCTTGGGAGTCGCTCACAGCTGATATTGCAGTGGGTTCAAAGGTGAAAGGGAAGATTGTGAATGTAGCTGATTATGGTGCATTCCTTGAATTACAGCCTGGCGTAGAAGGGTTGATTCACGTTTCTGAAATGAGTTGGTCACAACATTTACGCAATCCTCAGGATTTCTTAAAAGTGGGCGATGAATTAGAAGCCGTTGTATTGACTATCGATCGTGAAGAGCGTAAAATGTCATTGGGCATTAAACAACTTACTGAAGATCCTTGGACAAGACAAGATGTATTGGCTAAGTATGCAGTTGGTACTCGTCATAAAGGTATAGTTCGCAATCTGACCAACTTCGGTTTGTTTATTGAACTTGAAGAAGGAATTGATGGATTGGTGCACGTATCAGACCTGAGCTGGACCAAAAAGATTAAGCACCCTTCAGAATTTATTAAAGTAGGTGAGTCATTGGATGTGCAAGTACTTGAGTTAGATGCAACCAATCGCAGACTGGCACTTAGCCATAAGCATTTGGAAGAAAATCCATGGGATACGTTCGAAACCATCTTCATGGTTGGCTCTGATCATAAGTGTACAGTTATCAGCAAAAATGATAAAGGTGCTGTGTTAGAGTTGCCATATGGTATTGAAGGATTTTGCTCGACAAAAAATCTTGTCAAAGAAGATGAAAGCAAAGTGGAAGTTGGAGAAGCATATGAATTTAAAGTTCTTGAATTCTCCAAAGATGACAGACGTATCGTTTTGAGTCTTAAGGCTACCTGGTCTACTGAGGACGAAAAGGCTGCACAACCACAAGCTGCTGCCGCCAAGAAAAAGGCTGCACCTAAAGGTAAGAGCATCGAAAAGATCAACAAAGAATCTGAAAAATCAACTTTGGGTGATATTGAAGCACTTAGTGCATTGAAAGAGAAAATGAGTGCAGCCAAAGCCAAGCCTTCGGACGAAGCAAAAGCTGAATAATTTTCTGATTACAGCATTGGGCATTGCGTAGTAGGTGGTAACTTTGAAAAGTTATTCTGATTCGTAAGGCCTGATGCTTTTACTGGTTCCGTGGCCGAGTGGCTAGGCTGAGCTCTGCAAAAGCTCCTACAGCGGTTCGAATCCGCTCGGAACCTCTAAAAAACTAACCCTTTCCTATAAGCAGGAAAGGGTTTTTGTTTTATTACGGATAGATATAGACATGTGATCATGGCGATTCCAACGCATTTGATGCCGTCATCATATTTTCAATGGTAAAAGAAATATTTTTACGGTATAGTAGGAGAGGATATTGTTGTATCTACCAACTTTTTGAAATATTGGTTGTAATTGTTTTAACAACCATAGGCCAGTTTAAAAAACACAATTATTCAACCCTATTTTTAAAATAATATTTCATCAATACAATCGATGATAATAAAACATCCGTTTAATGATACTCATCATTGAGTGGTGTGCCACTACAATAGACCTTGCTACAACAAACTTAGGTTCATTTGTAATTATTTAAATTATTTGGTCATGCAAGCTTCTATTTCTAACAATTTAATTGACAGATATTCTTCAAAACTAGTGTCAGCAAGACGTCATAGTAAAAAGATAAAGGGATTTTATGAAAAATTTTTCGAGTTTCTTGTAAGAAAAACTGGCGCGGACAAACGTGTTGAACTTTTTGGAAGTGACCCATTAAAATAGGTCGAAATCTTAATCTAAGTACAAGACTAATAAGGTAATCGCATCACAAATGATTTGGCGGCAGATCTAATGGAAGGCATATTTTCCTAATTTAGGTTGCACCACTCGTGTGAAAAGTTGTTATCAACCCATATTTTTATGCATATATTCATGCAATGAAAATATTTTCATCAATAGTAATATTAGGTGCTCTTTTGAGCGCAGCTTGTTCCACAGAAAAAAAGCAAGATCATATGCAGGGTAGTAGGGTGAATAACATTCCATCTCTAAATGAAACGGTAGATACTCTAGTAAACAAAAATGGAATGATGGCCACCATTACCGGATATGGCGGTAAAATTATTTCATTGATGGTACCTGATAGAAACGGCAAGATGGGAGATGTGGTGTTAGGCTATGATTCGGCAGATCAATACATAAATGGAAATCCGCATTTCGGTGCCCTTATTGGAAGATATGGCAATCGTATTGCAAAAGGAAAGTTTACACTTGAAGGAAAGGAATATCAATTAAAAACGAATAATGGAGAGAATGCATTGCATGGTGGACCGGGTGGATTCCATAATGTATATTGGAATTTGGTGAAAGCCGAGTCTAATAATAAAGTGGAACTCTATTATTTAAGTAAAGATGGTGAAGAAGGTTACCCAGGGAATTTAAATGTGAAAGTAACCTATTCACTCACCGATTACAATGAGTTGGTAATTGATTATGAAGCAACTACTGATCGCACAACGGTCGTGAATCTAACCCAACATTCCTATTTTAATTTATCAGGTGAAGGAAATGGCACCATACTCGATCATTCATTATTTATTAATGCTGATCGGTTTATACCTGTTGATAAGGGACTGATTCCGATCGGGGAATTAAGTGAGGTGAAAGGTACTCCTTTCGATTTTACCTCAGCAACTAAAATTGGTGAACGAATAAATGGTGATCATCCGCAATTGAAAACAGGCAAAGGGTATGATCATAATTGGGTTCTTAACAAAAAAGCTGATGAACTTTCATTGGCGGCAACAGTTTATGAATCGACTTCAGGACGCGTGATGGAAGTTTGGACCACTGAGCCGGGGATGCAATTTTATACCGGTAATTTTCTTGATGGTAGCGACATCGGAAAAGGAGGAAAAAAATATGAATATCGTTCCGGGTTTTGCCTTGAAACGCAGCATTTTCCTGATTCCCCAAATCAACCAACTTTTCCGACCACTGTACTCAAACCGGGCGAGGTGTATAAACAAAAGACTATATATAAGTTTACCGTTAAATAAATAATTTTGGTCGAAATTTATAGGATCCGAATAATTTCTGATTTTTTAGAAAGGATTGACTGACTTGTGTCTGATCCGGAAAAAACTATAATGGATTGGTTGGTAGTGCCCATATAATTTATAGAGATAAGTTGCCTTCTCGATATGCATAATTTTGCTTCTTACAGAAATAATTGAGGTTTTTTTTGAGACCCTTTAAAAATAGATCTTCCATTCATGTAAAATCCTATCTATAATTTTACTAGCGCGATAGGCTAACTACCAACATTTTATTAAACCATTTTTGAAGGTAATTATTGATTGTGAGTCTTTGGCATAAATCAGTTAGTAAAAGTTGACGTAGCTATTTTGCTCTAAACATATCAACTCGAATCAAAAAAGTGTAGCTCACTACTAGCTAACAAAAGTAATTTACAACTTTTGATATTCGGCCTAAGATTTTGGTAGTGAGTAGATTTACGTATTAAAATAAAGACATCATGGAGATGTTATTATAAATCGTAAAAAAGAGTATTTATTTAAATTCGTTCTAAATAGATACACGAACATAAGTACGATTACATACGATATTCCCGAGTTGTAGCAATAAAATGATTTAGTGTACGCATTCAAAGTTGTGAGTCGACATAAAATATTATCTCCAAGTATTAAAATAAATTTGAAATAATGCATTCACGGTGTAGATTTGTGCGATTCCGTAAAAAAGCGGTTACCTAAACGCGTCACGATGAAGAAAGGATTATCTGATTCCGTTAAGCTCATAGCACTAGCATTATTATACTTTACATTAAGTTTTAATTCGTTCGCACAAGAAATCTCAACTGACCCTGCAGTGATCAGTGCCGGTGAGGTCTTGTTTAATGGCAACTGTAAATCTTGCCATCGGGTTAAGCAGAAATTAGTAGGACCTGCTTTGGCAGGCGTAGAAGCTCGTGTCCCAAGTCTTGATTGGATCAAATCATGGGTACGAAACCCGGCAAAAATGATTGCCAGTGGTGATGACTATGCAAACAAGATCTACAATGAGTATAATAAAAGCCAGATGACGGCTTTCACAAGTTATACTGATGATCAAATTCTAAGTATTATAGCCTATGTAAAGGCAGAAGCTGAAAGACCGGATGCTCCGGCAGCCGGTGCTACTACTACAGCGGGAGGTGCTGAAGGATCCGGAATTCCAAGTTCATATATGAATGTCATACTGGTGGGTATGATTGTTATCTTGGTTTTACTATTGATCATCCTTGGCCTTATAATTAATACACTCAAAAAATATCTTGATCAAAAAGATCTGAGTGAGGAAGACAAAGAGATTGTTAATTCACCCTATACGATTGGTTCTATAATAAGAAGTTCTGGATTCATTTTCCTGGTGGTTTTTATAGTTGCTGCGGTTTCTTTTAAAACGGTCATTGATGGTTTGTATTCTATTGGTATTCAACAGAATTATCAGCCGAAACAACCCATTGCATTTTCGCATAAGATTCACGCTGGTCAATATGAGATAGATTGTAAATATTGCCACACGGGAGCACTCAAAGGAAAGCAAGCAAACATTCCATCTCCTAATATATGTATGAATTGTCATACACAAATCCGTACCGGTACAATTACTGGTGAAGGAGAGATAGCAAAAATTTATGCTGCCATCGGTTATGATGTAGCGACAGGTTCGTACACAGGAAAACAAAAGCCAATTGAATGGGTACGGATCCATAATCTTCCTGATCTTGCTTATTTCAACCACTCACAACACGTAAACGTAGGTGGCGTTGAATGTCAGACATGTCACGGCCCTATTCAGGAAATGGATGTAGTGAAACAATATTCACTTCTAACCATGGGTTGGTGTATTGATTGCCATCGCAAAACCGATGTGAACACAAAAGGCAACGCGTATTACGATAAATTGCTGGAGTTGCATAATGGCAAAAAAGCCATGAAGGTGGAAGACATAGGTGGACTTGAATGTGCTAAGTGCCACTATTAATATATTTATTTTGACCTCGACTGGATTTTGAATCTATGAGCAATACTAAAAAGACCTACTGGAAAGGATTACCGCAACTAAAAAATGACCCTTCATTTGTAAAGCATGCAGATAAGGAGTTTGTGGATTTGGCTGTTCAGGAAGATCCCGGGCACTCTCGCAGAGACTTTTTGAAGATGATGGGTTTCAGCGTAGCTGCCGCTTCATTGGCAGCATGTGAAGCTCCCATCCGCAAGGCTATTCCTTATGTGAACAAACCAATTGATGCCGATCCTGGTATTCCTAATTACTATGCATCAACCTATATGAATGGTGGTGACTATTGCAGTATAGTAGTAAAGGTTAGAGATGGAAGACCAATAAAAATTGATGGCAATAGCCTGTCAAAAGTAACATTAGGAGGAACCAATGCTCAGGTTGAGGCATCTGTACTTTCATTATATGATAATTATCGCTTGCGCGGACCCAAAGTAAAGGATCAGGCAAGTGACTGGGAAACAATAGATAAGGAAGTAATTGCCAAGTTAAATGAGATCACTGCAAAAGGTGGTCAAATCAGAATTGTTAGCAATACCATTCTTAGCCCAAGCACAAAAGCAGCCATAGCAAAATTCACTGTAAAGTATCCAACCGCAAAAGTAGTTCAATATGATCCTGTTTCCAGTTATGGAATAGTGAAGGCGAACCAGGAGTCTTTAGGTGCTGCTATTTTGCCTTCTTATGATTTTAGCAAAGCAAAAGTAATCGTAAGCATTGGTGCTGACTTTTTAGGAAACTGGATTTCACCTATTGAATTCACGAAACAATTTGCAACCACCCGTGAGATCAGTGAAGAACATCGCGATATGTCTCGCCTGTATTCATTTGAATCAAATCTTTCGTTAACAGGTGCTAATGCCGACTATCGTTCCATGATTAAACCTTCACAAGAAGGTGCCGTGGCAACTCAACTTTATAACATTTTATCGGGTACGGGGGGTAAGAGTGAGATCACCAATCTTTCCAAAGCAGCTGAAGATTTAAAAGCAAATCAGGGAGCATCATTGGTTGTATCTGGTTCTAATGATAAGAACGTGCAGATTGTCGTGAATGCCATCAACAACCTGTTAGGAAACTATGGCACAACCATCTTACCGAATGCTCCAGTAAATTTCCGTCAGGGAAATGATGAAGAGATGAATTCATTTATCGCAGAAGCGAAAGAGGGAAAAGTAGATGGAGTCATTTTCTATAACTGTAATCCTGTTTATGATCATCCGAAAGGAGAGGTATTGGGAGGAACATTAAAGAATATTGCTCTTACAGTTTCTACATCAACCACACCGGATGAAACAGCATCAGCCTCTGCCTATATGGCACCTGATCATCATTATCTGGAATCATGGAATGATGCAGAGCCAAAGTCAAACTCTTTCAGCCTTTCGCAACCGGCAATCACACCATTATTTAAAACTCGTCAGGCATCTGAAAGTTTTCTGGTTTGGGCAGGAGAGACCAATACTGAATATTTCAGTTTTGTTAAAGAATATTGGAGAAACAGATTTTTTGCATCCCAAAGTACGATCACTGATTTTCAGGCTTTCTGGGACAAGTGCTTATACGATGGAGTATATGAGCTTGGCAGTGAGGCAACGGCCATTACTTTCTCAGGAAATGTTGATGCAGCCATATCGGCTTTAGCCTCTGTGAAATCTGGTGGTGAATTTGAATTGGCAATTTATGAAAGCTATGGAGTAGGTAATGGTTCGCAAGCCAACAACCCTCTTCTTCAGGAATTACCTGATCCTATCACAAAGGCAACCTGGGATCATTATGTAACCATTTCACAAAAGGATGCAACGAATAAGGGTATTGATAACGATGCAGAAGGAAGAACTCAATTAGTAGATCTTACTGCTAATGGAAAAACGATTCGGGTCGCAGCGTTAGTTCAACCGGGACAGGCACCAGGTACATTAGGTGTTGCTATTGGTTATGGAAGAACCAAGGTTGGTAAAGTGGGTGAGGGTATAGGGGCTAATGCGTATCCTTTGGTAAGTGCATCGGGTGACAGCCTTTCATTTAATGTTGTCAGTGGTGTTACACTAGTAAAAACGGAAGAAGCATTTCAAATAGCACAAACGCAAATACATCAGACTTACATGGGACGCCACAGTGTGATTCAGGAGTCTGTTTTGAGTGAGTTTAAAAAAGATCCTGCCGCTGGTCGTGAATACCCTATGGTTACCAACTGGGATAAAAAAGTTGATGCTAGTTCCTTAAGTTTATGGAAAGGTCATCAATATAATAATCACCATTGGGGAATGGCCATTGACCTCAATACGTGTACAGGTTGTGGTGCTTGCGTAGTAGCTTGTAATGTTGAAAACAATGTGGCCTTGGTTGGCAAGCAAGAAGTGATCAACAGGCGCGAAATGCATTGGTTACGTATCGATCGCTACTATAGCAGCGATGCAAACCCAGAGGATTATACTGCGGCAGAAGTTGCTTCGGAAAACCCCGAAGTGGTATTCCAGCCGATGATGTGCCAGCATTGTAATAATGCTCCTTGCGAAACAGTATGTCCCGTGGCGGCTACAACCCATAGTACAGAAGGTCTTAACCAAATGACCTATAACCGTTGTATTGGTACGCGCTATTGTGCTAACAACTGTCCTTATAAAGTAAGAAGGTTTAACTGGTTCAAATACCATGACAACCAACAATTCTATCAGTCTAATCCTGCTATGAATACGGATTTAGGTAGAATGGTGCTTAATCCAGATGTTACGGTTCGATCACGTGGTGTGATGGAAAAATGTTCATTCTGTGTGCAGCGTATTCAAAACGGAAAACTGACTGCTAAGAGAGAACGCAGACCTGTTCAGGATGGAGAAGTGGTAACAGCTTGTCAGGCTTCTTGTTCTACTGGAGCCATATTATTTGGTGATATGAATAATCCGGAAAGTAAAATCAGCAAGCTGTTGAAGATCGATCATTATGTTGAGGTAACGAAAGATGGCAAAACTGAAAAGATGTTCAATCATGGCATTGATAAGAAGATTGGTAATCCAAGAGCTTATCGTGTGCTGGAAGATATAGGTGTTAAACCTAATATTTTCTATCTCACCAAGATTAGAAATAAGGATAAAGCAAAAGAAAACGCATAAAAGTTTATTAATAGAATTTGATCCGTAACTAAAGTATGCAAGCAACTTCATCGATACGCGAAACTCTCATAACAGGTGGTAAAACTGTACGTGATGTATCCGAAGACATCAGCCGTCAGGTAGAGGGAAAACCTACCCGCCTTTGGTGGATGGCTTTTAGTATTTCCTTAGTACTCTTAATGTTTGGAGTCTATTGCCTGGTCACTGTATTATGGCAAGGGATCGGCATGTGGGGGTTGAACAAAACTGTAGGTTGGGCGTGGGATATCACCAACTTTGTTTGGTGGGTTGGTATTGGTCACGCAGGAACATTGATTTCAGCGATCCTTTTGCTCTTCCGTCAAAAGTGGAGAATGTCTATTAACCGTGCGGCAGAAGCAATGACCATCTTTGCAGTTATATGCGCGGCTACATTTCCAATGGTACATATGGGCCGTCTTTGGTTAGGATTTTACTGGGCGTTGCCGCTTCCCAATACTTTTGGATCACTTTGGGTTAATTTTAATTCCCCGCTACTTTGGGATGTATTTGCAATCTCTACTTACTTCACCGTATCATTAGTGTTCTGGTATATCGGTTTGATTCCTGATTTTGCAGTTATCCGTGACCGTGCAACCCGCATGGGTAATAAAACCCGCGCTACTATTTATAATGCTTTAAGTTTTGGATGGGATGGCGCAGCAAAAACATGGATGCGTTACGAATCAGTTGCGTTGATTCTTGCTGGTCTTTCTACACCGCTTGTACTTTCTGTTCATACAATTGTATCCTTTGACTTTGCAACTTCAATTGTTCCTGGTTGGCATACAACCATATTTCCTCCCTACTTTGTAGCAGGGGCTATCTTCTCAGGCTTTGCCATGGTGTTGACTTTGTTGATTGTAACACGCAAAGTATTTAAACTGGAAGACTACATTACAATCTATCACATTGAGTTGATGAACATCATCATCATTATCACCGGTTCAATTGTAGGTATTGCCTATATCACAGAATTCTTTATCGCCTGGTATGGTCAGGTTCCGGCAGAACAATACGCTTTCATAAACCGGGCAACAGGTCCATATTGGTGGGCATACTGGTCAATGATGACCTGTAACGTGATTTCACCACAACTATTCTGGTGGAAGAGATTACGTACTAATATCGTAGCAACATTCATTTTGTCAATCATCGTGAACATTGGTATGTGGTTCGAACGATTTGTAATTATTGTGACTTCTATTCACCGTGATTATCTTCCTTCAAGTTGGTCTATGTTTTACCCTACCATGTATGATGTCGGTGAGTACATTTTAACATTTGGGTTTTTCTTCACGGCCTTCCTCTTATTTGCAAAGTTCTTCCCGGTTATCAACATGGCTGAAGTGAAAAGTATTATTAAATCATCTTCCGAAAAGAAGCATTAATAAATTATGAGTAACACAAGTGAAAAATTCTTAGTGGGCATTTTTGACGATGAAGATCTTTTGCTTCATGGTGTAGAAAGCATACGCGAAAAGGGTGTAAAGATTCATGAAGTTTATAGTCCCTTTCCAGTTCATGGACTTGATGAAGCCTTAGGATATAAGCGTTCAAGATTGCCAATTGCAGCATTCCTTTTCGGGATGACAGGTACCATCCTTGCGTTAACAATGCAGATTTGGATGCTGGGTTTCGACTGGCCTATGATAGTAGGTGGTAAAAACTTTGTTTCATTG
Source organism: uncultured Ohtaekwangia sp. (assembly GCA_964349405.1). GTDB lineage: Bacteria > Bacteroidota > Bacteroidia > Cytophagales > Cyclobacteriaceae > ELB16-189. Next base: position 97,482 of record CAYGGY010000001.1, on the reverse strand, counting down.
CCTCCTTTTATTCCTGTAACTTTTGAATTAACGGTTCTGTTATCGGCATTGGGTATGGTGGGCACTTTCTTTATTGTAAGCGATATGAAACCTTATAAAACTCCGCGTCAGTTTGATTTAAGAAGCACGGATGATAAGCACGTAATGGCTGTTGATTTAGGTTCCAATAAATTAAGCAGGGAAGAGATCAGCCGTATTTTGAAAGAGAACGGAGCATCAGAAGTAAATGAAAAGAACTTTTAATACCATGCAGCGTATGCGTTATATACTTTTACTCATAGTAGGAATATCAGCAGCCTCTTTTCTTGCAGGTTGTAAGGCAGGTGGTGATAATCAGGGTACGGAGTATGCCCCAAACATGTATCACTCAGTAGCCTATGAACCACTTACTCAAATAACAGATAAAGATGCTGGTGCATGGGTTAATTCATTGAATAATGGCCGGGGTGAATTTTACAACTCCAATGAATACAATCCATTTAAAATGAATATGCGTCTTCCGGCTCCGAATACAGTTAGAAGAAATGCTCAAGGCTGGTTGCCCTATCGTGGTACTAACGATACAACGGGTTTACGTTTAGCAAATAATTTGATAAATCCATATGAAGCAACACCAGCCATCCTGGAAAATGGAAAGGCCATGTACGAAATTAATTGCAAGCATTGCCATGGAGCCAAAGGTGCTGGAGATGGTAAGGTGGCTGATAAATATCCTGGCGTTGCCAACCTTACTGGTGATGCAATCAAAGGTGTTACTGAAGGACATATTTTTCATGTTATCACCTATGGTAAAGGATTAATGGGATCACATGGTTCTCAAGTGAGTGAAGAGGACCGCTGGAAGATTGCCAAGTACGTAAAGGAGTTACAGAAATAATTTATACGCATTAGATACAATTCGAAATGGTAGCAGACGAACAGTACATATTTAAAGCCGAATCAAAGAAGAATTTAACACTTCTGTTTGTAGCAGGTTTGGTTCTTTTTGTGATCGGTGTCTTTATGGCAATGAATGCTGGTCATGGACATGAAGGAGATCATGCCTCTATTGAAATCACTAAAAATTTGGTTGCCAGTACCGAACCTGCCGCTGTTTCTGAAGGCGCGGGTGAGCATCACGGCAGCCCAATTTGGTTAAAAAGAGTTTATACTTCATTGTGGCATAATAATATTTTCTTTGCAGGCTTAGGGATAATCGGATTATTCTTTGTGGCTATTCAATATGCCGCTCAGGCGGGCTGGTCAGCTCCCATCAAGCGTATTCCTTTAGCCATTGGGCATTGGATTCCAATTGCGGGCATTCTTACATTAGTAATATGGTTTGTAGCAAAAGGTGATTTATTTCACTGGACGCATCATGACTTATACAATAAAGCATCGGTGGATTATGATAAAATATTAGATCAGAAAAGCGGATATTTTTTCTGGCTAAGTGAGCCAGGAGGTTTCCCAACATTCTATATTTTAAGAATGGTGATCTTCTTTGGTCTTTGGTACTGGTTTTTTACAATAATTAAAAAGAAGATGCTTGCCGAGGATATTGAAGGCGGTACTGCTAATTGGTATAGTGCCAGAAAATGGGCGGCTATTTTTCTCGTCTTCTTTGGTTATAGCTCATCGGTGGCAGCATGGGATTGGGTGATGAGTATTGATCCACATTGGTTCAGTACAATGATGGGTTGGTATGTGTTTGCTAGTTGGTGGGTTGCAGGATTGGCTATGATAACCTTAGTGGTTGCCAACTTAAAGGATGCAGGCTATCTAAAGATGGTAAATGCCAATCATATTCATGATCTTGGTAAATTCATTTTTGCCTTCAGTATTTTTTGGACATATATCTGGTTTAGTCAGTTCATGTTGATCTATTATGCTAACATACCAGAAGAGACAATCTACTTTATTCAGAGAATCAAAAACGCTCCCTATTCCTGGATATTTTATGTTAATCTTATTTTAAACTTCGTACTTCCCTTCCTTTTGTTAATGACCCGAGATGCAAAGCGGCATGTGTCTATGTTGAAAGTTGTTGCGCCAATTATTATTATTGGTCACTGGTTGGATTTCTATAATATGATTACACCGGGGGTCATGCAACATAATGGTGGCTTGGGGTTATTAGAGATAGGATTAGGATTAATATTTCTGGCAGGATTCTTATTTGTAACATTAAATGCTTTATCAAAGGTACCTTTGGTGGCAAAGAATCATCCCATGATGGCCGAAAGTTTAAATCATCACATTTAATTGAATCACGAATAAAGAATCTATTATGATGAGTTTGATAATCAGTTTAGGTGTTGTTTTGGTTCTGGCCATTTTATATATGGTCTTTAGAATAAGCAATCTGGTTGGATTGGTGAAAGGAAAAAAAGATGAATCAACTTCATGGAATGACATTAATGCCTATTTGATGATGGCGTTCATGATTGGTGGACTCGTCTTATTCTTTTGGTATTCATTCGCGTACTTTGATACCTATGATTTACCGGTGGCATCAGAGCATGGTATAATTACGGATAATTTATTCTGGATCACCATGTTGATTACAGTTATAGCCTTCGTGATCATTAGTATAGTAATGTTTTGGTTCACATTTACCTATCGTTATAAAAAGGGAAGAAAGGCGGAATTTTTTGCTGACCACCACAAACTTGAAATTATCTGGACAGTAGTTCCTGCAATTGTATTAGCGTTGTTAATTTTCAGTGGATTGAAGGCTTGGAATGATATTACTGGCCCAGCCTCTAAAGACTCTGTAGTTATTGAATTAGTTGGTCAGCAATTTTTGTGGACGGCACGGTACCCTGGAGTAAAGGATAATCAATTAGGAGATCATAACTACAAAATGATTGATGCCTCTAATGAGTTTGGTTTGGATCTAAGTGATAAAAACTCGTTTGATGATTTCAAATCATTGGAATTGCATCTCCCGAAGGGAAAAGAGGTTCAATTAAAAATCAGAGCTAAAGATGTAATACACTCCGTTTTTTTACCTCATTTCAGGTTAAAGATGGATGCTGTTCCAGGGATGAGTACAACATTTAAATTTGTTGCTACCAAATCAACAGCAGATATGAGAGCGGAAACTGGTAATCCTAATTTTAATTATGAATTAGCATGTACTGAAATTTGTGGTCGTGGACATTTTTCAATGAAATTCCCTGTGTTTGTTCACGATACGGTGGAGGACTATGAGAAATGGATGACGTCTCAGGAAGCTTGGTTAAAACAAAATCCAGATTATTTACAAAGAGTACCTCTTGAATTAAGAGAGGCTGCGATAATCAAGTCAGGTATTCCCGCAAATAGCAATGAAGCGATTATGGCTTCTCCGGTAACCGTAACTTTAAACTAAGAATTTAAGCAACATGGCAACAGTTGATTTACATACACACACCGAAGCACATACACACACTGAACATGAGCACGAAGAGCATCATCATGGTAACTTCTGGACCAACTACGTGTTCAGTGAGGACCATAAGGTAATTGCCAAACAATTCCTGATAACAGGTATGGTATGGGCACTTATTGGTGGTGTTCTATCTGTATTGTTTCGTCTTCAGTTAGGATTTCCTGATTCAAATTTATCTTGGTTAAAACCAATTTTGGGTGGATGGTTGACACCTGAAGGTAAAATCGACCCTGAATTTTACCTTGCGTTAGTAACCATGCACGGCACCATAATGGTCTTCTTTGTATTAACTGCCGGGTTGAGTGGTACCTTTAGTAACTTCCTTATACCATTGCAGATTGGTGCAAGGGATATGGCGAGCGGCTTTATGAATATGCTTTCATACTGGTTCTTTTTCCTTTCTGGTGTAATCATGTTTACATCCTTGTTTCTTTCAACAGGGCCTGCATCGGGAGGATGGGTTATTTATCCACCGTTAAGTGCCTTGCCACAAGCAATGTCAGGATCTGGATTGGGGATGACTCTTTGGCTGGTCGCTATGGCGTTGTTCATTGTGAGTTCATTATTAGGTGGTATTAATTATATCACAACCATTATTAACCTTCGTACAAAAGGAATGTCGTTCACTAAGATGCCGCTTACCATTTGGGCGTTCTTTTTTACTGCTATTATTGGTGTTCTTTCTTTCCCGGTATTATTTGCAGCGGCATTATTATTGATTTTTGATCGTAGCTTCGGTACCAGCTTCTATTTGTCCGATATATATATTGGTGGAGAGGCTCTTCCCAATCAAGGTGGAAGTCCGATTTTGTTTCAACACTTATTTTGGTTCTTAGGACACCCTGAAGTATATATTGTGTTGTTACCTGCTTTAGGTATAACATCTGAAATTATAGCAACTAATTCCAGGAAACCAATCTTTGGATATAAGGCGATGGTTGGATCAATGCTGTTCATTGCTATTCTTTCCTTCGTAGTTTGGGCACACCACATGTTTGTGACAGGTATGAATCCTTTCCTTGGATCAATATTCACGTTATTAACATTGATTATTGCAGTACCATCTGCTGTAAAGATATTTAACTATGTAACCACCTTATGGAAAGGTAATATCATTTTCACACCTGCCATGTTGTTTTCTATTGGCTTGGTTTCATTCTTCTTAACAGGAGGTATCACGGGTATATTCTTGGGTAACTCTGCTATCGATATACAACTGCACGATACTTATTTTGTAGTGGCCCACTTTCACCTTGTAATGGGAAGTGCTTCTTTCTTTGGTATGGTGGCAGGAGTCTATCATTGGTTCCCTAAGATGTTTGGTAGGATGTTGGATGATCGTTTGGGGTATTTACACTTTTGGTTAACAATCGTTGGTGTTTACATGGTATTCTTCCCAATGCACTACATAGGTATCGCTGGTTTTCCAAGAAGATACTATAGCTGGACAAACTTTGAAACATTCAGCGGATTTGCAGATCTTAATATGCTGGTAAGCATTGCTGCTATAGTTACGTTATTCGCCCAATTTATATTTTTGTTCAACTTTATATACAGTATTTTCAGAGGAAAAGTAGCTTCTGCAAATCCGTGGAATTCAAATACACTTGAGTGGACAACTCCACGAAGTCCTGGTCATGGCAACTGGCCTGATGAAATTCCTACGGTTTATCGTTGGCCTTACGATTATAGTAAACCAGGTGCGAAAGAAGATTTTATTCCTCAGCACATACCATATTCTGAAACTCCGGAATCCAACCTGCCTCATGAGAATGAACTTGTGAAGCTTGAATTAAATAACGGTTCTGCGATTGTTGTTGAAGATAAAAAACACTAACAGAGTCATTTTAACGCCTACGTGAATTATTCAGCGACCAAAGGATACTATAAGCTTTGCTTATCGACTTTGGTCGCTGTTTATTTTTTGATTATGGTGGGGGGTGTTGTGCGCACTACCGGATCAGGAATGGGTTGTCCTGATTGGCCTAGATGTTTTGGTCAATGGGTTCCGCCCACATCAGTAAGTCAGCTGCCTTCAGATTATAAAGATCAATACGCTACCATTCGGAATAAAAAGAATCAAAAATTTGCTCAGTTTCTTTCCTCGCTTGGGATGGATAACACAGCTGAAAAAATTTTGAATGATAAGTCCATACTAGTGGAATCTGATTTTAATCCACAAAAAACATGGATTGAATATGTAAATCGACTAGTAGGCGTTATTATCGGCTTTTTAATTATAGCGGTTTTCATTCGTTCGATTAAATTAAGGAAGGATAAGCCTGTTTTCTTCTGGCTTTCTTTGTTAACATTGATAGCTGTTATGGTTCAGGGTTGGTTTGGATCTATCGTAGTATCTACTAATTTAACTTCGTGGACTATTACACTTCATATGCTTCTGGCTTTAATTATCGTTGCAATATTGATTTTACTTATACATAAGGCGGCCATACATCAAGTGATGATTGTTCCGATGCATGTTAAACTGTTACTAGGAGTTTGTATGATTTTACTATTAGCTCAGGTTTTACTGGGTACAGAAGTAAGGACAGTTATTGATCGGGTAGCTGAATTACAGGAGGAAAGAATAAACTGGATTTCACTAATTTGGAATGATTTTATTGTCCATAGGTCTTTTTCGTGGATAGTTTTGGCTTTCCATGCTGTTTTTATTTTAAGACTTAAGAAAACTACTGGTAATAATACTTTATCGCTAAGTCTTGTACTGTTAATTTTGCTGACCATTTTGTCGGGGGCAGGAATGGGGTACTTTTCAGTGCCAGCATTTCTTCAACCAATACATTTATTGGTTGCCACGGTTACATTTGGACTTCAGTTTTTATTGTTTTTACGATTGAATACGAATAGGGGAGTTGTGATAGCGAAATAAGTATGACACCAGGGATACAACAAATAGACACCTTTCAAATAATTACGATAAAGGCTAAAGCTTTTATTGAATTATTGAAAATCAGGCTTTCGATGCTGGTTGCATTCTCCTGTGCTTTCGGTTATGTGTTGGCTAATAAAGGAAACGTTAATTGGGAAGTGTTGCTCATGCTTACACTCGGAGGCTTTTTGTTGTCTGGTGCTTCTGTGGGCATTAATCAAATTATAGAAAAGGATTTGGACAAGGTAATGACACGCACCAAGAATCGTCCTTTACCGACAGAAAGAATTAATATTCCAGAGACGATTATATACATCATCCTTGTTTTTTTAATAAGCATCATTATTCTATGGATTTATACTAATCCGCTTACGGTGATACTTTCATTAGTTTCCATGTTGCTTTACAGTTTTGTTTATACGCCATTGAAGAGAGTAGGTCCTATTGCCGTATTTGTGGGTGCTATTCCAGGAGCTTTGCCACCATTACTTGGGTGGGTTGCTGCCACAGGCTCAATAACCTTTGAAGCATTAATTATTTTTGGGATTCAATTCATCTGGCAGTTTCCTCATTTCTGGGCGATTGCGTGGGTGGCTGATGATGATTATAAGAAAGCAGGATTCAAATTATTACCTTCTGGTGGAGGAAAAGATTTGAATACGGCAATTCAGATAATGATTTATACCTTATTTCTTATTCCACTTGGATTATTGCCTGCCAAGTTTGGAATTACCGGTTTGGATTCGGCCATTATTGCAACGATATGTGGAGTTGCCTTTCTGGCCCAAACATTTTCGCTCATGAAGACAGGAAGCAGACAATCTGCCTTACGAATCATGTTTGGATCATTCTTGTATTTACCAATTGTACAGATAGCATATTTAATGGATATAATTTAACAGAATAGAGGATGGAGAAGTCGATTTCGAGTGAGTTCAAAATTGTAGAGGAGCCAAAGAGAACGTTGGCCATGAATCCAAAGAAATTTGCGATGTGGCTATTTATCGGTAGTGTGGTAATGTTATTTGCATCCTTGACCTCTGCGTACATCGTGCGGCAAGCGGAAGGAAATTGGTTGTATTTTGATTTGCCCAGGATATTAACGGTTTCAACTATTGTAATCGTATTGAGCAGTGTGACCATGCAGTGGGCGTATTGGTCTGCCAAGAAGGATAACTTCCAATTAGTAAAGATTTTAGTATCGATCACCACGATTCTTGGTGTTGCCTTTCTCGTACTTCAGTTTTTAGGTTGGAAGGATCTAGTGACAAACCAAATTTATCTGGTTGGCAACCCGTCAGGATCTTTTCTTTATGTGATAACGGGATTGCACGGAGCACACATTATTAGTGCTATTATATTTTTATTAATAGTGCTGGTGTCCGCTTTTCGCTTTCAAGTTCACTCAAAAAACCTCCTACAGATAGAAATGTGCGTTACTTATTGGCATTTTTTGGGAGGTCTTTGGCTATATTTGTTTGTATTCCTATTATTGTATCGATAAAATCTTAATCCTAAACTATGTCACACAGTTCAGCAGCAACGGTATCTGAAAAAAGTGTTTGGGATGGTGGAGCGTCACCCATGGGCGCCAGTTATGGCAAACTCATGATGTGGTTCTTTCTGCTATCTGATGCATTTACTTTCTCAGGTCTATTAATTACATATGGTCTGGTTCGCTCGTCTCATCCTGCTTTTGAAGGACTGCCCGATGCATTCTCGTTTTCATCAGAATACTGGCCAATCCCTGAAAAGGTTTTTGAAGCCGTTCCTTTCCTTCACGGATACTCCCTCCCTCTTGTATTTGTGGGTATTATGACCTTCATTCTCATTATGAGTAGTGTTACCATGGTATTGGCTGTTGAGGCCGGTCACCGCATGGATCGTAAGGCTGTTGAAAAATGGATGCTGTGGACGATCATTGGAGGTCTTACCTTTTTGGGTTGTCAGGCATGGGAATGGACCCATTTCATTGTAGGTACTGATACCCCTACCATTGTAAAGGATTTCGTGAACGGACAATGGATTACAAAGGAAGTGACTGGAGCATCTTTAAAGATCAATCAATATGGTCCCCAGCCTTTTGCTGATTTCTTTTTCTTCATAACAGGGTTCCATGGTTTCCACGTGTTTAGTGGGGTAATGTTCAATTTCTTGATTTATTACAACACTGTAACGGGTGTATATGAGCGCAGAGGTCATTATGAAATGGTTGAGAAAGTTGGTCTGTATTGGCACTTTGTGGATTTGGTTTGGGTATTCGTATTCACATTCTTCTATCTCGTTTAATAAAGATATTCTATGGCACATCATTCAAATGAACCTCAGGTAACTGTCCTTCCCCCTGATAAAGAAAAGATAAAGAAACTATGGACGGTAGCGGCAATTTTAGGCGCAATAACAGCGGTTGAATTTGTTATTGCTTTTACAATGTCACACGGCCCTGCGAAAACTACAATCTTTGTGGTCCTTACTATTGTAAAAGCTGGTTATATTGTTGGGGAGTTTATGCACTTACGTTACGAAGTGAAAGTATTATTCTGGGCAATATTAGTACCTATACTATTTATTATCTGGATGCTGGTGGCCTTTGTTTACGAAGGTATGCAAATGCCAGTATATTGATTCTGAATTTATTAAATTGAAGGAGGCTAAAGTGATGAACTTTAGCCTCCTTTTTATGTTGATGGTGAGTGTATGAAGAAAATCATTTTGGTTATATCCCTTCTATTTCCAATAGGGGTATTTGTCTTTCTCAAATTTTTTGGCAAAAATGAATTCTCTATACCAGTGTATTATGGAGATGGCATTGATACCCCCCCCTCAACGTGCCTAAGGGATTATAAAACACCTTATCAAGTTTCTGATTCCGTGCTTATTAATTTAAACTGGAATCGGAAACCCGTATTAATAGTTACAGACTCCTCAAAATCTGTTCAAATCGCCTTAATGCGGCTTGACAAAGAACTCAGTAATGAAATTCAGCTTATTTTTATCACTCGTGGAAGTGAGCACTTGAATGAAGTTTACGCGTGTGATTTATTTCTTCAAACGCCATGGACCACGGTGTTACTGGATGACCAAAGAAGAATACGTGGGTACTATGATCCTAAAACCCGTGATGAAGTTGATCGTATGATCGTTGAATTGAAGATTTTGTTAAAGAAATATTAAGATGAATGATAGGAAGGAACCTTTTCAGAAATTAATAATTGCCTTATCGATCGTTCTACCCTTAGCGGTAGTGTTACTATTTGGAATAAAAATTCCCGGTTATGATTTTAGCTTTTTACCTCCTATTTACGCCACCATCAATGGTATTACCGCAGTACTTCTCGTAGTCGCTGTTATGGCTATAAAAAATAAAAAAAAGAAGTTACACGAAACGCTGATGAAGGTTTGTATCTCCTTCTCAGCCGTATTTTTGGTTATGTATGTAGTCTATCATATGACGAGCGACTCAACTTCCTATGGCGGTGAGGGTGTAATTAGAATCGTTTATTTCTTCATTTTGATAAGTCATATTATTTTGTCGATAATAGTCGTGCCATTTGTTCTTTTTACATTTTCGCGCGCACTTTCAGGTGATTTTGAAAGACACAAAGCATTGGCTAAATTTACTTTCCCTATATGGTTGTATGTGGCCGTGACTGGCGTGATAGTCTATTTGATGATTAGTCCGTATTACACTTAATAATCACAGAAAATGAATATACGTGTGGTGAAGTTATTGTTTCTGGTTATGGTAGTTCTTGGTTTCTCGATAGAGGGAAGCGCTCAATGTGCCATGTGCCGTGCTACTCTTGAAAATAATGTAAGTAACGGCAACATAGGAATTGCTGCAGGTATCAATTTTGGTATTCTATATCTATTTGCTGCGCCATATACTGTAATTGCCTTAATCGCTTTTTTCTGGTATAAGGCTAGTAAAAGAATAACGCAGAATGAAAGCAAAGGCAGTTTGGCAGGGTAAATGCCCCCGATGTGGTGAGGGTGACATTTTTATCTACCCCACATCCAAAATCAGCAAATTTTCTGAAATGCACACTTGTTGTGGAAAGTGTGGTGCACCCTTTGAACCAGAACCTGGTTTTTATTATGGTTCTTTATTTGTGAGCTATGCGTTTAATGTTATAATCATGGTCATCGTTTGGGTTGCACTCTATTTCACAGTGAATCCACCGGATTGGGTATATGGTGCATTCCTGGTTGCTTTCTCAATGTTGTCTATCCCTTTTAGCTTTCGTTATTCACGCATTTTATTTCTTTATTGGTTTGGAGGAATTGCCAATAAATAGAGTCATTATTCAGGAAATTCTTATTTTTAAATAACCGCTCTGTATGGTTATACACCGCACATTACTTTTTTTAAGCCTTTCCGTGTTGTGTGCCTTGGTGAGTATATTTCTCAACTTCAATGCGGATAATCAGGACGAACAAATTATTTTAATTGAAAAAAAAATTAACACAATTTTTGATCGCATTGATAAGGAAGCGAATTTAATTCTTCATGATCCAAAGGCTATCAATTGGTCTTCTTTAGATAATTCCTTTTTTCTGATTGATAGCACGGAGGTTTTGGCATGGAGTAAAAATCAATTTTTCCCCGATCTAAATAGTAAAAGCAATCATTCAATTAGACTATCACAAAATAGTTCTGGTGATTTTTTGATTAAACGTTGGGAGATAACGAATTCCAGATACTTGGTATGTGTAATTCCTTTGGTAAGAAAATACCCGATTTCAAATCGTTATTTATTTCCGGAATGGAATGAAAATATTTTTTCGGGTGTGCGTGGTTCAATCCTTGATAGTGTCAGCAGTGAAGGTTCGATCATCAAATTGCATCAACAAGATGTATTTAGATTTCAGATTGAAAATATTAATACACAAAGAGGATTTGAAACGTTTATTCTTGCCAGCATCTCTATAGTATGTTTCATAATCGGAATTTACTTTTTGCTCCATCAACTTTATAAGACTAGAAAATTTGAATTAGGATTCATTGTTTTGTTGGTGGCCTTTGTCTTTCTAAGGATTATCATGGTCAATGTTGATTATCCAACCGGCTGGATTGCCTCATCGGTTTTCGATCCTCAGTATTTTGCATCTTCCATCTACAACGCATCTATTGGTAATTTATTTCTTAATTCAATCGGTGTTCTTATCCTTTGTGGGTATGTTTTTTTTACTTATTATCACTGGCGTATCGTAAAAATCGCTTTACGTTTTTCAGGGTGGATGAGGTATATAACGGGATGTTTTTTTATCATCCTTGCTTTTTTTTCTTTCTTGTATCCATTTCTTTTTGTCGAGACAATTTTTCATAATTCAACCATTCCGCTAGATATTACTGAAGCTATTCAATTTGATTGGTTGCGTTCATTGTCTTGGTTGTCGGTTTTGTCGGGTGGTATTAGTGCGTTCTTTTTTGTGCATGTATTTATCAATCTATCCAAATTACTTTTTCCGAGTACACTGCATTTTGTGATTGCTTTACTTTTGGCTGGAGTGTTTTTTACTGCGTATTTCCTAAGTGCTTCTCGCGATTATATGATCACTTTGCCAATGGCGGCAATCTTTTTTGTAATCTTATACATTACTAATATTTCTTCTTCTCTTCGTAAACTTGATCCAGTAACTTTTATCTATTTTTTTGTGGTAATCATTGCTCTTGGATTACAGCATGGCTTAAGCATAAAACACTTTACAGAAGAAAAAAGAGCGGAGTCACAGTTTAAGTTTGCCTCCAACTATTTAATTGGTCGGGATGTCTTAGGCGAATACCTTTTAAATGAAAACATATCGAGAATTCGCCAGGACGCTTTTATTCAAAGCAGGCTTAATAATCCGTTTTTAAATAAATCTCCTATACGGCAAAAGATAAAACGATTTTACTTAAACTCATATTTTGATCGGTACGATGCACACATTTACTTGTATAATTCAGCTGGTGAGCCTTTAGATAACAGTTCTCCTGAAACATTATCGATATTCACTGGTCGCTTTCAAAATGTTACAAATGCTACGGAGTACGAAGGTGTTTATTTTATACAGCCATCGGATGTTGATTCGAATAAACGATATCTTTCTATAATCCCTATTTACAGGGTTGATCAAATTATTGGATTTGTTTTGATCGATCTTTCCCTGAAAAGGATTATACCTCAAAATGTATATCCTGAGTTATTGGTGGATAGACGGTTTGCTGAATTTTTCGAAAATTCAGATCGAAGTTTTTCTTTTATAAAGGACAAAAAAATCCTGAGCAGTTTTGGTACTTTTAATTATGAGCGAGATTTTGATTTCTCTATTTTGGATGATCCTGATCTTTATAAAAAAGGAATCAATTCAAATGGGTATTTCTATACGGGTGTCGAAGGTGTTTCTGGCCAAGTAGCGGTAATAACTTCAACTGCCTATCCGTTTTTTTATGTGCTCACTAATTTCTCTTTTTTCTTTGTCTTGGGAGTTATTCTTCTGGTGATTACCATGTTGGTATATGGCTTCGTAGCGATAATAAGAGGACACGAAATGAATTATGCAGCACGGATACAATTATATATCTACCTCGCTTTTTCATTGCCTTTGTTTGTTGTAACCATAACCATATTAAATCGTGTAAGCACGTCATCTGAGAGTGAATTGAATCATGATTTTGAATCTAATGCACGACACTTAGGTGAAGGAATACTATCTACTGTAGTAGACTATTTTAATGGGAATATCACAAAAGAAGATTTTGAAAATGTTCTTATTGAAAGAGCTAAGATCACTAATACTGATATTACTTTTTATAATCGTTTAGGTAAATATGTAGCGTCCAGTCAACCATTAATTGTTGAAAGTCAAATTACTTCTGCATTAGTAAATAGATTGGTTATGGAAAAGATAACGAATGAAGGAGTTAGTTCTATGATTGTGGATGAAAGAATTGGCTCACTGCACTTCAACAACTGTTATGTTACCATTAAGTCTTCAGAGTCTGGCGTGCTTCTTGGAATACTAAGTGTACCTTTTTTTAATTCTGCAAATTCCTTGGAAGACACGAGGGTTAATGTACTCTCTAATTTTCTTACCGTATTCACGATTATTTTTATCTTATTCTCTATACTTTCGTTTTATGTAGTTAATTCACTTACGTTCCCCTTACGGTTTATAACACGGATTTTATCAAGAACAACTTTGTCTGGAGTAAACAAACCGTTGGAATGGAAATCTAATGATGAGATTGGGATGATGGTTTCTGAGTATAACCGAATGGTTACTAATCTGGAACAAAGTAAAATTGAGTTGGCGCGAAGTCAAAAAGAAAGTGCGTGGAGAGAAATCGCAAAGCAAGTAGCCCATGAGATTAAAAATCCACTCACACCCATGAAGTTGACGCTACAGCAAATGGAACATCAACTTAAGTCAAACAGATTAGATGATGAAAGAGCCCGTACTTCTATTAATACCCTTCTCACTCAAGTGGAAATCTTAAATGAGATTGCCTCGTCTTTTAGTGCATTTGCGCGTATGCCTGCACCAATACTCGAGCGAATTGATCTTATCACCTTATTAAAGAAAAGTGTCAATTTGTATTCGAATTATGAAGGGGGAGAAGTTAAATTTGAATCAATGATCAATACTGCTTTTGTCATGGGAGATGAACAATTGTTTAACAGGATATTTTCAAATATAATTTTGAATGGATTGCAATCCGGTCATGGTGAGAATGTGATGGTATTGGTTGATTTAATTAGAGATGAAAATTATTACCTGATCAATATTAGAGACAACGGATTAGGCATTGAGTCTGATATGCTCAACAAAGTTTTTATACCATATTTTAGTACAAAACATTCGGGTTCAGGATTAGGTCTTGCTATCTCAAAGCAAGGAATTGAGCAAAGTGGTGGTGATATTTGGTTCGAAACTAAACCTGGTACAGGCACCATCTTTCATATCAAGTTGCCTGGGGTAGAGTGAAGAAGTAAAGATAGTAGCATAAGGTAGCACATCTTAGATAGTACCGTTCTTTAAATTCCTCATAATTTTATTGGTGAAAACAAAATCATCAAGTTCTTTCACTCCTGAATTCATAATATCTTGATTTGATCCTTCCCACATTTTATTGCCTTTGTAGAGAAACATAATTTTTTCTCCTATGCCCATTACGGAATTCATGTCGTGGGTAACCACTACTGTAGTGATGTCAAATTCGTGTGTGATTTCCATTATCAGTTCATCAATAACAATGGATGTTTGTGGATCTAATCCTGAATTAGGTTCATCACAAAACAAATAGTTGGGATTATTAACAATGGCTCGGGCTATCCCTACCCGTTTTTTCATGCCACCACTAATCTCAGAAGGCATTTTTTTATTCACTCCTTCTAGTCCTACTCGTCTGAGACAAAAATTTACACGTTCAATTTTTTCATCAGTTGGCATTTTGGTAAGAATATCCAATGGGAACATCACATTTTGCTCAACATTTTTCGAGTCAAATAGAGCGCCTCCCTGAAACAGCATTCCGATCTCTCTTCGGATTTCAGACTTCAAGTCCTTATCGGCATCTGTGAAATTTCTCAAATCGTAAAATACTGTGCCTGTGTCAGGTTGAAGGAGTCCTACGATACATTTCAACAAAACGCTTTTTCCTGTTCCACTTGAACCGATGATCAGGTTTGTTTTTCCTTTATCAAATTCGCCACTAATGCCACCCAAAATAGTTTTATCAGCAAATGATTTGGAGATGTCTCTAATCTTAATCATATGAATTATAAAAGAAGATAGGCTAATAAATAATCGGCTAATAAAACTGCAATAATACTGGTAGTAACTGCCTGTGTACTTGAAATCCCAACCTCCAATGCGCCTCCTTGTGTGTAAAAACCTCTGAATGATGAAATGGAGCTGATCAGGAAAGCAAACACGATCGACTTTATTAATGCAAACGTGATGAAGTATTCATTGAATGCGTACCTGATTCCATAAATATATTCAGTAGGAGTGAGGATCTCTGTGAGTGTGCCTGCCAGGTATCCGCCTACCATAGAACAAACAGCCGCTACGATTACCAATAACGGAAACATCATTAACGAAGCAACAATTTTTGGTAATACCAGATAAGAGGAAGAATTGATACCCATTACTTCTAAAGCGTCTATCTGTTCTGTAATTCTCATTGTTCCGAGTCCACCAGACATACTTGAACCTACTTTGCCCGCATATATTATAGCCATTATCGTAGGTGCTAACTCCAGCACGGTCATTTCCCTAACGACCTGGGAAATCACGAATTTTGGAACAAAGGGACTGACCAGATTTGCCGCAGTCTGTAAGGTGGTTACTGCGCCCATGAAGGTGGAAACCAGCATAAATAACAAAATCGACTTGATGCCGATTTGAATGCACTCCTCCAAAGTTAAATGATAGTACGTTTTGAACGTTTCTCGCCTGACCACCAGCGATGCCAAAAAGATCATGTAACGTCCAAAACTCTTCATGTAGTTAAGTTCAAATGCTATATTGCTCAAAGATAAAAGATTTTCTCATGAACAAATTACTGGTAGTAACAGGAGGGACGAAGGGTATTGGTCGGGCCATTATCGAACGTTTTGCAAAAGAAGGATTTGATATAGCAACCTGCTCTCGAAAGCAGTCTGATTTGACTGAATTAAAAGACCATGTTGAACATACCTATAAGGTTCAGGCTTACACCTTTGTGGCCGATGTCACAGAAAAAAAGCAAGTTCAAGGCTTTACGGATTTTATCAATAAATTAAACCGGCCTGTAGAAGTGTTGGTCAATAATGCCGGCTATTTTGAGCCCGGAAAAATTACCGAAGAACCTGAAGGTATTTTAGAAAAAATGATTCATAGCAATCTCTACAGCACTTATTATACAACCCGAGGACTTATAAGTGGAATGAAATCGCAAAAATGGGGGCATGTTTTTACGATTTGTTCCATCGCGAGTATTAAAGCTTACCCAAATGGAGGTTCTTATGCAATCTCAAAGTTTGCATTGCTTGGATTTACCAAGGTATTAAGAGAAGAACTCAAGGAGTTTGGTATTCGGGTTACGGCCGTATTACCAGGAGCTACCAAAACCAGTAGTTGGGATGAAACAGACCTGCCTGATACGCGCTTTATGAAGCCCGAGGACGTAGCAGAATCGGTATATGGGGCCTATTCTCTTTCCAGGCATTCCGTAGTGGAAGAAATTCTGATAAGGCCTCAATTGGGCGATATTTAAGTTTTACAACACTTCGAACAAAAGAGGGGCTCAAAGGGTTATTTTTGTATTAAAATCAATAGTGTGGATAGTCAGATTATTCAAGTTCATCAATATTGTAACAGTCTTGTCAGTTACAGCCGGAGAAAGACACGCGTAGTGAATATTGGGGGGGTGCCAATGGGTGGCGACAATCCTATTAGGATCCAATCTATGACTACCATTGACACGATGGATACTAACGGATCTGTTGATCAGGTAATACGAATGGTGGACGCAGGGTGTGAATATGTGCGCATTACGGCACCAAGCATGAAGGAAGCCCAAAATCTGGATGTAATTAAAAAGGAACTTCGATCAAGAGGGTATACCGTTCCCTTAATAGCTGATATTCATTTTACGCCTAACGCTGCAGAGTTGGCTGCACGTATTGTTGAAAAAGTAAGGGTCAATCCTGGTAATTACGCAGACAAGAAAAAATTTGAAGACATTGAATATACCGATGCCACATACCAGGCAGAATTAGATCGTATACGCAAGAAATTTACTCCGCTTGTAAAGATTTGCAAAGAATACGGAACCGCCATGCGGATCGGTACCAATCATGGTTCACTTTCTGATAGAATTATGAGTCGATATGGCGACACTCCTCTTGGCATGGTGGAGTCTGCGTTAGAATTTCTTCGCATCTGTGAAGATTTGAATTACTATGACATCGTGCTGTCAATGAAGGCCAGTAATCCTCAGGTAATGGTGCAAGCATATCGGTTGTTGGTGCAAAAACTGGATGAGGAAGGATTCCAACCCTATCCATTGCATTTGGGTGTTACCGAGGCTGGTGATGGTGAAGATGGACGAATTAAATCATCCGTAGGTATTGGCACCTTGCTGGAAGATGGTTTAGGTGACACTATTCGGGTATCACTGACGGAAGAACCCGAAGCGGAGGTTCCGGTTGCAAAAGAGTTAGCCGATCGGTATGTAAACCGAAAGATGTACCCGGTTATTCCTGAAATAAAGTCCTATCCAATTAACCCTTTCTCCTATACGAGAAGAAGTACTCGTGAAGTATTAAATATAGGCGGTCATCAGGTTCCCAGGGTTATAGCAGATTTTTCAACGAAAGAAAAAAAAATCTCACCTGCCTCCTTATTTGCATTGGGATATCATTATTCAGTGCCACTGGATAAATGGAACATTGGAGACATGGCATGTGATTATATCTTTCTGGGTGATAATGCAATTGACTTTGAAACTCCAGGCACATTGGGTTTGATTTATAATCACGCAGTTTGGCTTGCTCAAAAAAACAAAGACCGAACGTATCCATTTGTTACTTCGATCGATTACCTGGCAGGAGTGGAGATATCAACCAAACTCAATTTCATTTATACACAACTAAAAGATCTATCGAATGAGTTGGTTGAGAAGTTAATAAAAGATTCCACAGCCGTGTTACTAATCGATACGTACAATAATCATGGCATGGCGGAGCAGCGAAGGTTGTTTGTAGCGTTGATTGAAAAAGTGTGCACGGTTCCTGTAATAATCGGGCGTGCATATACCGATCTTTCATCGGATCAATTGCAACTTTATGCTGCTACTGATATAGGAGGATTATTGATTGATGGACTTGGAGATGGATTATTCATTTCGGCTGAACGATGCGGTTCCGATAAAATGGTTAACGAAACTGCTTTTAATATTCTGCAGGCTACTCGCACCCGCATTTCTAAAACTGAGTATATTTCTTGTCCTTCTTGTGGACGAACTCTTTTTGATTTGCAAGAAACTACTGCAAAGATTCGTTCACGCACTAGTCATTTGAAGGGAATAAAAATTGGCATCATGGGGTGTATTGTGAACGGTCCTGGTGAAATGGCTGATGCTGATTATGGTTATGTGGGTTCCGGTCCCGGCCGGATTACATTGTATCGCGGTAAAGAAGTTGTTAAGAAAAATGTGCCGGCACCGCAGGCGGTAGATTCATTGATCGATTTAATTAGAGAGGATAACAACTGGATAGAATCACAAGAAACAGTAAAGAATTGAACTTATGGAAAATAATAATGGAGCACACGAGAAAAAGAAATTATCTATAAGAGAGTTTCTTTCATTGGGAGAGGTTGGAAATTATTTCTTTCGTAAAAAAGACCCATCAAGACCTCAGAATATTAACATCAAGATGATGCATGGCGTCAATAAAATTTCCATTGCTGTGTTCCTGGTGGCTGTTATGTATTTAATATTGAAGCGATTTATTTGAACATAGAATCGTTCAGAAGCTATTGCCTTTCTAAAAAAGGAGTCACGGAGGAGTTTCCGTTTGATCAAAATACCCTCGTCTTTAAGGTTGTAGGTAAGATGTTTGCGCTTACCGACCTTGACTCTTTTGAAAGTATTAATCTGAAATGTGATCCCGAAATAGGTGTACAATTACGTGAGCAATACACCGCTGTATTGCCTGGATATCATATGAATAAAAGACATTGGATTACGATATTGATGGATGGAAGCATTCCAGACAAGGCAATAAAGCAGTGGATCGACAGTTCTTATAATCTCGTAGTTGCCAAACTCGCTAAAAGCCAAAAGTTATATTTTGACAGTTTATATCCTGATAATCAATAGTTTATTTGAATAAATCACTACTTTCGCATTACTTAGGTTAATTATCTATTTTTGTTAATTGTGATCATCCCATTGGAATGACCAGAGCTCTGTTAACGTACGTAATGATTCTATTGACACTGAGTTCTTGTACTCAGCGTCTTGTTTGTCCTGCCTATCAAAGTGCGTTTATTTTCGATAAGCCTACAGCCAAGGAGAAGTTTGTATACTATAATGAAAGCACCACCACATCGAAGGAAATACTTGCATCTAACGGTAAAACCATAATTCTACCCCCCCGCGATTCATCATGGTCTAAAAGCACTGTCATGCCGGGTCCGTCTTTACCTAAAGTAAAGCGGGTGAAAATGGACAAGTATTTATTGCTTCCTGAAAAGACCTATAAAAAGGCGTTGAAAGCTTTACAGACAGTGGAGATGAAGCAAATACTTCCTAAGAAAATTGATTCTATAGATATCAAAGCAGCGCTTGATAGTGCGGCCAGAAGTATAACGGATACGCTCTCTGTGAACGCAGGAAAGTCAAAACCTAAGGAAGTCGATAGTGTTTATGTTATAACAAAGACCAAAGAAAAATATAATTTTGATCAGGATGCATACATGTGGTACTTCCGAGATATCCTTGTATTGCCTGATGTGCGGGCTGCCATGCAACAAAATAAGGAGCAGGCAGGGCAAAATAAAACAAAGAAAAGATCCCGTAAAAAATTATTCGGCAAGAAAGAAAAACCAATAAATGAAGATGGAATAGTTCCTGTTGATGATACGAGTAATGATTCAACTTCAGTAAAACAAAAAAAATCAATAAATCCGTTCAAAAAGAAAACCAAGAAGGTTGCTGCCGATGAATCAAAGAAAAAGGTTGATCCAGCAAAAAAAGAAGAAGATGATGGTTTCTAATTTCAGTCGAACAAGGTAAGATTTCCAAACTGATCGGCTGGAGGTGTAGGAATAATCAAACTTGGACCATCTTTCTCGATCGAATTTATCATGGGTGAAATGTTGTATCCTTCCATTAAATCTTCTGGATACATTTTGAGTAAGGCAATCAATTCATCTTCGGTAGCATTTTTATCCAACCATTTTTTTTCTGCTTCCTTAGAAAAAATCACGGGCACTCGTTCTGTTATTGCTGAAATCCATTTTAGCGCTGGAGTTGTGATTATTGAAAATGTATGAAACGAGTTTCCTTCATGATCATCGTATTCCTCCCATAATCCAGCAAAAGAAAAAATATCCCTCGATTTCAAAATAATCCGCCAGGGCACAATTGTTTTCTTACCCACTTTTTTCCATGTGTAAAAACTATCGGCTGGGATCAAACATCGATGAGTTTTAAGGTTTTTTTTCAATACTGGTTTATCATGGATAAGTTCGCCCCGGGTATTAATAATTCTTTCGGCAATCGTTTTATTTTTTGACCATTGTGGTGCTGTACCCCAATAAAAGTAAGAAAAGCCCTGTGGACTTTCGTGCGTTATCACAGGCAGTAATTGAGAGGGGGCTGCGTTGTAGCGGGGTTTGTATGCTTCCGGCTCTTCAATTTCAAAGCGTGTTGCAATCTGTTTGGCAGATGCATGTATGGAGTAACGTTCAATCATTGGTGGGATTGTATAAACTGGAGTGCCCTAAGTTCGGACCAATATAAACCATTTTGATTAAATAATGCGAACCCCACATGACCTCCTCGCTTTGGAAATTCAAATTTTAAATAGGGGTGATCGTTTAGATATGTAGGATAACAATTACCGCTAAGAAAAGGATCGTTCAATGCGTTCACCACTAAGGTA
Organism: uncultured Ohtaekwangia sp.; assembly: GCA_964349405.1. Lineage (GTDB taxonomy): Bacteria > Bacteroidota > Bacteroidia > Cytophagales > Cyclobacteriaceae > ELB16-189. The sequence continues at coordinate 76,532 of CAYGGY010000001.1, read as the reverse complement.
GGTCGTTCAATTGATTGTAGAAACCGAAGTGCGCTACATTGTTCATAATAATCAAGGGCATTTTTAAAACCGTGTATAGGGGCTGTATATTGGTTGTCAAATTCGAGTAGACTTTTGATGGCGGCAAGTGGCTGAGGATCGAGTTCAGAAATTTGTTTTGACTTGTTCCGTACTTTCTCCTTTAAGCTGGCAAGAAACCTTTTATTATAAACCCAGTTGGATGGTTTTGATATTTCAATACAGCTTGTATGTAAGTCAATAGGCACAGAAAAAACAATGCTACTTTTTACCAGTGGGGATAGGGATGATGATTTTTCACCAAGGTATTTTAACGTAAGATTTCCACCTAAACTAAATCCAATCAGATTTATTTCAGAATATCCAAACGAAATACTGTGGTTAACTACCAGATCGAGGTCTTCCGTGGCGCCACTGTGATAGAACTTGATTTTACGATTCATTTCTCCGCTGCACCCACGATAGTTCCAGGCCAATACATCAAACCCTTTATTGTAAAATATCTTAGCCATACCTTTTATGTATGATCGTTGACTATTGCCTTCCAATCCGTGAGAGAGAATGATTAATTGCTTCGAACCTTGCTTCAGCCAATCAAGATCAAGAAAATCATCATCAGGGGTGGTGATACGTTCACGATTGTATTCGATATTTTTAACCTTTCTGATAAGAGAAGGGTAGATGGTTTCAAGGTGTTTATTGAAAAGAAGAAAAGGAGTGCGGTATGCATTCATGAAAATGAGTGGTCATTAAACCATGCAACAAAATTATGCTATCGAGATCGTTGGATAAAGCATCACCAACCTTTTAGCTTTTTAAGATTTGTAATATGAGCAACATGATGTTCGCCATGCCAGGCATAAATACCCAGCAATGTTTTTAATGTAACGTGTCTTTTTGTTTCAGGATGAATAAAAAAGCGATCCAAATCCGTTGGCGTAACAGATCGAAGTAATAGTACCCATTTTGCATGTAATGCATTCAAAAACGAAAGAGATATGTCGGGATGTGATTTCGTTTCACCGGTTTCGGCCCATAGTTTTTCAAGATAGGCTTTTATGATTGGTTCGTTTTCCGTTAGTGTCCATTTGGTGCGGATATAGGCATGCATATGACTGTCGGCAACATGATGTACCACTTGTCTTAACGTCCAACCGCCATCACGATATGGTGTGTCGAGTTGCTCATGACTAAGATTCCGAACGACTTCTTCTAGCTTAGCTGGAAGTTCTTCTATTTTCTTAATTAATCGAACAATGTCTTCTTCTGTATAGGTTTCTTGTGCAACAAATTTCCCGATTGGATAACGAATATCTTCCATGTAATTACTTGTTCAATTCTTCAACAGCTTCTTTGAGTTCATCATCATCATACGGTTTGTTGAGTTTCACAGTCTTTTTCTTCTTCTTCTTTTTGTGAACACGGATGTTGGTAAACTCGATTAATAATGAGAAAGCCACAGCAAAATAAATGTATCCTTTTGGTATTTCCTGATGTAACCCTTCTAGTAATAAAGTAAACCCAATCAAAATAAGAAAACCGAGCGCCAACACTTCCATTGAAGGGTGTTGTTTAATAAAATCACTGATAGAGCCGGAGAAAAACATCATGACAAAAATCGACACAATTACTGCGATGATCATGATAATCACTTGTGAGGGAGGAACAATGCCTACAGCAGTAAGAATTGAATCGAAAGAAAAAATAATATCCAATAAAATGATTTGAACAATAGTACCTGCAAATGTGACTACTGCTGCTTTTGACACACCACCTTCATCATCTTTATCACCCTCCATTTCGTGGTTTATTTCCATCGTACTTTTTGCAATAAGGAATAATCCACCAAATCCCAGAATCAAATCTTTACCGCTGAACGGCATGTCATGTTTGAAAACGAAATTAGCTGGAACCGTAAACAATGGTACGGTGAATCCTATGATCCAGGTGATTCCCAATAGTAAAGCAATTCTTACAAACATGGCCAGGAAGAGGCCCATGTTGCGAGCGCGTTTACGGTGCTCTTCAGGGAGCTTGTTAGAGACGATGGAGATGAAAATGATGTTGTCAATACCCAAAACGATTTCAAGAAAACATAAAGTGAGCAAAGCAAGCCAGGTATCGGCTTTTAGGAACATTTCCATACGTTGTAGACTATATTATGAGGATTTCCAAAAGTTGAAATTAATTAAAGAAACTTACATTTGAAACCTGACCTCATCTAAAATAAAATGGCCTTTTTAAATATAAAAAGGCCATTTTATTATTTTTAAAGCGCTTTAATTAATTGTTCATTACTACCATTATTTTCCTTCGTATAATTCCTGCATCGCCAGAGCCAATCTCCAGAATGTAAATGCCCTCAGATAGATTTTCAACATTTACTGTTGCTGAATTGCTTCCAGAGGGAATTACTCCTCTTTCATACTTACGACCAACTTGATCAATTAAGTGCAGGCGTACTTCACTTTTAACGTAAGCGGGTAATTCAACTTTGAATTCCTTACTCGCAGGGTTGGGGTACACGTTTACTTGTTCGGGTAAAATGGCTTCCAGACCTGTCACAACATTGATAATGGGATCATTTAAATCCATTACAATAGAAGATTGATATATTTTCTTTGTAATCACGTTTTGCAAGAATGCAACGATAGCCAAATCTCCGGTGTTGGGTAAATAGAATTTAGTAGGATCTGGTTTCCAAACAAAATCCGGATCGGCATTACCATTAGCAAGCAAACCAAACGTTGCCGTGTTTCCTGTTAGAATATCAGATTTAACAATTGTACCCGATGCAGTTGGAAGCATTTTTTTCAGCACATAGTTAAACTCTGTTTCATTCGTAATAACTTTTGTTTTTTGAGAGGTAGAAAGTGAACTCCACGGAATAGCCTCTTCCAAAATAGCAACAAACAAAGCGACCGAATCTTTTGGAATGGTTTTATCAATAGCGGTTACATTAATATCCACTTTTACACCATCCGTATCTACAGTTTTGTTAATGTCAATTTTAGCATTGGCAAGACTTAGCGTTTGTTTACCAAACGTGCTTTCACCCCAAGCAGAAAATTTTTGTTTTATTAATTGACTGCCTCCATATTCTCCATCCAGGTAGGAGTCGGGTGTACTGCTTACATTATAGAAAAGTGCACGAGAACTATTATCAGTCGGGTTATCCAAATTAAAAGGATCGGTACCGGGGAATCCGGTATGATAATTAATTCTAATAACATCAGTACCAACCGTTTTAAAAGATTTTATAAATGCATTTTCGCTTGATTCGATAGGGGATGAGTTACCTGTGTTCGCGAAACTCTCATGTAATATGATGCGGGTTCTTTCTCCGATCCTGAAATTATCCATCGCGAAACCTTCGTTCGTTACGGCCAACTGACGTGCCCCTAACGCAAAGCGGAATACTATTCTGGAAACACCTTCTATTGGTGGTTTACCCAATACATTGGATAAGGTGTGCTTCGATTCTCGCCAGGTTTTTATATCGGCTCCACTCCAGGCAAAGTCATTGGTTAGTTGGTCACCAGGTTTAGAAGCGATACCCTGATCGGTAAACCACTCAACGCCTTCACCTATTGCCTCACCTAATACATGCCAAACTTTTGTCGAATCGGCTACGTTCTTAAAATCAACGGAGTACTGGATAATGACACCTTCGTTACGATTGAATTGCACGAACTTATCGAAAGATACCATGGGACGTGTAAGATTGCTTAAATCAAAACTTGGGGAATAAAGTGCCGATCGCTCTTTCGAACTGAACGTACCAGTTAAGCTGGTCGCCCAGGCCTGCGTTCCATTAATTGTTGATTTAGTCAGCGTCTTTGAAACCACTCCATGTTCCCACGAATTGCTTTGATTTATACCAGGGTTAGTAGCAGCAAATTGCCATCCACCATCATTTAATTCGAAATTAGCCAGATAAGGACTAGCGCTCGTTGGAACAGCACGAGGGAGAATTATTACAGGTTTGGATCGATTTGCGTTGCAGCCAATTAAACTGGTCACTTTTAAATTTGCTGTATAGGGGCCTGCATTCGTATAGTTATTAATTGAAGGTAACCCAAAATTTGAAGTTACTGTTTTAGTATTTCCATCTCCAAACGTCCAGTCCAGTTGTGCTATTACGTCATTGGCAACCGTTGATTCATTGACAAAAGCAATTGGGTCCGCTGTTGATACACCTAGAAAACTAAAAGCAACTTGAGGTGTTCCACCTACACTCAGTGTTTTTATGGCGGGCGTTATGTTAGCACATCCATAGTTAGTAGTTACAGACAAGCTCACATTTGGGTAGCTACCCGGATCAGAATACTTATGAATAGGAATTTTTACGCTTGGATATAGAATCGTGTCTGCATTTAGTGCAGCCGATGATTTGTTATCGGAATAGTTCCAGATGGCTCTCGCGATACTAGCCCCGCTTCCGGCAGGGAGGGTAGAAGTGTCCGTAAAGACTACATCAATATCTTCGCAAAGCATACTGGTAGAAAAATCGGCCACAGGGTTGGGTGTAATTCTTATGACCAAATCACCTGAACCAGCTATAGGTGATGCATTATTTTTAAAGGTATATACAATCCTGATATCCTTATAGTTATTAGCAACCTGACCGAGACTATTTTTTAATAGACTAGGAGTTATAATTGCTGTTCCATTTCCGTTATCAACAAAACCACCATATCTTTTTGAAGGTGTTGTATATGAATAAAGTGTATCAGACGGATTTGCTGCATCAATAATATCGAAGTGACCTGCTGATACCCCGGATGTTACTGCAGGGAAACCATTGATTGTAATATCAGATCCATTCTGACAGAAAATAGGAGTTCCCAAAGGCCATGTTGCAGGGTTGGGCCTTAAAGGATCAGTGATATCATATCCGGAAATTGTATTACTGTTTATTTCAACAACTGGAATAGCAGGAACAAAAACTTCAATTTCTTGACGGATTGGTATCAATACTGTAGCATCAGCGGTACTTCTGAATTTGCCAGTGAATTCTACTAAGCCTAAAGAACCACCTCTAAAAAACTTACGCTTTTCAGGTGTGAAGTCGTCAAAATATTTATAGGGGTCAAGTGTAGAACCTAATGGCATCAATACACCATAGTACCAGTAATAGGATCTATAGTATTCACCTAGTGCAATATTGAAAGCAGATGAATCTTTTTTAATGGGAATCTGCTTGACTAAACTTTGCCAGGCAGGTCCATACATGATTTGAGAGGTAGTTGTATTTAAGGAAACATTAACGGAGTCCAACGCGGTGGCTCTTGCCGGTATATTAGCAAACAGTTCAACCATGTTATAACCCGCTTTAAAGTAGCGACCTACCGAATCAGCGATGTTTGAAAATGCAGGAGGAGATTGATTAAGTAAATAATTAGGATTTGAAATGTAATCTTTAGTACCATAGGTATTATCAACCAATGCTGGTATGGCTCTTGTATGATCGTATACTTCATATTGCTCAACCTCATTAGAAATACATCCATTCATATCCACGTGAGTCATCGTAATATCAAAGGCTGTATTTAAAGGAACCCCACTCAGGCTTAATACATCATTGGTTACTCCATTTCCGCTAAAAGTACTTGGGCCATAATCGCCCTTTGGTACAATCGGTGATAAACGAACCGCATACGGACCAAGATTTTTATCAGGGTCAATATAATTGTCAGGAATTGCTGTCACCGGATTTGTAATAAATATTGGTGATGCACTAAAGTTATTGGCGAGCGTGAAGCTATTGTTAAAATCAAGTGAAGTAGCGGTGCTGGAAGCAATACCTGCCAAAACGGTACCATCACCGAGGGTAGCTGGAGCTAATGGAAACGCATTACCGGCAAAGCGGATAATACTTCCTGCAAGGTCGGATGCGTTAGCTTTTACTCTGAGGTTAGAAATAATTATTTTATCCTGACTCACATTTCCTGTATTGGTAAAAGTTATTTTAAGAATGGTGCTATTCAAGTAGGAATATGAGAATCCTCCGGTGAAATCAGCTCCACCTGAGGTTTGCAAGAGTGGTGTAGCTCCTATATCAAACGTGAAACCTGAAGGAAGTAATAAATTAAAATTTTGTGTGCCCCCGCTAAATTCATTTCTAGCAGTACTTTCTTCAATGATAATAGGATCGATTAGGGTAACTGTACTGTTCGCGCATATCTGATAAACAGGTTTGTTCAAATAAACATTGGCATTGGCTGCAGGTATCGTTAATGAAAATGTAGGTCCTGCTGCTCCCGGTATGTAGTCATTAGTTGTAATTGCATCAGCAATGAATTTGCCGTATGGTGCAGTCGTAGCTACTGGAATTGGAGCGCCATTTTCGGCATACATCCAAACATCAAATGTTCTGCTTATGCCACTGGGGGCAACGTTAAATATTGCTGAATTCAAATTAGGAGTAACCTGATTTATTATGAATTGCCCACGAGCTTGAACAATTCCAGTATAAGTAAGATCAGTTCCTTTTATCATAGCATTGGTTGGGGCGGGATCTCCCTGATTCACCACCATGTAATAGGCAGTACCTTCTTTTTGGTCAAAGCTTGCGTTTACTGTTGCGCCCGTGGCTGATTCATAATATTTATTTGGATCTGAACTTACCATCACGGGAGGATTTTTACTTGCGATTTTGAAATACAATCCTCCGTTATAGGATATACCGCCATACAGGTTGAAACCATCATCAGAAATACCTGTGCCTTGCTTGGTGTTCGGATCAAAAGTCCCTTTGGCAATAGTTATATAATAAACACTGTCAGGAATAAACTTACCAGGATTCGGTATTGAAAAGGTAAGCGGTGTAGGGTTTGATGTAGAGCCAGCTACGGGGCCTGGATATTGCCCGTTAACAGCGGTAAGCTTATCAATCAATTGATTGCTCCAACGCTCATAGAGAAGAATGGTTTGGTCGTGCGACCACACACCCACATCAAAGGTAAGTTGAACCGTACTTAGTAATGGATCAACATTTAATGCTCCGTTTGCAGGAACAGAACTCAGCAGAGTAGGTGGCCTGGTGGAGGCAAAACCAAATGTTGTTCCTTTAACATTTGCCGTAGAGCTTCCAATCGTTGTGATGATACTGTTATTGTCAGGAGAATAAAATCCACCATCTAATAATTGAGGGGTGATTTTTGGGGTAGATAGGTTGGCTGTCGCATCTACATCAACCACTAAAAAGTATGTAATTGGAGTTGACTGGTTTCTGTTTTTAAGGGAGCGATAACTGCCCACAGGGAACGTCACGGTAAGCATATCTTTTGATGTAACTGGAGCACCCAACCCAACCAAGGTTGGGGATTGACCTTCCACAATGGTTGTTCCGACAATGGTGCTTACGTTTGTCGAGCCAGCATATGTACCCACCAAAGATTCAAATACTTTGAGGTTTTTGAATATAGTTGTGCCGGCAGTTTTAAACTTCTCATCAAAAATTATAGAAAAACCTTTTAATTCAGGTTCTGCAGAAGTTGAATAAGTTGGGAAAATATCAAAACCAAAAATAACAATGTTTGAAGTGCCTCCTTTTAGGCTAGGAGATGTTATCATTCCGTTATTAGGATTTTGTGGAGGTAAGGCGGTTACGTGAATAACATCAACCACATTGCTTTTCGCTGAGGTAGCCCAAGGCAGGTTGTTACTACTTAATCCATTGGCTACTACAGTAAGAGTACCCAAGCCTGAATTTGCATACTTCATTCCCGTTAAATCTAAAATACCAGAAGCAAAATTTGTTGATACCAGGGTTGGGTTAGCTGTAGCTGAAACGGAGGCGATAAAATTGAAATCCAAGTCAATCACAGCAAACTTATCACGCGCATGAACGATACCTGTATTGCCGCCCGGGCTAGCACCTAAAGAGCCGTCAATAGGTTCATTAATACCAGCATAGCCAGAAGGTTGAGTAACAATATCAAGACTTGTTGCAGTTACTTCTATAAAGTTAACAGAAGAAGGAGCACTTAACCCTCCACTTACACCTGCGATGTATGCAGGATTTGTGATAGGAGGATAGAATTTAGAACCGGTACCAAGGATAGCATCGACTACTGAAACTTGTATGAGTTGATTATCGGTAATGTGGGCAGGATCGTTCCAAAAACTTACCCTGACTCTTATTTCTGAAATACTATTATCAGCGGCTGATAACAAAGGACTACCGGAGAAAACAAAATCTTTTGAGGTAACACTTTTCGCTTCATTCACACTTATTTCAGCTCCTATTTGGGTTCCACCATTAGTAAAGAGTGCAATTCTTCTGATGTTGGCCGGATTGGTTACTCGAATTGTTAAAGAGTTTAGTTGTGTAGGGGCTCCATCCAAATCCTGATTTGCAAGACCGTCCGTTTCTGTATTGGTAGTTAACACTGCGGAACCAAATGTAGAGGTATAAGCAAAAGCACTACGGCTTCCATCTACCAGCAGTGCCCGTGCTAGTTCAAAACTATTAGCATCAGTAAGGTCTATTGCTTCTGGATAAATTTCGTAAGGGATATTGGTAGTAAAGGTAAATGTAGGGTCTCCCACAATGGCCGACTCAGAGGATGACCGTAGTGTAATGATCGGTGTGTATGGAGCCGGGCCAGGTGAAACAGGAACGCTGTTGATACCACCCGCGCTAATACTTAAGGTTACGTCATCATTATTGACTCCGCTCGTGTACATAAAATCAGAAGGGAAAATATAAACACCTGAAGTAAAACTACTTCCAACAACAGCCGGTGTGCTCGACATAGTAGCACTGGTAGCATTGGTAAGAGCAGTAATGGTAGCGTTAAAATCAAGATCAAGATTTGCATTTACATCCCGTGCCTGCACCGTAACAGCAAAGGGGCTGCTCAAACTCGCAAAGGATGCCGTAGCAGGTGTAGTAAAATGTAATTGGCTGGCAACTACCTCTATTTTATTTTGATTGCTAGTAACCGTACTTGTAATCGCTGTCGGTGCTGCATTAGCAAATGAAGAACTTGCCCCAGAAGTTGCAACGGCCATTACCTGAAAGGAAACAACTGCATTGTCAATAACATTGGTTGCGTTAAAACTAGCTACTACATCAAAGCTTTTTTCTCTTGGGTTTGCATCAGGTGCAGAAAAGGTAAACCCAGTTAACGTTACTTCTGCTGTGCTGCCTAATGTTGTGCCGGTGCTATTTATTGCAGATAATGCAACGTCTACTTCACTTAACTCTGTAGTGCCATCATACAGAGCTAGTTTTCTTAAATATTGATAATTAGTTATGCGAAAGGTTATGCTTGACAGCTTGGTATCCGTCCCGTCAGCATCAGTTGTTCCACCACCATCCCGAACTTTGAAGCGCTCTATTACAGTTCCGGTAGTACCATTGTTGGTCGTGATATTTGTAACCTGGTTTGCTGTGGAAGAATATAGAATATCGGTAGGATAGGTTAGTCCAGAATCTTTAATGATGTCACTTGATGCAGAATATCCTAACACAAAATTGTTGCTGTTGCCACTGGTTAAACCTGTACTGGTAAGTATTAACCGGCTCACATCATTGTTACTACCGTTTCCACTGCTACTCACCTGTAGGTTTGCATTAAATGAAAGGTTACCATTGTTTACCGTTACAGTAGAATTTGAAAGTGGATATGTTTTGGGACCTATTCCATCAACATCAAATGCTGAAACAGAAACTGCTGCATTAAAATTAATATCCAAATTGTTGTTTGCGTCCCTTGCCTTAGCGGTGGGGTTAGGGCTTAGTGGTGCATCATAACTTTGAGCCGCATTGGTGGCCCACTGTGTTATAAAATCCAATTGGGTTGCGGTTACAGTAACCACGTTTCTTCCATCTCCTGTGCTGGCGCTACTGGTGGCAAGCGTACTGGTAATGTTAGCGGTGGGATCAACAACGATATTACCCTGGTTGATAGCAAATGAAAAGTCTTTATTATCTAAAATATCTTGTAAGGTTGGATCGACCGGATTCTTCAACCATATTCTTAATTGATAAGTTTTAGCTGCGCCATCCGCAACAGTGCGCAAACTGGATAATGCAGGAATCGAAAAAATTAATGATGATCCGGTAATATTTGCACCAGGTGAAATAGTAATAGTGGATACCCCATCTGATAATTGGGCACCAGCTATTGATTTCGTCCAATCATCAAAGGTGGTGGCATCATCGTTTGGTCCTGGACTTTGATTGGTACCGTTGTTGGCGCCTTGTGTGATCGTTAGGGTTTGTATTAAGGTAGGTAATCCATCATTATCCGTAAAGGTAGTTGCATCAGCGCCTACATCATCTGTGATTGTAAAATCAAAGTTAAAGCTGGCGGGTAAGGTATTTGTAATGGAGGAGAAACTTGCCAGTTCTGATGAAGGAGCGGTTGCTTCAGCAATGGTTGTTTTATTTGATATAACAGCGTTAACGCTTGTGCTTAGTGCTTCCACGCCAGGTCCGCTTAGGGCTGTATAGTTGAATGGGGCACCAGTGCTGTTTCCTGTTATGGTTATTGTGCGCGAGCCGGCCGTAGAGAAAGAAAATGAGTTAAGAGTAAGTATACCTCCCGTAAAGTTGGTAAGACTGGTAACTACACCTGTTGATGGGGTTACATTGAAGGTGGCCGTATAATCTGTATCAAGATTGTTGTTCGCATCGGTGGCTTTGACAACCGGAGGTGTACCCATCGAACTAAATGGTGTAGCCACACCAATGGCGGTAGGAGGTTGCGTGGTAAAAGCCAGTTTGGTTGCGGTCACATTAATATTCACGGCACCTGATTCGGCAAGTTGCCCTGCCGCTAATTGACTGCTGACTTTACTAAAATTAGTGGCATCCAATGTGTTATCATAAGTGAAGCTTGCATTATTTACCCTAAAGGCTAGCTTACTATTATCCGTAACCGTTGTGTTCAGCCAGATTTTAAGTTGGTAAGGCTTATTTTGATCATCAGCCACATAGCCCAGATCAGTTGCTTGTGCTGGGATGGCGTTGAGGGAAGAAAAAGTAATATTGCCAGCATTGACTGTTCCGGCAATGGTGGTGGCACCGTTGGTCAATTCAGCTCCTGCAATGGCGGTAGTCCAGTTTGCTACTGTGTTTCCTGTACCTGGGGAAACTACCAGTTGACTGAATTTTAGTGGTGCATTATCTGAAGTAGGGGTGGCTCCATCATCTAACACATTAAAAGTGAAAACGGATTGGGATTCTGCTGGCGTATCAATTAATGAACTTATAGCAGCAGAGCCAGATCCTGATAGAGTGCCATTGGCTGCAGTAGTAGTAAAATCAGATCCATTTAACGTTGAACTATTCAGGTAGTCCATAAGATATTGTAAATTAACATAGCCTGAATAACTCAATGCTGTTATCCGTACATCATAATTAAGTCCTGAAGGAAGGTTGCTTATGATAGCTGAAGTTGCTGTTGCGCTATATAGACTGGCATAACTTCCATCTGTCGCATCAGTGTCTAAATTTGTTATGTAAGTACCATCATTTAATGCTGGGAAACTTGGTGTTGTACTTTTCTTTACTTGTATAAAATAATAGGAAGCTGGGTTTAACGGTAAAACCGGATTTATCCATCCTACAGTAAGGCTGGTCGTTGTTCTGCTTATTGTTAAACCACTAGCTGCATTGCTTGGTTCTTTAAAAAGAACGGTATAATAGTCATTAAAGCCGGAGGCACTGCTTCCAGGAAAAGCAACTGTGGAATTCAAATTACCATCACCTAAAGCTGGACCACCTAATGTGTATCCTACATTATCAATTATCGTATTATCATCAACCAGATCTATATAAAGTTGACGGTTGGCACCAGCACTGATGAGTTTTACATTATTAAGCGTTATGGTGCGTGTGTTACCCGAACCAGTAACCACAAGAGGAAGCGTGTAAGTAATACCAGTTACACTGGGGTCAATTAAATTAAAGTCAGTAGCATCTATACCAGTTACAGGTTCGCTAAAGGTTGCAAGCCAGGTTAATGTACTGGCAGAAGAACCATTAACCGTACTCCATGGCTCAGTGGCAGAACTTATATCGATGGAAGTTACTGTTGGTGGCGTTTGATCTACTAAATTGTAAAGTGGTCCTGTTTGTGTAAGCCCGGTTTTGCTACCTGTAGAAACGGTAATGTTTGCTGTAGAAAGAGAAAATTGAATTTGCGGGCTGATGGTGGGGAAATAAGGATCAACATCACACACTAAATAGAAATACTTAATAGTTCCGTTTACAGGAATGGTAAGTCCTGAGAACGTTTGCGTGGTAGAGGTGGCTACTTGTGTAGCACCAATGAAACTATCGGAAGTATTACTGAAGAGTTTAAAATTATTCACCAATCCGGTAGCGCTTACATTACTGGTAAAAGCAAGATCAGTAAGGTTCAATGTACTGCCTGATGTTTGCAAACTAAATCCCAAAACAGCATTTCCAGTTGAACTGTTAATAAGAGGAGTAGAAGCCAATGCAGCAATAGAAGACCCAAGCGTTGTTGAGGCCGTTACGGTTATACTGTTGGAGTTAGGTGATGTAATATTGGGTGCTGTAATGGTAACCGCCATAGTCGATGTGCCGGCATTCGGAAAGTTAAATCCAGAACCGGTAAAGTCGACTAATCCATTCACAAACGCGGCCGGTGCACTGGCAGCACCTAAATTAATTGCGTTGGAAGTTGTAACCGTGATAGCATTATTGATATTCAAATCCCTGTTGTTGTTTGCATCCGTTGCTTCAAAAATAGGTTGAGTAGAGAGGGCAATAGACGCGACAGCTGAAGTAGCAGGTTGTTGATTGATATTGATCTTAGTGGCCACTACGGTAATGACACCATTAGTTGAACCAGCCTCGCACGAACTACCTGCCAGTATCCTACTACTGGTCACACCTGATGTGTTATATGTTATATCGTTGGCGGCTAATGAAAATACAAGCTTGAGTCCATCTACTGTGGCTGGGGAAATGGAGCCCGCAAAAGTTGTTTTTAGCCATACATTTAAATTGTAATTCTTATTGTCGCCATCATCAGTTCTTCCGAGTGTGTTGAGTGAAGTGGTTGAAGGGCCTGAACTAGTTATACCAGTAATGGTGATTGTATTGGTGCCTATGGTAATATTGGCTGTTTGAATATTACCATATTGATCCGTCAAGTCTGCTCCTAAAAGCAAATCACTAAAATTGGTAATATTATTTCCAACACCAGGCCGGAAGATCAATGAACTCAATCGTGTGGCTGAATTGTCTGCATTGTCGTCAGTAACTTTAAATGTGAAGGCTGCCACCTTGGAGCCGCTGGTATTGGCTATTGACGAGATAGTGGCAGCAGCAGAAACCGTTGTTATACTTCCATTTATTCCGGATGCTGTAGTAGTTTGGCTTACATTCGCTGGCGCAATGGATGTGAGGTAGCATAATCCTGTTGTGTTGTATTCAAACACATGAAAATTATAGGAAGTGCTGGCTGATAATCCGGTAACAGTAACGCTAGTGCCTGTACCAGAGTAAACGGCAAAATAATCATTACCACTAATGGCAATAGCTGTTCCAGAACCAAAAACCGAATTCGCAGTGTAGGGTGTTCCGTTAACGGGATCAGCTGTAGCAGAAGCTCCATCTCTCGCAAACACGATTACATTGTTTCCATTGCCACGCGTCCAGTTGACAGTCATTTGATCATCCACCACTCCACTAAAAGTAAGGTTAGAAGTTTGCACCGTTGGGGGCGAGCATATCGTAGTGGAATTTGCAGAACCGGGAGAACTTATTCTATAATTTGTATTTACACCTGAACCACTATAACCATAAACAACATAATAATAGGTAGTGACTGGCGATAGTCCGCTATCCGTAAATAGACCGGCAGCACCCGTATAAACAATAGTCTCACCGGCTGCTATGGTATTGCCTGGTGTGTAAGAAGTGCCATCAACCGGTGTTGCCGTGGGTGCCGAACCTGATTTTCTGATTACCAGATAACCTCCTGAAATACCGGTGCCTCCACCTACCGTAACATCTATTGAGGCAGCAGCGATATTAGAAAAAGTGGGATTACTGGCTGATGCCGAGGGTTCAGTGAAAACGGTTGTAGTAGGTATAGATCCATCTGTTTTGAAATCGGGTGATAGGCTACCCCCTGTAGTATAGGGATAAATTACAAATTCATATTGATTACCCGAAGTAAGATTGCTCCAACCATTGAACGTATTGGTGCCGAAGTTAATGTTTTGTGCACCCTGCCAGGTGGATGTTTGAGAACTTAAATTGGTGTCATCCGTTGGGGAAGCAGTGCCATCTGAAAATGCTACATACGCACCACCATTGGTAATATCTCTTGCCAGTACCAGGTAATTAGTGGGAGCGGGAGACCCAATTGAGCCAGTCCAGTTTAATGTGATCACCGAAGCGGTAGCTGATGAAGTAAATCCGGTAACGTGATTGGCGGGTTCGTTACGTACTGTTTGTGAACCTGTGAGAGGAGCAGTGGTGTTATAACTTTCAAGGCCAGCGGATCCATTAAATTCATATAAAGCAAAATGGTAGGTAGTATTTGCTGTTAAGTTGGTTATGTCAAAAAAACCAGCCGTTGTGCTGGTGATTATACCGACAACAATATTTCCACTCCCTAAATCAGTACCTGTTGAAAAGTTGCCATTGGCAGTGTAGGTAGTGCCATTAACCGGATTTACCGAAACAGCACTTCCGGATTTTGCTATCAGAATTCTCGCAGATCCGTTTCCTGCTGCAGAATAATTTACTCTTAATGCGGTGTTTGTAATATTAGTAAATGTCATGCCACTCGGCTGTGTTGTTGGAAGGGCACTAGTGATTGTTGCTGTTAGGCCGGTGGGTTGTGAAACAGTATAATTACCGAAATCAGCACCAGCAAGAGTATATCCTGTTACTGTAACTGAAATACCAATAGCAGGCCCCACGTTTGCAAAAACGGCTACCGGTGTGCCACTGATAGTAACAACATCAGGACTTATTATACCATTCAATGTAGCTGTGCCGGCAAGCGTTGCGGTTGTATTATTATCAAAAGTTTTATTGTTTGCTGTTACACCGGTAATTGTCAAATTCTTGGCTGTGATATCTGCTGTGGTAGTAGGTTGTGTCAGTGTATAATAAGATGAAGCTGTTCCTGTGATTGCATAACCAGTAGTGGTTACGGTTTTTCCTGTGCCAACATTCTTAGTGTTAAATGCGCCTGTTGCTGCACCTATGTTAAGTGTAACATTGGCAACATCTGCAGGTAAAACTCCACTTAATACGGGCGTACCTCCCAGTGAGGCAGTTAACGCACCATCATATTGCTTGTTGCTGGCTGTGGCTCCAGTGATCGTTAAGGTTTTCGTATTTACTGTACTCGAAGTAGTGGCTACATTGGCCGAAGCAGTTGTTCCCACTAATGCAACATTGCCGCTATATGAGCCGGGGGTAGTTGTTGCTTTTAACCTAACAAAAATGGAAGTACTTGCAATATTTCCTCCTGTGGCATTTACAAAAACAAGAGTGGTAAAACCGGTGCCAGTGGTTAAGGAGACTTCAAACCCAGAAGGCGCTGCTATATTAACTTGTTCAGTAGCTCCTAATCCAGTTGCCGTAAAAGTAAATGATACTTCAGAGGACACTGTTCCATAGGTTGTAGCTAGTGCCGCTAACGTGGCCGTTGATGCAGTAATGGATTGTGCAAAGCTGGCGTTAGAAACAAAGAAAAGAGCAAGGCCAAGTAACGATAATTGTAAAAATCTCCTCATATTTTTATTCTTGAAAAATCACACATCAACTTATTGTAAAGAGTAACCTACTGGATATTTCCGTTGGTGTCAGTCTTCAGCATCATAATGCTTTTTAAACCTGCCAGGGTGGTACTGGCAAGTATTACATAACCACCGTCATCGGCTTGCAATACAGCTATACTTTGGTCGTCATTGCGACTTCCAATATCTTTCTGCCAGGTTACCGTTCCGAAAGCATCAATTTTGATTAAGTATAAGTCAGTTCCATCACGGCCAAAGTTGAGGGCCTCATTACTTGGAACTGTGCCAGCCAGCAACAAACCTCCATCGTAGGTAACAGCCAAGGCATTTCCACTTTTATTACCAGGAACTTCAATATCACCATTGGTTTTGATGGGGAATGTAACTGGATTACCGATCACACTGCCATCTTCGGCCAAACGTTGAAAGAGTATATCGCGGTCGCCTGATATGGCGTTTCCACTCGCATCTTTCTTTTCATTAGTGCTACCAATGATTGCAAAACCATACCCATAGCGACAGATGTCAATTCCAACCTCATTAAATCCAGGATCGCCAATGGGTAAATCGAAATCAGTATTTTGACTGTTCTGCAAAGTTTTCACAAGTCGTACATCACTTTTGTTTTGGCGTATGACGGTACCTCCAAAGAAGACGCTGCCTTGTGAATTAAGAAAAAGTTTATTGGTAAGGTTTGATTCACCAGAACCGTATGTTCTTACCCAGGTGTATGAAAGATCACTCTTTCTAAGTCCGCCAATCACCATATTTTCGGTAATTCCACCTAATACTGAACCGAGCACAATATAGCTTAGCGGTTTTTTGTTGGTGTCCAAACTATCGGGATGTGTATTTTCGGTTATAGCTACACCTCGAACACTGGCAGCTGAAGTGTAAATTTTTTCTGCTTTCTGATTACCATCACTGTCAAGTGTTATCACCAGCATTTGAGATTTATTACTGTTAATGTTTTCTCCTGCGAGAACGTAACCACCCTCTTGAAGTACCAACAGTCCGAAAGCTCGTTTACTGAATAACGGATCTGTTTTAATGGTATTAAATTCAGGATAAAGTTTTGACCATATCAAATTCCCCTGGTCATCGGTTTTGATAAGCTTAATTTTAAAGCGCCCATCCTTCAATGTCATGTTTGATAGAATGACGTATCCGTTATCAATAGTTTTTTCAATAGTTACAGGCTCATCATTGTACCCACCGTTAAAATAACGGATGTACGTATCGCTGCTTCCAATATCCACTTTCTCTTCGCTAAAGCAGGAGGCAAGAAGTAAGAAAGGCAAGAAGTAGAGTATTCTCATACAGGACTTATCTTTTTAGTTTGATGGGTTTGAAAATAGGATACACTACAGCAAGTGTACCACTCACGTTACTTTGCTTAAAATTATTTGACGTGGCCGCATAGTCGGTTGCCATCTCAATGTTGGTGCGCGAACTACTGTTTATCACATTGGTGAGTCCATGCTGGTAACGAACTTCTGCCACTACATAGATAGATCCGATACGAAGCTTCGCACCGGCTACTCCTATTACTGAATATACCGTAGTGTTAAACGAGTTTTTAAGATTTACATCGGCACCACTTACAGAAGTTTTAGTGAGTCCTGTAGTAGTAAGCTGGGCAGTTTGATTAAGTGAATAGCCTATGCCTGGGCCTATGCCCACATATGGATTAAAATTTCCTTTTAGGTTATAACGTACAATGGCATTAAAATCCAACCAGGTCTGCTTGTAAACAATCTGGTATGATCCTCCGGTTAAATGCGTAGAGTCGTTTTTAAACAGCAATCCATTTTCTGTAACCGACCGGGTAGTCAACAAAATTTCAGGGGCAAGCACTATTTTCTTTACTTCACCTTTCCCAATTTCCTTTTCAACCACAAAGCCAACAGTAAAACCCAACCCGGGTGTATACTTTCCGGTTCCATTAGCAGCATCAGCTACATAGTAGTCAGACATAACCGAGGGCAGTGTAAGTGCACCACCTACTTTTAGACCTACAGCCAAAATCGGGACTGTTCGGAAAGTTTTGTATAAGGCAACAAATTCCGCTGGATCGATATCTGGGTTGATTCTAAAATAGTGATCCGTGTTTAGAAGGTTGAGCATGGTAGAGTCCGCCTTCTTTGGTTCCTCCAGATAGATATACGCTTGTGTTAGTAATTTGTATGCCGCTACTTTTTGCTCTGTAGTGAAGTCTGTTAACTTCCCAAGAATACCTTCCAATTCATGTAATCTCCCTTGCTCATAGGTGGAAGTTGCTAAACGCAGCGTTTGTGCCGGGGAAGATGATTGAGCCAAACTTTGATAACCAATACTTGTGAACAGAACCAGGATTAAAAATTTCTTCATCGTTATTTACCGGCTTTTTTGGTTGTATTACTGTTTGAATCTATTCCTGGATAATTCTCGCACGTTTTTTCATACGGTAAATCATCTGCCACTTCTGCTTTCCATTCTTCCAATGTCATGTTGCGTGATGCTTTACCACACAGGATATCCTTCATTACTTCAAAGTTGGTAGGGTAGGCGTGAATAGTTTGATCGGTGCCTTCTGCGGTTTGTCGCACAGAATTAATGCCCACCATTAATTGAGAATCATCGGGTGTGAAGGAAACACTCCATACCCAATCATGATCACTTAATATGACTGGCTGATAATTGAGTGCACGGAAGTTCCAGAGACGTACCGTATAATCCTTACTGGCAGAGGCGAAGAATGTTCCAGCATGATTAAATCGGATATCTTCAATTTGTGAAGAGTGACCCGGCAAGTCGCGAACTACTAAACCATTGCTGATCAAATACATTTGACCATCACGATCGCCTACAACAACTTGTTTACCATCAGGCGCAAAGGTTAATGCAGACAAACTAACTTTAGAAACTTTTATCGTAGTTGCGGCATATCCTTTTTCAATATCCCACAAATAAAGATTACCATCAGTACCGGCACCGGCTAGCATAGTTCCATTGGCATTCAAATCCAATGAATGAATTTTTACTTTGGAGGTAATTACTTCTTTGGCGGTGCTCAGATCAGAGTATTTTATACTCAGCCCTGTGTTATCGCGTGCATATAATCCTTTGCCATTCGGTATAAAGTGAATGTCATTGATGTCATATTTAAATCCGGTAATTTTTTTACGTTGGCCTTGATTTTTAAAATCATACAACTCAATGAAGTTGGCTTCGCTATTCGTTGGATAAAGCCCACCTGCAGCTAATAGATTCCCATCAGGACTGGTATCCAAAGCATACACCAAATAAGGTTCTCCGCGTTTTGCTTCGTCCATGATCGTTTCATCTTTCCAGGTACCATTAATAAAAGTCCATCTGAAAATCTGTCCGTCACTGCCACCTGAATAAATGAAATTTCCTTTGCCGTGTGTTTCCAACGCACGAGCCGCTCCATTTTTATGAGCCTCCAGGCTTTTCGTGATGGGATGTTTGTTATTCTTCAGCGCAGTGTATAGTCCGCTGTAGATATCACTATCATAGATATAGCCACCATACTTCTTATTAAACAAATAAGCTTGTTGTGCAACAAGGGCTTCTTTCTCAAGAGTGTTACCAAGCTCTCTTGATTTAATTGCCATGGCTTTGGCTGTTGCCAGATAACGTTGCTTTTGTGCTTCATCTCTTGCCTTGGTGGCAGCATCTGCATTCTCTTTTGCTTCTCCTTCAGCTTTTCTTGCCGCGATGGCATTTAAATTTGCCTGTCCTTCCTGATACTTGGCTTTCTTTTCAGCCTCTTCAGCTAATAACCTTTTCGTTTCTGCATCTGCCCTGGCAGCTTTTGCTGCGTCAGCTTCGAATATGGCGACCTGTGCCAAAGAGTCGGCTCTTACTTTTGCCGCCACTGCTTGAATGCGTAATGCGTCAGATTCTTTTCTTCTTTCTTCAGCAATATCAGCTTGCTCATTGGCTTTTTGCTCATTGGCTTTTGCCACACCTTGTTGAATGAAAGCATATACAAAGGCTATCAAAGCAATAGCTGCCAGTGTACCGAATACAATGGCCGTTACCCGGGCGCGCTCAAGTTTACGCTTCTGCTCTAGTTCTTTAATGCGTTGCTCGGTATCGAATTCTTTTTTGGAGTATTCGAGAAATATCAACGTGCGCTCAAAGGCTGGATGGTAACGCTGACCCCACACCAACGTAGGCTTATGCTTAACTTGCCAGTTGAGTGCTAATTGTAAATCGGGTGGCCTCCATAAGCCTGCTTTTCCTACCTGATACATGGCGGCTGCTTCTGCCAGACGCAAATACATTTGCACCGCATCGGCTTCATCATCTACCCAGTTTTTCAATCGCACCCAAATGCGCATCAGACTCTCGTGTGAGAGATCGATCATTGATTTTGATGTGAGCGAAGTCCCAAAAGCCGGGGTAATCAACGATCTTCCTGGCTCACGGAACTTTTCGATCACTTCCATTACATCGGCTTCAGAGACATCTGCAATGGAGGCAATCTCATTTAATCGTGTCGGTCTTCGAATACCAAAGTTCTCACCTCTTTTTTCAGTGATGGCCTTAAATATAATTTCACAAATACGTTTTTGTTCTTCATCTAATTCATCGTAGGCTTCGTTGGCATGTTGCGACAAAGCCTCAGACATGGTACCGATTGCCTCATAGTGTTTGAGATCAACCAGTTCATCATCATAATCTTTAAACTTTGTCCAATAACTCCATGTGCGCATCAAGGCGTGCTGAAGAATAGGAAGTTGATCTGGATTATCACCAAGGTCATTTAATAGTTGTTGCACCAATCGTGGTGCAACCTTTGCATTTCCTACCGCTATTGGGCCTTCAATGGCTCTTCGCTTCTGATCACGCGTCATTTGTGGAATCAGGTAGTGACTGTCGTTAATCTTGCGTGTCAATTCAGGAAACTGCGCACAATCTCCGATGAAATCCGAGCGCATAGTGATGGCCACATAGATCGGTGCATCTTCATAATTGATCGCTTCCATCAACAGGTTAATGAATGCCAATGATTCATTCACTGAATTAGGATCGGTGCTGTCTTTAAATCGGAAGAGTTCCTCAAACTGATCGACCAGAATGAGATAATTAATATCATCTTTTCTTCTTGACTGCTGAATGGCTTCTACCAGGCCAAGCGAACTGCTTCGCAAAAGGGTAGAGACAATGGTGCGTTTAATCTTTTTATCCTCCGTGTCTGCGGTGTTGTAGTCATTGGATGTTTTTAGCAATGCTTCCGCTAAGTTATCGATAGGACCGCCACCGGGTCTGGTTACAACAACTTCCCAATTGGGACTGCTGTCGGTAAGAAAACCACCATATAAAATTGGAAGTACTCCACAATAGATAAATGAAGACTTACCACTTCCTGAAGGACCAATGACACCAACAAATCGACTCTTCGAAAGTTTGAGTAGCACTTCGTCACTTTGGCCTTCGCGGCCAAAGAACAAATGGCTTTCCTCAATTTTAAAAGGTCGCAGTCCTGGAAACGGGTTTTCTGTTCCTATCAAACTGGTGGTTCCTTGATTTTCGTCTACGATGGGGCTCATAGGTTATGTATTAAAATTCTAGTAAGAAGTTTTTCAAGTTTTCCATAGACCTTTGTGCATCTCCGGAAATTATGGTGAGGTTCTGGTTTTTGTAGGGATCCAGATTTTGGTTGCCTGAAACAAGCAGGGCTTTCGCTTTAATAGGTTTATTTCTTCCAAAGCCAGGTGCCTTCAATAGATCCAGCACTTTCATGCGCACCCATTGGTCATTTACTTTTCCTTTAAAGATGATCGCTCCATCAAAGTTGCGCAGGTTATCAATATGTTGCTGGCGCACCTCCAGCAACTCACCTTCAAAAGCAGGCATCAACACTTTAAAACCTGATTTTTCTAATAGCTCCTTATAAGGCTTCACTTCATTATCATCGATTTTATCATGCACCAGATAGATAGATTTGCCGCCTGATTCATCTAAGCTTCTGCGGTCTTGCGACTCGAGCAATTCTTCCCGCACGATGTTCTTGAAGTCTTCGAGAGGGTTTTGTAATATCTCAGCGCCTTCCTGTGCTTCGGTGTCTCTTTTTAATGTTTCAATGAATGCTTTCTGTTTGTCACTGGCGTTTTTAAGGTTTTGAGCGATCCAGATGAGTCGTGAAAACTCTTGTTTGTTTTGTCTTTTTGACAAAGAAATTTCTGCTGCAAGTTTGTTTTGAATATCTACAATGGAACGATCCGATCCTTCTGGTATTTCCCCATAGGCACTTCCTACCAGGTGAATGGAAAGACTGCAATCTTCAAGGTCTTTTCTAATCTCACGTTTTACTTCATTAATCGTTGAAGGCAATGTGTTTTTCGGGAGTACAATGTACCCATGCCGTTGCAGTTCGCGCTTGATGATGTTGCGTTGCACAGAGATATCATGACCTGTTTCTGCGAGATAGATGGTCTTGCGTTTATAAATGTTTTTTATTTCTGCTTTAAGATCTCCCTCTTTGAGAATCATGAGAGACTCATGGATGTCATAGGCAAGGTCTACCATTTTCATCCAATATTGTTTCTCTGCTTCCTGGCTAAAGAAATCAGAGTACTCTTTTTGTATTCCTGTTTCAGTATCGAGTTGATACATTTCGTAACCGATCATATCGCGAAGGCGTGGAGGTTGCTCCTGAGCCGTAAGCGGTGATTTCACTACTTTAAAAACACGGTTTATTTTTGAATTAGCAGAAGCCTTATAGAAAGTTTCCAGATTATCCAGGCAGCGTCCGGATTCAACAAACTCTTTAGTGAGAATAGCCACTAATATTGCCGCATTATTTAAGGCAGGAGAGGTAGCGGTATCGAATTCTGATTTGAGTACAATGTTAGGCTTTGATCCCAACACCTGTAAGAGCATCAATTCAAGAAACTTTTTAAATTGTGAAACCCAGCCTTGTTCATTTTTTTGAGACTCATTGTCATTCTCAGCAAAGGTGATTAGTACGTCAATATCAAAAGCCATGTTGGTAGTGTTTATGCAAATTGTTTGTTTCCTTTTTCGGTAATATTATGAATGAGACCTTGTGCCAGTTCGTGATGGTTGGCCAACACAAAATAGAAGTCGACCAGATTGATTTTAAAGATCACACTGCGTTCAACGGCTTGTACTTCCGTGATCACCGGAGTGGGGCCTTCCTGAAAGAGATCGCCAAACACATCTCCGGGTTTCATCACCTTCACTTCCTCATCGCCATTTTTAAGACTGATTTCACCATGTGCCATAATTAGAATTGGCAAGTCGGTTGTTTCAGTGATTACTAATTTTTCACCGGGCTTAAGAGTAACTGGAAATATTTTATCGGAAAGATCGCTTAATACCTTTCCTTGGATGCGATTGAATACTGGTATTTTCTTGATCAACAACACCATTTCAATGAATAAGAAGAAGCCGTCATCCAAGCCATCCAGCAATTGATTGCTTTCAATCGCTGAATCAAGGAAGCGTTTATCTCGATAGGGAAGTCTTTCAGAAACTGCTGCATATGCATTTTTGTCTTTATTATAAATAACCCAGGCGGTAGTCTCTTGCAATAATTTGTCGGTATTGAACATCTGACTGATGAGTCCACGACTTACACGGAAGTTGGGCATAAAGGCAGTAGCATAAACGGCACATACTTTTGTCCAGCGGTTGTTATAATTAAAATCACGATTCAATACATAATTAATAACCTGAACGGGGTTATAGCTTTCTCTAGGAAAAAATATCTGAAGTTTTTCAAGTTTGTCTTCGGTTGAAGAATCATCCAGCAGTGGAATCAACTTAGGTTTTAAATCCTGATCGACAAACAGATCGAGAAGTTCCAAGGCATACTGAATGCTATCGGGAGTTCCTGCTTCCACATTTTCTTTTACCAACTGAATTGACTCAGGATCGTAGAGAAGCGACAATAACAAAGTAATGTGATCATAGTTATCCCGAATCTCTTCGCGCAGAGCATCTTTCAGATAACTGTAGTGAACTTCATCAGGCAATTCGTCTAGCGCAGCCAGGTTCCAAAGTGTCTTACTCATCTCATTGTCGAGCAAGTCTTTTACCGCCAGTTCTTCACGACCGGTTGCCTTATAATTGATGTAACGGAGCGAATACAGGATTTGCTTTACAATACGTTTATCCGGATAGTCAATTTTCTTCCAAAGCATTTGTAAGCTTTCCTGACCAGGAATATGGCCCATGATCTGTATAAGTTTTAACATCACCAGGTCATTCTGTCCTGACTTGTGGAATGAAGCTTCCAGATAGGGTAGAACAGGTTCTCCAGCTTCCTTTAGTGCTGCGGCAGCATGATGTGCGTAAAGAGGTGAAGACAATAGTTCTATTAACACACTCCAGGTCTCCGGCCTTTTAACCTTGCGTGCTGTAAGCAAGGCTTCATTCCGTACCTTCGGATCCGGATCG
Organism: uncultured Ohtaekwangia sp.; assembly: GCA_964349405.1. Classification (GTDB taxonomy): domain Bacteria; phylum Bacteroidota; class Bacteroidia; order Cytophagales; family Cyclobacteriaceae; genus ELB16-189. Next base: position 52,325 of record CAYGGY010000001.1, on the reverse strand, counting down.
CGCATTAACTCCAACAGGATAAAAATTGTCTTTTGATTCGTCAATTTTCTCATCAGCTTGGCGGCCAGCATACGATCCGACTGTTTTACTGATTTACTTAGTTTCATCAACTTATCTGCTGAAATTGAAAGTAAGTCACTGTCTTCTGCTTCACCGGCTGCCTGTATTGCCAAGCCTTTGATCTCATTACTTTCGCCCGCCTGAATTCCCAATAGCTGGATTTTTCCCAAGGCAAATTGCTTCACTCTATTAAGTTTACTATCAGCTAATTGTAAGAGGGATGTTTCGAAAAGTGCAGGTTCTAGTTTTTCCATCAGCTTCAGACCGTAGATGACTTTTTCTTCTGCTGAACTTTGAACCTCTTTTTCAAGTACACTATCCATCGTGTATTCCTTTACAATGTGGGTTCTTACTGCCGATTTATTCTTCACTAATGAATCTTGAAGAGTATCACGATATCCTTGATACATGTGGTTGGTAACAAAATACCAAATCACCAGTACGGGTAAAGTAAATAGTGTGATGGACAACACGTTAAACATCTCGAATTGGTTCACGAGCACGATCAGTCCCCCGGCCACGGCACTGGCTAAAGCAGTTACAAATCCTTCAAGTTTAGTTTGTGCATCAATGTTGATCGACTTGTCGATAGGTACATAGTAGAATTTAAAGGTGGGCGAATCGAGCGCATCTCTTAAGGAGTTGATAAAGAGCTTACTCATTGCCACCGCAATAAAGAAAAATACAATTGAACTTTTTTCTCCTGTGGTTATGTCGTATCCAAAAAACCAACCCAATCCCAAGGAAGCTACTGTGAAGATTACGAGCAATAGGGGATTGATAATCAACGACACACGCAATCCATAATCCTGATTGATGCGGTCGGTTGCAAAGGTGGTAAACAAGAAGCTGAAGATAACAACGGTAGCTTCGAAATAACTCAGAAAGTATGGAAGCTCTAAATCACTAAATTGATGGGTAGTTGCGTTAAAGAATGAGTAATCAACGAATTGCAACGCTATTATTGAGATTATAATGAACATTGAAAGCAACATTATATAACGATTACCCAAAAACTCAATCAAAGAAAGTTTCTTAATGTCTGATTCGGACTTTAAGAAGGCACTGCCTTGAACCAAGTACTTTTTAGCTAAAACAATGAATAATAACAGGTATCCAGTAATACTGATGAGTCCGATGGTATAAAGTGATTCCACTTGCACCCCGCTGGTAAGTAAAATTGGAATAGTGAAAAACGAAATAATGGCAGCGATGTCTGTTCCAATATCGACACTTCCAACTATGCGTTTAGCCACTCTTACATTAAACATTCTATTAAATGATCCCCAAAAAATAAGTTGTATTAAAAAGGCAAATGGCAGCAGGAGCATAAACCCAAACCGGTGAAGTGATTTTATGTCTTCAACATAAAGGTCCCCAAATTCTAAAACGGCAGTTAGTCCTATGATTAATAGTAAGTTAAAAATAGCCAATGCAATAAATGGAATTCTGCCTTGTAGCCCATTATAAAGTAAAGTAGCCACCATACCCATCACGCCTGAAATGGCTATAGCCTTAGGAAGGTCGAATTGTTCATTAAATTGATTTAAAAACAAGGTTTGAGAGGCAACTGCTACGGTAGCCAGAAATAAACCCATTAGGAAACTCATTATAAGAAGCAGTGAAACAGGACCTCTTTCATTGAGTTCCACATCAAGCATTGCCCAAAATCTGTTAAGCATAGAGTGGGAGTTAAACCTTTGACCTTAAATTTTAGTTATTTCATCGAAAAAACCTATTATATCTATAGTTCATTCACAAAGAATTAATAGTTGATTAATAATGTGTTAGTGATTTCTATTGCTTTGATGGTATAGACATTGGTCGAAAAACACGGAATCAATGAATAAGAAACTTAATGAAAATCATGAAATTGGTTTAGTGTAGCTTAACTAAAGTATTACCTGTAGCCTCTACGGATTCGTAAAGTAGCTAGAACAGTGATGGGGCGTGTATTAGTTACCCGCTTTTGTGTTTTTAGCCAGAGATTAACGGTTTGGAAATAATAAGGAACTATCGCCATAACTTAGAAAGCGATAATCATTTTTTAGAGCCTCCTCATAAATCATTTTCCAGTCGTTGCCTACAAATGCCGCCACCAAAAGCATTAACGTAGAGCCTGGTTGGTGAAAATTTGTAATTAAAGCATCAACAACTTTAAAATCATAACCCGGCATAATCATAATGGAGGTTTCTCCGGTTATCGCATCAATCCCCTCATTTTTAATTTTATTTCGAATAGCATCGAAAGCCTGCAATTTGGAAATGGTAGACGGTAATTGATATGGATCGAATTGAGTTATTTCAAAAGACGCCTTTGGGTCATAGATTAGTTTTATCCCATACCAGTAAAGACTTTCTAACGTGCGCATGGAGGTTGTGCCAACAGCAATCGTGAAGTTGGTCACTAATAATTCTTTAAGGTTTTCATACGTCACGATTACTTGTTCGCTGTGCATGGAGTGATCTACCACCTTTTCTACTTTCACAGGTTGGAAGGTGCCCGCACTTACATGAAGGGTAAGAAATTCTACTTTATGTGCTTGGGTTTTTATATTGTTAAGAATTCGGTCTGTAAAGTGTAATCCCGCAGTTGGTGCAGCTACCGCGCCATCCAGGTTTGAGTAAACCGTTTGGTATCTGAGTTTATCGCTCTCTTCTGCTTGTCTTTTTAAATAAGGTGGTAAAGGAGTGAGGCCAGTTTGAGCGATGATTTCAGCAAAGCTTAACTCCGAGGGCGTCCAGGTGAATTCAACTATTCCGGTTTCACGCTCGATCAGGCTTGCACTAATGGTAAGCTTGCCTGTGTCTTTTATGAGGATTGTCCCTTCTGGCCATCGCTTTAGATTGCCGATGGTACATACCCAACGATTGGATTGTCTGGCCTCCATGGCTTGCTGTATGAGCGTACCTGGCAACACAGGATTGAGTAAAAACAGCTCGATGACGGCCCCGGTTTCTTTTTGAAAATATAATCGGGCTGGAATTACACGCGTGTTGTTGAAGAAGAGCGTGCTTTTTGATGGCAAGAAGGATGCTAGTTGTGTGAATTGTGCATGTTCAATTATTCCATTTTTATATACTAGCAGTTTGGATTGATCGCGCTCAGGCAATGGGTATAAGGCTATACGTTCAGAGGGCAATTCATACCAAAAGTCTTTTATCAAAATCTCCTTTTCCATGGAAATAAAAGTTCAAAGTTAGTTAGTCTTGCATGGAATCAGGTTGATCATCTCTATTTTTGATAACCATATTTTTTTATCCATGCCTTTACAAGCAAGTTTTTACAAAAGAATCTTTCACTTCTCATTTGATGCGCGTACATCACGCGGATCAATAAAAGAGAAAACCTCTTGGTTTATAAAAGTTTGGAATCGTGCAACACCAGAAATTACAGGAGTTGGAGAATGTGGTCCTTTACCAGGCTTAAGTCCGGACCACACACCCGAATTACAGGAAACACTGGAGGGAATAATAAATCAGATTAACAGCAAGTCGTTTGAGATCACGCATATTTCTACCTTGAATGATCTTAATTTATTCCTAATTCAATTGCTTGGCGCGGATGTAATGAAGAGCCCTTCCATTTTGTTCGCCTTCGAAACAGCCATACTTGATTTGCTACATGGAGGCAACAAAGTCATTTTTAATAACTCATTCATTCAAGGAGTTCCGATTTCAATTAATGGTTTGGTTTGGATGGGTGGAATGGACTTTATGCTTCAGCAGATTGAAATTAAGATTCGGGATGGTTTTCGATGCATGAAATTAAAAGTGGGTGGTTTTGACTTTGAAAAGGAGTGTGACGTGTTACAATACATTCGGAGAAAATATTTTCGCGAAAACATAACGATTCGATTAGATGCCAATGGTGCATTTAAACCTGCCGATGCTCTATACAAACTAAATGAGTTAGCAAAGTATGATGTTCATTCTATTGAACAACCGCTTAAGCCAGGATCACCCGAAATGGCAGAGTTATGTCGCACTTCACCAATACCAGTAGCGCTCGATGAAGAGTTAATAGGCGTGAATATGGCAGAAGAAAAGGAAGCTCTTTTAACTCGCTTAAAACCCGCCTATATTATCTTAAAGCCGACCTTACACGGTGGGCTCTATTCTTGTCAGGAGTGGATTCAACTAGCTGAAAAGCATTCTATTGGGTGGTGGATTACCTCAGCGCTCGAATCAAATATTGGTTTAAATGCTATTGCCCAGTTTACAGGACAGTATTCAACCAATCTTCCACAGGGACTAGGCACTGGAATGCTTTATATTGATAATATTGAATCATCGTTGACTGTAAACAAAGGCCTGTTATTTTATGACAGGAACCTTTCCTGGGGTGAAATAAACTAAATAATTTAGTTTTAATGTTTGTGATATTGTTTTATTTGTCATTAATTAGCTAAAAATATTAGCTAATGGATGCGCTAAAACTGAAGATTAAAAGTAAAAAGCTAAATTCTGGCCGTTACCAGATTAATTTTTCAACGGATGCATCTCCCACTGGTTATTACGGCTATTTGCTGGCTGAGCCAAAAACATCGGTTGCTGAAATAATAGAAAAAATAAGTCGGCATCTTGCTGCTTTTAATAATGAGGAGAGATATTTTCAGCGCAATCTGTTTTCGTTAGGTAACCGCAAGACTAATTCGGGTAGAATTCTCATTTTTAAGAAATAAGGTATGGTAAATCTTAATCAAAATATTCGCGTTTTGCGCAAGAGACTGTCGCTAACACAAGATCAGTTTGCTCAGCAGTTAGGAATTAAGCGTTCATTGATTGGTGCCTATGAAGAAGGTAGGGCGGAACCCAAACTTGAGTTACTTCAAAAAATGGCAGAGGTCTTTTCTATTTCAGTGGATGATTTGATCGGAAAGGAGTTCACAACGGAGACGATGCTACCAGATAAGAAATTTGTGAGGGGTAAGGATGTTGTTGTGGTAACGGTTGATTCATCCGATAGGGATAATATTGAATTTGTACCTCAAAAAGCTGCCGCTGGCTATATGAATGGCTATGCTGATACAGAATATGTCAAAGAATTGCCTCATTTCAGTTTGCCCATGTTAAAGCAGGGCACGTATCGTGCCTTTGAAATATCGGGGGACTCTATGTTACCGCTATTGCCCGGTACGATTGTGATTGGTGAATACGTTGACGACTTGCGAAATATTAAAAGTGGAAAGACGTATGTGTTGGTCACTCAGCGTGAAGGCATTGTTTACAAGCGCGTATTTAATTATCTCGATGAAAACGGAACCTTGTTCCTTGTTTCTGACAACCGGCAATATTCACCGTATCAATTAGGTGGGGCGGATGTCATGGAAGTTTGGGTAGCAAAAGCATATATCAGTGTTCAGTTCCCAGATGTTGCTGATAAGCAAGATGTTTCTGTTGAACAATTAGCAGGTGTAGTGCTGGATTTACAAAAGGAGATATTTCAACTCAAATCAAAGAAATAAACTTAGCGGTTTACCTACCCTAACCCTCTTCCATAATTGGAAGAGGTAGGGAAGGAGTTTTAGTTTTGGATCGAGGCGATTGTTTTACTCTTATTTATTTTTCCGGTGTCGGTATTAATAAACGCTGGAATATATTGAATTGATTTTGGCCTCTCGTATTTACTATGGGTCTCGAACAGTTTTTTCTGAATCAATTCTTCTATTTGGTTTTTAAATGGGGAGCCTTCAATAAAAAGATGTACTGATTCCCCTAAAATAGAATCGGGGAGAGCGGCTACAAAAAATCGATTAGAGACAGCGAGTTCATTAAGCGCTATACTAATCGATGCCTCTATCTTTTCAGGAATCACTTTTACGCCTCCTGTATTTATGATATTATCCACACGCCCGATCCAACGAAATTGTGTTGGTGAAATTAGATCGACAAGATCATTCGTTACAATGGGTTGATCGGAAATATGAGAAGCGCGTATAATAAGGCATTCTCTTTCATCTTTGCTCAATGTAATTTTTGGCAGTGCTTCGAAGAAATCCTGAGCATCTTTCCCATTTAGTTTTTGCAACGCGATGTGCGAAAGTGTTTCCGTCATTCCATAAGTAGCAAAAAAATTACACGGCAGCGTTTCAATTTCTTTAACTGTTTTGTGGTTAATGGCTGCTCCACCGATCAATGCTATTTTTATGTTATTGAGCTTTTCCTTTTGTTCAGATTTCAATATGGACTCTAGCTGAAGTGGCACCCATGCCGTAAAGTCAATAGATGTTTCATCTTCAATTTTTGCAAGTGGATTTGAAGATGGCTCAACGATGATCATATTCATACCTACTTCCAACGAGCGAACAAGCATCATCACACCTGCGATGTATCGTGTGTCAAGACAAACAAGAGCTGTAAAATCTTTCTGTAATCCCAGCACCGAAGTACTCAATCTGGCGCTGGCCTTTAATTGATCGCGCGTTACTTCAATTGTTTTTGGAGTCCCTGTTGATCCGGATGTTTGCAGTTGGAATTTCTCTTTTCCATTCAACCACTCGCGACAAAAATCCAGTGCTGATTTTTTTATGCTGATTAAAGAATTGGAATAATTTCCTTTTTGAATTTCTTTAAAAGAAAATCGAGTATTATCTAATCGGACCCATTGTTCCTGCAGCTCATTCATTTAACATGCGATCATGGAAATTTAGGAAACTTTGAAAAGTCTGGTTCACGTTTTTCAAGGAATGAGTTCTTGCCTTCTTTTGCTTCTTCGCTTAAGTAGTATAACAACGTGGCATTACCTGCCAGTTCTTGTATGCCTGCTTGTCCATCCAGTTCAGCATTAAAGGAACTTTTAAGCATTCGTATGGCAAGCGGACTCTTCTTTAAAATTTTTCTTGCCCACGCAACATAGGTTTCTTCGAGTTTATCCAATGGGACAACTTTATTCACCAGGCCCATGTCAAGGGCTTCTTGTGCGTCATATTGATCACATAAGTACCAGATTTCTCTTGCTTTTTTCTGCCCCACAATACGCGCGAGATAAGAAGCACCAAAACCTCCATCAAAACTTCCCACCTTAGGTCCCGTTTGTCCGAAGCGTGCATTCTCAGCGGCAATGGAAAGATCACATACTACATGTAAAACATGACCGCCACCAATAGCCCAACCAGCAACTGCAGCAATCACAGGTTTTGAAATTGAACGAATCATTTTTTGTAGATCCAATACATTCAATCTGGGCACGGTGTCTTTTCCCACATAACCCCCGTGACCTCGTACGCTTTGATCACCACCGCTACAAAATGCGTTGCCACCTTCTCCGGTAAGAATAATCACACCTACTTCCTGATCTTCGCGACACAGGTACATGGCATCAATCATCTCCTGCACGGTAAGTGGAGTAAATGCATTATGCTTTTCAGGCCGGTTGATGCTGATGCGGGCAATGCCTTCGTATTTGTGAAAAAGAATCTCTTTATATTCTTTTACTTGTTTCCAATCGTAATTAAGTTTCATAACTCTTTTTTATATTGTTCTTGAATTGTTCAAATGTTTGCTGTGACGTTTTTTGATCACTGGTGATCTCTAATATTTTTGTGCGACCTTCAAATTCAAAAAAGTCTTTCAATGTATTTTTTATTTTCTTAACAGAGTCGAGTTTCAGATAATCAAAACCAAACTCGGTAGCTAAATGCGAGGCAGTTAGTTTTTGATTAGTAATAAAGTATTCGTCCTTTTCATCCAGATTTCCAGGTCCGTCTATCAAATTGAAAATGACACCACCATGATTATTCACCACCACAATATGTAAATTAGGTATTGGGTAATTATGCCAGAAAGCATTGCGATCGTAGAAGAAGGCCATGTCACCCGTAATCAAAATATTTGGGACCTGACTGCTTAATGAGTGTCCAATCGCTGTGCTAGTACATCCATCAATACCACTAGTTCCACGATTTGAAAAAACGTGTTGTCCCTTATTGTTTTCTGTTAGTCCGATGAAGTTAGCATAACGGACCGACATGCTGTTGGCCAAATGTAAATTACATTGTGCAGGAAGTGAGTCAATTATTATTTTTAAAATTTGAAACTCAGCAAATCGAATTTCGCTGAAATAATTTTTCATGGCATGGCTGATTCTACTTTCCTCAGCTTGCCAAAGGCGTTCATAGTTTTCTTTCTTTTGTTCCTTGAAGGCCTCACTCGTTTCTACAGATTGTAGATCCTCAAAAAAGTTTTGTGGTGAGCAGTGAATTAACCTCGATAAGGATTGGAATGGATCTGCTGTATTGCCATTGGGTTGTATATGCCAATGTTCTACGGGTTTGTATTTGCGTATGAATTGCTTAAGATTTTTTGAAACGACAGACTTACCAAAAGTGATCAAAAGTTCTGGGGCGAGTGATTGTTTCACAGAATCTCCGCATTGACTCAAAAATGTATCTGCATACCGAACTGTTTTAGGTAAGGAATGAAGATTGGAGATCACATCACCGATCAGCGCAGCATGATTTTTTTCACAAAACCCTGCTATGCTCTTAGCAAGTTCTTCATGAAATAATTGTTGGCCACCAACCACTAAAACTTTTGTGTAGTTGGATAATGACTTGCTCAATGAAGCTTTGTCTGATTGTGTTAATTCAAAAGAAGAGGGGGTTACATGAACAATGTTTTTACGTTTTGTGAAACTGATTTTTTCTTCTTTTGTTGGATACAAGGGTTCGCGCAAGGGCACATTTATGTGGACGGGACCTTTTGGGAATTCCTGGGCTAGGGAAATTGCTTCATTAACGATACGTTGAATGTGCCATCCGGAATCCGGGTGATCATATTCCTGTGGAAGGGTAAAGGATTTTTTAACATGCGCACCAAAAATATTGGTTTGACGAATCGTTTGACCATCCCATTGATCAATCCATTCGATAGGCCGGTCAGCTGTAAAAATGAGTAATGGTATTTCTTGAAAGTACGCTTCTGCAATAGCTGGTGCAAAATTGTATGCTGCTGATCCTGATGTACACACAACACTAACCGGTGCTTGGGTTTGTTGTGCGATTCCAAGCGCTACAAAGCATGCGCTTCGTTCATCACTGAATGTCCGGCACAAAATTTCAGGATGCCTAACAAACGCTAACGTAAGAGGCGCGCATCGTGAACCTGGACACACAACAGAATTTATGACTCCTTGTTGAGCACATATTTCGGCAATATCGTAAATGGGTTGTAGACGCAAGGTATGATTAAGCTTAACGAATAATTAAATTCTGTAGGTTCTGCATTTTCATTTCCGTTTCTTCCAATTCCTTTTCAGGATAAGAATCGATTGTAATTCCTGCACCAGCATAAAGCCTTGCACTTTTTTCAAACACCTGCATGCACCGTAGGTTAACATAAATCTGACTTTCATTATTGATCTGCACAGGACCTAGGAACCCACTGTAGAATTCACGGTTATAGCCTTCCTTGTTTTTCAGAAATGTCATGGCATTATCGAAAGGCATACCACACACAGCAGAAGTAGGATGAAGAAGTTTAAGCATGACTGAACCTAACTGCGGAAAGTTTGTTGCTGCCATGTCTACTTCGTAAATTGTTTTTAAGTGCATTAAATTTCCGGCTACTACTGTTCGGGGGCCGTGTTCTTCATATTCACGAAGCCTGATTTTCTTAAAACAATTAATGATATAACGACAAACCAACGCCTGTTCCTCTATTTCTTTCTGGGTCCATGCTACTGTTTTTAAATCAACGTCAGGCGAATAGGGCAATGTGCCGGCCAGTGCTATTGTTTTAAATATGCTTTGATTATTAACACTTACGAGTAGCTCAGGGGTAGCACCTAACCAGGTTCCGGTTTGAGGAGATGACACCAATGATACCAGTGCTTGGGGATGCTTTTCACAGAGAGTATCAAAAGCATCTAAAAGATTATATTCGTCTGTAATAGTAATGTCTTTGTATCTGGACGGTACTACCTTCTCAATTTGTCCATCTGAGATTTCCTGCAGTCCTTTATTAACAAGTTCAATAAAATCAACACCTATAGTATGCGATAATGTGGCACGATGAAACGTTGCTTTTTTCTGATTGTGACTTGGCCGGGAGTTGCTGCTCAAAGTTGAGTTTGTCTGTGGGCCTTTTGTTTGAATTTCATTTTCAAACTGATAATGTGTGTCGGCAGGAAATAAGAACTTTTTAGCATTGGGTATGAAGGGGGCAAAGGCAAATCCACTGTTACCTTCCTCTAACACGAAATCATCTACCTCTTTTACGGTATCACAAATAATTAAATTCTTTTGATTTATCCCCGATAGTTTCCATAAAGAAAAACTCTGCCCCTGATGCAACGCATGTATAATAGCTTCGTTGAGTATTTGTTTTTCTCTTGTTGTGTTTTCTCTCTCCTTCGTTGAAATCATTTTCACCTATCTTTTATCGATGACTGCCATCGTTATTCTGCTTATACAAATTAATTCTTTTTGTTCATTCACAATTCGTATTTCCCACACATGTGTACGCTTACCGATGTGGATGGGTTTGGTGATTCCAAAGACGAAACCCGACTTTGCACTTTTAACATGATTGGCATTGATATCTAAACCTACGCAATACTGGGTATCACGGTCAACACAACAGGTCGCTGCTACACTCCCTAATGTTTCTGCTAGTGTTACCGAAGCACCTCCGTGTAACAACCCCAACGGTTGTTGTGTTCGGGCGTCCACCGGCATTTTTGCTTCTATAAAGTCATTGCCAACCATCGTAAATTCAATACCTAAATGGCTAACCATGGTATTTGCCGATAATTTGTTTAACGATTCAGGAGTAATACCAGGATTAAATATTGACATGAATAGAATAAGCAGTTGTGGTTATTGGTAATTCCTTATTTTTACGCCCGCCTACCGGCTAGGACGGGCCAAATTAACAGAAAATTGAGCACCAAAAAAATTTACCTTATTCGTCACGGACAGACTGATTTTAACCTTCAGGGCATCGTGCAAGGGAGCGGAGTTAACTCATCAATTAATGAGAAGGGAAGATTTCAGGCTCAGGCTTTTTTTGAAGCTTTTAAACATGTTCATTTTGATAAGATTTATACCTCTACACTGAAGCGTACCACGGAGTCTGTTCAACCGTTTATTGATTTGGGTATTCCCTTTGTTCATTTAGAGGGCTTAAACGAGATCAGCTGGGGTAAAAAAGAAGGGCAACCTATTACGCTTGAAGAAGATGCCTACTATAATTGGATGCTCAGCCAATGGCAGGTGGGTAATACCCATGAAAGGATAGAAGGAGGGGAGAGCCCTGAAGATGTCACCAAAAGACAGGATGGAGCTATTAATTACATCATGAGTAAGACCGAAGAGTCAACGATCTTGATTTGCATGCATGGTCGTGCTATGCGTATTTTACTTTGCCGATTATTGAATTATCCCTTGCGAAGCATGGATATGTTTGAACATCAAAACCTTTGTCTCTACCAATTGGATTTTACAGGTTCAATGTATGCTGTTAAGAAATATAATGATGCAGCACATCTTAAATCGGTGAAGGAAATAAAACAGCAGCAGGCAGAAAAAATAATTACACCTTAGTCTCCCCTAACAGTTGCAGTTCAGTGCGGGCTTTACTATCAATACTATTTTTGTATTCGTGTTTAGGATAGTTTAATGCCATATGAAAGTATTTCTTTGCAGCGACATAGTTTTTTTGCTCTTTGGCAATATACCCAAGTTGTAAGGCTGAATTGGCACCAAAATACCATGGATTATTTTGGGTCATGTCCATACTTTGCTGATAAAATATTTTGGCGGCTGCTATTTCTCCGGTGCGATGTGCCAACCTGGCCTTTCGATAATAGTATTCGGTTTGATCCTTTGGTGTTGCCAGTTCGCTGGGGGTGATGCTGTTTAACACCACTGTTGCTTCTTTATAATATCCGCCATCGGTATAGAATCTTGCTTTCAAAAGACTTTTATTAGGAAAGTTAGGGTCTTCAAGTTGTTTGGCAGCATAACGATCGGGCTCCGCTTTATCACTTCCAGTAATTTTAGCTTTTTCAAAATTTGCCTTTGCTGACCGGGTATCTCCCATGAGCCAATAGCATAATGAAATTTTGAAGTAGGAATCCTTTTTAAAACTTTGACTCGGATAGTTCTTTATAAACCGACTAAATGATTCGATTGATTTTGTATATTCTCCTTTTTGAAGCAGGATTTCACCACGCAGATAGTCAATATAATGTATGGGTAACCCATCAGGACTATTATCCATCTGATGTATTAAAGTTAAAGCCTCTTCACTACGGGCATCTTTTATAAGCATGTTCACACCTATGAAAAGAAGAAGCTTATTATTGGGTTGATCTTTCAGTGTTTGATTAATCCCATTGGCGGCTTCAGAAAATTCTTGATTGATAAAACCCTTTACCGTAAAAAAAAGTATGGAAGCCTCCATATTTAATGAGGACTTTGATAAACGTAATTCTGACAACTGCTTCTGTCCGGTCGATACGGAGCCTTTCATTCCCAATAGAGAAATGAACCAACTGTATTTCTCTGGCACTGAACCGATCATTACCTGAATGACACCACTTGTTTTCTTTATCGGGATGAAGGTGGGGTATTTTTTCAGACAATCGGTCGTCAGTTGGTATGCTTTTCTAATTGCAAACACTGCGTTAAACTCCTGATTCAAATTTAAATAGCAGAACCCCCTTTGCAGCGTAAGTTCTGCTTGTAGAAAAAGCGTTTCAGCGGTTTCTGGCAGACTTTCAAGATATTTGAGTCGTTCTTTAAACTGTTGATCAATTTGAGGGAAACTAGCATGATCCTCCGTAATTAAAATATGAAGGGTTTCATTTAAGCTTTGTACGTACAATTTATGTAGCACATTACCAGAGATTTTCTTTAGAAGGTCGTTGGCACTTTCTGGTTGAAGGGTTGTTACCAGATTATATGCTTTCTGAAGTTCAGGATCAAACTTCCAAATAAGGTCAGTTGATCTGGCTGAAAAAGAGAATAAAAAAAGGCAAGCGATAACGCCTACCTTTTTTAATATCATTATGTGAGTGAATTTATTCAACCTTTTTTGCTCTTTTTACCGGTGCCGCCTTTTTTGGTTTTGGCTCCTCTTCCATCGAACCTAAATCTACATCTGCTAAAATACGACCGGAGTGTTCATCAATTACTATTTTCTTCTTCTCGCGAATCTCAGCTATTTTTTGTGGAGGGATAATAATGTTGCAACCTTCGGCTGCACCACGCACAACCCTTACCACAGCCAGACCATTTGAAAGACTGCTTCTTAAACGATTATAATGCTTCAATAGTTTGTCTTCAATCTTCTTTGTTGCTTTTTCTCTTTCTACAAGCAGTACTTTCTCTTCTTCTTTACTTTCGTTCAGAATGTTATCCAATTCTCCCTTCTTGTTAGCAAGATCTTCCTCTCTCTCCTTTATAAACTTTTCAATGGTGCTAATTTCATCCTTTTTGGCATCCGTTTTATCTTTTGACTCTTTGATCCGCTTTTCGCAAATCTGAACCTCCAGTTCCTGAAGCTCAATTTCTTTCGTGATAGCTTCAAATTCGCGGTTGTTCTTCACATTCTTCTGTTGTTCGCTATATTTTTTTACAAGCTTTTCAGCCTCTTTTATACCTTCCTTGTTCTTCTTTATAGCATCCTCTAAATCTTTTAAATCAGCCTCAAAACGAGACATTCGCGTACGATATCCTTCCATTTCATCTTCCAAATCCTGAACTTCATCAGGAAGATCTCCTCTGAGTTTTTTGAGTTCATCCAGTTTCGAATCTATGGATTGGAGTTTAACTAAGGCTTCTAACTTCTGGGCAACTGTTTGATTTTCCATTACTTACAAATAGCTTATAGGATTGGTGTTTATTTCCGAAAAAATGATTGCAAAAGTATGGAATTTTTCCTTTAAAAACTCAAATAACAGATCTTTCGTGAATTGTTCACTCTCATAATGACCAATATCGGCAATAATAATTCTTCCCTCAGCATCGAAAAACTCGTGGTATTTGAAATCGGCTGAGATAAAAACATCAGCTCCTTGTGCAATTGCTGTTGGGAGAAGAAAGCTTCCAGACCCTCCGCAGACAGCTATTTTTTTGACTTTCTTTTCAGGTATTGCGGTATGCCTTACAATCGCAACATTCATTTTAGATTTTAACTCATTTAAAAATACAAGAGGTTCTTGATGTATGGATAGCTCGCCTATTATACCAGCTCCAACCTCTTGATTCGTATTTTCTAGTCGACTTAAATAATAAGCAACCTCTTCGTATGGATGGTTTATTTTTAGTGCAGAAAGAACTTGGCCTTCAAGATGTGATGGCAAGATTACCTCTACACGAACTTCGCTCGTGCTTTCCAATCTATCGATTTCCCCCTGATAGGGTTTAGCATTGGCCGTTGGCTTGTAGGTGCCCTCACCGGTTATTCTGAAACTACAGTTTTTGTAGTTGCCAATATTGCCAGCTCCGGCCTCATGCAAGTCAGCCATAACGATTTCAGCATTTTCTTTAGGAACAAAGGTGACAAGTTTACTTAGCGTATTTCGTTTGGGAAGGAGGATTGACAAATTCTGTAATCCAATCTTATCAGCAATCCTCTTATTAACCCCTGTGATTACATTGTCCAGGTTGGTATGAATGGTATAAATCGCGATATCGGATTTAATTGCTTTTATAATTACTCGTTCAACATACGTTTGACCAGTAAGCTTTTTAAGACCTTTAAAAAGTATTGGATGGTGCGCCACAATTAGGTTGCAATCTTTCTCAATCGCCTCATCTACCACATTCTCAGTGCAATCCAGCGTCACCAAAACACCCTTAACTGATTCGTTGGCATTTCCGGTAATCAGACCACTATTGTCATAGTCTTCCTGTAAACTTCGCGGTGCCAGACTTTCCAGGTAGGATGTAACATCTTTTATCTTCACCGTTGCCATTGATTATGTACTTTTGACCAAAAATAACGAAAGATTGCGGGACCGTTTTATGTTTGTTTTCAAGTATCTCTTATGGCCTTTTGCCTGGCTTTATGATCTGGCTACAAGAATCCGCAATTATCTTTACGATATTGGTCATAAGCAGTCTTTTGAATTTGACTCGGTAATTATCAGCGTAGGTAATCTTAATGTAGGTGGTTCTGGGAAAACTCCAATGATTGAATGCTTAATTCGATTGCTGGCTGATCGCTATAAAGTGGCCACATTAAGTCGCGGATATGGAAGAAAGACACATGGAATAATTATTTCTTCAGAATTGGACAACGCACGCACCTTGGGTGATGAACCCTTTCAACTTTTAAGGAAGTTTGATGACCAAATTAAAGTAGTAGTAGGTGAAGAGAGAGCCTTGGCGATACCAACTATTCTTCATCAATACCCTGATGTTCAGGTTATTTTGATGGATGATGCGTTTCAACATCGCGCTGTAAAACCACAGTTTTCAATTTTGGTTACGGACTATGAAAAGCCTTTTTACAAAGATTTTCTCTTACCTTTTGGACGTTTGCGCGAAGCCAGAAAAGGAGCTTGCCGTGCAGATATAATTGTAGTGACGAAAGCAGATGGCATCCGTGAAGAAGAGATGACTTTAATGACCAGGAGCATACATAAAATAGTCGGAGAAAAACCGGTGTTTTTTTCGGGTTTAAACTATCAACAACCGTTATCAATCCATCATCAAAACCCGATTGATAAGAAAGTAGTTTTAGTCTCAGGTATTGCTAAAAATTCACACTTCGAAAGAGAAGTCTCAAAGTTATATGAAGTAGTAAAACATTTTTGTTTTGAAGATCATCACGTATTTACGGTTGAGGATATCCATCGAATACAACAAAGTGCTGATGAATATCAGGTGAGTTCTATCCTGACGACCGAAAAAGACATGGTAAAATTAATTATACCTCAATTACTACCTTTATTGCAAAATAAACATTGGTTTTATCTGCCCGTTAAGTCTGTTTTTCTAAAAGATGGAATACATTTTGATAAAATGATCATCCGGATGGTGGAAGAAAATATTCAGCGGCTTTCGGTTGAAAAAAATCAGACTCCCTTAACTAATCATTGAACTACAGAACTATTTTTGCGCGTGCTTTTTAGATTAACAATACTCATATTTTTTGTGTCGGTAGTAAGTTTTGTGGCGGTAGCTCAGGACCCAATGCCCGTTAAAAAGCCACGCCCCGCTTTGACGGAGCCTGAAAAGAGCCAGGATGCAACAAAGCCAAATCAAACACAAGTGCCGGCCAGAAAGGGGAAAGGATCACAAATTGTAGACGACTCAACCAAAAACGTTTACGGCCCTAAAACAACCTTATGGATTACAGAGAATGATCTCTTTCTTAATAAGAAGAATTATCAACCACTGGATACTACTCTTTCGAATTATCATCGATGGACATATGTGCAACGATTTAATAACTTCTATCAGGATTTAGGCAACGTTGGCACCGCGTTGAATCCTATATTTCCATTCACTTCTGAAACGATTGGTGTTAATCCTGGATATTCTGTTTATACGCCATATTATAATACTGAGTCCCCAGTTTATTTCGATACAAAATCACCTTATACTAGTTTCCGTTTGGTTTGGGGGGGCAATGGACGAGCCATAAGCAAAATTGAATATAGTCGTAATATAAACCCTCGGTGGAATTTTGGTTTCAATTACAGACCATTAATGGTCGATAAGCAAATACAACGTAAGGGAAAAGGAGACAGGCAAACCACCAGTCATTATTATGATTTGTATTCAAGTTATCGATCAAAAGACGACCGATATCTTCTTTTATTTAATTATAGCAGAATCCGACATCGTGTAAATGAAAATGGCGGTATCTTATTAGTAACCGATACTACCATTAACGATTATTATGATGTTGATGCGCAACCTTATTTACTTGCAGCTCAAACAGAGGAGCAAAAGAATGCTTTACACGTATTTCATCAATACCAATTGGCCTCTCCGTTTCAACTATATCATCGACTGGATATAACGAAACAAATTAATCGCTTTACTGACAAGCCAAAGTCTGAAGCTAATTATGATCAATACTTTTCTTATATCAATCATGATAAAGACATCGATTCGGTTACTGTTTCGGACGGAATAGAATTTAAAACAATCGTCAATGAAGTGGGCATTAAAGGCAATGCTGCATTTTTATTCTACAATTTCTACTATAAAATAAGAACCTTTAGCACGTATAATCGATATGTGGATGAATCACTACTTACTTTTAAAAATGATGGTGTTGAAAATTATGTAGGTGGAAAAATTGCCTTCCAGTTCGATTCTTTAAGTGAACTATCAGGTAATGCAGAATATTTGTTAGACGGAAATTATCGTCTTCAGGCTGAATTAAAAACACCGTGGCTTGATGCGAAGGGAATAAGTGCTCTTGCAAAACCAGGCTTTCTGTCGCAAGCCTACAGAGGTAGTCATAATTCCTGGGTAAATGATTTTTCCAGTATTTTCTCAAACCAATTGGAAGCCTACCTTAAAGTAAAGTGGGGCAGGTTGTTTATATCGCCTGGTGCGCGTTACACCGTGTTGAAAAATTATATCTATTACAAAGAAAACAAAGTAGCGAGTGAGCAGAAAGTGTTACCAACTCAGTCATCGGGTAATCAGCAGGCATTTTCCCCTGAATTAAGAATGTCGCTTCGTTTTTTTAGGAATTTTTATTTGCGACCACAAATAATTTATACCTCACTTCTTAAAAATGATGACAATGCACTGCGCATACCTGAGTGGTTTGGAAATGCCCAACTTGCTTATGAGAACATACTGTTCAATGGCAATATGCAGGCACAGATTGGTGTTGATTTACATTGGCGTTCTTCCTATACAGCAATGGGTTATGATCCGGCAATTCAGCAATACTATGTTCAGAATAGTTTTGTGAACCAGGCCTTTCCATTAGCAGATGTTTTTTTTAATGGAAAGTTTAAACGTGGAAGATTTTTTGTTAAGTATCATAATATTGTTCAGGCCGCTACCCGAAAGGGATATTTAATTACTCCGGGTTACAGAGGGCAACCTAATATTATGGATTTTGGCTTTGATTTAATTTTGTTTGATTGAAGTACATCCGAACCAATCGATCATCGATGGATGCGCCTTTTGAATCTACATAATATCATAATGCATCGCATCGCTTATTATCACATCCTAAACTATTCCCAAAATACGCTTTACGATTGTGAATTTGAATGATCCCTTTTTCATTCAGGTTACGCATCACTCTGATAACAGTTTCTACCCTCAGTCCTGTCATTTCCGCAATTTGTTTTCTAGTAAGCCGCACCTGGTTGCAGATGGAACAAACGTGATCCTTTTTCTCGTGTAGGTAGGTTAACAGTGAGTTTATAATTTTTTCAGGATTGTTGTTAGCTATTTCCTTTAACATGAAAAATTTAAAACGTAATCGCTGTGTTAATAATTTCGAAAACGAAAAGTGAATATGTGGTTGTTCAATTAAGAGTTGATGAAAAGTATCCTTGGGGAGACGCAACACACATGATGCATTATTGGAAACAGCGGTGGCGGCATAAACATCTCCGTCAAATAAGGGTAGTTCCCCAATGCATTCGCCCTTTTCAACCAATGTTTGTAAATATTCATCACCATCCTTATTGAAATTCACCCATCGAATTTGTCCTCTTACTATTTGATAGTAGAATTCACAGCACTCCCCCTCTGCGAAAAGAATTTCTCCAGGAGCGAGTTTTTTATAGCTGGCTCCCATACTGAGTAAAAGATTAACATCGATCATTTTGATAGGTAAGGTAAAGCAGTGGACATACTATGTATGTAGTATTTTCAAATCATCCTCACCACGTTAGAACCTACCTTAGCTCCAAAAGTCATTGATTGATATGAATTTTGAAAGCTATAACTTATTTCATCAAGTAAATAACAGGTGAGTCCGAAGATAAGGAAGCGATTTGTAATTTTCGAGATTCAATATAGTAAACCTGATAAATTCTACAACCTAGTAAATACCGAAATTTCACATCTCATTCAGTATATTCAAAGATAGTATTTGCAAAACATTTTATTCAACTTGTTACTAATGATAAATTATTTCAGCGAAGAAGATATCCGCAAAAAAGTTTCAATGAGTCAGGCAATAACCATGATGAAAGAAGCTTTTGTTCAACTAAGTAGCCATACGGCCTCGGTTCCTGTCCGTACTGCCATTGCGACTTCCGATGATTCGGGTCGCACACTCTTTATGCCATCCTATTCACCTGCTTTTAGTCTTTTTGGTTTAAAGATGGTTTCGGTATTTAATAAAAATAATTTGGAAGGACTTCCGGTCATTCAGGGAAATATGCTAATCATGGATGGGAAAAATGGAAGTCCGCTAGCCCTCATCGAAGCCGAATATTTAACGGCTCTTCGCACCGGAGCTGCGTCAGGTTTGGCTACCGATCTACTTTCAAGAAAAGATTCGGAAGTACTGGCGGTTTTCGGAACTGGCACCCAGGCGGAAACCCAAGTGGAGGGAATATTAAATGTAAGAAAGATTAAAAAGGTTATTGTTTTTGGTAGATCTGCTGCGCGAATTACATCCTTTTGTAAAAAGCTAACGGTTAAGTTTCAAGTTGACATACTGCCTGCCACTTCTCCCCACCAAATAAAACAAGCAGATATTATTTGCACAGCAACTTCATCAATGACACCAGTGTTTGATTCCGAAGATTTAAAGCCTGGAACACACATTAATGGCATTGGATCTTATACAGCAAACATGCAAGAAATACCGGGTGCTGCAATAAAAAAATCCTGGCTGGTGGTGGACCAATACAAATCCGCATTGACTGAAGCTGGCGATATTATTATTCCTATTGCGCAAGGATTGATAGATGAAAATCACCTAAGGGCTGAATTGGGTGAAATACTTCTGGGGAGTAAAGAGGGAAGAACCTTTAATGATCAGATTACAGTATTTAAATCTGTTGGCAATGCAATTCAGGATCTGGCAATAGCCAGCCTTATGTTGAAATAGATAAGAGTTATTTTCTTTTAATAATGCTCACAATACCTGAAATTCGTTTATAAGGATTTAACGGCAAATCGTACTCACTATGTTGGCATCCACCTTTACACCAAAATTCTTTGCCAGATCTAAATCTTTGCAGGCTTCTGCTTTTTTAGCTAGCCGATGGAAGGTAAGTCCGCGGTTGTAGTAGGCAAGACCATATTCAGGATAATAGGTGATGGCCACGTTATAGTCTTCAATAGCCTCTACAAAACGGTTTTGTTTCACCAACACGTTTCCGTGATTGAGCCAACCTTTTTCAAAGTCGGATCGTAATGTGATCACTTGATTATAATCGGCCAAAGCTCCGTTCAGATCTTTGCTTTGCTCTTTAATAATTCCGCGATTGAGCCAATAATCGGGATCAGCCGGATTAAGCCGGATTGCTTCATTGTAATCTTCCAATGCACCTTTAAGATTGCCGTCTTTCATTCTAACTAATCCACGTTCTGCATACGAGTAGGGCATAGTAGGATTTTTCTCGATAGCCTCTGATAGTAATGCTTCGGCCTCTTTAAGATTTGCCGCGGATTTTTTTAGTACCGCCAGGTTGTGCCGTGCCAGGCTGCTTTCTGGGTTCAAAAAAAGTGTATGTTCAAAATCGGTGATCGCATTTGCTGAATCATTTGCTTGTAGTTTTGTAATACCACGATTCAGGAAGTAATCGGGGTCTTTTGGATTGATGCTAATGGCTGAGTCAAAATAGAATAGGGCTTTAGGGAAGTTCTTCAATTTGGTCTCGATCAAGCCTAGATAATTCAAAAGGGTAGGGGTGAGATTGTGGTGAGCGGTGAAGGCTCTTGTCTCTCCGTTTGATGAATTGTCAGTTTGGAAATATACGGTGTTGGTTTCACCACCCGGAGGCATTGAAATGAGTTTTAGGAAGTCTTCTTTTGCAACCGCCCATTGCCCATAATCATAACGTGTTACTGCCCTGCTAAAAAGTGCTTCCTTGTCTTCTGGTTTTGAATCGAGGTAGATGTTGTAATCGGTGAGTGCACCTTGTTTATCTCCCAGTCCTTCGCGCACCAATGCCCTTGAATAATAGGCGTCCATGAAATAAGGGCTTAACCGAAGGCATTCATTGAAGTGGGCGAGAGCCGTTTTAAAGAATTTGTTCTTTAGTGCTTCTTCACCTTTTTCATAATAATATGTGGCGTTTCTATGTTTAGTTTCCGTTTGTGCATAACACAACAATGGTATGAGTGAAACCAAGAAAAAAATAATATTACAATACCACCTTTTGCTCATCATGAATAAATTTCAGGAGAATTTTTTATAACTGGAACTTTCCGCATCAATTAGTTGATAAAAATTATTGATCAATGTACGGTCTAATGGGTTATTAAAATTGATTTAGGTAACGACACAAAACATAAATTTTAACCTTCCTAATCAGTCTTAAATGGTTAAAAAACATACATTTATAGTAGTGTAATATTATGTAATCATTTTTAGTAAATTTGAATAAAAGAGGACTTTGTCTGTTTCTTTTTGATAAAAATTACTCCTGTTTATTACATAGCTATGTATAGGGGATTGATTTATTTTCTGCTCTTAAGTTTTATTCACCTCCATACCATAGGTCAGGATTCTACTACAGTCATATCTAATAATGAAGGTCTGGTTTATGTAAATTCATTTGAATTTGGAAACAGGGCCGAGATCTACCAATCTCCGTATCGGGATCGGGTTTATACGTATGTTCAATACGGGCGCAAGATTAATAATTTAGATGTTTTTGCAAGGCTGCTGCGTTATTCGTTGGGTAGCACAGTGGGTTATATGGGTGAGGTGGATATTTATCTCAAGTTTAAAAAGAACGGATATGGCTATTTTAATTCGGGATACTCCGGATCTAAGTTGTTACCCACTTTTCGCACCAGAGCCGAACTGTATAAAAGTATAGGTCGATTTGAATGTTCACTAGGCACAGGATTTATTAAACCATTCAATTATGATGGGATACCGATCATCACGGGCACTATTGGATATTACTTTGGGGATTATTTCACTTATTTAAGACCAACTTTTTCTTTCATTACCGGAGGGGCGGCCAAAAGTATTTTTGTGAGTGGCAGACGATATTTTACAAAAACGGATTATCTGGAATTGAGTTTTTTGAAGGGGAAAGATACCGGGGCAGGAAGAAACTATAATGCGATCGAGAATTCCTTTGGCCTCGATACATACCTTGCACGGGTTAGTGGAAGGTTAAAGCGTGGGCGGTATAAATTTGGTGCAGGCCTTGATTATGGTGGTTTGTTTATAACCTCAGCCAATGAGTATGCTCAGTTTTTTGGTTTCGACTTTTATATTAATCGTACCTTCTGATGGAACTGCTGGTTCAAATCCTGAGCGTACTGGCCATATCGTATGCAGTGTTGTATACCAGCTCCAAAGTTCTTTTTTCTGCCTTATCATTGATTGAAATAAAAAGATATTTCTCACTCTATGATCACGTAATCGATGAGCAGGAATTAGAGGAACATTTGGCAAAAAACCATCACGAACTAGTACGGGTATCCATTATTTCCCCGGCTTATAATGAAGGAATCTTGATTGTTGATACCGTTACTTCTTTTCTTCATCAAGAGTATAAAAATAAAGAAGTGATCATTTGTTCTGATGGAGGAACGGATGGAACTCTGGAGAAACTTATTGAACATTTTGAATTGGTTGAAATAGATGATGAGTTTACTCATAGTACTTACATCACTCACATGCCCGTGAAACGATACTTTCGATCGTCTAATCCAAGATATCATGAATTAATTGTATTAGATAAAGTAAATGGGGGCAAAGCAGATGCTCAAAACGCAGGGGTGGCAATTGCCAGCGGGGAGATTGTTACCATTATCGATGCGGATTCAATTTTGGAGAAAAATGCACTGATACACCTCAGCGATATTTTTGAGCGCGAACCCAGCGTGATTGGCATTGGAACACCCATAGGGGTAGTTAATGATTCGAATGTGGGGCCTGATGGTGTAGAGGATGCCTCAGTGCCAAAAAGTTTTTGGGCGAAAATCCAAGTGATTGAATATCTCCGTTCCTTCTTATTAGGCCGAATGTTTGCTCAGCGCTACCGCGGATTGCAGATTGTATCCGGAGCATTTGGGGTATATAAAAAATGGATTCTTGAAACGGTGGGTGGATATTCCACCGGATCGCTGGCAGAAGATATGGACATTGATGGTAAAATATGGCGATATATTGATTCCAATAGTCTTAAATTTCGAATTCGATATATACCAGAGGCCTTCTGTTGGAGCGAGGTGCCCAATACCTTTAAATCACTTGCTTCGCAACGCGACAGATGGTCACGTGGCATGACAGAAACCATTTGGAAAAATAAGGATCTCTTCTTTAATCCACGATTCAAAGTATTGGGTTTATTCTCCTATCCCTATTATGTATTTTTTGAATGGTCTACTCCCTTCATTGAAATAATAGGCATGCTTTATTTTATTGTAGGATCGATTTTGGGTTGGTTTTCTTTCATCCTGTTGGGGGAAATATTTTTGGTATACTGGATGATAGGGATTGTTATGAATGTATTGGCTTTGAGTGTGGAAGCGAGTACACGTGGTCATTATAAGGATAGGCGTACACTACTAAAATTAAGTATCTATGCCTTATTCGAGCCTCTGTTCTATCATTGGATTAATAGCTACCTATATGTGTTAGGAAATATTAAACTCATTTTTTTTCAAAAAAAGGGTTGGGGAAAAATGGAGAGAGTAGGACTACAAAAGAGTGAGAGCAGTCAAAAAGTAAATATGCATCAGCATGTAGGAGAGCAGGTTCGTAATTGATCAGATCTTTCCGTATTGGGTTTTTAGAGCGAACCTAAGGTAATAAAAAAGAGAATAGCCCGATATACCTCCAACGCTACTTTCAGAGACAGAATCATGGTAATGGATTTGAGTATTAGCCGCCATCCCTTCTCATGATAATACGTGTTTCCGGATCGAAGAACAAAATATAAATTGGTAACAATAAATATAATGGTTAAAGAGGTTTCATTCAGGTAGCCTCCCCCTCCCAATAACCTCATAATAATGGTGAGCACGATGGTATTGATGAAGAGGTTAAAGCAGGCTAGTTCTACCGCATAGGTAACATGATCAGTGAAGTATTTATTTTTCTTCCAGTAAAGCAGATTCAGCGGAAGCGAAGAAATCACCACAAAAACCATCACCATTAACTTTGCCAGGCCAGTGGTCTTGAGATTATACAGCATGGTAAAGGAATTTAAATCTACCCCCATGTTCACAATTTTGTGAGCGATTATATCAGAATAGAAGCCACTCAGGGGAGACATCAATTGAGTATTCAATGAAGCATTGAACAACTGAATGACCGGAAAGAAAAAGTAAACCAGGTTCAACACGAAAAATAGGGACATGGGACTCAGATGGTTCACCCGCTTGCCGTTTGCAAAATCCCGCGAAAGGGTACCTGGCTTCTTGAGCACCATCCAAAGCGTCTTTATAAACCGGATATCTACGAAGGTAATCGCCAACATAATATTGTTTAGAATGGTCTTAAAGGACTTGTCGGAAGGTGTTAAAACCTTTTCGCCACATAGGTTACAAAAAGTGCCTTTAAACTCATTTTTACAACTCTTGCAGACATGTATTTGGTTGTGTTGTGTCATCCAATGATATCGGGCAAAGTTAACGCTGGCGATGGAAAATGATAGGAAGTGTTCTATTCTTTTAAGGACCAATGTCTTCATTTTCAATTTCTGGATTAATCCTAATAAAACTGGTCTACCATATGTTATAAGTCATTTCTTCCAAATGCTTCAGTACTTAATTTGCTTCTGTCTGATAAGCCGGAACTTTCACAAAAAAGGGGATCTTCAAATACAGGGTTTGTTGATTCTTTAGTTCAGATTCTTCTTTGCTTATACCTGTTAACTATTTCAGTGCAAATGTTTTAACGATTCTTAGTTATTTGATATCAGCCAGAAAAAAGATAAAGATTGATGGCGGCACGCATATGAAGTTTAGATAACCAATTAACTGGAACTCGGGTATTACAGATATACAATTTGGGGCTTTGATGATGGACATTCACTAATTCAATATGTCTTTTTGGATCATTCCATTACTTGTGTACAATTATATCCTTCAGTTTTTTGCTGTGCTCTTTATGTATTTTTTTGGCCAAATAAATTGTTTATTTACTTTAGTTAGGAATGTTTAAGTATCTGATTATTAATTTTATGAATAATTGATACTGACATTCTGTCTACGTGTTTGTTCTAGCTTATTTTTCAATCCAGGTGGTTTTGTAAAATGAGTGTTTAGATCGCAACAGGCGTTGTGCTAACTTGCGGCCTAATTATCATTTTAGTGAACTATTTATCTGCAGAATCACTCTCTAAGTCCTTCAACGATCGCTGGCTTTTCAAAGATCTTACACTCGGAATTTCACAAGGCGATAAAATGGCCTTAGTGGGAGAAAACGGAACTGGAAAGTCCACCTTATTAAAAATCCTGACAGGTCAGATTCCACAAGATTCTGGGGTAGTTAGTATTCGTGAAGGTGTGAAATTAGGATACCTGACTCAGCAACCGAATGTGGTTGGTAACCCTTCTGTTAAGGAAATAATCTTTGACAAGAACAATAAAATTGCTTCGGTTGTGAAGGATTATGAGGAGTGTATTCACCATCCTGAAACTTCACCAGAACGCATGCAACAGGTACTCGATCTAATGGAAGAGTATAATGCCTGGGATTACGATGCCAAGGTGCAAACCATCACTGGCAAGTTAGGGGTAGTGGATCTCGATCAGAAGTTTGATGAGCTTTCGGGTGGACAACGCAAGCGAGTGTTCCTGGCTCAAATGCTTTTGTCGGAACCCGACTTGATCATTATGGATGAACCAACTAACCATCTCGATCTTGAGGCGATTGAGTGGTTAGAATCTTATCTCTCGGGGCAACTCATCACGTTGTTAATGGTTACTCACGATAGGTACTTTCTGGATAACGTTGCAAACGAGATCATTGAACTAGATCGCGGCAAGCTTTATAGGTATGATGGTAATTATGCTTATTTCCTGGAAAAGAAATCGGAGCGTGAAGAGATGTTAAAAACAGAAGTAGGCAAGGCACGCCAGTTGATGAAAAAGGAATTGGAGTGGATGCGAAAACAGCCAAGGGCGAGAGGCACTAAAGCAAAATATCGAGTCGATGCATTCTATGAAATACAGGACAAAGCATCACAGAACATAAAAAAAGACAGACTAGAGCTGGACATGCAAGAGGCTCGGCAGGGTGGCAAGGTGATGGAACTCCATCACGTATCGAAAAGTTATGGAGCTGCCAAAATGGTTGATGATTTTTCATACATATTTAAGAAGAAGGACCGGATTGGCATTGTGGGCAAGAATGGCGTGGGCAAGTCAACCTTTATGGATTTGCTTACCGGAGCCAGTAAGCCCGACAAAGGGGAGATTATCCATGGAGTAACGACCAGGATCGGTTACTTCACGCAGGAGGTGGAGGACCTCAATCCCGCTCACCGTGTGATTGAAGAAGTAAAAGAGATAGCCGAGTACATTACCATGGCCGATGGCACCCAAATATCGGCATCCAAGTTTTTGGAGACCTTCTTGTTCCCACCTGAGAAGCAATACAATATTGTTGAAAAGTTGAGCGGAGGGGAGAAGAAGCGCCTTCAGTTGTTGAAAGTATTGGTAAAGAATCCCAACTTTTTGGTACTGGATGAACCAACCAACGATTTCGATATTGACACTTTAAATGTACTCGAAGATTTTCTGGAGAAATTTAATGGCTGTCTTTTATTGGTTTCGCACGACCGTTACTTTATGGATCACCTGGTCGATCAACTTTTCATCTTCGAAGGAGATGGAAAGATCAGACCGTTTAATGGAAACTATTCTGACTATCGCACCTGGGTAGAAGAAGAGGAAGAACAGAAAAGCAAACCGGTTGCCACAAAAGTGATCAAGGAGGAAGTTCCATCCGACAAGAAGAAACTTTCTTTTAAAGAGAAGCAGGAGTTTGATCAGCTACAACCCGATATTCAAAAACTCGAACAGGCGAAAACGGAATTAACCAGTGAATTAAATAGCGGTATAAGCGATCATCAACAACTTCAAAAACTTGCTGAAGAGATAAAAAAGCTGGATGAGAAGATTGATGCTAAAACACTTCGGTGGTTAGAGCTATCGGAACTAAACAGCTAAGTGCATACGACCGTTAGGGCGATTGAAAAATACTTTCACTAAAGTCAGGATTTGCACTTACCTTTGTAGTATTAATCAAGTCACAATTTTGAATCAGGCACAAGTCATTACGCTCTATCAGCCAATGCTCCATCGGATCGCATACAACCTTCTTCGTTGTAAGGCCGATGCGGAAGATATGGTGCAAGAGACATTTATCAAATGGCTCAGCATCGATCAGGCTAAAATTGAGAATACCAAGGCTTATTTGATAAAGGCAGTTACCAACAATTGCCTCAATCACTTGCAAACTTTAAAAAAGAAAAAAGAAGAGTATTGGGATTCAATTCAACTCTCTGAATTGATGGTCAAATTCAAGGAATCGGACTTTGCCAATATTGATTTTGAAAAGGAGCTTTCAGCCGCGTTTAAGGTAATCCAGACCAAACTAGAACCTCTAGAAAGGGCTGCCTACTTGTTAAAAGATGTTTTTGACTTCGAATATGATGAAATTCAAAAGGTGCTCGATAAGAAAGCGGATCATTGCCGTCAATTATTGAGTCGCGCCCGCAAAAAGCTGGAGGAAGAAAAAGGCAAGATTAAATTCGATATGCCGGATACCTCAAATCTTTTTGAAAGCTTCAAAACAGCCTGCCATTTGGACGATGCTCATGAATTTATTCAACATTTGAAGGCCGATATTTCTGGAGCCATCCAAGAAAAAAAATAATTATCACACATTCTGTCACAAAACATCAGGAAGCTGGTCTTACAGTTAATTAGCCTCTTTTGGGCCAATACTAACACCTTAACCTATTCCGATTTATGAAGGAGATTTTGATTTTTTTTGTGGCACATTGGTATCTGTCACTGTTTTTCCAAACATTTTTTCTGCATCGTTATGCCGCTCACAAAGCGTTTACAATGAGCCCGTTTGTGGAGAAAGTAGTCTATATTCTTACCTGGATATTTCAAGGTTCTAATTACTTAAGCCCATATGGATATGGTGTCATGCACCGTATGCATCACGCTTTTGCGGATACTGAAAATGATCCACATTCGCCAAAATATGATGAAACCATCTGGAAGATGATGTGGAAAACCAAGACCATTTATTCAGACATCGCCAACAAAAGAATAGAGGTTGAAAAACGATTTACTGAAGGTGTACCTAATTGGATTGCCTTTGATAAATTTGCCAGATCATGGCCCTCACGCCTTTTTTGGGGTGCATTATATGTAGCCTTTTACGCACAGTTTGCTACTACGTGGTGGTTATGGTTGCTGTTGCCAATCCATTTCCTGATGAGCCCTATTCATGGAGCGATCATCAACTGGTTTGCACATAAGTATGGTTATAGAAACTTTGAAGTGGGCGATACATCGGTGAACTTCCTACCGGTTGATTTTCTGATGATGGGAGAAAGTTATCATAATAATCACCACAAATATGGTTCAAGACCTAATTTTGGCGGTGTTCGCTGGCATGAGATAGACCCTACCTATGTAGTTATGCGGTTATTGGACAAAGTTGGTATTATTAAGTTGGCACAACAGAAAGAAGTCATATTAGCAAGAGTAAAAAAGGCTGCTTAAGATTAATTCGTGGAAATCCAATATTAATCTCTATCTTTGACGCATTAAATTTTTAACAAATCACAATGAAAGAAGGAACAGTAAAATTCTTTAACGAAACCAAAGGATTCGGTTTTGTAAAAGAAACGTCTTCAGGACAAGAGTATTTCGTACACGTATCAGGTCTGGTAGATCAGATTCGCGAAAACGATTCAATCACTTTTGAATTGAAAGAAGGAAAAAAAGGTTTAAATGCAGTCAACGTTCGCGTTGCTAATTAATAAAACTATTTTTCAAACAAAAGCCTCGATTTATCGGGGCTTTTTTGTTTAAGGAGAGATTCAATTCTAAACATTCAACGAGCCTAAAAGGATCACTTGAACATTTTCTACAAGAATAAAAGTATTTGGTTTTACAGTATAATTTCCGAACTTGAAATAGCTATTCATTTAACATGGAGATCATCGTAGATTTATTTTCAATGTAACGAAGTATGGCTGACGAGCATAATAGTGAAATTACGTTGGATGAAATTTCAAAATTGATTCATGAAATTTCAAAAGGTAACTATCAATACAAGCCGAATCTATTAAATCAAAATAATGCGTTAGATGAAATTGTCAACGGCATTAGAATGCTTGGCAATGAATTGCAGAACATTAAAAGCCGCTTTGCCGAAAGCGACCTGTATTATAAACGGATCATTGAGAATACTTCTGATCTAATCACCATCACGGATCTCAATGGCAAAAACCTTTATGTTTCACCTTCAGTAAAATCGTTGCTTGGATATGAGGTAGATGAATTTAAGGAGCTGAATATAGTAAACTTAATTCACCCGGATGACTCAAAAGATTTTTTAGCTGAACAAGGAAAATTTCAAAAAGTACTTATCGGAGAAATTTATTCGGCTATTTACCAAAATAGGATTAAACGAAAAGATGGTATTTATCTTTGGATTGAAGCAAACACCACAGTTTTATTTGATGAAAAGGGTTCATTAACAATCCAAACGATATCACGCGATATTACAGAACTTAAAAAAGCAGATCTA
This sequence comes from uncultured Ohtaekwangia sp., assembly GCA_964349405.1. Lineage (GTDB taxonomy): Bacteria > Bacteroidota > Bacteroidia > Cytophagales > Cyclobacteriaceae > ELB16-189. The sequence continues at coordinate 22,391 of CAYGGY010000001.1, read as the reverse complement.
CTAAAATTGCAACACACGAATGATTTGCTTGCACGCACCAATGCAGTAGCACGCGTTGGTGGGTGGGAGTTAGACTTAATAACAAACACTTCGTTTTGGAGTGATATAACAAAGGAAATACATGAAGTAGATCCGGATTTTAAGCATGGTTTGGAAACGGGTATAAGCTTTTTCAAAGAAGGCAAGAGCCGTGAAAAGATCAGGAAGGCCGTTGATGAAGCGCTCTCGAACGGGACCCCCTTTGACCTGGAATTGCAACTAATTACAGCTAAGGGAAGAGAGTTATGGGTGAGAACAATTGGTCAAACTGATTTTGAAAATGGAAAGTGTGTGAGATTCTATGGAACAATTCAGGATATTGATGATTTTAAGAAAAGTCAAATCAAGATTCAGAAAAGTGAGAAATCTTTAAACAGGGCACAGCATCATGCCAAGGTTGGAAGTTGGGAACTTGATATTGAAACCAATAACTTGGTTTGGTCGCAAGAGCATTATCACATTTTTGAAATAGATAAACCCGTTGCACCGGAAAATCTTTATCAAGTAGTAAGATCCAAAATACATCCCGATGACCTGGATAGATTGGATAAAGTTATGCGTTGTGGCATTGAATATGAAGACCATTTTACCTTCGAGCATCGCATTTTGTTGAATGATGGCAACACAAAATATATAGCAGGAACAGCCGAAGTGATACGGGATGAAAATAAAATACCTGTTACTTTGTGTGGAACAGTTCAGGATATTACAGACCTTAAAAAGTATGAATTGAATTTTCGGATGGCCAAAGAACAAGCCGAGTTAGCCAATCGAACCAAGTCAATATTTCTAGCCAACATGAGTCATGAAATTCGCACGCCATTAAATGGTATTCTTGGTTCTGCTGAAATACTGGCTGGCCGTGTTCAAGACCCCAAATTAAATACGTTTGTTAAGCATATCACCAATGCAGGAAAAACATTGCTTGCGTTGATTAACGACATTCTTGATCTGTCCAAAATTGAAGCGGGCAAAATTGAAATAGCGCAAGCGCGAGTAAATGTTCAGGAATTTATCAATGAACTATCAAGCATGTTTTTAGTTTCTCATAAAAGCAAGAACCTTGAATTCCATATCGATATTTCACCTGAGTTGCCCACGCATATTCTTATTGATCAACTTAGGTTGAGGCAGATACTGTATAACTTGCTGGGTAATGCATTCAAGTTTACTGAAGAAGGAAGTATTTCAATCGTTGTTTCTCCCGCTGAAAACGACAATATTATATTTGAAGTAAAAGATACGGGCATTGGTATAATGGCTGACCACCTTACATTAATATTTGAGCCATTTCGTCAACAAGATAAACAAGACACCACAAAATATGGGGGAACTGGTTTAGGGCTAGCCATCTCTTCACGGCTGGCAGAAGCAATGGGAGGTGAGATAAGGTTGCAGAGTGAACGTGGAGTTGGATCCGTGTTCACCGTAACACTGCCATATCAACTAGCAGCAATGGATGAGATAGATACTGTGATTAATGTTTCAGAAACACAAACAATCCGCAATCAGGCGGTAGTATTAATTGCAGAAGACAATGATGTTAACCGATATGTTATGAAGGAAATGTTAGAAGATGAAGGTAACATTACAGTATTGGAAGCCGCGAATGGTGAAGAAGCAGTTGCCATTGCCATCAAAGAAATGCCCGATTTAATATTTATGGATTTGACTATGCCTGTATTGAGCGGTTATCGCGCAAACCAAACATTGAAAAGCAATCCTGCTACTTCGAACATACCCATTATCGCCTGGTCTGCCACTGGACTTTTGGAGGAGGAAGAAAAAATGATTTCCGAATTTCATTCTCTACTGCGAAAGCCAACACAGAGTAGTGAAGTAAAAAACATTCTGTCTCGATTTTTTGAAGGCTCAATCCACTGAAAAATTTAATTATTCCAATTTTCCATAAATGATTTGATTACGAATCAAGAATTCTTCCTTGATCTTAATCCTTCACCAGCCAATCCTATCTACAACCCCTTACCGGTTGCCGCCCAATAAATTCCACCATAGAGGTGATTTTGAAAAATCTGATCGGAGAATGTTAATGGTATATGTCCTAATGCGGTATAGAATGCACGTCCTCCATCATACGGATGATACCACGAAATTGGATGAAAATTTCCCATGCCTTTTCCTTCATTATCACCCCACTTTGTATAAGGGTTATACGATTTCTCATCTACTGATAAAAGAAACTTTAAATCTTCAGATTTGCGTGCACTAAATTCATACCATTCATCTGTCCACAAAAGTTTTGAAGGAAAGCGTTCCATTCCTGGAAAGTTATTGTTCTCAACTTTAAGATAGGCTGTCTGCTGTTGAGGATGAATTTTGAACATCATTCCTACCATCTTAGTATACCAGGGCCATTCATATTCGGTGTCTGAAGCGCTGTGAATACCTACAAATCCCTTACCGGCACGAATAAATTTTTCGAAGGCGGCTTGTTGTTCATCGTTCAGGATATTACCCGTGGTATTAAGGAAAATAACAACTGCGTAATTCTCCAGCGCTTTATCATTAAATATAGAGGCATTCTCCTGCCAGTCAACCGTAAAATTATTGCGATTAGCCAATTGACGAATGGCGGTAACGCCTTCATGAATCGACTCATGATGAAACCCATCGGTTTTTGTGAAAAGTAATGCTTTGAACTGCTGTGAGAAAGTGGAAGTAAAAGCAAATAACAGAAGAAAGGTTGACAACGATCTCATGATACTATATTTCATAATGGAATGTTTAATTATTAAATAAACCGATTTACGACCTATTGTATCGATTGGTTTATATGAATGGTCAATTTATACTGATAAATGTGAAACGGATCGTTATTACCAGAAAAATTTACGGGATTGCTTACATCAGAGATTCGATGTATTCATAAAGACCACTCACAAACCCAATCATCACAATACCGACAAAACATATTGAGAGTGCGAGTTTCTCATAACCACTGGAAGATAAGGTTGGGATGGGCGATTCATTTTTGTTAATGAACATAGACTTTACGACCAACAGATAATAGAAAAGAGACACAGTGGCATTTAATACGGCAATAAAAACCAGGATGTACATGCCTTTGGATGCTGCCGCTGTGAACAAAAAGAACTTACCAAAGAATCCGGCTACAGGAGGAATGCCAGCTAGTGAAAATAAAGCCAGCAGCATAATCAAACTTAGTCGCGGATTGGTAACGTAAAATCCATTAAAGTCTTCGATGTTTTCTTTTCCCGTGCCATTGGTTACAATGGAGAGCACGCCAAACACGGCTAGATTTGAAAGCGAGTAGATTAACATAAAATACACAATGGTATTCATACCCAATGCGTCATTATTTACAAACCCCAACATCATAAAACCTGCTTGTGTGATCGATGAGAAAGCCAAAAACCGTTTCATGTTTTTTTGACGCATCGCGAAAAGGTTACCAACTACCATGGTGGTGATGGACAAGACATATGCAGTCATAGTCCATACTTTTGGCTGTGAACCAAATACACGATAGAGTACCAATGCAAGTGTGAACAAGGCAGCGCCTTTGGAGACGACCGAAAAAAATGAAGTAACAGGTAAAGGCGAACCTTCATATACATCGGCTGTCCACAGGTGGAAGGGAACCAGGGAAAGCTTGAAGCCCAACCCTGCAATAAAGAAAATAAGAGCAAGAATGGATAAGGCGCTGGCATCTGATAGTAAAGCCATTTCAGAGAAATGAAGTGTTCCATAAATGCCATACATAAGAGAAAGTCCAAAGAGCAATATCGCTGATGACACGGCTGAAGACATCAGTAATTTTATACCGGCTTCGGCAGAGCGTCTGAGATCTTTATCGAAGGCCGCCAATATGGTTAATGGGAGTGTTGCCAGTTCTAATCCCAGGTAGAGCATCAAAAAATCGCCTGCGGAAATCATGAAGTACATACCGATTAACGTAGAGAAAAGCAATAGGTAAAAGGCTCCGGTCTTGGAGTGGTTTTCTGGTTTGTTGAGCCATCCGGTAGATTGTAAAAGAATGATGAGTGTTGAAATATTAAGAATGTTTTTGAGGAACACACGAAGCTCATCGGTAATGTACATGTTGCCAAACAAGGTTGTGTTTTCTGAAGGAAGAAATCCTATAATAGTGATGATCGTAAAGAAGATAATGGTGATGTTGATGATCGATCGTTTATTTTCTTTTTCTGACAAGTCAGCAAGGAGTTGATATAAGACCATGAAAGTCATTAAGACTTCGAGGCGCATGATAGATAAAGTAGACCAATTCATGATTTCAGTTCGTTAGCGTTTGAATCATCTGAGCAAGGGGTTCGCGAATGAGGTTGGATAACCAGAAAGGAGTCAAACCAATAATAGAGATTGCAACCACAAGGGTAACACCACTTATTTTTTCAAACCACTGTGCATCCTTAAGTTCGAGATAATGATTGTTGGTAATAGGACCCAGTAGCAAAGTTCCCACAACTCTTAAAATATAAACAGCTGTGATTACGATAGATGAAATGGAAACAATGGTAGCTACGCGGTGGAAGGTATCGGTATGTTGGAATGACCCAACAAAGATGGTCATCTCGGCAACGAAACCACTTAATCCAGGTAACCCAAGTGAAGCCAAACCGGCAATCACATAGATCACGGATAAGAATGGAACCACTTTCATCAACCCGCCCATCTCGTTGATCATGCGTGTGTGGGTGCGTCCGTAAATCATACCAATCAACGCAAAGAAGAGAGCGGTCATTAATCCGTGCGAGATCATTTGTAAGATCGCTCCGGTGGTAGCGGTTTCATTCATCATTAATAAGGCAAACAATACGAGACCGCAGTGACTAACCGAAGAGTACGCATTGATATACTTTAAATCTTTTTGCCAGATGGCTCCGAAAGCTCCATATACGACACTGATCGAAGTGAGTATAATAAATATCCATGCTTGTTCGTGTGCTGCTTCGGGAAGTAAATACATCGCCACACGAAACGCTCCATAGCCTCCCAGTTTCATCAACACACCGGCATGCAACATCGATACTGCTGTTGGAGCAGAGGCGTGACCATCGGGCGACCAGGTATGGAAAGGGAACAACGCACCCAGCACACCAAAGCCGATGAAGGTGAATGGGAAGAAAAACATTTGTGCTGCGTGGGGAATGTGAATTTTAGCGATTACAGTTAAATCAAACGTTAAGCGTCCACCATCTGGAGCGGAGTTGAAATAGATTCCCAACATACCCACCAGCAATAGTGCAGATCCACCCATCAACATCAGCGTAAGCTTCATGGCTGAATATTCTTTTGGTCCGCTGCCCCAGATGCCAATGAGCAAGTACATGGGGATCACAGCAAGTTCGTAGAACAGGAACATGGTGAACAGATCCAAGGAAATAAAGAATCCGAATACACCACCGGCAAGAATAATCAGTGAGATGAAAAATTCTTTGGTCAGGTATTCAACCTGCCAGGAAGCAAAAATTCCCGCAAAAGTGACTATGGAGGTTAGGAGAATCATCGAAACAGAAATTCCATCAATGCCAAATTTCAGTTGAATGTTGAACGACTCATACCACATCGTGGAGGATACAAACAACATGGCATCGGTGTTACCTGCGTTGCGTTGCTGATAAAAAAGATAGAGGAGCAGGAAAGAAAATATTAGTTGTGCGCTCATTCCTATAGCCGACACCAATCTGACTTTCTTGATGTCGTTAATAACACTGATACCGGCTATCGTTAGCAGCGGGATGATCAATAAAATAAGTAGTGGGTTCATGATCGGTCGCTAGTTTAAATACATGACAAGTAAAACCAAAAGCAAAACTCCGGAAGTAAAATACCAGATGTACCATTGCATGTGTCCGGATTGCATTTTTTTGATGGCACCAGAGAAAAATACCGTTGTGTTTCCAATCAGGTTCATCGTTCCGTCTACGATGTGTCGATCGAACCAGGCAACAGGACGTGAAATGAAATTGAAAATTATCTTGTGCGTGATAAAGAGATACAATTCATCCATATAAAATTTCCGATACGCCATGGTATAGAAACCATTCAAACTTTTGGCGATGGATTCCGGTTTTGGATTTTTCTTAAAGTAAAGAACATAGGCTACTAAAATGCCAACCACACCAACCAACACAGAGGGTGCGGCAATGATCCAATGGAATTCGGTATGCAAGGGATTTCCATCACTGGTTACTAAATCATGGAAAGGAACGAAGCCTGCGAAGATAGAAGCAGCAGCAAGTATTATTAATGGTATCGTCATGGTAGCCGGTGACTCATGCGGTGCATGATGATATTCCGGTGTGTGGCTCCAGAATATATTGAAGTACAAACGGAACATGTAGAAAGCGGTAATGCCGGCTACGAGCCACTGCACAGCAAAAATGATTTTGTTGTGTTCAAAGGCAGCGACTAAGATTTCATCCTTACTGAAAAATCCGGAGAGCGGAGGAATGCCCGCAATGGTGAGACAAGCGATTAAGAAGGTAATGTGTGTGATGGGCATATACTTTTTCAATCCACCCATGTCGGTCATCAGGTTGCTATGAACAGCATGGATTACCGAACCGGCACCAAGGAATAAAAGTGCTTTGAAGAAAGCGTGAGTGAATAAATGAAAAAGTGCAGCCATATAACCCAGACCTTCAACACCATAACCCGATACCCCTAAGGCGACCATCATGTATCCAATCTGCGATAATGTGGAGAATGCCAGCACGCGTTTAATATCGAGTTGTGTGCAGGCGATTACCGCGGCAAACAATGAGGTGAAACTTCCGATGTAAGCAATGACTTCAAGTGAATCGGGAGAGGTGTAACTATAAACCGGAAATAATCTGGCAACAAGATAAACACCTGCTACCACCATAGTTGCAGCATGTATTAAAGCAGAAACTGGCGTGGGACCTTCCATCGCATCGGGCAACCAGATGTGCAGTGGAAACATAGCCGACTTGCCAGCACCACCCATAAAGATAAGCAGCATGGCCCAGGTGGTCACCGATAAGCCCATGAACACAGCCGTTGTAGGTTGTGCAATGGCAGATCCATTTAAATCGGTAAGGGCTTTAAAATCAAAGGTGTTGGTATAGAAGGAGAGAATGAGAATGCCTAAGAGAAATCCTAAGTCCGCAAAGCGTGTAACAATGAATGCTTTCTTTGCTGCCGATACAGCAGAAGGACGCTCATAATAAAATCCGATCAATAAGTAAGACGACACACCTACTAACTCCCAGAAGATGTACATCTGAAAAATATTCGTAGCCACCACCAAACCCAACATCGAAAAAGTAAAGAGAGACAGGAAGGCATAGTAACGAGCAAATCCTTTTTCTCCTTTCATGTATCCCAAGCTATAAATATGAACCATCAAGGAAACGGTGGTAATCACTACCAGCATCATTACTGAAAGTGGATCGAGCAAAATACCAATATGAATGATGAGAGTATCGGTGAATTGCAGCCAAACTAAATTAAAGGCTTCGATGGATTGAAAGCTTTCACCCGTATGAAGTCCGAAATATCGGTAGGCAGTGACGTAGGCGAGCAGTGTGATGATAAGCAATCCTGAAGTGCCGAGCATTCCAGAAAGTTGTGGCTTCATTTTGTTTCCAGCCAAACCAATGAACAGAAACATCAGGATGGGTAGAAGCAGGATCAATATGGTGTATGAGTAATTCATAGTTCAAAAATTTTATTCACAATTAACAGTTGACAATAATCTAATTGTTAATTATTTATTGAATTCAATATTTCAGTTCGTCAACATCATCTACACTAACTGTATTAAACTGTCGATAGATATTTATGATCAGCGCAATGGCGATGGCCGCTTCAGCCGCAGCAATGGCCATTACAATTAATGCGAAGAAGTGTCCTTCCAACCGATGCGGAAACAAATAGTGGTTGAAGGCTACAAAGTTGATGTTTACCGCATTCAACATCAGTTCGATGCCCATCAGCATCGTGATCAGATTTCTACGGATGAGCACACCCATTAATCCGACAAAGAAGACAATTGTGCTCAGAACAATCATGTAATGGAGTGGTATTTCTGCTTGCAGGTTCATACTTTCTTTTTTTGTGCGATAAAGATGGATCCAACTAATGCGGCTAAAAGCAAAATACTGATTACCTCGAAGGGTAATGCATAGCCATGTACACCGGTATCCATCAATTGAAGACCAATGGTGCGCATGTCAGTGCCAATAGCATTTTCTGGTGACGATTTGAAAGTAAATGGTAAAATGATGATTGATGATAACACAATGCCGGAAACGGCTGTAATAGCTCCGGCTAATAAGTGACTTCCTTTTGGTGCTTGTAGTTTGCTATCGATCTGACTCGTTAAAAGAATAGAGAAGATGATCAACACGACAATACCACCGGCATACAACATCAACTGCACGGCAGCGAGAAACTGAAAGTTCATCATGTAATACAAACCTGCCATCGCTACCAACACAAATAGAAGGTAGATCGCAGCTCGCAAAATTCTTCGACTGAAAATGGATAGTATCGAGAACACAACAATGGCTGTGGCGAGAATAAAGAATATAATTTTGGGGCCTGTCATTCTTTTGAAGTTTTGGATGATGAACCTGGTTTGTTCAATACTTTGGTAAGTTTGCTTCGATCGAATACGGCATGCTCAAATTCCTGATCAAATTTCAGAGCGAACTCATCACAGGAAGGAACACACAGACCACAGAACGAACACGTCTCCAGGTGATAAATGTATTTGTCTAATATTTTTTTGGAACGTCCATCGGCACCTTCTACTTTTTTGTAGATCACTTCTATGGAACCATTGGGGCATCTGCGGGCGCAGGTGTTGCACACATTGCACGAGTGTTTGTTGTTTTCATCATGAATCAACATCAACTCACCTTTGAAGTTATCAAACATTTTAAGGGTTGCCCGATTCTCAGGATATTTCTGTGTGACGATGGTGCTTGGTTTTACAAAATACGATCCGGTTACTTTCATACCACGCGCCAACGAGGTAACACCATCATAGATGTCATAAAAGTATTTGCCTATAGCTTTTATCGTTTTCAAAAGTGCCATTTCATTAGGGTTAAGAATGCGATAAGAATTAAATTCATTAGATTGATTGGTAAAAGATATTTCCACTCCAGTGCCAATAACTGATCAATGCGAAGACGAGGAAACGTCCACTTGAACCACATCATCAGGTAAATGACAAAAGCGGTTTTGCCAAAGAACCAAAACACAGGAGGAATGAAATCCATCACGTTGTTGAATCCGTGCCACTGAAATAAATGGAAGGGAAGCCATCCACCTAAGAATAAGGTAGTGGCAATGGCTGCAATGATGAACATATTCATATATTCTGCTAAAAAGAAGAAGGCGAACTTGATACCGGAATATTCTGTGTGAAACCCAGCGGTCAATTCCGATTCTGCTTCGGCTAAGTCAAAAGGGCCTCGGTTTGTTTCGGCAGTGCCTGCTATTAAATAAACCACAAAAGCAATCACAGCAGGAATGTGTCCTTTGAAAATCCACCAGCCATCTTGCTGTGAAGCAATAATTTCTGAGAATTGCATGGAGCCAGCATAGGTAATGATGCCGAGCAGTGCTAGTCCAACAGACAATTCATAACTGATTACCTGTGCGCCACTGCGCATCGCACCAATCACGGAGTACTTACTATTGCTGGCCCATCCGGCAATTAAAATTCCGATAACACCCATGGAGGAGATCGCTAAAATATAAAGTACACCTATATTGAGATCTACCGCTTGTAATCCTTTCGCAAAAGGGATGGCGCCAATGGCCATGATCGAAGCAACGATCACGATGAAAGGCGCGATGTTGAATAAGAAGCTGTCTGCATTACGGATGTAGATCAACTCTTTTAATAACAGTTTGATCAGGTCGGCAATGGTTTGGAAAATTCCGCCAGGGCCAACACGATTAGGCCCCATTCGGTTTTGCATGCGGGCGCAAATCTTTCGTTCGGCATACACCAGGTACAATCCTAATATGGCATAAAAAGTTAAGATAGCTATACCCAACAACACCATTGAAAGTAATCCTGCCCAAAAAGGAGAAAGATTCTCGTTGAGGTAGCTAGTGATGGAATCGATTAATGGGGCGAAGTCGTACATACAATTATCGGTCTATGTCAGGTATAACTAAATCGAGCGAACCGCTGATGGCCACTAAGTCGGCAATCTTATGACCCGCTGCGAGTTTATTGATAATAAACAGGTTTGAAAAATTTGGAGTCCTGTAATGAATACGGGCTGGCGAAGGAGCACCATCGCTCACGATATAAACACCTAACTCGCCACGGGCAGTTTCAACGCGTTGATAATATTCTCCCTTGGGCGCCTTGATTGCTTTTAATTCAAGCATGATCGGGCCTTGTGGTATATTGTCAACCAGTTGTTCCAGAATATTCAACGACTCCCACATTTCTTTAATGCGTACTAAGTAACGAGCATAGGTATCGCCTTCAGTCAATGTGATCTCATTGAACTTTACAAAAGGATAGGCACTGTAAGGAGCAATTTTTCTAATGTCGCAAGAGAAGCCTGAACCCCGTCCACTGGGGCCTGTCACGCCATAACCAATGGCGTCTTCTTTGCTCATAATACCAATGCCATGGGTACGTTCGCGAAAGATGATATTGCCGGTAAGCAGTTGATCATATTCTGGAAGCTTCTTGCGGAAGTAGGTGATAAATTCTTTAATGCGCTTTTGAAAATTAGGATGCACATCGGCCATTAATCCTCCTGGTGTGATAAAACTTTGCGTGAGGCGACTACCGGTTGATTCTTCAAAAATGTCTAGTATTTTTTCGCGATCACGCAAGCCATAAAAGAAAGTAGTAAGAGCCCCCAAGTCCATACCAAACGCAGACCACCACAATTGGTGAGAAGCAATACGGGTGAGTTCAGAAAGAATAGTACGTATATATTTTACGCGATCACTTACTTCAACCCCCATAGCATTTTCCACACAAAGGGCAACCGCTTCGTTGTTGATGTGAGCAGAGAGATAATCCATCCGATCGGTGAGATGGATCAGTTGTGGATAAGTGAGTGCCTCACTCATTTTTTCTATTCCGCGATGAATGTAGCCACAATGCGGTCTAAGGTATTTAATTTGTTCGCCCAACAGGCAAACTTCGAAGCGTAACACACCATGTGTAGATGGGTGCTGCGGCCCCATGTTAATAATGTATTCTTCTTTTTCTTTCAGATCAAAATCCATTAAGGTCTCTTCCATAACTCAGCGCTCAAGGGTGAAAGAATCTTTATAGTCTTTACGTAGGGGATAGCCTACCCAGTCTTCCTCCAGAAACAACCTTCGTAGGTCTGGATGATTTTCAAATCGAATGCCGAAGAGATCGAACACTTCACGTTCGTAATAATCAGCGGCTGGCCAGATGTCACCTACCGTTGGTATTGTGGGGTTTACTTTATCGGGAAGAACCACGCGCAATACAACCGAGTGATGATATTCTGAAGAGGTGAGGTGGTAGACCACATGAAATCCGTCCTTACGATCTACGGCCGTTTGACAAAACAAATAATCCATTTTTGTATGTGGATTCTCTTTTAGTGACGTTGCAACTTCATGAAGTTTTTCTGCCGGAAGGATGAACTCCGGATATTGCTTGCTGAGCCCTGGTTTTTGATCAGGCACCCATGAAGTAATCAAGGTGGTTAGATCTTCGGTTTGCATTCTCCTTCGTTTAATGGTTCCTGAGTTTCAGTAGGCTCAACATATCTCGATTTATCTTCGGTGGAAGTATCGAGCTGAGGTGTTATTACACCTTCTTTTTCAGCCAGTGTTTTCATTTGAATCTTCCGTTGCAGTTGCATGACTCCATATAATAGGGCTTCGGGTCGGGGAGGGCAGCCGGGGATGTACACATCCACGGGTATCACCTGGTCAACACCTCGCACTACGGAATAGGAATTGTAATAGAATGGCCCGCCAGAAACGGCACATGCACCCATAGCGATTACATATTTTGGATCGGCCATCTGATCGTACAACCTTTTTAATACGGGAGCCATCTTGCGCACAATGGTACCTGCTACAACGATCACATCAGCTTGTCTTGGTGAGGCTCTGTAAACTTCAATACCAAACCGTGCAAAGTCATGTCGTGGTGCACCGGCTGCCATCATCTCAATGCCGCAGCAACTGGTAGCGAAGGTCAGTGGCCATACCGAGTTGGAACGCCCCCAATTAATAATAGAGTCCAGTGTAGAAACGATTACAGGGCTTCTTGATTTTCTGAGTTCTTCCAACGTTTCGTTGTCGTTGAAGTCTTCGTAGGGTATTGATTTTATATCGACCATAAATTTCCTTTTATCAATTTAGTTTTGAGGTGCCAGCCTAAGCTTGAAGCTTGTAACTCGAAACACGCAGCTTGTATTTATTAATCCCATGTCAATGCTTTTTTCTTCCAGGCATAGAGCAAGCCTAAACCCAGTATTGTGAAGAAGATAAGTATTTCAATAAAAGCAGTCAAACCAATTTCACGCATCACCACAGCCCAAGGATAGATGAACACCGTTTCTACATCGAAGATGAGGTAGATAATGGCATATAAATAATAACCCACGTGAAATTGAATCCAGGTGGGTCCTTCGGTGGGTATACCACACTCATAGGGTTCAGATTTGACCAATCCAGGCGTACTGGGGGCTGCATAGTAAGCGAAGAGGATAGCACCTCCTACCAGGATTGCTGCGGTGATAAAGAAGGTGAGCAACGAATAACTTTCCATATTATCAGATCAAAAATGCGATGTGATTTCTGCTTCTTTGATGAACGAAAGTAACTTAGTAAATCAGGTATTGGTTATGATTAAACTTAATGATAAAGGTGACTTTTGTCAGTTTTTATGGATATTACAAGATAGATCAGAACCAGGATGTGTCAGTAATTACTATTTATTTTATTTAGTGTAATTCAAATTTCACTCCCAAAAAAAGTTCATTTTTTGTCTCATACCGGTAGTTGTTAAAATACTTGGCATTGTTGTACTCATATTCAAGGCCAACATAGATTCCGCTTATGCTGTGGAGAGAGAACCAAATGGAAGCTTGAATGACCATTTGATTGGATGGAAGAACAATGCGCCCCATACCGGTTGATGAAACTGTCATTTTTTGAAAAATGTTAATTTCCTGCGAGGTAAACTCATATCCTAAAACATAATCAGGCAAAACTCTACTGATCAAGGAAACTCTCTTAAAAGATTTACTGTCGTAATGTGTATACTGAGGTCCCAGGCTCAGGTATTCTTGCCCTGTTACACTTCCTGTTTCTATTCCAATTTGAAAGTTTTTAAAGCCGTAATATAACTCCGTATATAAAATCAAATCCTTCATATCTCTTGCTTTTGCCCAGTGCGTATTGGCATCGGCAAAAAAACGTATACCGCCTAAAAACTTTTCCTGTTTGAATAAATTGTGATAATCAAACATGGCTTCATTTTTTATAACGGGGTCATCCGGTACTACTATATTAAATGGATAGATCTCTAACTCTGTTTCAAGCGTTTGGTGTTTAAGGCGTTCATTCGCTGGGATTGAGTTTGCTGATATGGATGAATCCTCTGATTCATTCTTGTTATCAGTTTTGGTTTGGCCAATCGTTTTTACTGTGATTACCAACAGACAAAGTAATATTGTTGGTAGCTTTCGATTGGAATGATTACGGCAATTTTGAAATGATAACATTGAAATTTTAATTGCCATGTTTTGGATATACAAAGGGATAACTAAATCTCCAATTTGTATTTCTTAATTAATATGACATTAATCAATTACCGTCATGACAATTGTGTTGCGTGATGCAACGCTTGAAACAATTATACGACTCGCATTAGCTTATTGAATAACTATCCATTAAGTAATCCTACGATCATGTCATCCACCCTTTTCGGTTTCATCGTGATGCCATCAAGCAAACACCATACGGTTTTGGCTTTTGCTAAAAGCTTGCCTGTTTTAGAATGAGTGAATTGAACAATACGCTCAGAACGCGCTCCACTGGATTCGTCCACCCAGGTAGTGGCAGTGAGGGTATCGCCTTCAAAGGCACCACTCAGGTAATCGATTTCATGACGAAGTACTACCCACACATACTTTTGCTTTATTTCTTGCGTGGTCAGCGAATCCCAATGTGCTGCAGCTGCTTCTTGCACCCATCGCACATAGACCACATTGTTAACATGACCTAACTCGTCAATGTCATTTTTGTGTACGGTGATTAAGATTGAAAAGTCTTTATCATGTGGATGTGTTTTGTTCATGACTGCTATAAGTTGAAATACAAGATACAAGTTTCTGACAGGTTTTAAATTAATCCCAAAAGGGTTTAATGCACAAGCAAACTGTCTATGAGCTGAGTTTGAGGAACTTATTGTACCTTGCGTAACGAACGGCCTAATGCCTTTGTTTTTTAGACTTATAACAATACCATATTTTGACATTTCACGATTTTAAATTCAATCCTCGCTTGCTCGATGGATTAGATGCCATGGGTTTCTCGAAACCTACACCAATTCAAGAACAGGCTATTCCAGTTATTCTTGCAAAAAAAGATCTTATTGCGTGTGCCCAGACGGGCACAGGTAAAACAGCTGCCTACGTGTTGCCTATCCTTAACAATATTGTAGCATCTGAAAAAAGACACCTTAACACGGTGATCATAGCGCCTACACGCGAACTGGCCCAGCAAATCGATCAACAAATTGAAGGCTTCTCTTATTTTTTAGGAGTTAGTTCAATCCCTATTTATGGAGGAGGTGATGGTGCTACCTGGGACCAGCAGAAGCGTGCTATGGAGGGTGGCGTGGATATCATCATTGCTACGCCTGGTCGACTACTTGCCCAAATCGCTATGGGCACAATTAAATTCGATCATGTGGAGCACCTGGTTTTAGATGAAGCTGATCGTATGCTCGACATGGGTTTTTATGAAGATATTCTGCGCATTATAAAAGAACTTCCTGCAAACAGACAAACTCTCTTTTTCTCGGCCACCATGCCACCGAAAATACGAGCACTGGCTAATCGTATTTTAAAAGAACCTACTGAGATAAATATTGCCATTTCCAAACCGGCAGAAGGAATTTTGCAGCAGGCCTACCTGGTGCACAACGAGCAAAAGGAAAAGTTGATCGACTACCTGTTGAAAGATAAACAATTCAATAGCGTGCTGATCTTTGCCTCCACCAAAGAAAACGTTAAGAAACTCGATCGCAACCTGCAACGTCTTGGTTTAAAGGTAAAGGCGATTCACTCTGACCTTGAACAGAACGAGCGGGAAAATGTATTGAGAGAATTTAAGAATAAACAACTTACCATCCTGATTGGTACGGATGTGCTTTCACGGGGTATTGATGTAGAGGGAATTGACCTTGTTATTAATTATGATGTTCCTCCCGATCCAGAAGACTACATTCACCGAATAGGCAGAACAGCACGTGCAGCTACTACGGGTACGGCTATCACTTTTATCAATGATATGGAGCAACGGAAGTTTTTCCGCATCGAAAGTTTAATAGGAAAGGAAGTTCCTAAAATGCCATTACCCGCAGAATTAGGCGCAGGTCCTGTTTATAATCCGGAAGCAAGAACTCATTCACACAGTAGTGGTAAGAGTAATGGAAAGGGGAGAAGTTCTGGAAAGCAGGGTGCGTTTAAAGGTAAGAGACGGCCGGATCAAAGGCCGAGATCTTAAGTTTTAATTGCTGTATAATCTTATCGGTTTAGGTTAGGTAAACGTGATTATTTTTTCAGTAATGAATTAATAATGTTGGCAAAGTAACTTCCATAATACGGCCCAACCCAGTTCAACGCCATCACCTCTTCTTTCTCCAGCGTTTCGTAATGTTCATCTTCGGTGATGTAGCCCACATAGTCGCCATTGAAGCTGGTGATGATTACTTTTTTATTTTGCCGGACTGCTTCTTCCGTAATGTGGTTTACAAAAATTTCTCCGGAGAAGTCACAAGGTGTTCCAATCAAAACAATATCATCCAATTGAAGGTAGGTGAGTTCACCTTGTAAAGGATTTACCAACCACGAGAAAACCCAGTTGCGTAGTTTCCAGTCTTTGGTAATTCGTAATTGTGAAGGACCAAATTGAATAGGGATATGAGCCGTTATCAATTTTACAGAATCACTTTTTTGTAATGATGATGCGGTACTTATTTTTTCACTTAGTAAGTGTCCTGCCTTGGCTACCAATTCAAATTCTCCCGCATCAATGCCTGCTAGGCGGTGACTGCCGACCATGCCCGCCATAAACATTCCAAATGAATTGGTTGACTTCATGAGTGAATCCATCACGGCAGCAGGATAATCTCCGGAAAGACTTCTGCTTTTTTTACTGATGCTGGTAGCGTGTGCACTAAATGAAATAAGATGAGCTGTTGTACTATCATTTCTCACTAATTTAAATCCGCGAATTAACCCATCATGTGGCGCGCCTTGCTTTAAACGGTTCTCCGCATATTCGTGTGCATCTGCTTCCCAGTATGCTACTGAAGCGGGTTGTAGCTTACGTTCAACGTCTTCAATGGCATCAGTAATTTTCTTTGCAGTTTGTTCTACCCATCGTTCATCATAGCTGCCCAACACTACGTGACCTACTGCACTATCGTGCCAACAGCCAATGCCATTGTGGGTATGGGTAGCACTGAGATAAAGAAAAGGTTGCATTCCTTTTTCCTGAAAATATGCAACAAGTTTTTGCTTTAAGGTTGGAGGAAATAATAGGAGATCAACACTGATCAGGTAACAAGGCTTGTCACCAATGGTTAGCACAATGATTCGTGCGTACAAACTGTCGTGTACACTTTCAAAAGGATCACGAATGAGGTAGCCGGCCATTTGCATGGGATAGTCAGGTGTGATGGTTACCTTTTTCCATCCGGCATGCAGCGCTGTCTTCCCTTCCGGTGCTGTGAATTTCAAACTATCAAGTTGTGCATTCATTTCCTGATAGAATTTTTGATCAGAAAGGGGAGTGCGGTCGATGGGTGCTATCAGTGCTAGCAAGATACCCACAAGAATAGTGAAGGTAATCAAAAATCGTTTCACCCAGATCTTCATAAAATCGACTGGAAAATTTTAGTATTCTTCTTCTTTTTCTTCATGGAATGACTATAAGCGTAAAGATTTATTGCGTCTGCAAATTAGGAGACTTTTTGCAATTTGACTCCAAAGCAGCAGGGCCATTTCAAATTCCCCGCGCGTATACCAATAAAAATATGTTTTGCTCCTACGGAACTTTGTTGAACTGATTCTGTGCTCATCTACTAATATTTCGCTTCTACGAGGCTTAATGTGCCAGCGGGACGAAATATTGGTAGTTAAAGAATGCAGTAACTATTTTTGAGGGGTGAAACATTTTTAACCGCGACAAATTAAAATGCATTTTAACCAAATTACAATAAGGTGTTTACATGTAATGGCACACACACAAAATAGATTGTCATTGTAAGAAGGCGGTTATGCTTAGGCGCTATGCAGATAATTTTGTGTGGTTTGCCACTCATTCATTTCGCGAATCATGGCTTCTTCACGTGGTGTCAATGAAGTATTTTTTTCTTGCTGACGTTGTAATTCTTCCAGGCTGTAAAAAAAATGAAGACGATATTTGAAAACAACTTTGCTGCCGATCGCTTTTTTTAATTCTCGAAGCGGAACGCTGTCATCAATCCAGAATAGACTTACGTCTTGATCGTTACCGGTGCTCCCTGGCATGACCGGTAAATCTGAATCTTCAAGACTTTCTAAAACTTCTTCATTAAATCCGGACTTTCCGGTAATGTATAATGTGTTCCAACTCATATGGTTTTCTTTTTGAACACACAGTCAAAGGTAATTAATTCCGTATTATAGATTATTTACAGAACAAAACATGGTGCCGCTTTAGTTTAAAAAATTATTATTCGTTTGGCGACATTCTGCATTTGCTGCGTGTTGACAAGATAACGAAAGATGCTCAGATAAGTTTCAATTACCGGTTTACAAAAGGCTTTATGAGGTATGGTTTCGGTAGGTCAACGAGGCGATGTTCTATTCATTTGTCCACACCAAAAAAGAAACCATCACTAATTGATCATTCAAATACTGAATGATCGGTTCTTCAGGGTCAAATTGGTTGCCATATTTTTTTCGTATAGCTTTAAGTTCATCATCTGTCACCCACTCGGTAGAGATAAGTTTATGGGTGGGATCAACTCGTTTTTTGATGCTTACCAAAATGCGTTTCATATCGATGAGTTTATATCCAAGACTACGACTTAAAATAAACCCAAAGAATGACTTTTGTCAGTAAGTTAGGCGACTGTTAACAAGTTATTTCACGTGTGCCCAGTTAATTCCTGCCTTTATCCTGTATAGTTGCATCTCAGAAATACCATACTGTTTGGCAATGTTTTTCATAAGGATCTTTCCTTCGCGCAGTTTACGCTTGATTACTTTTACGCGTTCGGTGGTGAGTTTATGCCCACGACCAGTGAATTCGGCTCTTGTTTTTTTGTAATTAGGATCCTCCAGCATATGCGCCCCCCATATTTCGCGGGTGGCCCATTTCAGATTTTTGTATTTGTTGTTTTCTTTTTTGTAATCGAGGTGAATCACATACTTGTGCGCCTTGGATGGCCGGTTGCAAAAATGTTCGGCAACAAGTCGGTGTATAAAAAAAGCTTTACCCTTACCATTTTTTCGAAGGTTTACACCGGGATACTTTCCTATTTTACTTTGACTTAGAAAATAGCCGAAGTTAAAGTCATCCCAATAGGCGATCGATCTTCCGAAATTTGAGACCGCATAACGCTGGCCATCCGCACCTTTGTACCCTTTTATTGATGCCCATTTTTCTTTAGCGTAAAAGGTGAGCTTATGAGGTTTGTGTTTGGTATGCATAAGTGAAGGAATTTTAGGTAAACGTAATTATGAAGATAAATAAATGCCACTAATTATTGATAACGTATTGTTTGAGGGTTAAGAGTGGTAAATACTAGCCATAGGATGTATGTATCATAGACTTACATTCGAATATATTTGATAGTAGATATCTACTATCATTACGGATCACTGTATTTAAACGAATTATTCTAGAAGATAGTTTAAACTCCCGGAATCACTTTTACCTGCTATCCAATTTATATTTCGAAGTTCTGGATTTTTATGTATTTACGCGGCTTGTTTATAATGAAAATAGTAGGCACAGTCTTTTTTATCCTTATTTCGATGGGTTTGGCATTGGGGCAGAAAACCCGGCCTGCATTTCATATCAAACGCGCCACGGGTCCCGTTCGAATTGATGGTGTGATTGATGAAACCGCATGGAAGGAAGCAGAGGTTGTTGATGAACTTTGGCAACAATTCCCCAGCGACACCTCACGATCCAAGACCCGTACAGAATTTCGAGCTACCTATGATGATGATTTCTTATATGTTAGTGCAATTGCCTATGACAATGTTAAAGGTGGGTATGTAGTTTCATCCTTGAGGAGGGACTTTCGTGGGCCTGGTATGGATGGCGTATCGGTAATTTTGGATCCCTTTCAAGATGTAACAAATGGTTTTTTCTTTGGAGTAAGTCCTTTTGGAGTGCAAAGGGAAGGACTCATTTCTAATGGGTATATGGTGAGTGATGATTTGGACTTGTCGTGGGATAATAAATGGTATTCTGAAACGGTGATGGGTGACGGATATTGGACAGCCGAGTTTGCCATCCCATTTAAAACACTTCGGTTCAAAGCGGGAAGTAAAAGATGGAACATCAAATTATATCGACAGGACAGTAAGGAGAACGAACGTGTAATCTGGCCACTGACTCCACGTTTTTTTCAGCCAGGAAATCTAAACTTTACAGGAGAAATAATTTGGGATGAAGAGTTGGTTAAACCTGGAGCCAACGTATCCATAATTCCGTATATGGCTGGTCGTGTATCTAAAGATTTTCAAAATGGGCTACCACAAAAACAAAATGCCTCTTTTGGAGGTGATGCGAAAGTAGCCATCACTCCTTCGTTAAATCTTGATCTCACGGTTAACCCTGATTTTTCACAGGTAGAAGTGGACAAACAAGTCACCAATCTCGATCGGTTTGAATTGTTTTTCCCAGAACGCAGACAGTTTTTTCTTGAAAATGCTGATTTATTTTCCTCCTTCGGTCACATTTATTCACGACCATTTTTTTCGAGGAGAATTGGAGTGACGCGTGATCCAGCTACAGGTCAAAATGTTCAGAATAAAATTTCATTTGGCGCACGGTTGAGTGGAAATTTAAACAAGTATTGGCGGTTGGGTGTGTTGAATATGCAAACTGCTGCGATTGATAAGTCAAATATTCCCTCGTACAATCACATGGTGGGCACCGTTCAGCGAAGAGTAGGCACCAATTCCAATATTCGTGCAATCTTTGTTAACCGACAGTTTTTCAACAATGACACACTGGATTTTAAACTTAAGGGTTATGATTATAATCGGATAGCCGGCTTGGATTACAATTATAATTTTCTCAACAACAAATGGACAGGTAATGTTTTCTTGCACAAACAGTTTACTACTGAAAAGACAGGGAAGGAGTTTGCGCACGGCTATAGTATGGTTTACAGTACCCGCAATCTGCGCATGAACTGGTATCATCAGATCATTGGTGGTGGGTTCAATCCAGCAGATGGGTATGTGCCACGAAATGGATACAAAAGAATTTCACCCTCGGGTAGCTACTTCTTTTATCCACAATCCACATTAATAAATAATCATGGCCCCATGGCGGATGTGTCTTTTATTTGGGACGATGTTTATGGTTACACAGATCACGACCTAACGAGCGGATATACTGTAACCTTTCAAAATCAAGCAATTCTTCTGCTTACCTTTAAGAATACCTATACATTTTTGTTTCGTGATTTTGACCCGACTAATGCGCCACCGGAAGACAAGGAGGTTAAACTAAGCGCAGGTAGTGATTATAATTATTCAGTATGGTCTTTATCGGTTACTTCTAATCCTCGCAAGTCTTTTACGATGGCATTAGTAACGTTGGCAGGAACGTATTACAATGGAACCCGAAAAGCAATAACTGGCACATTAAATTATCGCTTTCAGCCGTATGGGATTTTTTCACTTGATATGAGTGTAAACAATATCAAACTTCCTGAGCCTTACAATAGTGCCAATATTTATTTAGTAGGGCCACGGTTGGATTTAACGCTTACCCGATCCGTTTTTTTTACTTCCTATTTTCAATACAACAGTCAGTATAAAAACATCAATATCAATTCTCGTTTCCAGTGGAGATTTAAACCCGTATCTGACTTATTTATTGTGTATACAGATAATTATTTTTATTCGTTTGATGACAACCAGGCCTATTCAAATTTAGCACCTAAAAACAGGGCGTTGGTGGTAAAGTTGACCTATTGGTTGAATATGTAACCAACGTTTACATCACCAAACTCAAAACGGGCATATCTGTTTTGAAGAGCATTGTTTCAGTAATTCCTATCTGATAATTCTTTTTGTTTTTTCTATTGTGCGTGGCAAGCGCGAGTATGTTTGTTTTTATTTTTTTTGAAAGGTTGAGAATTCCCTGATCTTTATAAAAGTCGTTGTAAATAAAAAGCTTGTGTTTTTTGGGGTTGATGATTCCTTGAAAATTTTCGATTCTTTTTTCGATGGTAAAACTATCCGTAAATTCTGCCGGGGTATTTATGAACGCAAAGTCCAATCGGGCATGAATACATTCGGTAAAATCGAGCACGGCCTTCATTGACTTTTTTACTTCATTTTCAGCAAAATCAGAAGCATAAAGTATCCGATTTAACGAGTCCGGTTTGAAGTTCTTCTTGACGGATAAAACAGGGCAACTGGCATCTCTGATCACTTTTTGAGCGGTAGAACCAATGAAAAGTTGCGTGGATTCGCTTATGCCATGCGCACCAATTACGATCCAATCAATTTTGTAGGTTGATGCGTAATTCAATATGGCCTTAAAGGGCACACCACCAAATACCCTGGGTATTACGGTAAGATTTTCGAATATCGGGAGTTTTGAAAATTCATTAGCCTCCGATTCCGCCTCCGTTATTTTGTTTTTGATTTCCGTGTTTCGGCTTTGTTGCGCTTCCGATAAAATCTCCCAATCTTCAGGTGCTTTTACAACATGAATAAGGTGAATAGTTGCGTCACACTTTTTTGCTATAAAGCAACCTGTGCGTGCAGCACTCAATGAATGTTGTGAAAAATCTATAGTAATTAACATGTTTTTCATTTTCCTCAAAAATTTTATCAGGATAATATTATAATAAATCATTCAACTAT